>NZ_CDRUGZ020000002.1:0-1200 GCF_977063395.2 Legionella nigrisilvae
GGTAATCCGCCCACAAAATAGTTGATGCCAAAAGTAGAATTTTCTCGTAATGTATGTGCAAGGAGATTCTGCATGAAGAAATCAAAATTTAGTGACAGCCAAATCCTGTCGATATTGAAGCAAGCTCAAAGTGGTGTTGCAGTTCCAGATTTATGTCGAGAGCATGGTATAAGCAATGCGACATTCTATAACTGGCGAGCCAAGTATGGAGGCATGGATCTTCCAATGATGGCTCGGCTAAAGGAACTTGAAGCAGAGAATAGCCGCTTAAAGAAGATGTACGCTGAAGAGCGCTTAAAGTCAGAAATTTTAAAAGAGGTGCTTGAAAAAAAGTAAAAAAGCCATCCGCTCGCCGAGAGCTTGCGCGCGTGATAGTGCGGGAACGGAATATTGAAGTCAGGATGGCTTGCTGGTTATTTAGCATCAGTGAGACGTGCTACCGTTATGAACCCAAACTGAATGAAGAAAACAGGGTCATAGCGGATTGGCTAATGCGCTTAACTCAAAACAACCGTAACTGGGGATTTGGCTTGTGTTTTTTATATTTGCGCAACGTGAAAGGTTTTTGTTGGAATCACAAACGTGTTTACCGTGTATACAAAGAGCTCGAGTTAAATTTACGGATAAAACCCAAAAAACGGTTAATCAGGGAAAAGCCTGAGTCCCTGGCCGTGCCAACATCAAGCAACCAGTGCTGGTCAATGGATTTTATGCATGATCAACTGGATAATGGACGCTGTTATCGGCTACTGAATATTATTGATGACTTTAACCGGGAAGGCCTGACAATCGAAGCGGATTTTTCATTGCCTTCTGCCCGAGTCATCCGGACACTGGAGCAAGTCATTGAATGGCGAGGCAAGCCTAAGCAGATACGTTGTGATAATGGGCCTGAATACGTAAGCCATAAGCTCGCAAGATGGGCTAAAAATCACGATATTGAGCTTGTATTCATTCAGCCAGGTTGTCCGCAGCAAAATGCCTATATTGAGCGCTATAATCGTACTGTTCGGTATGACTGGCTTAATCAATACTTATTTGAGAGTATTGAACAAGTCCAGGAACAGGCCACCAAGTGGCTTTGGTCTTATAACAATGAACGTCCTAACTCGGCTATTGGAGGTATACCACCCAAAAGAAAATTGGCTCTAGCAGCCTAGGTTTCTACTTTTAGTGTCAGTTAAAAATGGGGGGATTACC
>NZ_CDRUGZ020000003.1:0-688 GCF_977063395.2 Legionella nigrisilvae
GACATCTCTGGTTAAACGCTCGTTTCCAGCTCACCAGAGCTTTTCGCAGGATTCCACGTCCTTCATCGCCTCTTACTGCCAAGGCATCCACCGTTTGCGCTTCTCTTCTTGACCATATAATCTCAGTTACCTCAGATCATATGCTTCTATTTCAAATACAAGTACGCTTGTGTTACCTCTTTGTTTACCATATTTTTAATGAACGCCTGGTTATTCCAGATTAAAATACTCTCGTAAAAGTACTTTAATCTGAATAAACCGTTGAAGAATTCCATAGAATGGTGGGTCTGGGTGGACTTGAACCACCGACCTCACCCTTATCAGGGGTGCGATCTAACCAACTGATCTACAGACCCATTTTTACTTCGACATTTTCCATCATCTAAGCAACACTTGCTTTGATTAAAGAAAAATTCTCTGGCAAAAATGCTTCGATGCACTTTGCTTTTTGATTTGCGACTAGGTACGCATTTATTGAAAATGCACTACAACATCTCATTTACATCAACAACAATCTCGTGATCGAATATCTTTTCCGTTTCTTCTCAGTAACGGTTGGGATTCTTCATTATCTCGAAAACAAACTGTGTGGGCACTTTAAATTACTTTAGTGCCATTAATTAAGGAGGTGATCCAGCCGCAGGTTCCCCTACGGCTACCTTGTTACGACTTCACCCCAGTCATGAAC
>NZ_CDRUGZ020000004.1:0-469 GCF_977063395.2 Legionella nigrisilvae
TTTACCACGGTGTGGTTCATGACTGGGGTGAAGTCGTAACAAGGTAGCCGTAGGGGAACCTGCGGCTGGATCACCTCCTTAATTAATGGCACTAAAGTAATTTAAAGTGCCCACACAGTTTGTTTTCAAGAAGAAGAATCCTACCATCCGAAAGGGTGAAAAGATGCTCGAACACGCCAAGCTGCAAGCGCGAAGCGCGAGCAGTAAAAGAGTGAACGAAGCATTTTTACAAGAGGTTTTGTTTTAATCGAGGCGCAGGCCCGAACGAGCGAAGGAACATACATCAGTATGTGACTGAGCAAGAGAGCGCATGCAACGAAGAGTAAAACAAAAGATCGATGTAAAAAAATGGGGTCGTAGCTCAGCTGGGAGAGCACCTGCCTTGCACGCAGGGGGTCAGGAGTTCGATCCTCCTCGGCTCCACCAAATTAGAGGGTTTTTCATTCGGTTTATTCAGATTAAAGTACTT
>NZ_CDRUGZ020000005.1:0-463 GCF_977063395.2 Legionella nigrisilvae
TTTCTCAATGCCGTGGGATAAGTGTAATAAAAAATAAAATCTCGGAATAAGCTGAACTTGAAGAAATAATTACTGGGGCAATTGGGACATCCGAGACACATTGTAAATACTGAAGTTTATATGTCGCCACCAATGGGGTCAGGCCTTGAATTGTGAATTGTACCGGTTTTTTATTGGCACGTGGTTGTAATTCAAAATTCAAGGCCTGACCCCACGGGTCGTTCTGTACTAAATTTTATTCCGGCTTCCTCGCCCCATTAACTCATAAACAAAATCAGATATAAGCAGGGGGTGGATTCGTGGTTCTTAGTATCTTGCAAGGTAATGGGTTTTGGGTTTGGGTTTGAGCTCAATATCTCCCAGCGACGCAAAGAGCTAATTCATTTTTCTCAATGCCGTGGGATAAGTGTAATAAAAAATAAAATCTCGGAATAAGCTGAACTTGAAGAAATAATTACTGGGG
>NZ_CDRUGZ020000006.1:0-307 GCF_977063395.2 Legionella nigrisilvae
CTGAGCCTGACTTAAATCCTGAGCCTGAGTTAAATGCTGAGCCTGACTTAAATCCTGAGCCTGAGTTAAATCCTGAGCCTGAGTTAAATCCTGAGCCTGAGTTAAATCCTGAGCCTGAGTTAAATCCTGAGCCTGAGTTAAATACTGAGCCTGAGTTAAATCCTGAGCCTGAGTTAAATCCTGAGCCTGACTTAAATCCTGAGCCTGAGTTAAATGCTGAGCCTGACTTAAATCCTGAGCCTGAGTTAAATCCTGAGCCTGAGTTAAATCCTGAGCCTGAGTTAAATCCTGAGCCTGAGTTAAATCC
>NZ_CDRUGZ020000007.1:0-301 GCF_977063395.2 Legionella nigrisilvae
CATCCTCCACATCAGCTACAACTCTACCTTCACTATTAAACCTCGCCCGATTAACCAATGCTTCATCCCAGTCATCAGTATTTCCTTCATCCTCCACATCAGCTATAAGCCTACCCTCACTATCAGCTCTCACCCGATTAACAGGTGCTGCCTCCCAGTCATCAGTATTTCCTTCATCCTCCACATCAGCTACAACTCTACCTTCACTATTAAACCTCGCCCGATTAACCAATGCTTCATCCCAGTCATCAGTATTTCCTTCATCCTCCACATCAGCTATAAGCCTACCCTCACTATCAGC
>NZ_CDRUGZ020000009.1:0-260 GCF_977063395.2 Legionella nigrisilvae
CGTTGAAGACTACAACGTTGATAGGCAAGGTGTGGAAGCGCAGTAATGTGTGAAGCTAACTTGTACTAATTGGCTGATTGTCTTGACCATATAATCTGAGCTACTTCAGTTCATAGCTCCAGATACAAGTTTAAAGGTATTAAAGTGAGGTTTTTGACCTCACTTACAAAAAAATGTGCACCTCTTTATTTACCTAAAGCATAATTCGGGTATAATAGCCCCCATTATGCATAAACAGTTTTCCTGGCGACCATAGCGTC
>NZ_CDRUGZ020000010.1:0-255 GCF_977063395.2 Legionella nigrisilvae
CTCACGGTACTGGTTCACTATCGGTCAGTAAGTAGTATTTAGCCTTGGATGATGGTCCACCCATATTCAACCAGGATTTCACGTGTCCCGGCCTACTTGTTCGCGTGCTTAGTTCTTAATGCAACCTACGTATACGGGGCTTTCACCCTCTATGGCCAACCTTCCCAAGTTGTTCTACTTCATTGCACTATAAATCACACCAGGCTCATCCCCGTTCGCTCGCCGCTACTTGGAGAATCTCAATTGATTTCTTTT
>NZ_CDRUGZ020000011.1:0-1124438 GCF_977063395.2 Legionella nigrisilvae
AAGTGGCTTTGGTCTTATAACAATGAACGTCCTAACTCGGCTATTGGAGGTATACCACCCAAAAGAAAATTGGCTCTAGCAGCCTAGGTTTCTACTTTTAGTGTCAGTTAAAAATGGGGGGATTACCAGACAAGTGTTCGATCTTCTTTTATTAGTTTTTGTTGAGGTTCCTTGAACAAAAGGAAATCGTTTTGCATCCTTCTCTGTTGCAAACTCATAACCCATCGAATATTGTGCCTTATGATTTTTAATTTCTGATTGGACAACACGGATCAATTCTATAGCTAACTCCCGTGTACTTTCTTTAGAATTCATTTTAACCTTTAACAGGGTTGCATACTCATTAATTAAGTCATCAATCGCTTCCCATACCTTAGCTTTATCATTATCAACAGATTGTCGTGTCCTTTTGGGCAAGTTATTTAAATCTATTTCATCAAAATCGACGTTATTTAATAAACGCAGTTCAAATGACTTGTTCAAAAGCTCAGTCATAAAATTATTTTGAGCATTTTTATCACGAGTTAATTTAGATAAAAATTCGTGTTTAAAGGTGCCTAAAGGTTGCTTTAATTTATCGGCAATATCTGTAAAGCCGTTTTTAAAAATCACGGGCTCTATTTCTAATTGAGCATATTTTTCCAACATTTTTTTGATTGCTACTCGCAAAATAGGATGGCGAGGCACAACGCCAAAGGCATCATTATTTCCCTCAATTTCCAGAGGCAACTCAATGCCCAAAAGTCTGGCTAAATAACGCTTTTCCTCCGGGTGTTCAAATCGCCTAAAGTGACCGATTATCCCAAATTTAGGTTTATCTGGTGCAAGTGTTGTCGACTTATTCACTAGTGCTAATAAATCGGTGTCCAGATAGTAGCCGCCAAAGTAATATAAACTACAATACCTAATTAAATCGCTTACCGCTGCTAAATTCTTGTTTCCTATAGATTCAGTTAATATATGTAATAATAATGCATTAGTTTCTTTGTCTGAAAAAATTGGATCGTTTTTCAGACGAGATACCAATTCATTTATATTTCTGATTTCTATATGATAATTTTCTGCAGTAATAGGAACATCTAAAACTTCAGCGGGGGATGGTTCTTGTGAAATTTTACCTTTAGGATGAGAAGATCCAGGGTGGTTTTTCAATTTGCCAGAACTGTACTTAATTGAAGCTGCTTGGCTCAATGGCTTGTTGATAATTTTTTCATTATCTGTCCAAATGATCGTTTTATTAAAACGATTTCGATAGGCAACCCCCGATAAATCTTTTATGGATTGCAGGTAATGAGGTTTAATCTCGCCCCCTACCCAAACATAATGAAAGACCGGTGGGATGCTTTGGAGGGACTTCATAGAAAATACTCCGTGACAAAGGTTCTGCTAATTGACTAATTATTTTACACGGAATGAATTTTTAGAGAATATACTCATTTGGAAAGTAATAATTTCGAAATTAGTATATAGTGCAATTAATGATCCTTTGTATAAACAGATCCAAGGCTAAATTGCTGTTTTTGAAAGTGCGCATCTATCTGATGATCATATTCGGGATGCTCCGGATTGTTATAAATTTCTTTCCCATTGGTTGGTCTCGATTGATGGATGTTTATGACCATGGTTATGCCAGAATACGAGCCCGTAAAGCCGACTTACTAGATTCACGAAAAGGCGACATACCTCATAAAGAAAATAATTATATATATTTGTTTTCGCAATTCGAGAAATTTTCTTTCATTTTCTCTATTTCATTTTTATCAATAGGAAAATCTACAAAAAATGAGCTTTTGAGTTGTGGCCACTTATTTTTTTCACAAAATTGTTTAAATTTCTTTTTGCTAATATGATCTATTTTAAATTGATTACAAATAAGTTCATACGCAACACCTAGATCATTAAAGGATTGTTCTTTATCACCTTCTATATAACAAATTGTTTTAAAAATAAATAACCTGGTTTTTGGATTCCATAACAAACTCTTACCTCCCGTTGGTGTAGCAATCCCAACTAAGCCGATAAGATCACGGATTCCCAAAGTTAGGGGATAACAACCAAGTTTTGTTAATTGAGTAGAAATGGTAGTTTGATTTGCAGGTAAAAAAGAAGAGCAAAAACTGATCGACCAGTTTTCCTTTATCTTTCGGTAAAAATGATACTCCTCCTTTACTTTTTCGATTTTATAATGTTGATTATTTTGTTGATAAACATGTTCATTTTCTGGAATTAAAAATGGTGAGCAAGAACCATTCATTCCCATTGTAGGATCGACTAAATATTTTTCATTTTCTATAGTAACAATTAAGATTAAATGAGTAGCTGGAATCTTTTTTGCCTCAAGGGAGTCTGGTGATAATCCATTAAGAACTTTTGCAATAGAACGATAAACCTCAAAACCCGATTTACTTAATGCCCTATACAAAATTTCAGAAGATTGAAAACAAAAGCCACCATTATATCCGTCAATAAATTCACCCAAATTAAAAAGGGTTAGGGACTGACGAAATAATGGGTGTGATTGGCTTGCAACTCTCAATTCAAAATTATGAAATGGATAGCTTTGCATATGACAGTTATAAACTTTTTGCAAATAATCAAGTTTAATTTCTTTAGATAAATCATTTACTTGTAAAAAATTACAACTAATTTTTCTAAAATACTCTTTAATTAAATGCTCGTTTCTATCTGACTTACTTAACACAATAAAACCTTATTTTCTTTTGCTTAATTGGCTCAGAATATATTCTTATAATGTACAAAATGGAATAACAATATCAAACTATAAGTTTAATTAAGCCCCGCTCAACAAGATAGTTAATCAGATGCTAATAAATACCTACGCTAAGTAAATAGGAAAAATTTTCCATTTTTATAACAATGGAACCCGAGCTGTCTTATAAAGCCTCTAAACAGGAGGCAATTGAGCAAAATAAGGATATAGAGCTTAAAAAGAAGGCAAGAGAGGAGGAGGAACATCTTTTTTTTTATTTATTTCTCTTCAAAGTAGTTAGTTGCGTTACTGCATGCTGTTGAAATTTATATTTAGATGCTCTTTAAGTTTTAGAGGAAGCAAATCGTTTACTCAATGAATTGCCTTCACATTTAAAAGATATGGCTGACTTTACCTTATCTACTGGATTGCGTGCTTCGATACGTTACTGGAGTACGGTGGAATGAGGTAGATCTCATTAAGAGAAAGAGAACATCACTCCAAGAGCTGCAACAATTAGGGGTATGGTCAATTTTTGAAATGGTGTTACGTTATGCCCATCTTTCTAGGGATCATTTACGAGATGCTGCAAATAGAATTAGTGGGCTTCACGTAACGTTTTGGCACTAGTTTTTTGAAAGAATTTAAAAAAGTGTTACAAATTTGATATCCCTTTTTTCAATTTTCGAAAAACACACGTAAGTACTTGATTAAATGGCGCGCTTGGTAATAAAAACCTCTAATAATCAATACCTTGTGATGCATCATAAGTATAGAATAACAGTGTAAAACTGCCAAAAACAGCGGAGTACTGTCACAGTTATGCCACAATTTATGACACAATAGTTATATTAGATTGGATTGCTGAACGAAATGAGCAACCATTTTGGTACTGTCGCGAAAAGTTTTATTCATACAAATGTCCCTCTTAGAAAAAGTTAGTTTCCAAAAGAGAGTATTCTACAAAAGCATAAAATTGATATATTTTGCGCCGTTTACGCACTTTTGGAATATTATGTTTAAAAATTGTTTTTTTGAAGCGTCGACCGGAACTACTGTAAAAACCCCTGAGGCACGAAAAACGGAGCCAACAAGGCCAGCAGTTCCCAGGTTATCTCTTGAAATAGTTAAAGAAAACCCTTTATCGAAACGACTCCGTAAATTGGACAATACTTCCATTACGCATGCTCCCAAATATTCTGAGGGAGTTTATATCACAACAAATGAAGAACGCTCCGATGTCATAGCAGAACTTTTAGCCGAAAAGCCTAACACTGGAGGGGGATGCCATATTGGATTTTCTGGTTGGCATAACTTAGATATTATGGCTTTAAGAAGATCGAGCTATGGTGTAATTTGTGACCACAATCCTGAAAATGCTTACTTTTTAAGTGTTACATTAAACAACTTGCTTAAGTCAAACAATAGAGAACAATTTATTGAAAAAATGACTCGCTTCGTTAATACTCATGATTTTCACCGTCTTAGCAAAAAAACCGAAAGTAATTTGGATAATGCTATAAAATTTTCTCCAAATTTTCGATCAGATGCCCGATGCTCAGACCCCTCTGATGAAATTAGAGACCATTTACAGGTAAAAACGGGTTGGTTAGCCAATGAGGAACGGTTTCAGTTTATAAAGTTTCTAGCTCACAACGATAAGATTGTACTGTTAACTGAAGATATTCTTGCAACTGAAACCTTTATTAGACTAAAAAAATTGCTTCAGGAAAATGCAGTTGAAATAGATACCTTATATACAAGTAATATAGGTGCATACATGAAGTCTCCTGAATCGCGAGTTGCCTTTTTAGAAACAGTTCAAGCTTTGTCCGAATCCGAAACTAAAATAATTGATGCTCGATGAGACTTTTATCAATATTGCGATGATTTAGCGCAACGCTTGACCACGCCCAAGCTTTTAGTTGACTCGGACAAAGCAAATCAATGGTGGTGGGGAGAAGAAACCTTAAGAGAGTATCTCCAGAGAGAGACACCAGAAGAGAAGGCTAAAAGAGCAGCACTCGTTCACAGTCATTTTAAGTCTGAAGCTGTCCGACGCTTTATGCTACAAAACGAAGATACACCCACATCGCCATCTTTTACTAGCTAATGCATTCATCCTGGTAATTTTTAGCTAAGTGATCCGGGATAGCAAATTGCTAAAGCTTAGATACTGTGAATCAAAAGGTTTAAATCAATAATTAGAAGTAAGGTAAATATTTTATAATGTTAATAAGAGAAATTTTAAATACAGCAAATCTCTTTAGTAGCGAAGAGCAAGCTAGGGAGTTAGCAGCATTGCCTAAGGTTATATCCGATTATAAAGGTTTTAGCCAAGATGCTTATTTAGAATTATTAAGGCTAACTCTTAGAGCAGCAGAAACTGAAGAATACTATCAACCACAAATTGAACGGATTAAATCAGCCAGAATACGAGCACAAAAGCTAGTAATAGCATTTGGTACAGTAGGCGCAGCGCTGAAATATTTAGAAAATTTTGAAAAACAATTCCCTCAAGTGCAGAATAAAATTCATGATGCTTGTTTATTTGGATTCCTACCGGTCACTTGTAACCTTAATTTATGGCGTGGAATTATCAAGCATAATTTCCCAACGCATGCTAACTCTCCTATTTTTAGATTGTTACCTTTAGCTACTCGCATAGAAAAATATGTTAAAGAAAATACAGTACACTTAGAAAGGACCATTCAAGAAGATGTTTCTCAAAAATGTAAACAACGTTTCGTTAGAGACTACGAGTCATTATTTAAACTAAGAGACATGCAATTGCCTACTAAGAAAATTGCAAAAGAAACAAATAAAAAATTTGATGTTTATATAAGACAGCTACTTAGTTACCCATTAATAGGACAACTAAATGCAGTGCAGCAACAACAATTTGAAAAAAAAAGAATGGAGTTAAGCGATAAAAAGGAAGAAATTAAGAATTTAATAGAAGATAAATATCAAATAAAACTAAAAAAGAAAAATGATGCTAAATCTACACCTACGCTTATAAGCCTTGAAGATTACATCGAAGCAAAAATGAAAGAAAATAAAAAAGAAATAGAAGCTACGGTGAAAAGCCGCTTATTATCACCGCGCACACCGATTTCTGTTCTTTTTTCATATGCAAAATATAAAGCTTATACAAGGGCTAATGAAAACTTAGAAGCGGCAGAACTTTTTTTGCAGTATGGCATGCCAGAAAATGTGTTTGAGCAATATCTAGATTTAATACCTCAAGATAATGCAAATTATATTCCCGACTTATTTATTTCCGGTGAAAGTATCTCTGCCGACTATAAAGGCTATTATTTAAAAAAATTACCTTCAAGCGATCCACGCGCTGCCCTGCTTGGACATATGACTGGCTGTTGTCAATCAATTGATGAAAACGGAAAAAGCTGTGTCATTTATGGAATTACCAGTGAGAGATCAGGATTTTATGTGCTATGTAAGCAACGAGGAAAAGAGCCCGACCCTCATGATAGTATTGTTTCTCAATCTTGGGCATGGTTAGCAGAGGATGAAAACCTGGTTCTAGATTCCATTGAAAGCCAATTAGATTTTAGAAAGCATACCCAACTAATAATGGATTTTTATATGGTTCTAGCTAGCCACCTACTTAAAGCCGGGATCCCAGCTGTATTAGTAGGAGCGGGTGGTGAAACGCCTCCGCAGTTAGGTCTAAGGCGGTGGGCTAGATCTAATCCAATCGATTATACAGGTTATTCTGATTCTCATAGGCAACGCTTAATTGCGCATAAAGAGTTGCAGCCCTTACTTTATAAAACGCATAGTCAATTTAACCCTTCTTTGATTCCATTAAATTCAGTATTTGAAACTCAGCAACTAAGCATAGCAGCCTTCTTGGAGTGGTGTGATTTATACGTTATCAATAATCTAACTAATCTTGAGGATCTATACCTTTATCTTCCCCCCAGCATTAGTCAAACAGAAGCTAGATTTAAAATAAACCTTGTTAAAGATTGGAATCAATTATTAGACAAGATTATGGCTGATTCTGAATCGCCTGAAAAAGTTCTACTTAATATTGAACAATATGGACAATATATAAATTCAGGAATTGAGCATAAAAGTGATCAATTTTTATGTTGGGCAGTAAAAAAAGGACAATTAGAGCTCGTAGAACAAATTATAACATTTTACTCTGATGTAAATATTACCTTCGAGGGTCGTAAGCTGTTAGAATATGCTATTAATAAAAAAGAGTTAGGTGAAGCAGAAAAACAAATTATTAAGCTCCTAATTAAATATGGAGCTGATGTTAATGCAAAAGATATATTTAATAAGCCAATGCTTGCAACGACTGTCTATACTGAAAATGAAGTGGCTATTCAACTGCTTATTGAAGCAGGTGCCAAATTAATCGAGGAACCTGAAGTTTTTGTAGCGGCTATAGATAAATTGCAATCAAAAATTATAGATCGCGTATTTAAATCTAATGGTGACTTACAGGTTGTAAATGAATTTATTTCTTCTTTGCTTCAATATTTTATAAACCTTAATGATTACCAATCCAGAATTAAAGCCATTAAAATATTAATAAATATAGGTATCAATTTTGATGATCCAAAAGCAATCAAAGAAGCTAAAAAAATAGGGTGGAATTTAACAAAACTTGTGGTAGATAAACCAACCATATCAAATAGTTTTTTTCAAACACGTGCGGATTTACCCTCTAAGCAACAGACCAAAGAAATTTTACCGGAAAAGGAGTTGTTTGAGTTATGCTGGGATGCTCAAAATATGGACAGAATTAAAGCGCTTCTTTTAATTATTAAAGACATTAATAAGCAGTTTTATCTTGATAATACATGTTTAAGTAGAGCTGCAAGTCGAGGTCATATAAAACTTGTTAGGCTACTTCTTGAACACCAAGCTGATAAAACTATAACTAATATGTTTGGAAAAACAGCGGCTGAATGTGCATCTAATGCAAGCATTAAGGAATTGATTGATAATTGGGATTATAAGGAGGAATGCACGATAAATTCGGGATGGTGCGTCCTATTCTAAATGAGGGCATTAATTTATAATTTTAAAGGCAAGGAAATATTCCTTAATTATAATAATACCAAGTTATTGAAAAAATTGAGGATACCCCATTGAAACTTTTAAAAATTGCTTTCTCCATCTCTACGATTCTTTTGCTGATCCCATTGTGTGCCCACAGATGGGTGTACTCAGCGTGGGCAGATTTTTATTTTTTAGATCAGTTGGGTGAATGTTCGTTTGGGATAGAAAATTATTGGGAGTATCTGGGAAAATTTAGACAGTCGAGTAATCTGTTTATTTGTCTCATTTCCCCTGACACACTCTGGAATGATTGCTCATAGCCAAAATAAACAAAAATATTTAATTTTAATACACTGTCGATGCCTAACTCATGAAAAATTGTCCTCTGCAAAGCTCAGAATTCGTAATAAATCAATTCTTAAGCTTCTCCTTTAATAAATAGATGTTAAAATTTTGTTCTTTACTGACGTATAATAGACCACCATGAAATCTAAAGATGAAAATATTTCTCTCAAAAGAAAAGCAAGCGCAATAGAACAAGACCAATTAGATGGACCGAAAAGCCTAGAGGTAGATGGGATAATGGAAATAGGGGAAGAAGAATTCTATCAGCAAAAAGCGCCTAAAAAGCAAAAAGATATCACTGATAACAGCTCTAATGAATTGCTACCCCCTACAATCATGGAAGAGCTACTAAAATTGATGTTTTCTCAACCGGAAGTTTTAACACTCCAACCACTGAATCCTAATTTATATTCATCCATATTTTCCCCACTTAATGAGCCACAACAAAAAGAGGTTATGACTCAAACAGTGGAGGCGAATAATGAAGAGGTACAGATCCTTACTATTGATGATGAAGGCAAGGGAAGAGAGAAAGAGTTGGTGATAGACGACAACCGTTTTCCTACGACTACTCCTGCACAAAGTCACAGACCAATATTCTATCTTGATGATAATAAATCCATTCAAGAGTTAGAGAATTCAATTCACTTATCAGTCAATGGTTCCCAGGTTAACTTTCAATACAAAAGTGGCAAAAAGGACAAACCCGATCTGGTTTACATTGCTCCTCTGAATCTCATTTCATCACAGCAAATTCACTATGGTGTTTACGCCAGGCGTTTCATCAAAAAGGGCACTGTTTTATTCGAGTACACTGGTGAAAAAGTTTCCGATGAGGAAAATCAGGATGAAAAGAAAGACAGAGATTATTTTATGTTTTTGAAAAATAGGAACAAAATACTTGATGCAAAATACCAGGGAAATGTTTCTCGTTTTATTAATGCTTCAACCATTCAGGAAAATGTCGAATTTATAGAAAAGAAAAAGAGAATGTTGGTCATTGCCGCCAGAGATATTTATGAAGATGAGCAATTATTAGTTGATTATGGCAAAGATTATTATTTTTGCTTTAAACCTTTCTTTTTACACCCTTCGGATAATTTTAGATGTGCTCAGGAAATTTTTGAAGAGTATCAGGATAACTATCATCCTGTTCCTTACAATTTTGCAAACTGTACATATGATCTTAGCCCCTTAGGTATTACCAAAGAAGATACTGCTTTTCTACCTAAACCTGTTTACGAAATGCTACAAAATAGAAATATCAGAAAATATGATTCTATTTCTCATTTGCCATTACCAATTTTAAAAGTAAAAGATGGGCAATTCGTGCCGCTGTGGCAGCAGGAGCGTATCACTTTACTTTTGATGGCCGCTTTTCTGGGAAACGTAACTGTATTGAAGAAATTACTCCAGAACCCTAAAATGGATACAACGATTCAGCAAGCAATGTCGGGCCGTACCGCATTACATCTTGCTTGCTTGGGTACCTCCTTAGATAGAACACCTCGAGATATAAAAAATCGATTAGCAGCTTTAGATCTGCTCATAGAAAAACCGGGCTTAGATTTCAAAGATAGGAATCATAGAACGCCTATTTTTACATTGATTGATAATGATTCCCCCAATTATTTAAGGCATCTACTGCAGAAAATTAAACCTTCTATTACTAATTTCCAACGTCATAAAAAAAATCAGCTTGACCCATTTTTCTATGCATTAAAAAAGAATAAAAAAGATCATGCTTTAGTTATTATTGATTATATGGATAGTATTGGAAAATTATCTAAATATGCTGAGCACATAAAAGAGTTTGTGCGTAAAACGCTAATATTTAATAATGGTCGCTATGATCTCAAATTAATCGCAGCTTGTAATGAAGTGCTTGAAAAAAAAGGCATCCCAGGGACAGTTGTTAAAATGCCAAACCTTTTCAAACCTCTAGTATCAATACCTAATGACCAGAATATGATTTGTCGAGGAAGTTCTCAATCTAATTTGCCGGTACAGGATACCTAATCCAGATAAGAAGTGGTTTGACAGGCACTACACGGGGACGGTCCGGGACCTAAGTGATCTGCGCAAAATGTGATCAGTCAAAAAGGCGCAAAAAAAGCACATAAAAAGAACGAACAAATGATTGGTGTTAAATGATGATTAATGATCTAATAGTTTTATTAACGATTCGTAATCTTTTCCATTTCTTTCAGCTGTTCCTTTATCCACCATAGAGAACTAAATTTTTTTTCACCATGTAATTGAAAAGAAAGAGGGCATAGTAGTACTGGCGGGCTTGTAGAAGCATCGGTATTTACGTAATCTACCGATAATTCCCCATTATGGGCAAACAAGGAATGATAGAGTTTATAAGTTTCTTTTGCAGACCAATTCCTAGGTAAGTCTGTTTTTTTAAACCTAGTAGTCTTAGCCTTAATTGTTCATACTAATC
This sequence comes from Legionella nigrisilvae, assembly GCF_977063395.2. Taxonomy (NCBI): domain Bacteria; kingdom Pseudomonadati; phylum Pseudomonadota; class Gammaproteobacteria; order Legionellales; family Legionellaceae; genus Legionella; species Legionella nigrisilvae. The sequence continues at coordinate 10,551 of NZ_CDRUGZ020000011.1, forward strand.
AAATTTCTAGCCTCTTTTGAAACCAGGGAAACTTTATTAAGTATTTGTGCATTAAAGAAACTGTAAATCTGTAATTTAAGCTCGTTTGGTAATTTTTGAAACATAATTATTGTGCCGGCAATTAATTGAACTATTTTGTAATTAATAAAATGGAGTGAGATTTATTTGGATAAAGGACATGCTCTTATTCATCCTGATGAGTCAAAAACTAAAAGAGCAATTCCTGTTCCTTTGAATAAACAAGCTATTTCACTTATTCAATCCCAAAAGGGCAAACATCCTGCTTATGTATTTACATACAAGGGTAAGCCTGTAACTCGATGTAATAATCATGCATGGAGGAAGGCTCTAATAAGAGCGAATATTGATGATTTCCGATGGCATGATTTAAGACATACATGGGCTAGTTGGCATGTACAAAATGGAACAGCCTTACACGAGTTACAAGATCTTGGAGGATGGTCTAACTATTAAACGGTATTGCGTTACGCTCACCTTTCAAGTGATCATTTAAAAATTGCTGCAGAACGGATTTATGACACGTTTTTGCCACAGTAGGTTGGTTTTATGTCACAATTAAAAGGGTTAAGCCATTGATTTTACTATGTAAAAATGGCGCGCCCGGAAGGCTATCAATAGTGATTAGATTTAAGTTTTAAATTGAAATAAGCCCAAGACTCAAAGGAAGGATAGATTCGTCGCTTACTTTGTTCGCTCCTCACCGCTTTGCGGCGCGCTGAAGCGCGTCCAAAATGCTTCGCCGCACTTCGTGCTCTTCGCTTTGCATTTTGTCGAACCTCTTTCAGTTCAAACACTTCCGGGCCAATGACATGGGATGCCTTGGCTACTATTTCGGAGTGATTCTTATTTTGGTTTTATTATTTGGGAATGGCGCGCCCGGAAGGATTCGAACCTCCGACCCCCTGGTTCGTAGCCAGATACTCTATCCAACTGAGCTACGGGCGCGTTGACTGGCGGAGAGAGAGGGATTCGAACCCTCGATGGGATTTCTCCCATACTCCCTTAGCAGGGGAGCGCCTTCGACCACTCGGCCATCTCTCCAATCAATGGTTGCGGAGTATATCAGGTATTTTGATGTCGTCAATATCCATTACTTATAAATTAAATCTTAATATAGAGTTTGGTCTCTATAAGCTCCATTATGATCTATAATTGGTCAGTAAAGTGTGAGTTACTTACTTCTTCGCATACTACCCAATTTTTCAAGAAGTTAGTTTAGTATTTTGAAATATAATGCTTTATAAAATTTCCAAAATTACATGATTACTGCTACTCTTATCATTCATAAAATTACAGCCAATCTCAGTTAGGAGTCAGGGCGTGTAGTTAAAAGATTTTGGTATTTTTTGTAACTTGCAAAAGAGAATATAATCTACTTCTCAAAGAACTACAGATGTATGGAGTTTTTCGAGTAAGTTTCTTTTAACAAAAGGCTGCGACTCAATTTTAAAATAAGGAGGATCGATGAAACAGAAGTCAAATTTACATGGTCGAGACGTGTATATAGTTGATGGAAATCGAACACCATTTCTCAAAGCCAAAGGCATAGGTCCCTTTACTGGATCTGATTTGGCAGTAGCGGCAGGGACGACATTATTAAATCGACAACCTTTTGCTCCAACTGAGTTGAATGAAGTGATTATTGGATGTGCTATGCCTAGTCCAGATGAGGCAAATATTGCTCGAGTGATTTCCCTGCGTTTGGGATGCGGCGATAAAGTGCCCGCGTTTACAGTAATGAGAAATTGTGCATCGGGAATGCAAGCTCTGGATAATGCTGCAATCCAAATTGCAAGCGGTCGTAGTGACTTGGTGCTTGCAGGTGGTACCGATTCTATGAGTCATGCTCCTTTATTATTCAACCAAAAAATGGCCTCGTGGTTGGCTAGTTGGTATGGTTCTAAAAGTTTTAGTCAAAAATTAGGTCTAATCACGCAATTTAGACCAGCATATCTTGCTCCTGTAATTGCTTTGTTGCGTGGTCTCACTGATCCTATTGTGGGTATGAACATGGGACAAACAGCAGAAAAAGTTGCTTATCGCTTCAACCTAACTCGTGAGCAAATGGATGAGTTTGCGACCCAAAGTCATTTAAAGCTGGCAAAAGCTTATAACGAAAAGAGAATGACTGAAGTCTCACCGATCATAGATTATAAGGGACGGGTTTATACACAAGATGATGGACTACGCGCAGATTCAACAGTTGAGAAATTAGCTAAATTGAAGCCCTTTTTTGATAAAAAATACGGAATGGTAACGGCTGGAAATAGCTCGCAAATAACGGATGGTGCGTGTTTGTTATTACTCGCTAGTGCCGATGCAGTGAAAAAATATGGTTTACAAGTTATTGGTAGAATAGTGGACTCACAATGGTCAGCACTAGATCCATCACAAATGGGACTTGGTCCTGTGCATGCGGTAACTCCTATTTTGCAAAGACAGAAATTAAAATCTGAAGACATTGATTGTTGGGAAATTAATGAGGCATTTGCTGCGCAAGTTTTAGGCTGTGTTGCAGCTTGGAATGATGAGGATTATTGCCGGACTCAGTTAGGTTTGGAAAAAGCATTGGGTGGCCCTTCGCTGGAAAAACTTAATCGGGATGGCGGAGCAATTGCAGCAGGACATCCCATAGGTGCAAGTGGTGCACGTATTGTATTACACGTTTTAAAATCATTAGAACAAAGAAATGAGTCGCGAGGTATGGCTTCTATCTGTATTGGTGGGGGACAGGGCGGGGCTATGTATCTTGAACGAGTGACTGAGGTGAAAGGACATGAATAATTACAAACATTGGGACTTGAAACGAGATAGTGATAACATTCTGTGGTTGGGATTGGATAGAAAAGATACGTCTGTAAATAGCATCAATGAAGAAGTATTAGACGAACTCAACAGTCTTCTGCATGAAATAGCACAAGATAAAAAGGCTATAGGTTTGATTGTTTATTCAGCTAAAGAAAAAGGATTTATCGCCGGTGCTGATGTAAATGCATTTTCAAAATTTGAAACGCCAGCTCAAGCGGTGGATTTTTTAAGAAAAGGACAAGCGGTATTTGCTCGACTACAAGCGCTAATCATTCCTAGCGTCGCGATGATAGATGGCTTTTGTATGGGAGGAGGCTATGAATTGGCTTTAGCTTGCACCTACCGTATTGCTAGTGACGAAAAAGATACTCGTATCGGTTTGCCTGAAGTAATGTTAGGTATACATCCTGGTTGGGGAGGTTCTGTACGATTACCTCAATTAATTGGTGGATTTAATGCCTTATCACAAATCATTTTGACTGGAAGTGCTGTACATGCTGTAAAAGCTAAAAGCCTAGGCATGGTTGATGATGTAGTTCCCGTACGCCAGTTAAAACGAGCTGCAGTTTATTTCATTAAGAACAAGCCACCAAAGCATAAACCCTCATTCATACAAGGATTAACAAACAGTGCATGGATAAGGAAACCTCTAGCTGCTTTAATGCGTCGTAACGTTGCGAAACGGGTACGAAAAGAGCATTACCCAGCGCCTTATGCCATTATTGATTTGTGGGAAAAAGAAGGAGGTATGGGTGATAGAGCATACTTGAAGGAAATAGACTCCGTGGAACATCTGGTATCTACAGGAATTACTTCAAAAAATTTAATCCGTGCTTTTTCCTTGCGTGAACGTTTAAAAGGTTTTGCAAAAGGTAGTGACTTTAAAGCAACCCATGTTCATGTGATAGGGGCCGGTGTTATGGGAGGCGATATTGCTGCATGGTGTGCTTTGCGTGGTCTGCGGGTAACTTTGCAAGATCAATCGTATGCGCAAATTGCCCCAGCAATTGGCCGTGCTCATTCTTTATACAAAAAGAAATTACGTAAGCCACGTCTTATACAAGCGGCAATGGATAATTTAATCCCTGATCCTGAAGGCCATGGTATTGCACGTGCCGATGTAATTATTGAAGCTGTTTTCGAAAATCTTGCTGTAAAACAAGAAATTATGCAAAAAGTCGAAAAGCAAGCCAAAAAAGATGCCATCATTGCTACGAATACATCCAGTATTCCGTTAGATGAAATGAGCAGTGTCATGAGTAATCCGAATCGACTCGTTGGCATTCACTTCTTTAATCCAGTTGCTAAAATGGACTTAGTTGAGGTAGTGAGTAGTGTAAAAACCTCCAAGACCGTTGAGCTTGATTCCTGTGCTTTTGTGAATCAAATTGGTAAACTTCCTTTGCCTGTTAAATCCAGCCCTGGATTCTTAGTTAATCGAGTATTAATGCCTTATTTGATGGAATGTGTGCAATTACTGGATGAAGGATACAGTGCAGAAACAATTGATGAGGCTGCATTATCATTTGGTATGTTTATGGGGCCTGTGGAACTTGCAGATACTGTAGGATTAGATGTTGGTTTGGCGGTTGCTGAAAATTTAACAGCTCATTTTGGTGGAACTGTGCCACAAAAACTTCGTGATATGGTTAAAGCAGGTAAACTCGGTCGGAAAACGGGTCAAGGATTTTATCAATACAAAAATGGTAAGCCAGTTAAAAAACAACCCAGCACACCTATTGACCCTCATATTACTGATCGATTAATTCTAAGAATGGTAAATGAGTCAGCAGCTTGTTTGCGCGAGGGAGTTGTATCCGACTCGGATCTGCTTGATGCAGGAATGATTTTTGCCACTGGGTTTGCTCCATTCCGGGGTGGTCCAATGAACTATGCAAAAGATTTCGGAACAAATAATTTGGAAAATTTATTTAAGACCCTTGAATCTAAGTATGGTGAACGTTTTAAGGTAGATGAAAGTTTGTAATTATTGATTCTACTTTAATAAGCAGGATGGTAGTTTAGGTAGAGCGCTATCTTTAAGCTAATACTTTGGCATTCCCGCGAAGGCGGGAATTCATTCTTACAGTAGCACTATACCACGTTAGAAAGGTTCCCGCTTCCGCGGGAACTAGATCTTTTCATAATTGAAGTGCTTTCATCGAATCTATGAATTAAGCTCCTAATATACGTCTAGGGATATTCATTGCAAATGATCTTAAACAAGCAAAGTTTATTTTTTTTGATGTTTCTGCAATTTTGCACATCGTTCTGTGCTGCGACCACTTTGGTTTTACCAACAACAGGTAATGTTGTTGGAGAGATTCAATATGGGGTAGCTGAGGTAAATGAGACCATTGATGAGGTAGGAAGGCGTTTTGATCTGGGATATTATGAGCTTGTACGAGCAAACCCTCAAATTGATGCAAGACAATTTTTAATCGCCAATTCTCGACTTATTATTCCTGCACAATATATTTTGCCTAATGTTCCTAGAAAAGGAATCGTAATTAATTTAGCAGAATACAGATTATATTATTTTCCTGAAAATGAGAATGTAGTAATTACTTTTCCAGTGGGTATTGGGCGCAAAGGTTGGAGTACACCCTTGGGAGAAACAAAAATTATAGCAAAGGTAGCTAATCCCAAGTGGAGACCAACAGAACGACTGCGTGAAGAGGCAGAGAAGAGTGGGGATTTTCTTCCTGATGAATTCCCTTCCGGACCTTATAATCCTTTAGGTCAGCATGCTTTGCGCTTAGGATGGCCAACGTTCCTTATCCATGGTACTAATAAATTTAGTGGAATTGGGTCCCGGGTCAGCGCAGGTTGTCTGCGGATGTTTCCTGAGGATATTGAATATTTATTCCGAATGGTTCCAGTAGGAACTCCAGTGAGAGTTATTAACGAACCCGTTAAAATTGGTAAACAGAATGGGGAATGGGTAATTCAAGTCCATCCCCTTTTAAGTGAACATCAGGGTAGGACCCTCCAATCTATAGTTGAAGAGCAATTAAAAGATCGTAATATTTTTAATTTGAGCCGCAGTAAAGTACTTCAAAATGAGCTTCATTATCCAACAGGAATTGTCCGCAAAATATAAATTACGAGATAATTTTTACGTAAGCCACTGAGTGTAATTTAATTAATACAATTCTTCATCGGAGCTTGGGGGCGCTTTTGTTGAAAACGGTATAGTATTTCAAAAGGAAGTAGCATAAAAGCAAGACAATAAAGCCACCTATTATGTCGATTAAATAATGCCATCCTAACAAAACACAAGATGCAATAAGAAATAAATTAGTTATAAATAAAAGGAAACAAGGAATTGGCCATTCTCTGAGAAGATTCACACATAATATTGCCCAAATTGCGTGAAAAGATGGAAGTGCAATTAGTCCTCCTTCATTTGTAGTCGGATTAATATAATGATGAATTTGTCGGAACTTAAGTCCAGTATCAATTTGCTCAGGTGAAAAATAGGGACTGTTTATAATACTCGCGGGAGCAGTGGTAGGAAAAAAATAATAAAATCCAAAACCGATTAACACCGTACTTAACAAATAGAAATAATACTCTCTTATTAAATGAAAGCGACAAGTGGCAATGATCAGTAAAGGTAAAATACTCATTTGATAGGTGAGACTGTCATAAATTACACCGAGTACGTATTTAAACTGAGGATGGTTGTGAGTCCAGGCTAATATCGCTTCCATATGGATATTCATATGTTCTTCGAGTGTATTAATAAAGGGATCAATAATTGGAAATGGAGTTAATTGTACTGCATTTGTTGCGATGGCAATAAAACACATTACTGAAAAAAAATAGATTAGTTCTCGTCCCACTTGTCGAATTTTATTGTCCTTGGGGAAACAGAGAATAAGCCCAAGATTTAAAAGAATTAGTAAGAGAGCGAGGAAGGGAATTCCCTCTGGGAAAAAATTATTACCCGGATATTTATAGAAAAAATGATTTATTAAAAAAACAATAGAAGATAAAACCAGGACTAGGCCAGACAGAAAAATAATTAAACGAGATGAAACTTGACTCATGTTAAAATTAGTCAACTGTTTCTAAAAGTTGTTTTTGTTTAATGGCCTGAAAAATTTCTTCTCTATGAACATTAACTGATCTGGGGGCATCAACACCAAATTTAATATTTCCATGTTCTTGTGTTTTAAAAGCTAATATTTTAATTGCTGTATCACCAATATGAATCATTAAAGGTTCTTCAAATTGAAGAGAAATTATATCCATTAAAAACCTCTACTTTCAAATAAGTTGATTATTAATCAATGACATTTACATTGTATGCACGGTAACCCAATTCATAGAGAGTTGTCACTAAAAATTAATATAAAATTCATAAAAAATTCTTAAACAGAGCGTTTTATCTGTATAACATCCTAATTTAATAATTTTTAATTGATTAAGAATTGTATGATGCGCTTAATATGGTTATAATTAGCAGCTTTTTTTAAACCTTGCCTTACTGTTGTTTTAAATAACAGGAGGCTTTCATCCATAAGGAGAAATCATGAGACATTATGAAATTATGTTTCTTGTGCACCCGGATCAAAGCGAACAAGTACCAGCAATGGTAGAGCGCTATGAAGGGATCATAAGCAAGCACAATGGGGTCATCCATCGTAAAGAAGACTTGGGTCGTCGCCAGTTAGCTTATCCAATTTGTGATGTTCATAAAGCGCATTACATTCTTATGAATATTGAGTGTAGCCTTGAAGCTCTGGAAGAAATTAAAAATGCATTCAAATTTAATGATGCAATTATTAGAAATTTAATTACTCGTCAAAAACAAGCGATCACTACTGAATCTGTTTTGATGAAGAAAGAAAAAGAAACCAGATCTGCTTAAGGGGAGTCTTAATTATGTCAGCTTATTTTCGTAGAAAAAAAATGTGTCGTTTCAGCGCCGAAGGCGGTAATGAAATTGATTATAAAGATATCAATTTACTGAAAAATTATATTTCTGAAACTGGTAAAATTGTACCAAGTCGGATAACCGGTACTCAAACCCGTTTTCAAAGACAATTAGCTAGAGCAATTATGCAAGCCAGATTCCTTGGACTGTTGCCATATTGTGATAGTCACAGATAAATAATAATGATGCGTGCGGGCAATTTTATAGAAAAACATTGTAAGCTAATGCTTGAAAGTAAGAAGCAAGCAATTATATTTGCTGCTATTTTTTCGGTATTACCTTTTGCATCTTGGCTTTCCGTCGCTTTAGTATGTTTAGTGACCTTAAGAAAAGGTGCGCGATCTGGTTTTGATGTGTTATTGCCTGCACTTGTTATCCATTCTGTTCCATTGATGATGTTAATACCGTTGTCCGGAGCACTAATTAATACTCTTATCGCTTATCTTCCATGTTATTTCGCAGCCTTGGGTTTGCGAAATACTGAAAAATGGCAGGTGACTGCGGGAGTGTTTTTTATCCTGGCATTTTTGGGATGTTTACTTATTCAACTCTTAGCGCCTGGTTTTATTGTCGAACAGTTTAAGGTGTTTACAATAAATTTGTCACAATATCAGGAACTAGTTGACTCAACACTTAATGGCATAAACTCAGTAATTTTGGCGCAATTATTCTTCGGAATTCAGATACTTAGTGTGGTTGTATCCGCAACAATTTCCTTGATGTTTGCGCGAGCAATGCAAGCAAAATTATTTTTGCCTGGTGGTTTCAGGAATGAGTTAATGGTATTTCGTAGTGGTAGACTTTCATTTTTAGTTTTATTGGGAGTTTCTTTGGCAACTTTTTATGAGATTCCTTTGGCTATGAATGTGCTTCCCATTGTGCTTTGCTATTTCTTGGCTTCGGGATTTGGATTGGTTTATTTTATATTTTCTCAAAAGAGACAAGTAAAGATATTCATTTTATTAATGTTGTTCATATTAGTGAAGCCAACTTTGGTATTATGCACTTACGTCATTATTGGTTTATTAGATAGTTTAGTTAATTTTAGATCGTATTTCCCTACAAGGGTTGGCGAGTCAATTTAAGGGGTTATTAAGATGGAAGTTATCTTATTAGAAAAAGTGAGAAATTTAGGTAACCTGGGTGATAAAGTAAATGTAAAATCTGGTTATGGCCGTAATTTCTTAATTCCACAAAATAAAGCAGTTTTTGCTACACCAAAAAATATTGAGTTATTCGAACAGCGTCGTGTTGAGCTCGAGAAAAAAGCCCAACAATCTTTGGCAGTTGCCGAACAACGTGCTGCTAAGTTGAATGATACAACAGTCGTTATTAACGCTATGGCGAGCGACGAAGGAAAATTGTACGGGTCCGTGGGTGTAAATGAAATTAAAGATGCTTTAGTAGAAAAAGGTATCGATATAGTTAAACGTGAAATTGTTATGCCAGAAGGGCCTTTACACTCAATTGGTAATTTTGTTGTTGAAGTACATGTTCACAGCGATGTTATTGCTAAATTGCATGTTGAGATCGTCCCTGCTAAGTAAGTCCTGTGCATCCTGGGGAGCTATTGCGCACCCCAGGCTATCCTAAGCCGTTCTAATTTATACTAAAAGTATTCGATAAAGAGCAAGCAAGGCAATTATTGTATTTAAAACTGCCCACACATAAGAAGGATATAATCCCTTATACCCGCTATAGTAAGCATAGATAGCAATAAATGTACTTCCTGAAAAAAATATCCATTTATCATTGTATGCAAATCCCATAGACAGCAACGCTATGCCAAAAACTCCAAGTATTAAAAATACACTATTTTCCTTACCAAACATTAAATAGAACGTGAGGAGCTGACAGCACATTAATATTGGTAAGAAAAACTGAGTATAAGGCCCACTACCTAATAAAATTGCAGCGTGCCCAGCAATAAGTATTAATTGCAGAGCTATAAAAAAAAGCAATCTAAAATAAATGGCGGTTAAAAGTAAAGCAACACCGCCAATGAAATAATAAAGTTGAGAATGAAGTTGAGGGGTAGTTGTTCCAAAAAACTTCAAAAGTCCACTCAATATAATAAGTGAGCCAATGCATCCCAAAAAAAGAAATATTTCTTTAGCCACGTATCACCATTTTAAGTAAATCCCTTTAGCCACCGATTCTTGAATAATTGCACCTTGGGATTTGTTATATGAAATCCAATAATTTCCCATGTTACTTAGAGCGAACTTAACTCTTGGATACTGACATACTTCTAATACATTACGACAGTCAACAAGTGTAGTTTGTTCCTCAACGCGTTTATAACATTTGAAATTTAGGTTTCTGACATCAGAAGCAAAGGCGCCCCAATTCATTGGATCTAATGTAGCATGTAAAGGAGGACTCATAAATGCTTCTTCACTATTTACGCGCTCCATTTCAATTTTGGAATCAGAGTGATTTTGTATTAGATAATAAGACTGGTTTCCTGTTTCATTTAAAATCAAATAATTTTGACTATAACCGAAACCTGTAACTTCACATCCTCTTGGGAATGGACTTGCAACTTGAGCTTGTGCTGCGCTAATTAGAACAGCAGATAAAATAATCGATTTGTTAATTTGATGAAACACAGACATAAAATACCTCAGTAAGTAAACTTTGTGGGTTATTTTAATCATAAAAAATACAAAGTCTATCCCGTATAAAAGAATCTATTCTTTTTGTGCCGCAATTTTTGCCTTAATCATAGGATAGTAAGTTCTGTAAAAACTTAAAAATACATACATTCCAACATAAGCTAGGGAAAGTGTAAGGCAAATCACATTAGTATTAGGGTAACTAATGAGCAAACAAATTGAACTAATCGCATAAGTAATAGAACACACATGCATAAGTACTTTTAATATTTTGGAGTCTGTTAAATAGTCCAGTCTTGAAGGGTATACGTATTTTACAGGTACAAAAATAAGAATAGAAAGTATAGTCAATATAATTGCATTTGTGAGGGCGGAGGTATTAAAAATAAACATGTATAAAATAGTAATATTCCAGTAACAAGGAAATCCTTTAAAAAAATGATCTGGAGTTTTTGCATCAGATTGACAAAATTGATAAGCCGAAGTAATGGATACCGCTGCGATTATGAAAACCGAATAACTAGATGGAAGCATCCCGGGCTTGACGAGCAAGAAAAAGCAGGGAGTAATAACATAATTTAGATAATCAACAATATTATCCAGTAATGCACCATCAATTTTAGGTAAAATTTCTTTAATATTAACTAACCGAGCAAGACTTCCATCAACTGCATCGATAACCACCGTGATAAGCATTAGCCATAAAGCAAAAATATATTCATGCTGATACATCTTTACTAATGAAAAGACACCAATACAGGCTGCACTTGCAGTAAAGATATGCACTGACCAAGCCGCTACGTACTGTAAGGGATGGAATTGCTGTTTGCTTAAGTTCATTAATTATCCTAGTGTTAATAGAAAACCATTGCTTAAAGCGGGTTTAATTATGGATTTCTAAAATATTTATTAATTGTATTAATATATTGCTTTAAACTACTGTTGCTTTTTTGAAAAGCTAGAAATATAAAAATAGTATCAATAATCAAAAGTAGTACGCAAGGAGAGTTGATAACTTTAATGAAATATACTTTATTTGTATGGAGACATCATGATAATTCAAACAGTAAATCCCGCAACTGAACAAACACTACAAAGCTATAACTGCTTAAGTGAGCAGGAAGTTACCGAAAAACTTAACAAAGCACATGAGGCGTATCTGGAGTGGAAAAAAACATCGTTTTCTAAAAGAAAAGCTTTAATGCTGCGGCTCGCGCAATTGTTAAAATCTAAAACAGAAGAGTTGGCACATTTAATGTCAGTTGAAATGGGTAAACCAATAACCGCTGGAATCGCTGAAATTAATAAGTGCGCTTGGTTATGTGAGCATTATGCTGAACATGCTGAAGAATACCTTGCTGAGAAAGTGGTCCAAACGGATATGAAAAAATCAAAAGTATGTCATTTACCACTTGGGGTGGTTTTTGCCATTATGCCTTGGAACTTCCCATTTTGGCAGGTGTTTCGCTTTGCTGTACCAACACTTATGGCTGGTAATGTTGCAGTATTGAAGCATGCTCCTATCTCGTCAGGAACTGGGAATAAAATAGAGGAGCTCTTTCTGGAAGCTGGATTTCCTGAATATGTTTTTCAACATTTAATTGTCGATAATGATGGAGCCGCTAAAATTATAGAACATCCTGCAGTTATTGCTGTTACGCTAACAGGAAGTGGGCGTGCGGGAAGTGCGGTTGCAAGTCACGCAGGAAAATTTTTAAAAAAAGCCGTGTTAGAGCTTGGTGGAAGCGATCCTTATATTGTTCTTGAAGATGCTGATCTAGATCTGGCTGCCCGTTGTATTGTTAATTCAAGACTTAGCAATTCAGGTCAAGTTTGTATTGCTGCTAAGCGGATCATTGTTTTAAAATCTGTCGAAGAAGAGTTGGTACAGAAAATAATTGAGCACATTTCAACATTTAAAATGGGGGATCCACTCAATTCTGAAACCAAGCTTGGGCCATTAGCGCGTTCAGACTTGCGCGAAAACTTGCATATTCAAGTAGAAAAATCAGTAAAACAAGGTGCTAAATTATTGCTAGGTGGTATAATTCCGGAAGGAAAAGGTTTTTATTATCCACCAACTTTGTTGACTAATGTGACACCTGGCATGCCAGCTTTTGATGAGGAGTTATTTGGACCTGTTATTGCTATTATAACAGTCAATAATGAAAAAGAAGCCATTGAATACGCCAATCAAAGCCAATATGGTTTAGGTGCTGCAGTGTTTACTCGCAATTTAGAAAGGGGAGAGCACATAGCTACTTATGAAATAGAAGCTGGCGCTTGTTTCGTTAATGCTTTTGTGGCTTCTGATCCTAGATTACCATTTGGTGGAATAAAAGAATCAGGCTTTGGCCGTGAGTTATCAAGAGAAGGTATATTAGAGTTTGTTAACACAAAAACCATAGCCATTAGTGATTCATAACATTAAGTTTGCAGCCATTACTTAAAAGTGTTGGCTACAGTATGATTTTTTGGCCACTCTCATTGAGCCGATTGATTTATTGGCTCCGTGTGAGTGGCTGGTTATTTTTATTTAAACAATAATTCTCGCTGTAGGGCTGAGGCAAAATCGACGAGGTAAAACAACAATGTCTTATAAATTTGAAGAGGGTAAAGATGTATTAATTGAAGCCATTGTAGATAAAATTAGAAACTCTATGGTAGGTGATCAAACCGAGTTTTGCGCCGAATTTGCTAAGCAGTTGTATGGTACTGTAGCAATGGAAGACCTGAGTTCATGGACAATTGATGATCTTTATGGCGCTGTAGTAAATTTTTGGTCTTTAATTAGTGAACGTGCCCCACATGAAACGAAAATTAGAATCTATAATCCTGATTATGAACGTCATGGATGGCAAACTACCCATACTGTAATTGAAGTTATTTGTGATGACATGCCATTTTTAGTTGACTCTATTCGTTTGGTAATTCATAGAATGGGATTGTCCTCTCATTTAACCATTCATATGGGTGGTATTCGGGTTAAAAGAGATAAAAAGAATCGAGTTTGTGAAATCTTACCTCGTACTCAAATATTAGACGAGAAAGGCATAATCCATGAAGCGCCAATATTTCTCGAAATAGATCGCCAAACTGACCCCAAGATGCTTGAAGAGTTGCACAAGGGATGCGAACGCGCTCTTGAAGACAACCGAGTTGTTTTTGAAGATTGGGAAAAAATGCGTGCTGCAGTTCGAGAAGCAATTTCCGAGATCGATAAAGTATCTTCTGTACTCGATTTAGATGAGGTGGAAGAAACAAAAGCATTTTTACACTGGATAGAAGATCATCATTTTACTTTTTTAGGAATGAGAGATTACGAGTTAGCACAAAAAGGTAAAGAAACCATTTTACAAGCAGTACCTAATACAGGATTAGGCCTTTTGCGTGAAAATGTTTCTAAATCGATGACACGTAGTATTTCCGCAATGACACCTGAAGCACGCGAATTTACCTTATCCCCACGCATATTAGTTACTTCGAAAACAAATACGTTAGCCAGTGTTCACCGTGATGCTTATACTGATTATATAGGAATAAAACGATTTAACGCCCAAGGAAATGTGATTGGAGAAAGAAGAATTATTGGTCTTTATACTTCTGCTGCCTATCATACTAACCCCAAACAAATTCCATTCTTGAGACGTAAGGTTGCGCTCATTATGGAAAATTCCAAATTAAACCCACGCAGTCATGCGGGTAAAATATTATTGAATATTCTAGAAACGTTACCCCGGGATGATTTGATTCAGGGAACAGAAGAAGAACTTCTAGAAATTGCAATGGGTATCTTTTACATGCAAGACAGAAAACGTATTCGATTATTCGCGCGAGTGGACGTTTATCGTCGTTTTGTTTCTTGTCTGGTCTATGTTCCTAAAGATAGGATTAATACCGAATTAAGAATGGCAATGAAAAAAATTCTTGATGAAAGTTTTAATTCTGTTGAGACTACCTATTCAACTCAATTTACCGAGTCTGTTTTAGCACGGGTACATTTTATTATTAAAATTAATCCGGATATACCCCTTGAATATGATTTAAAAGATATTGAAAGAAAATTAATTGAAGCAGGGCGTTCATGGACTGACGATTTACAAACCCATTTATATGAGGCATATGGAGAGGAACAAGCAAATAGCCTTTTTGGGCGTTATAAAACCGCATTTCCTCTTGCTTATACGGATACGTTTCCTGCTAGAACCGCAGTTTATGATATTAAACATATTGAATTACTTACACCTGAACAACCCTTGGGCATTAATTTTTACAAACCATTGGATGAGACAGAAAATAGTTTTAGATTAAAAGTGTATCAACATGATACTACGATCCCTTTATCTGATGTTTTACCCATATTAGAAAAACTAGGTTTACGCGCAATAAGTGAGCGTCCTTACCCATTGAAGTTTGAGGATGGAAAAGTAGCTTGGATTAATGATTTTGCCATGCAATATAATAAACCGATTGAGTTTGATCTGGATGAGATAAAGGAATTGTTCCAGAATGCTTTTGCCAAAGTGTGGTTTGGTCAAGCGGATAATGACGGTTTTAATCAGTTAGTTTTAGCGGCAGGGCTAAATTGGCGCGAAGTAGCAGTACTACGTACCTATGCCAAATATTTCAAACAAATTGGTATTACTTTTAGTCAAGACTATATGGAAATGGCATTAAATAATAATGTCGCCATCGCTAAAAAGTTAGTAAAATTATTTGAAATTCGTTGCAATCCTGCCGATGATCCAAATAGAGAAGACCGTTTTGCTGATTTGTCCATTGAAATATTAAATGATCTGGATACGGTATCGAATCTTGATGAAGATAAAATAATCAGACAGTATATTCATGCGATTAGTGCTACATTACGTACTAATTTTTATCAATTAAATCAAGATGGACACCATAAACCTTATATTTCGCTAAAACTAAACAGTAAGATCATTCCTGGTGTTCCAAAACCACATCCTATGTTTGAAATCTTTGTTTATTCTCCACGTTTTGAAGGGGTACATTTGCGAGGGGGCAAAGTTGCTCGCGGAGGCTTACGTTGGTCTGATCGAAGAGAAGATTTTCGTACGGAAATACTTGGCTTGATGAAAGCGCAGCAAGTGAAAAACTCAGTAATTGTGCCTAGTGGTGCCAAAGGTGGGTTCGTTCCTAAGTTTTTACCTGTAAACGGCACTCGTGAAGAAATAATGGCCGAAGGAATCGGTTGCTATCAATTATTTATTCGTGGTCTTCTCGATATTACAGATAATTACGTTGAAGGAAAGGTAGTTAAACCTGCGAATGTCGTCTGCTATGATGAAGATGATCCTTACCTGGTGGTTGCTGCAGATAAAGGTACAGCAACTTTCTCTGACCTAGCTAATGCTATTTCTTTAGAGTACGGCTTTTGGTTGGGTGATGCTTTTGCATCAGGTGGCTCAATAGGTTACGACCATAAGAAAATGGGAATTACGGCTAAAGGTGCATGGGAGTCAGTGAAACGGCATTTCTATGAATTGAATATAGATATTGAAAATAACGATTTTACTGTGGTTGGTATTGGCGATATGGCTGGAGATGTTTTTGGTAACGGTATGTTGTTATCCAAACATATTAAGTTAGTAGGTGCATTCAATCATATTCACATTTTTGTTGATCCGGATCCTGACGCAGAGGCCAGTTTCAAAGAGCGTGAACGCCTATTCCATTTACCACGTTCAAATTGGACAGACTATGATAAAAAGCTTATTTCCAAGGGAGGCGGGGTATTCAATCGTAATGCCAAATCCATACCTGTTAGTAAGGAAATGCAAGCTGTTTTCGGAATTAAACAAACTGAAATTGAACCAAATGAGTTAATTAAAGCAATTTTAAGAGCCAAGGTTGATTTACTTTGGAGTGCTGGAATTGGTACTTATGTTAAAGCGAGTACGGAGTCAAATTCAAATGTTGGGGATCGAACCAACGATACAACCCGGATTAATGCCAAACAATTACGTTGTAAAGTTGTGGGTGAGGGCGGCAACTTAGGATTAACCCAATTGGCACGCGTTGAATACTCACTCAATGGGGGTATGGTTTATACCGACTTCATTGATAATTCTGGTGGTGTTAATTGTTCTGACAAAGAAGTTAATATTAAGATTTTGCTCAATAGTATTGTTGCAGTCGGTGATTTAACTCCAAAACAACGTAATGAGTTGTTAATGGAAATGACTGATGAAGTAAGTAAACTAGTACTTCGTGACAACTTTTTGCAAACCCGTGCCATTAGTTTATCTGCTTCACAACCTCTTCAGGCATTGGATCTCCAAAGTCGTTACATCAGTGAACTGGAACGAACCGGAAAAATCGATCGTAATCTGGAATACTTGCCCGACGATAAGATTATTATGGAACGCAAATTGATGGGCAAAGGGCTGATGCGTCCATGTATTGCCGTATTAATGTGTTACAGTAAAATGATTCTTAAGGAACAAATTCTGGCCTCCGGTGTTCCTGAAGAAGCATATATGACGCAATTTTTAATTAGTTCCTTTCCCAAGCCTTTACAAGAGCGATTTAGCAAACAAATGCAATCGCATCCCTTAAGAAGAGAGATTATAGCTACTAAGTTAAGCAATATTATCGTAAATGAGATGGGCTTTACTTACATGTACAGATTACAAGATGAAACGGGTGCTCCTGTTTCAGCAATCGTAAGAGCTTATGTCATTACTCGCTCTGTGCTTAATCTTGAATCTGTTTGGAAACAAATAGAGGAGTTGGGTACGCAGATCAGTGCTCAAAAACAAATAGAAATGATGATGCTTTATGCTAGATTGGCCCGTCGCATTACACGTTGGTTCTTGCGTAGTCAGCGTAGGTCTTTGGATATTTCTGAAGTTGTAAAACTCTATGCACATGGGATTGTCGAATTGAAGAGGTCCATACCAGCAATCTTAAGTGAAGAGCGAAGAGTCAAATACAATGAAGATTATCAAGCGCTTATTGAGGAAGGTATTCCACCAACTCTCGCGCATGATTTAACCGTCACTCGCGGTTTATTTGCTGCAACAGACATCATAGATATCGCTGATAAGAGAGATATGAAAGTAGCCCAGGTTGCTGAAATTTATTTGGGAGTCGGTGAATTCTTGGATCTTGCTTGGATAAGAAAGCAAATTATTATGCATCCAAGTGAAAATCACTGGGAGTCATTGTCTCGAGAAGCATTAAGAGATGATTTGGATTGGCAACAACGTCAACTCACTGCGGGACTGATTAACTATGATGGTGGTAACCCAGATCTGCAGGCTCGTCTTGCTTCATGGGGAGAGTCGCATCGGACACTAATTCAACGTTGGCGCTTTATTTTAGCGGATCTGAAAGCAAGCTCAGTTCTAAACTATACGATGTTCTTCGTTGCAATTAGAGAGCTACTCGATCTGACTCAAAGTACTTT
The DNA here is from genome assembly GCF_977063395.2 of Legionella nigrisilvae. Taxonomy (NCBI): domain Bacteria; kingdom Pseudomonadati; phylum Pseudomonadota; class Gammaproteobacteria; order Legionellales; family Legionellaceae; genus Legionella; species Legionella nigrisilvae. The sequence goes on from NZ_CDRUGZ020000011.1 coordinate 28,378, forward strand.
TCAATCCTACGAGTTAGCTGAGCAGGAGGCCTAGCTTAAGAGCTGGCAGTAGCCAGCTCGGGCAACATTATTAGATTTTATTGATTGCCAGCAGCAGCCTGGGTTTCCTGAAACGAGCTCAGATTGATCTGGCGTATCATGGGTTTAATAACAGCATATCTTCAGAGTTCATTTATAAATTAATGGGTTGGATAATTTGATAGAGACCTCGGTCAACTCTATAGGTTGATTATGCCCATCAAGAAATACAATTTGACCGGATTCTTTCAATATACTGACTGCAATTATATAATGCCCAGACCCCAGTATAGAAAAATCAACCAACTCCCCCATTTCTGTTCCCTGAGGTTGTTCCAAGAGTTTTTGACCAGCATAGAGACTATGATGCGTTTTAATTTCATGGACGCTCATTTGATGTTTTAAGGTCGCTTTATAATGCATACGCGCAATAATTTCTTGGCCTTTATAACAGCCTTTATTGAAATTAATGTACGGGGTTTTTTGTAAATCGAGCCTATGTGGTAAAAACAAACCTCGAGATTCGGGATAAATCTCTACTTGCTGCTGAGATAGCCTTAAAGTATGCCAGGTTAATGAGCCAAGATACTGGTCTTTTTTTAAAAAACGATCTTGAATCTCCAATGCATTCTCATTAAGTACTAAAAAAATATAAAATCCATTTCCTAGGTGATAAAAGCATGAGTGTGCAGTGTAAGATTGTGCATAAAGTGCGTTAGGAAAAAATTTTGTATCAGGGATAATATCTTCTTGATTTTGTAAATAAAATCCAAAAATCTTAAATTGGGTGTTTGATTTAAGATTAACACGAGATAAAAGAGCATATTTATTCAATGAATGAAGCGTCGCTTCTTGTAAATCTTTAGGAAGTATTAACTTAATGCCGTGCCAGTTAATAATATCCATTAAGGCGAGAATTCGCCCTTTAAGATTACACTGGGCGCTTTGAATCATTTGTATATCGGATACGGAGCCTATATCGCTGGTTAATTGGCCTTGAAGAAAATCAATGGCTTTACTCCCTTCAACATCAATGGCACATAAATAAGATAAATCAAATAAATAATTTTTTTCAGGTGATAGCTCTAACTCATCTTCTAAGGGTTTAAAGGTGTTTAAGATTCTATTATTAATTAAATGGGTAAAAGTCGTGCTCATCGTTCTAACCTAAATAAAAACAGTTATTGTTCAAGTAACTGTTGGAGTAAATTTTGTAGAGTTTATCTGATTTTTAAACTCCCCATAATATGGTTTTAAAGAGAAACTTAAGGATTTCCGTTTATATAGACAGTAGTGTATCATTTGTCCGTTATAAGATCACAAAGAGATTAACCATGTTGGATGTGAAGGAAAAAGCAAAACTCGCATGGCACTGCCGCCGAGGAATGCTGGAGTTAGACCTTATTTTACAACGGTTTCTTGAGCAACAAGTGGATCATTTATCGATACAAGAACTTGCTGCTTTTAGTTCATTATTAAGTTGTACCGATCCTGAGTTATTTGCTTGGTTGATGGGGCATAACGATCCACAAGATAAAGAGTTAAACGAAATTGTCACCCTTATCCGAAATAACAATTGAACCAGGAAAGTCAAAGATTTATTTACGGTTAGTTTTAGTAATTTATTTCATTACAGTTCTTTTAATTTTCTTTTCATCCCTATATGTATTGATTAAACTGATTTTGGTTGGTTTTATTTTAATTCTGATAAACATTGATTTGCTAAATCAAAATCCGTGTTCATCTATTAAAAAAATTCAATTTATTGGAAATAAGTGGATTTTGGAAATGCGTCAGGGTAATAAACAATCATATACTCAAGCCGTAGTCCTAATCCATAATCCATTTTTTCAGCTTATTGAATTTGTAAATTCAAGAGACAAACAACGGATCGTTCTATTTCTTGATCAAATTACAAATCATCAATTACGTTTCCTACATCTCAAAATAAGTCAAAATAGTATATAATTGTACATATGGTATAAATAAAGGCCAATCATTTAAATAATGGAATTATGAGGAAGTGATGAGTAAAGAAACTTCTTATAGTGATGAGGACTTGATTAATTTGGCGAGACAGGGAGACATGGAAGCTTATAATCTGTTGTTATCGCGGTATAACAATAAAATACAACAAATTATTCAGTTACATATTCAAGATCGAGCAAATGTTAGTGATCTGGCACAAGAAGTATTAATTAAAGTTTATCGCTACTTACATTATTTTAAAGAAAAAAGCCAGTTTTCTACGTGGCTGTACCGAATTACTCAAAATACAATTAAAAATCACTATAGAACTACCAATCTACGCTTGGATCTTGAAGCAGAATATGCTGATAGTTGTTATCCAGGGGTAGAGCTCTCTCCCGAATATTTGTTAATGAATATTGAGTTCGGGGAGCGATTGGAATTGATTCTTTCTACTTTATCCGAAGAGCTACGGCTTTGTTATGGGATGTATATCCTTGATGGCAAATCTTATGAAGACATTGCGAAGAGAATGGATTGTCCTATCGGAACCGTACGATCTCGTATTTTTAGAGCTCGAAAATTGATCATGGAATCAATGGATCAATTTGTTTTATAAACATTTTTTTCGTTCCACAAATATGATATAACCCACTTTTTGAATCGTTTCATAATCAGTTATTTTCTAAATACTATAAAGAGTAACTTCATGCCTAATCCTCTGGAAACACGTTTGGCGAACTGTCGAGATAAACTTTTACGGTTTTATGTAGAGGATGAACATGAAGCAAGGATTCTTCAACAATTAAAAGAGGTTGATGCGTATTATAAAGCTTCATTCGATAAAGCAACTATGCGTTCTAAAGCAATTGTAGAAAGTTATGAGTTATTTGTTGATCATCTCTCTAAAGTAAAAAACGGTGAACTTTCTTCAGAACAAGCATTCCACAAAATTCAAGAGATCACATTTAATAGAAAGCTAGGTATTGCCTTTTATAATATTGCCAAGGCATTGGAAATGACTTTTTGGGCTATTTCCACCCCCGTTTTTTTACTGGGAGCCACTTCGGTCAATGTATCCAACCCTATCTGTGGATTATGTTTAACCATCATTTTAACTGGGCTAATCATAAAATCAATAAATAATTTTTTTGAATGTGCTAACGATTTCAAATCATATACTCGATTACTTGAAGAGGATGAACGGGAGCGAAGTTTGGTATCATTTTTTAAACCCGCTGTTTCTTCCTTACAGGAAACAAACCTAATCAGTTCAAATATGCAATTAACTCTAAATTTAGATCTAAAATTTGGCTAGTTTTTCGAGGAAGCGGATCTCAGCTTTAATTGTATTTTCAATTAGTTGCATCATCTTTAATAGTCGTTTTAATTATGATATAAAGCGTTCTGATTATTTACTAATCAAGCCGATTTTATTTTTCTTCATTAACTTAAGGGATGAATTATGACTGGTTCATTGGGAAAACGTTTAAATGATTGCGATAAACAAATTGATGACCTATTTAATGGAGTAACACTCAATGAAGAAATTGAAAGACAATTAAAAGCAATTAAGAGTTATTATCACAAATTATATCTTGACGCGATTGATGAAGAAACTGAAAAAGAACATATTGAAATGTATGAGCTTCTGGCCGCTGGTCTTGAAGGAATAAAAAATGGAAAGTTGAAGCCTGATTCCGTGTTAAAAGAACTGGATGAAATAACTTCCTTAAGAAAGTCAAACATTGTTTTAGAAAATATTCTCACCTCATTAGAATTACTTTGTTGGGCTTTGCTAGCAGGTTCATTTTTTTCTTATTGTGTTCTTATGGCGCCGCCATTGGTAGCAGTTAATCCTTTTTTTGCTTTAGCGGTAATATCCATTTCTTGCATGGCTGCAATCTATTGTGCAGTTAACTTTTTTAATTGTATTGATGATTTTAAATCATACAGTCCTGTTGAAGACGAATTAAAACGAGAAAAAAATATAATTTCATTTTTTAAGTCCCCACAAACTTCTGAGTTGCCTCCCAAAGTATCTGAATCGAATGATCTTCAAAACAGAGAAACCTTATATCATGTATTTAATTAACTAAAGCCGCCCGGATAAAGGTAGTGTTATCCGGGACTCGGATACGATATGATTCGACAAGGATAATCGAATTTTAGATTTTATCTGCATATATTCAACAAATAAGCTGCTATTCAAAAAACATATGATAAAATGCTACATTCTATTAAATTCTTAAAAGAACTTTATGCTGGAAAGTGACCGCTTAATCAGTACTCAAAGTACTGCCTCGGAAGAGGCCATTGATCGTGCCATTAGACCTTTAAGTCTTCGTGAGTATATCGGGCAAGATGCTGTAAGTTCGCAGATGCAAATTTTTATTGATGCAGCTAGAAAGCGAAAGGATGCTTTGGATCATGTGTTAATCTTTGGTCCTCCTGGTCTTGGTAAAACCACTTTAGCCAATATCATTGCCCACGAAATGGGTGTGAATTTACGTCAAACATCGGGGCCTGTGATTGAACGAGCCGGTGACATTGCGGCAATACTGACTAACCTGCAAGCAAATGATGTGCTCTTCATTGATGAAATTCATAGGCTTAGTCCTGTAATAGAAGAAATACTCTATCCAGCAATGGAAGACTATAAACTAGATATCATGATTGGTGAGGGGCCTGCCGCACGTTCTATAAAACTGGAATTACCACCTTTTACCTTGATCGGAGCAACGACGCGAGCAGGATTACTTACTTCTCCTCTCCGAGATCGATTTGGTATTGTACAGCGTCTGGAATATTATTCTGTTGATTCTTTAACACAAATTGTTACCCGGTCAGCACAATTACTAAATGTAAAAACTAAACCCGAAGGAGCGAGAGAAATTGCATTACGCTCACGAGGCACACCACGGATTGCAAATCGATTATTACGACGTGTCAGGGATTATGCGGAAGTTAAAGGTGGCGGTATTATTAACATTGATATTGCACAAAAAGCTCTAAAAATGTTGGATGTAGACAAACATGGTTTCGATCTCATGGATAGAAAATTACTGTTATCCGTAATTGAACAATTTAATGGAGGTCCTGTAGGTGTGGATAGTATTGCAGCTGCAATCGGTGAGGAAAAAGGCACAATTGAAGACGTTTTGGAGCCATTTTTAATACAACAAGGATTCCTTATGCGCACACCAAGAGGTAGAATAGCCACAACAAGAGCTTACCAGCATTTTGGTTTAAACATAGTGGAACAGGATTGATCAAATGGATGCTACAATTGTGCATCAACATTCCTTTCGAGTTTACGCTGAAGACGTAGATTATATGGGAATTGTTTATCATGCGAACTATCTTTGTTATTTTGAGCGGGCCCGAACAGAAATGTTAAGGCAAAGTAATTTAATTCTCTCTGATTTAATGAAGAAGGATATTCTTTTTGCGATATATGATGCACATATTCGTTATAAAGCACCCGCTCGTTTAGATGATTTGCTAACAGTTAAAACTCAAGTTCAACAATTAGGAGCTTGTAGTTTTTTATTTGATCAGAGTATGCAAAATCAGCAGGGTAAAATTGTTTGTGAAGCTAAAATTCAAGTGGTATGTGTCGATAGCAATTTGAAGCCAAAGCGATTTCCAAAATGAATAAAGAATGGTTTTCGTTATCGGCTTGTAAATAAAAATATAATCGATGATGATTCATAGAAATAAGATCTTGGTACTGGAGATAATATAAATGGGTAATCAAGCAAACGTATTAATGTACTTTATGCAAGCAGGTCTAGTTGTTAAATCAGTCATGATGTTACTCGCTGCTGCTTCCATTACTTCATGGACATTAATATTTCAACGCGCCTGGTTTTTCAATCGCAAAAAACAGCTCACTGATTCCTTTAATCAGAGATTTTGGGATAGCGGTGATTTAAGCAGACTTTATGCCGATATCGATAGTAATTCAGAAGAGCGAGATGGCATGGCTGCTATTTTTCATGCGGGCTTTAAAGAATTTGTACGTGCTAGAAAACTAGGTAATGTAATTATTGAACCCATTCAGCGGGTCATGCAAATAACTCATGCTAAGGAAGCTGAAAAGCTGGAAAAACATTTACCATTTTTTGCTTCCGTGGGTTCTATAGCCCCTTATGTAGGATTATTTGGTACTGTTTGGGGTATAATGACCTCCTTTCAGGCATTGGGTCATGCTCAACAAGCCACCATTGCTATGGTCGCTCCAGGTATTTCTGAAGCATTAGTAGCAACAGCTTTAGGTTTGTTCACAGCAATACCGGCAGTTATTGCATATAACCGATATACTACTCGTGCTAATGATTTATTAAATCGATTTGACTTATTTCAGGAAGAATTAATATCGCTTATAGAACAACAAAACAGTGATACTGTAAGAGGGTAAAATTTGAAATGATCAGACCAAAAACCAAACGTGAGCGTCCCATATCAGAAATTAATGTCGTACCCTATATCGATGTTATGTTGGTTTTACTTGTTATTTTTATGATCACAGCACCAATGCTGAGTCAGGGAGTAACTGTAGACTTACCTAAAGCAGCAAGCCAGACCCTATCACCCACAGATAGAGAACCTATTATTGTTTCAGTAAATCAACAAGGGGCGTATTTTCTTAATATCAGCAGCACACCCGCGGAGCCTATAGAGTCTCAAGCTTTAGTGGTTCGTGTTGCTGCAGAGTTGGAATTAGCAAAGCAGTCAGGCCAGAAGCTTAATGTTTTAGTTAAAGGAGACCAGGGCGTCGCATACGGTAAGGTGGTTCAAGCAATGGCTTTACTGAAGCAAGCAGGGGCAGAACAGGTAGGTTTGTTAACTGATTCCGAGCAAGAAAAATCAGAGGGCCTAGCATGATAAGCAATCCAAGTTATCGTAAACCTTTTTTTGCTGCAATTGGCTTGCATCTTTTTTTAGTGGTGATGCTTTTGACCGATAGTTCAAGCCAACGACCTGTTTTAACGGCGGAAACCAAGAATACGCCAGGAGTAGAGCAACCAATTGCTGTTACACCACAACCCGAAATAGTGAAAGCAGTGAGTGTCGATAACAAACAAGTTATGGAGACAGTAAATCGCTTGAAACAGGAACGGGAGCAACAAAAAAAGGCCGAAATTAATCGACAAAATGAACTCAAACGTCAGGCTGAAGTTGCAAAACAGCAAAGGATAAAAGAGCAACAACAACTTGCTCGACTTAAAGAAGAAGCGAATAGGATAGCTATTGCACGTAAAAAACAAGCAGAAGAAGAAAAAAAGCGTTTAAAGAAACTCGAAGAGCAAAAAGCATTGGAAGCAAAGCGCATTGAAGATTTAAAAAAGCAAAAGGAAGAGTTGGTAAAGCAACAGAAATTTGAAGCTAAGAAGCTTGCTGATTTGAATAAGAAAAAAATGGCAGAAAAAGAGCAAGCTGAAAAATTAAAAGAAGAACAAGCTCAAAAAGAAAAAGCAGATCTTGCAAAAGCAGAAATGGAAAGGAAAAAACAAGCTGAAGCCGCAGCTGCAGCGAAACAAGCACAAGCAGCAAAAAATGCCGAGGCACAGGCACGTATTGCTGGGGAAGTTGATAAATATAAAGCACTTATTGTAAATGCCATTGGTAGAAACTGGATATTGCCTGAAAATGTTGACAGCAGTTTATCGAGTCAATTCAGGATACGGCTTGCTCCCGATGGAATGGTATTGGAAGTTACTTTAACCCGTAGTAGCGGTGATCCATTGCTTGATCGTTCAGCACAAACGGCTATTTATAAAGCATCACCACTACCTGTGCCCGCAGATGCAGAAACATTTAACCTGTTTCGCGATATAAGTTTAACCGTTCGACCAGAACAAGTGAGGGGGTAAAACTCGTGATTAACCGACTTATTACACTTTTTTTAATACTTTTTACGCAGCAAATTTTTGCTCTTGATTTAGAGTTAACCCAAGGGATTAATTCAGCTTTACCTATAGCAATCAATTCTTTTGGTTCAAATAATACGGCTCAAGAAATCGGACAAGTTATTGAAAATGATTTAAATTTATCAGGACAATTTCGAATTGTTTCCGGGCCCCAAGGTGCAAACGCACAATCATCTGTAAGCACGTTGAAACAACTCGGAGCTGACAGTGTTGTTACGGGCCGGGTTAATCAAGTAGGAAACCATTATGAAGTAAGCTTCACTTTAACTGATGCCGTGGCTAATGGAGCTACTCTATTAACAAAAACGTATCAGATTGGCGCGAATCAAATTAGACCCTTAGCACATCATATCAGCGATGAAGTATATCAAAAGTTAACAGGAGAGAGGGGTATTTTCTCTACTCGTATCGCTTATATTTCGGTCCAAAGAACACTGAAAAGTACTCGTTATTCACTCGAAGTTGCAGATGCGGATGGATATAATCCACAGAGCTTATTGATTTCATCCGAACCTATTATGTCCCCCGCATGGGCTCCGGATGGTAAAACTATTTCTTATGTTTCGTTTGAGAAAAAAAGAGCACAGATATTTACGGTTTCAGTTGAGACAGGTCAACGACGTTTGATTACCAGTTTCCCGGGTATTAACGGGGCACCCGCGTGGTCTCCTGATGGAAGGGAATTGGCTGTTGTATTGTCTAAAAGCGGAACACCAAAAGTGTATAGTATAGATATCAATACCGGAAATATGAAGCAATTGACCTTTGGCGATGCTATTGATACTGAGCCACGTTATGCTCCCGATGGTAAAAGCTTATTGTTTACTTCAGGTCGAGGGGGGTCGCCACAAATATATCGTTTATCTTTAGCTAATGGCCAAGTAAGTCGAGTAACCTTTGAAGGCAACTATAATGCTCGAGCTTCTTATACCCCAGATATGAAAAATATTGTGATGTTGCATCGTGACGACAAGCAATTTAACATAGGATTACAAAGTGCAAGCGGTGGACCAATTGCCAGCCTAACTTTTTCTGGCCGTGATGAGTCCCCATCTGTTGCACCTAATGGTCGTTTAATTCTTTATGCGACCCATAATCAAGATAAAGGTGTATTGGGTATCGTTTCCCTGGACGGTAGAATAAGAATGAGACTCCCCGCACGTGAAGGAGATGTACAAGAGCCTGCGTGGTCTCCCTATTTGGGCTAATTATGTCACGGATTATTTATGTACTTGTTTTGTGTTTTGGGGCTTTAAATAGCTATGCTTGGAATGCGGCAGGCCACAAGGTAGTGGCGCAAATTGCCTACGATAATTTATCACCGAAAGCGAAAGACATGTGCTATAAATATCTTCGTTCGCGCACTCATAATACACCCAATTCAAGTTTTGTTAGCGCTTCAACCTGGATGGATGAAATTAGATGGAGGGAAGTATATTGGTATGATGTAATGCATTATATCGATATCCCTTATTCAAGTGATGGAACTCGGTTACCTCCCGTTGAAAGTACCAATGCAATTAAGGCAATTAAACAAGCATCCTTTGTACTTACCTCTAAAAAAACAAATCCATCCGATAAAAAACTAGCATTACGGATGTTAATTCATATAACAGGTGATATTCATCAACCACTGCACGCGATAACTCGAGTCAGTGAGCAACATCCTAAGGGCGATTTAGGCGGCAATTTATTTTTGTTAGGAAAAAATCCGGTAGGCAGTAATTTGCATCAGTACTGGGATAATGGAGCTGGATTTTTTCTTGGGCAATTTAATGAAACCCAAATAAAAAATACAGCACAGTACCTGGAACAAAAAATGCCCTGCTCGATGATTGGTACAGAACTAAAACCTGCTAAATGGGCAAAGATGTCACATAAGTTGGCCATAAAAAATGTTTATCAGACGAATTATAATGAAACTCCTAGCGATAAATATCAGGAAAATGCCCAATTATTAGTGCAGAAACAGGTTACATATGCAGGATGTAGACTTGCAGCACTACTTAATAAAATTGCTCAAGGATAATTCCAACTGAGTGCACGGTGCCCCTATAATAACGAGTGGGAAGCGAATGACATAGGTGTTTATTTCCGTGGCAAAATAAGGTGGTTTTATCCGTAATGTACTGAATTTAAGATATAAATTATTCGTAAAACAAAATAACAATACTGTGCTATATTTTAGAGGCTTGTCAAAAATGGGATTTTATCCTTAACAAAAGGAATTATAAAATGAATAAATTATTCGCAAAAATTAGTATACTTGGCTTATTGATGAGTGTTTCTTTATACGGTTGGACAGGACCTTGTAAAGCCATTGCAATTTCCTGTATGCAAAATGGTTACTATAAGGGAGGAGAAAATGCAGGTAAAGAATTAGTTAAAGACTGTGTGTTACCTGTAGCTATGGGTCAAAAACAATTACCAAATACCAATTTTAGTCCAGAACAATTGCAACAATGTAAAGTGAAAATAGCTGAGAAAATTAAAAGTAAAATGCAAGAAAAAATGGAACAGTAATATTAATCCTCTCCCTTCAGGGAGAGGATTTTCAATTTTATTCCTTTTGTAACGATTCCATCACTGCACCTAGGAAACGTGTTGCTTCGCCTCCAGTAACTGCTCTATGGTCGAAACTTAAGGATAGTGGAAGTATATTATGTGACTCGATAAGACCTTTGTTTACAACAGCCCCTTGGTAGAGCCTACCTACGGCTAAAATGGCCACCATTGGTGGAACAATAATAGGACTTGCAAAACGACCAGCAAACTTTCCAAAATTAGAAAGAGTTATTGTTGCACCTTTTAATTTATCTGCAGTGATTTCTCGAGTACTTACCGATTTTTTAAAATCATTAATCATATTACGAAGCTCAGCATCGGAATGTTTTGCTGCATCATGAATCACAGGTACAAACAAACCCTCTTCATTATCCATAGCTAAGCCTAGATGTACCTGCTCAAAACATTGGCGGGCACTATGCTTAGTATCAAACCATGCGTTTAAAGCTGGTTCTTTGCTCGCTGCATAAGTCATTGCGCGAACTAGGCGAACTGTAATATCAGTACCAGGTTTCCAAGCACTAATATCGGCCTCATCAAAGATACTTACCGGAACCACTTCGGTGTGAGATTGAACCATACTATTCAGCATAGCGCGTCTGACCCCTCGGAGAGGTTCAAAACCTGCAGGAACTTGTGAATTCTTATCTGCTTGGGCTTGAACATCAGCGCGAGTAATGACACCAAATTCACCGGAGCCTTTAACTGAAGATAAATCAACACCAAGTTTTTTAGCAAGTATTTTAACAGCAGGAGTTGTCTTAATACGATTTCTTGTAGTGTGTTGGGTACCAATTGTAAAGTTATCTTCAAACACTTCGCTACTTTCTTCTAAATTACCGACAACTGTTCCTTTATCTGCAGTTTTGGAACTTGTCGATTCAAAAGCTACCAAAGGTTCACCTGTTTTAATTACATCTCCAGGTTTACCGTACAATTTGCTAATAGTTCCAGACTGAGGACAGGGGACGTCAACTACAGCTTTTGCAGTTTCCATAGAAACCAAAGGTTGATCTGCTACAACTTTATCACCTTCTTTGACAAACCATTCATGAATCTCAGCATCCGGTAAACCTTCACCCAAATCAGGTAGATTGAATATATTCATTATTACTCCATTATGCTCATAACGCTGTTTTTAATACGTGCAATACTGGGTATGTATTGTTTTTCCAATTGAAAATACGGCATTACTGTATCATATCCAGTGACCCGTTGAACTGGAGCCATTAAATCAGTCATTGAATTTTCCATAATCTGTGCTGAAATTTCGGCACCCACTCCACAAGTTTTTGCTCCCTCATGAACGATCACACAACGTCCCGTTTTTTCTACTGAGGCTAGAATCGTCTCGATATCTAGTGGTTTAATTGTTGCTACATCAATCACTTCGCATGAAATTCCTTCGTCGCTCAATTGTTTTGCTGCTTGTTGTGTTTCGTGAATACTAGCACCCCAACTTACTAAAGTGACATCTTCACCTTGTTGCAAAGTAAAACATTTTCCTAGAGGAAGAGCTTCACCATTATCTTCAACAGGTTGTTTGACCAAACGATAAATTCGTTTTGGCTCAAGAAAAATAACTGGATCTGGATTACGCAAAGCCGCTAAAAGCAAACCATATGCTCGGCGTGGAGAGGAAGGGATCACTACTTGTAAACCAGGTATGTGCGCAAATAATGCTTCGGTGCTCTCTGAATGATGTTCAGGAGCTCGGATGCCCCCACCAAAAGGAGCGCGAAAAACGAGTGGGCAGTGAAGACGTCCACGAGTTCGATTACGCATACGAGCAGCGTGAGAAATAATTTGGTTCATTGCTGGATAGATAAATCCCATAAATTGGAATTCAGCCACTGGTTTCAGACCCTGAATTGACATACCAATCGCTAATCCAGCAATCATTGATTCTGCTAGCGGAGTATCAAAAACTCTTTTTTCACCGAATCGTTCTTGTAATCCTACTGTGGCACGGAAAACCCCGCCATTTTTACCGACATCTTCTCCAAAAACCACAACATTTTCATCATGAGCTAACTCGTAAGCCAAAGCCTGAGTTACTGCCTCGATCAATGTAATATCAGGCATGAGTTGCTTCCTCCATAGCTATTGCACGTTGCTCCACTAAATAATCAGGTAGTTCAGCATAATGATAATCAAAAATGCTACTAATCGGTTGTGGCTCCATACTTAAATATTCATTAACGGCTTTTTCAACCTCTTTAGAACAATGGATTACTAGATTTTCTTCATCTTGTGCATTCCAGATCTTTTGTTCTGTAAGAAACTCTTTAAATCGTGAGATAGGTTCTTTGGGTTTTGCCTTCTCAACTTCCTGACAGGGCTGGTACCGAGTTGCATCATCAGCAGTGGTGTGATCCGATAACCGGTAAGATAAGGCTTCAATTAAAGTCGGTCCTTCACCACGGCGTGCTTTTTCAATCGCATCGCCAATAATCTGTCGTGTTGCTAAAATGTCATTTCCATCAATCTGTATGCCGGTAAAACCAGCTGCTATGGCTTTCTGAGCTATAGTTTGTGTACCCGTCTGTTGATCCCTAGGAACCGAGATTGCCCATTGGTTGTTATTCACTACAAAAACAACAGGTAATTTCCAAGTACCTGCAACATTCATCGCTTCGTAGAAATCACCTTCTGAGGTACCACCTTCGCCAAGGCATACCACGGCAACCCGTGGCTGGTTTCTGTATTGAAATGCGAATGCTACGCCTGCTGCATGTAAACACTGAGAGGCAATGGGCACACATATAGGTAAGTCTTCTGAGTTCGATGAAAACTGACTACCACGCTCATCGCCACCCCAGAAGGCTAAAATTTCAGACATTTTTACACCGCGTTGAAGTTGGGCAGCGTAATCTCGATAATAAGGTACAAATACATCTTCAGGACGCATTGCATGGCCAATAGCTGCTGAAATTGCTTCTTGTCCATTAATTGGAGCATAAGTTCCCATCTTACCTGTTCGTTGTAAAGCAATTGCTTTTTTATCAAATGTCCGCGTAAGGACCATGATTTTATAAAGTTCTTTGAGCGCAGAATGATCATCGGCAAAAGGGGGTAATTGACCAACCAATTTTCCATGTTCATTTAAAAACTGAGTATATGTAATATTAAATTGAGCAACTGTTGACATATGAGGCTCCTTGTCAATAAAGCGTTTGCATAGCATACTCACAAATTAATTCAAAAACCAGAGAATAAAGTAAGAAACTTATAGCCTAAGTGAAGCGAAGCGGAACCCTAGTCATCCCGATTGTAATGCAGGAATCTACATCGTTGCACTCGGGATGTCGTTAAGAAATCCTAGGCTTCATATTACTTTATTCAGGCTACATCAAAAGAACCTATTATAATATTTACCTTAGAGGAATATTTTGAATCAATTTTCATTACATTCATTGGATTATCATGATTCACTGCATGAGTATTATCAAAAATTACATCATTTACCTGGTTTTGTTCTTCTTGAAAGTACCGATCGCTTTCATGGGCGTTATGATATTATCAGTGCTTATCCTTATGATTTTATTCAAATCGAACAAAACCCTCATGATTTACCAAATTTACTAAAGAAAATTACTCGAATCTTATCGCCGATACCGTCTGTAGCAAATCTTCCTTTCCAAGGTGGTGCTCTGGGCTATGTTTCTTATGATCTTGGCGCAAAGTTATTAGGGATAGATTCTAGTAGGCAACCTACATTAGACAACATGCCCTTATTGAATTTTGGGTTATATGATTGGGCAATCATTGTCGACCACCATCAAAAAAGCATAACATTATTCGCAGCAAATACACTTCAAACAACTCCTAGGATAGTTGAGGAGATCTTAGAACTTTGGAATGCGGCTACCAAACACCCTTGTGATGCACAGATTAAAAGTGATTTTACTCCTTTGATGAGCAAAAAAGATTACGTCGATGCGTTCTCCTCTATTTATCAATTTTTAAAAGAGGGGAGATGTTATCAGGTCAATCTTACTCAACCCTTTCATGCTGCCTATGAGGGAAATAATTGGGCTTTTTATAAAAAAATCTGTAAGAAAAACCCCGTACCTTTTGCTGCATTTTTGAGAACTGCTGATGCTGATATTTTAAGTTTTTCCCCGGAGCGGTTTCTTTTTTATGACGCAGGTAAATTAGTTACATCGCCTATTAAAGGAACTATCGCACGCTCCGAAAATGAAGTTGAAGATGGGTGGTTAAAAAATAAATTAACATCTTGTGAAAAAAATCGCGCCGAGAATGTAATGATAGTTGATCTATTGAGAAATGATCTCGGTAAAATTGCACAACCTGGATCGGTACACGTTACTTCTTTATGCGAAGTACAAAGCTATAATTCAGTTCATCATTTAGTGAGTACAATCGAAGCTCGATGTTTGTCGTCTATTTTGCCATTTGAAGCATTTTTGACTTGTTTTCCGGGTGGTTCCATTACCGGGGCACCCAAAATTGAATCCATGCGAATTATTGATGAACAGGAGTCTTTTTCCCGAGGAATTTATTGCGGGTCTATAGGCTATTTTTCACGGCATGGGCGATTTGACACGAATATCGCTATTCGGACATTGACGGCTAAAGATAATATTTTGCATTTAGCTGCGGGTGGTGGAATAGTTATTGACTCAAACTGTGAAGATGAATATCGTGAATGCTATATTAAAATAGCAGCGGTTATTAATGGACTTAAATGATTTTGAAGGGAAAAAACTAGTGCACTCGGCAGTAGTTGTCTTATATGAACAATTATCCGATTCATTAATTTTGACGCAACGTAGTGATCAATTGCGCACCCACCCAGGAGAAATTTGTTTTCCAGGTGGTACATGGGAAGAAGGAGATGAGAATTATTACGTTACTGCGCTTAGAGAATTGTATGAAGAGTTAGGTATTACCCAAGACCGCATAACCCTAATCAAGGAGTTAAATATCCAAAAAACTCTATTAGGAAGTATTATTCATCCTTGGTTTGCGAGCATCGAATCGGTTCAACCCTACCAATTAAATGTTCATGAAGTTGTTCGTTTAATATCGATACCCATGACATTAGTACAAGATGTTAAAAATTATAGAGACTTTAGGATTGAACGTGGCGGTCGTCGTTATGTTACTTGTGAATTTACTGCGAACAAAGACTGGGTGTGGGGTGCAACAGCTCTCATAATGAGACAATTAGTAAAATAGAAGTACTAGCTTGAGAAAATACTATAACACTGAACCCCGTGGACAAGCCGCGGGGAGGGCAATATCGTCATAAGACGAAGCTTCGTTCAGTTCTTTATATAGCAACAGCTGGTTTTTTCTCGGGATGACTGGGAGAGGAAGCATTCTTTTCTTTTAGTGCTCGACGAAGAATTTTTCCTACATTTGTTTTGGGGAGTTCATCGTAGAATTCGACTATCTTGGGAACTTTGTAAGCAGTTAGATGTTCTCGGCAATAAGCAATAACTTGTTCTTCGGTTAACTCAGGATCTTTTTTTACCACACATGCTTTAACTCGTTCGCCAGATTCTATATCAGAAACACCAACTACACCTACTTCTAACACACCAGGATGCATTGCTATTACTTGCTCCACCTCATTAGGATAAACATTGAACCCTGATACGAGTAACATATCTTTTTTTCGATCAACTAAATAGATGAATCCTTCTTCATCCATTTTACCAATGTCGCCTGTTTTTAAATAGCCATTTTTAGTAAACACTAGAGCAGTCTCATCAGGTCGCTTCCAGTATCCTGGGGTTACTTGCGGTCCTTTAATGCATATTTCTCCACTGGTCCCTATTGGTACTTCATGCTCTTGATCATCAAGAATGATGACATCAGTAGAAGGAATGGGTACGCCAATACTTCCGCTATATTCGGTCAGATTCATTGGATTCATGATGGCAGCAGGACTGGTTTCAGTTAATCCATAAGCTTCCAATACCGGTGTTTTGGTGACTTCACGCCATTTTAGGGCCACACTTTTTTGTAAAGCCATACCTCCTGCAAGTGAGATTTTTAGTTTACTAAAATCAACCTCCTTAAATTTAGGATGGTTTAATAAGCCATTAAATAGGGTATTTACGCCTGTAATTGCTGTAAAACCCACTTTTTTGATTTCTTTAATAAAATGTCCCATATCACGAGGGTTCGTAATTAGTACATTTTTTGCACCTTGTTTTAAAAAGGTCAAACAATTAGCGGTGAGAGAAAAGACATGATAGAGAGGTATCGCTGTAACAATAATATCATTGCCATCTGCACCTATGACCGGCTTAATCCATGCATCGGCTTGCAAGACATTAGAGATCATATTCCCATGAGTTAAAATGGCACCTTTTGCAACCCCTGTCGTACCTCCCGTATATTGCAAAAATGCAATATCATCATGATTTAACTCTACATGGTGTAAAGGTGCTTGTTTTCCTTCAAGTAATGCATAGTTAAAGGCAACTGCATGAGGGATACTATAAGCCGGTACCATTTTTTTTATATATTTAATTATAGAGTTAACAATAAGTCGTTTTGGGGTAGGGAAAAGATCAGCTATTTCAGTTACAATCACATGTTTTAATGTAGGAATTGAATTTAATGCCTTTTCTACAGTTTTTGCAAAGTTGGCTAGTACAACGATCACTTCAGCTCCAGAGTCATTCATTTGATGAATAAGCTCGTCAGTGGTGTAAAGTGGATTTGTATTCACAACAACGTAACCTGCGCGTAGGATGCCAAACAGAGCAATTGGGTATTGAAGAACATTAGGAAGCATGATTGCTATTCGAGTTCCTTTATCCAGCTTAAGCTGTTGAAGATAGGCAGCAAAATCTCGACTTAACTCATCCAGTTCACCAAAAGTTATACTACTTCCCATATTGCTATATGAAGTTTTTTTAGCATAACGTGTGCAGGATTCTTTAAACAAATCTACTAGGGAAGAATATTGACTTGAGTCAATTTCATGGGGAACTCCTTTCTGATATTGTTCAAACCACCGTTTATCCACCTTAATATCCTTCTGTTATTGGTTTTCACATGTTAGTATAAACAAAAATATTCATTATGGATATCATACTCATGAGTGAAAATACAACACAAACTCAAGCATTTAAATTAAAAGGTCGCCTTTATACATTTACTGTATTACAAGTACTCAATACGAATCCTGAGGCTTTTTCGCATCAGCTTGAGGATACTATCGCCAAAGCTCCTAAATTATTTGAGCATACACCTGTTGTGTTTGATTTATCCTCAGTACAACAATTAGAATTTGATTTACAGGCTTTACTGGAGCTTGCTCGTTCCCATGGCATGATCCCTGTTGCCATTCAAGGAGGGAGTATATTACATAACACCCTAGCCCAATGCCATGGATTAGCTGTATTACATGCTTCTTCAACCCAAGATAAACCTATTATTGAGCGACCCATTGAAAATAATCATCATGAATTAACAAAATCAAAATTAATTACTACTCCTGTTCGTTCTGGGCAGCAAGTTGTCGCAAAAGGAGCTGATCTTGTAGTGACTTCTTCAGTAAGTCATGGGGCTGAATTATTAGCTGATGGATGTATTCATGTATATGGAGCTCTAAGAGGAAGAGCTTTAGCTGGAATTTCAGGTGATAAAGAGGCCCGGATTTTCTGTCACTCCCTGGAAGCAGAATTAGTATCGATTGCTGGTTTTTATCGTTTAAGTGATGCAATCGAACCTTACAGTGGACCTTGTCAGATTTATTTATTGGATGAGCATATACATATAGAGCCCTTATGATAGAAGCTGTTTTTATTTCGGATCTTCATTTACATCCTGAAAATCTGGCCATTCAGGAGCGTTTTAATCAATTTCTCGAATGGGCTTGTGATTCAGTCAAAAATATTTATATCCTAGGTGATTTTTTTCATGCATGGGCAGGGGATGATACTGCCGATGATTGGAGCAGAGCGATTGCTAGTCAGTTATATGCCCTAAAAAAACAAGAAATTAATGTGTTCTATATGCATGGCAATCGTGACTTTCTATTAGGAAAAAACTTTGCCAAAATGGCGGGGTGGACAATTTTACCTGAGCCTACCGTGATCCAATTAGGCCAAGACAAAGTACTTTTGGTGCACGGTGATCGATATTGTACTAAAGATAAGGCTCACCAGCGTTTTCGTTTTATAACACGAAACAAAATCTTTTCTACCTTATTTTTAAGTTTCCCATTGAATTATCGGAAGAAATTAGTAAATCAAGTACGCTATCATAGTGAAATGAATCAGAACAAATCTTTAGAGGAAATGGATGTAGTGGCTGAAGTAGTGGTTGCTCATATGTCTTACTATCAAGTGAAACAATTAATACATGGTCATACTCATAAACCAGGCATCTCATCTTATCAAAAAAATTCGCAAAAACTAGTACGTTACGTGTTGAGTGATTGGGATGACAAACCCCAATTATTGTGTTATGATCATACAAAAGGGCTCTATTTTGCCCATTTGTGATTTTCCTGGAGTATCAGTTATGGCGGCTAAAAGTAAAGACGAAATGGATGAAAAATTAAAGGAATTCAATGAACTTTCCTCAAAAGGGATGGCTGAACTTCGAGAGCAAAAAAATAAGGAAGATTTGGATGCTTATATTGCTGAGAAACGTAAAGAAGAGCAGATGAGATATGCTAAATCGATGGATGAGCTGAGAAATAAACATAGAAAAACAAACGAGAGAACCGGTAAAGAAACAACTTATGATGAAGAGTTAAATGAACTCGCTGATTCAGTCATTAATTCTGAACAAAATGCTTATAATGATTGGCGATCCAATATGATGTCCTTGTTGAATTTATTTGGAAAAATGAATAAAGCACACAATATCTCAGCAAATCAAGTTGCAGGAGAAGCATGGGACTTAGCTAAGAATACACCACTTATTGGTGAGGCACTTAAAATGAAAGAGTCACTTTATATTCCTCTCAAAGGTAAACTCGTGCATAAAATAAAAGGGGATGGTGATCTTCAGTTACCTACTTTAGAACATAAAGTTACCTTTAAAGATGGAAAAGTTGAGATAGCTGATTTAACCCGGTCTGATAAGATATCTCTTGACAAAACAAATGAAGCGAATACAGCGTTTAAGTCAATGATAGCTCTTTGGCTAGCAGAAAATGATTATACTCCGGTTCAGGGTAAGCCGGATGAATACGAACATTATGCCAGTGGCGCTAGATTAGATGAAGATACGTTCAAAAGATTGAATGCGAATCCCCAAACAAGTTTAGCTAAATTTTTAAAAGATAATGCTAATTTGAAATATGAAGAGCAAAAAGAAGTACATTCTACTCCTACTCCTACTCCTCCATAATTATTGAATTTGCGGTATTCCGCTATGAAAGCGAAATACCGTATCAGAAGCCAAAATAAAATCATTTTCTATAGATAAAAAAAACTTCAAACGTTGCTCTATGTCTCCACCATATAATTTCGCCAGTCGAAGATAATCCTCAAAATGACGCGCTTCTGATTTAATTAAAGTACCATAAAACTTCACCAAATCCTGATCTTCGAGAAAGGGGATAATGGCGTGGAAACGTTCACAAGAACGGGCTTCGATAATGGCACCAATAATCAACTGATCACATAAACGTTGAAGTACATTTCTGCTTGAAACCTGCTTATGCATCTGAGTTGCATATCCTGATGGTTGTAGGGGGCAAAATTGAATCCCTTTGTTCGACATTAAATTAATGACCTTTTCAAAATGGAGTAGTTCTTCACGAGCCAATGGAGACATCATTTCCACCAGTTCTTTTTTCTCTGGGTATTTGCTCATAAAATTAATTGCAGTGGCAGCTGCCTTCCGTTCACAATGAGCATGGTCAATTAATAACAAAGGTATATGGTCTGCAGCATAATCTAACCATATTTGCGGAGTTTTTACTTGAAGAAAGTCATTTAACAATTGTAAATCAGTATCTAATCGTTTTAACATCTGCGAAATACACTATACTTATCGAATAAACTGTCTTATATCATAGGACCTTTTTACAATTCTACTATTTTGGCCTTTGAAGCTTTGATTACCTGCGCTCGATGCACATGTATCCTACGGTTTGATGAGGTGTAAATCAAAAATTAGATTAATCTAGGGAATTGTAAATACGCTTAATATTTTGAAATTTAAATTGGATGAAAAATGAACGGGGAAGAATCTGATAATGAATTAAGTCACTGGTTTTCAACATACGGAGTAATCACAGCCGAGCGTATATTGGGTACATACAAAGTCAATTTAGCACAAAGTGAATTAGTAGAAGCAATTAAAAGTCCATATAGTTTTTATCATCGGTTGTTACGTGTTCCACTAAAAAGTGTACTGAATGGAATCATCCTACAACAAGCGAATGATTATCATGTTTATACACAAAAATTATTTATTGATTATTTATTATCTGGAGAGAACTCTAAAGGTGAAGAGGCACAGGGAGCTTCAACTCGTGAGGAACTAGAAAATGAACGTCAGCAACTAGTTAATCTTGGAGATGAGTTTCATAATGTGCAGGGACAACATGATTGGTTGATTGCTAACAGTCAATCAGCGTTGATAAGAGTAACTCAAATATTTAATACTGAAATAGAAAAGGCAATCGCTTCATTGAGAGGCCTACTTAAAAGTATGGGTATTTCAGAGAAAAAAAGTAAAATACGGCAGGCAATAAATCATGCGCTAATCTATTGCAATATATTAGATGTTCAAAACAACCAATATTTTTTTATAGAGAAAATAAATGAAGTTCTCAAGACTCCGCTTACTGAGGATTTAGAGAGAAAAATGGCAATGATATTGTCCGAAGTTGTGCTCATTGATATGGATTTTGATGAACAAATCAGTGATTTTCTTGCGCAAACTGAAGAGATAGGACAAGCTGCTAATTCGTACCGAACTCTTTTTTATGAAACGATTCTACGGGTGATTGATTTAATGAAATCATTACCTGAATATAAAATTGACCCAGAACAAGATGCTATTAATAGAGAACCTTTATATTTTGATAAAACAATTGGTGCAATAGGGTAAGGTTAATGAAAAGTATGTATCTAGTTTTGCTTGATGAATGATGACTATGACTTTAAAAGGAATTTATATTAGCCATCTAGCTTAGATTTCGTGTATAATATTGCACTTTAACTAACCCCCTATGGAGTGCGTGATGACAAAAGAAACAACATTGTCAATTATTAAACCTGATGCAGTGGCTAAATCTGTTATTGGACAAATCTATACCCGTTTTGAAAACGCTGGTCTAAACATAGTTGCTGCAAAAATGATGCAACTTTCTCGTGAGCAAGCAGAAAGTTTTTATGATATTCATCGTGCGCGTCCTTTCTTTAAGGATTTAGTTGAATTTATGATTTCTGGTCCAGTAATGGTTCAGGCATTACACGGCGAAAATGCAGTAATGAAAAACCGAGACATCATGGGTGCAACAAACCCCAAGGAAGCTGCTCCGGGAACTATACGTGCTGATTTCGCTGACAGTATCGATGCCAATGCCGTTCATGGTTCAGATAGTCTGGAAAATGCTGCACGTGAAATTGCGTTCTTTTTTGAACCGCATGAAATTTGTGTACGATAAGATAGGTTTTGATATTTAATGACCTCATGTAGCCTGGGTAAAGCGCGCAGCGAAACCCGGGTTCTTGAAAGATTAGTATTCCCAGGTTTCACTATGCTATACAGAGGCTCCCGAATACGTTTTTTAGGTCATTAAATTTGGAGTAAAAATGACTGTACAGAAAGTAAATCTGCTCGATTACAACTACCAACAAATGCGTGAATTACTCAATAGCTGGGGCGAGCAACCTTATAGAGCGCAACAGTTAATCCAGTGGATTCATCAGGCAGGTTTTACTGATTTCACAAAAATGACCAATCTTAGTAAGACGTTGAGAGAAAAATTGGCACAACGTTCTTGCATTAAATTACCAGAAATAGTCGCTTGCCAAAAATCCAATGATGGTACTCATAAATGGCTTTTAAAGCTGGACTGCGGTAACTGCATCGAGACCGTATTCATTCCCGAAACCAATCGAGGCACTTTATGTGTTTCCTCCCAAGTAGGATGCGCTTTAAATTGTTCCTTTTGTTCTACTGCAAAACAGGGTTTTAATCGTAATTTATCCACTGGAGAAATTATTGGGCAAGTATGGTTGGCTGCACGAGAGTTATCACAACAACATGGAACACACGATAAAAGAGTTACTAATGTGGTGATGATGGGCATGGGAGAACCCTTGCTTAATTTTGATAATGTCGTGTCCGCAATGGATCTTATGATGGATGATTTTGCTTATGGATTATCAAAACGTCGTGTTACTTTGAGTACCTCGGGTGTTCTTCCCGATCTGGAACGTTTAAGAGAAGTTAGCCCAGTGGCCTTAGCTGTTTCCTTACATGCACCTACTGATGAACTGCGAAATGTCCTTGTTCCTATAAATAAGAAATATCCTTTAGCACAGCTGATGGCTTTGTGTAAAAACTACTTTAAAAATGAACCTCGAAGGAAGGTAACTTTTGAGTATGTCATGCTCAAGGGGGTAAATGATCAACCTGAACATGCGAATCAGTTGATCAAGTTACTGCGCAATATTCCATCAAAAGTCAATTTAATTCCCTTTAATCCTTTTCCGATGACTCAATATGAGCGTTCGCCTCAAGAAGCAATTGATGCATTTAGAGATAAATTAATAGCCCATGGTATTAATACGATTACCCGTAAAACACGAGGAGATGATATTGATGCAGCATGTGGCCAATTAGCTGGTGAAGTCAAGGATAGAACAAGTCGCTCTCAAAGATGGCAGAAATTACACTTTATATCCAAAAAAGATCAAGAGCAATCCACTGCAGAACAAGAAGAGTAGCTGGCGTAGGGGAGAAACTGGTTAAGATATAGCTCTTATTTACAGGTTTGGCACCACTCTTCGACTCTAATTATGTCACTGAAAACTACAATAAAATCATTATTTGTGACAAATCATTTTTAATTTATTTATAAGCGGTTATAATGCGCAATCATTTCTAACCTTAGCGTGAAATATTGTGTTAAAAAGGTTTTGTCTTTTGTTTATTATGACCGTGCTGTTTTTACAGGCATGTGTGCATGATGAAGAAAATGAAAAACAAAATTTTAAAAAGCCTGATCTCAGTAAAGCTGCATCCTATAATGCACAGCTAGGCCTCGAGTATTTAAAACAAGGGGATAGGCCTAGAGCGAAAAAAAAGATGCTTACTGCATTAGAGCAAGAACCTACTTCAGCCGATGTTAACTCTGCAATGGCTTATTATTTTGAGCAAACTAAAGAACTAGACCAGGCAGAAAAATACTATTTGAAAGCCATCTCATTTTCGGGAAATGGAGGCGCTCAGCTAAATAACTATGGAGCCTTTTTATGTCGACAAGGCAATTATACAAAAGCTGAAAATTACTTTTTAAAAGCTGCTAATGATTTAAAATATGTGCATACTTCTGGAGCTTATGAAAATGCGGGACTTTGTGCTCTTTCAGTTCCTAATGAAGACAAGGCCAAACTGTATTTTGCAAAAGCATTAAATCAAGACCCTTCAAGGAAAGCATCTTTTTATGAATTACTGAAACTTGAAATTAAAAGCGGAAAAGACTCAGATGCATTTGCGCTATTACAAAAGCACCCTGATTTAATTTTAAATGACAGAGTACTATTATCTTTGGCCAAGGAGATTTCTGAGAAAGTTGGGCAATATACTCTCGCAGCAGAATATCAGCAAAGTATAAATAATTTGAATTCCAATATCGACAATAGTGGAGTAAATAATGAATACAACAACCACACTGGATGAAAGTATAGTTGAGCATAAAAATCCAGGCGAACAACTTGCAAGTATCCGGGAACAAAAAGGATATACGATTGAGTATGTTGCCAATAAATTGCATTTAAGAGCTCGTATTATTGAGTTAATTGAAACTAATGAATTTCATTTGTTGCCAGAACCCGTTTTTGTTAAAGGGTATTTGCGTGCCTATGCTAAATTATTAGGTACTTCTCCGGAACCTTATCTGGCGATATTTAATGAGCAGTTTGTCGTTGAGAAAAAATCTGATCGCGCTCTGTTATGGCAACAAAGTAAACGTGAGTCTCATAAAGCAGAACATATTATTCGTTGGTTCACCATTTTGTTTGCTTTAGGTGTGATGGTTGCGGTAGGAATTTGGTGGCAAAAAAATAGAGATACTCAACAGGTATTTCCTGCCCAAAGTACTCCTGTTGATTTATCTCTAAACCAAACACCAGCAACAGAGACCCACGAATTAAAACTGACTGACATATCAAAAATGCAATCTCTATTAAATCCTAAACCGGAAATGTCTCCTATGGAGAAAATAGGTGGCTGAGAGAATCCAAGCAATACGAGGAATGAATGATATTTTGCCTGAAACAACGGCATTTTGGCGTTCCATCGAACAAATTTTTGTAAAAGTATTATCCAGTTATGGCTATCAGGAAATACGCTTTCCACTTATTGAAAGCACTCAGTTATTTAAACGCACTATAGGTGAAGTCACTGATATAGTCGAAAAGGAAATGTATACTTTTAATGATTTAAATGGGGATAGCATTACTTTGAGACCCGAAGGGACTGCGGGTTGTGTACGTGCTTGTCTGCAAAATGGGCTCCTACATAATCAACAGCAAAAATTATGGTATATGGGTCCCATGTTCCGACATGAACGGCCACAGAAAGGACGATATAGGCAGTTCAATCAATTAGGTGTAGAGGCATTTGGGATGCCTGGTGCCATGGTTGAATTGGAATTAATTTCCATATGTCGTAAATTCTGGGAACAGTTAGGCTTTGCAGATTCTGTACAGTTGCAAATAAATACCTTAGGTGAGTTAACAGAGCGTCAGCGCTATAGAAAAGTGCTTGTTGAATATTTGACAGATCATGAACAACAGTTAGATGAGGACAGTAAACGCAGGTTAACTCGCAATCCACTGCGTATTTTAGATAGTAAAAACCCTGAAATGCAGGAGTTATTGTCTAATGCACCTAAACTAATTGATGTTCTGGATGAACAAAGTCGAGAACATTTTCAGTCTTTTTGTGATGGTTTAGACCAATTAAAGGTACCCTATACAGTAAACCCGGTTTTGGTCAGAGGTCTTGATTATTATGGGCATACAGTATTTGAGTGGGTAACCGATAAATTAGGAAGTCAAGCTACAGTTTGTGCTGGAGGTCGATACGATATACTGGTAGAGCAATTAGGTGGTAATCCAACACCAGCAGTAGGTTTTGCATTAGGTATTGAAAGAATATATCTTCTTATGGAAACTCTGAGTGTTCTCAAGCAGGATAATAAAAAGAATGCATTGTATATTATTGCTACCAATGAAGATGCTGTGGTAAAAGCTCTGGTAATTTCTGAATCAATACGTACTAAATATCCAGAAATTGAAGTATCAGTAAATACGGCCGGTGGTAGTTTTAAAAGTCAATTCAAAAAAGCAGATAAAAGCGGGGCTCGATTAGCTTTAATTTTAGGTGAAGATGAGTTAGCAACCAAGCAAATTAGTATTAAAGATTTGCGGAATGAGACTGAGCAAATTACAGTAGATCAAAATATGCTTAATCATGTTTTAAAAGATTATTTAGAGTGAGTGCAGGAGAATAATATGTCAGTGTATATGACTGAAGAGGAACAATTAGAATCGATAAAAAAATGGTGGAAACAATACGGTAATCTTGTCACTATAGTATTATCACTTGTGCTCTTTGGTATTGCAGGATATCGATATTTGCATTGGCATCAGGAAAAACTTACTCAACAGGCTTCAGTTGCCTATGAGCAAATGATGGTCGCTCTCTCTAATCAAAATATTAAAGCAGTAAGAGCCTATGCTAATCAGTTAATTCACGAGCACGGTCGTACCGTTTATGCCGATGCTGCACATATGACACTTGCAAAAATTTATGTATCAAAAAATAAATTGGATAAAGCTACTGAAGAATTACAGGCCGTTGCTGCAAACAGTAAAATGTCAACTCTGAAGCAAATAGCTAAAATTCGTATTGCACGTATCTTCGCAGCAGAAAAGTCGTACACAAATGCTCTTAAGGAATTAAGCAATGTTGAAGATAATACTTATTTACCGGTCATTAATGAATTAAAAGGTGATATTTATGGAGCCACCGGCCAATATAAAGAGGCCATGAACTCTTATAAGCAAGCCTTGGATGAAGTAAAAAGTAATGGAATGGGGAATTTATTTTTAGAAATGAAAACTAATGCGATAGCGAGCAAATCTCATTCAGTTATTTCTGGAGATAAAAAAATAGAGTCTGCATAACCTCTTTGTTATTAGCTTAATAGGCTTAATACACCTGTTTTGAGATTTTCTCTATTGAGCTAAAACTTAGTGAATGCTTTTATTGAGCTGTTTTGTAAAAATTGAGGTCCAATTTTCATGAAAATGAAATTATTTATTTTAATTCTTTGTACCATAATTCAAGGGTGTTCAAAACTTGATGATTACATGTTAGGGAAAGACAACACGCCCAAACCTAAAGAACTTAAGCAAATTAAAGACAAAGTTAAAGTAGACCAAAACTGGACAGTAGCTGCTGGCAAGTCATCAAAAAATAAAGAATATTTAAGACTTAAGCCAGTAATTAAAAATGGGATTATTTATACCGCTGATGCGAGTGGATTAGTTCAAGCTATTAGCAAGAATAATGGTAATATGAAATGGTCTACTGCGCTTAAGCATGGTTTGGTTAGTGGACCAGCAGTAGCCAGTGGATATGTTGCAGTAGGTACTAATAATTCTTCATTAGTAGTATTAAATGAGAATAATGGTAACAAATTATGGCAATCAAAGGTTACGGGTGAAATTCTATCACCACCAGTTATTTTAGGCGGAAAGGTAATTGTTAAGACCATCGACGGTAGAGTGTATGCCTTTAATGCAGCTGATGGAAAACAAATATGGATGGCAGAACATGGTTCTCCTAGTTTAATCCTCAAGGCAAGTTCATCGCCTGTTGCTATGGGAAATTTAGTATTGATAGGTTTTTCTGATGGGAAACTTGATGCTTTAGATTTGAAAACAGGGCGTGTCATGTGGCAACGAAGTATTGCTTACGCTTCAGGACCCAGCGATGTAGAGCGATTAGTTGATATTGATGCCGATCCCATTGTGGAAAATAATGTGGTTTATCTTGCCAGTTATCAGGGTTATATTGGTGCATTATCTTTATCTGATGGGCAGTTTATTTGGAGAAAACCCGGTTCTGTATACAAGAATATGATTCTAAGTGGTAACACCTTATTTATCACAGACAGCCATGATGTCGTTTGGTCTATTGATAAACGTAGTGGACAAGTTAATTGGAAACAAACTGGATTAAAGGCAAGAGTACTAACTGAGCCTGCTTTGATCAAAAATGATTTAGTAGTAGGTGACAAAACGGGTTATTTACACTTTATTGATACCCAAACGGGTGAAATTATAGCCCGCTCAAAAGTTTCAAGTGGTGTGAGTATTTCCCCAAGCGTAATCGGAAAAAAATTATATGTATTAACAGACAATGGAATGTTAAATCAATTATCTGTGAGTTAATAAATGATCCCTGTGATAGCACTTGTTGGACGTCCTAATGTTGGTAAGTCTACATTATTTAATAGGCTGACTAAGACACAAGATGCCCTAGTTGCTGATTTTCCTGGCTTAACTCGTGACAGACAGTACGGTCAAGCCATTTATGATGATAAACACTATATCGTTGTTGACACCGGTGGTATCGGTGTTGACGATATTGCTGTTGATAATTTAATGTCCAAACAATCAGAAATCGCGCTAAATGAAGCTGATATCGTTCTTTTCTTGGTGGATGGAAGAGCTGGATTGACTGGAATTGATGAAAAAATTGCCAATAATTTACGTAAATTAAATAAAAAAGTTCATCTTGTTGTAAATAAAACAGAAGGCCTAGATGATGATGTTGTTTGTGCCGATTTCCATTCTTTAGGTATTGCGGATGTTCATTCAATTTCATCTTCGCATGGTAGTGGCATTGGAACCCTACTTGAAGAAGTTTTATCACCATTTGCAACTCATATTGATGAGAGTGGGGAAGATAAGGCAATTAAAATCGCTTTTGCTGGTCGCCCAAATGTTGGCAAATCAACTTTGATAAATCGGATTCTGGGTGAAGAGCGGGTTGTTGTTTATGATATGCCAGGTACAACCAGAGATAGTATTTCCATTCCTTTTGTTAGAGATGAGCAAAACTATGTCCTGATTGATACGGCAGGCGTACGGAGAAAATCTCGTATTGATGAAAAAATAGAAAAATTCTCTGTGATTAAGACATTACAGGCCATCCAAAAATCCAATGTGTGTCTGCAAGTTCTGGATGCTAAGGAAGGGATTACTGATCAAGACATGAATTTGCTCGGTTTTATTATTGAATCGGGTAAAGCATTAGTTATTGCGGTGAATAAGTGGGATGGTTTGGATGAAGAGCATAAAGAACATGTGAAAAGCGAATTATCTAGAAGATTGCACTTCGCAAATTTTGCAAAAATTAGATTTATATCGGCTTTACATGGCAGTGGGGTAGGTGGTTTATTTAAGGATATAAATGAAGCGTATACTTCAGCTGTCCAATCTTTTTCTACGCCCCGATTAACTCGCTTGCTTCAAGATATTAGCACGAAGCATACACCCCCTTGTGTCAATGGACGTAGGATAAAATTAAGGTATGCTCATCTTGGTGGCCACAACCCGCCCGTAATAGTAATCCATGGGAATCAATTAGCTGATCTTCCTGAAAGTTATAAACGGTACCTAAATAATGAATTTATTAAGCATTTAGGACTAATCGGGACTCCGTTAAAATTGGAATTTAAAGGTGGAACAAATCCATTTGCAGATAAAAAGGTTAAATTATCACAACGACAAGTAAATAAGAAAAGAAGATTAATGAGTCACATTAAAAAGAAAGCTAAAAGCAAAAAGAAATAGGTTTATTTGTGTTTGGAGGACAAATGATAGGTTCTCTAATATAGATAGGTAAAAAGGATAAGATAATTTTATCCATTTAAGACATCCCACCCAAGTAAAAAATCAACGATATTCTGGCTGAGGTCGATATTATTAGAGTTGTGAGGGATTGTATTGCAAGTAATGATCTTTGCAGCATGAGAGAGTAAAAGTTTTTGATAGGCATTTCCTGCGAAAACGCCATGGACACCAACGCAAACAGCGGGTTTCGTATTTAATGAACTTAAATGATTTAATGTTTCCATCATAGTCATTCCAGTCGAGATAATATCATCAATAAGAATAGGAGTAGCATCCAAGTATTGTTTTATTCCCGGAATGGAAATCTCAACTTGTGTATCGCTTTTTCTGATTTTTTCTAAAATAGTGAATGGTGCAGAAGACTTGTGAGCGATGTTTTCAACCCATTGCGCACTTTCTGAGTCCGGCCCAATAAGGAGAGGATTGGATACATGTTGAGCAATCCAAGATGCAATCTCATTTGTCGCATGAAGCACTTTAGTAGGTATCTTATAAATCTCGCTTAAATCTGACCAGCGATGAAGATGTGGATCGATTGTAATTAAGCCATCAAAATAAGAAGAAACCAATTGTGCAAAATAAGCAGATGTAATACCTTGACCTGATTCAAATACTTTATCTTGACGCATATAAGTAAGATATGGAGTTACTAACACAACTTGAGCCGCGTCTAAGGATCTTGCTGTTTGTGCAGCGAATAAAAGGGGTAGGATTTTCGGGTTGGGATGGACTAAATTGGCAACAAAGATAACAATACGCTTCGATACAACAGATTCAATTTTCACCAGAGTTTCTTGATCAGGGAATTGATGAAAGCTCATTTTACCAAGTTCATACTGACATTTTTTTTGAATCTTAGTTGTAAGTTCATTGTGTCCAAATAATGAAAAAATAATGGGTTTTTTCATATACTCGCCTCAATTTGAAAGACCTCATGACCCTGTTTCAGAAAATCAAGGGCATAATTGAGCTCCCCTCGGTTTTCTGCATGAATTCTAAAAAGAGGTTGAGATTTTTTGACTATTGAGTTGAGTGGCGTTAATAATTCCACTCCCGCCGCTTTTGAGCGTGGTGCTCCAGCCAACTTAGCCAATTGGGAAATATGCCGGTTATCAATATTAATAATAGTCCCTGATAGTTTTGACTCTACAGTATGCACAATGGGTGCTTTTTTAATCTCACGTAAGCCGCCTTGGGCTTTGCAAATTGCTTCGAATTTAGCTAATGCTTTTCTATTATCAAGAATATGAGTAGCAATGCTCAATCCTTGGCCTGGTGGTACTTGAGGGGAAAATTCTATGATATGAGACGCTAATGTTAAAGCATGCTCACGTAAATCTTGGGGCGCATGTTTATCGCAATTTAAAACGGCTAATACATCAAATGCCTCAAGTACAGGCCCAATTCCCCGGCCGATTGGTTGTGAGCCATCACTAAATATTACTTTTATACTGATATTAAACTCGTCTGCAACCAATTTTAATAGTTTTTTTAATGAATTGGCTCGTTCAATGGAACGAACTTTGGCTGTAGTTCCTATAGGCATATCAATGACAAGATGATTTGAACCTGCAGCAATTTTTTTTGATAAAATTGAAGCGACCATTTGTCCTTCACTATCGATATTTGCAGTTCTCTCAATTCGGATAAGTAAGTCATCGGCTGGACTTAAAGCCATAGAGCCCCCCCAAACGAGGCAACCATTTTCTTGTTCAACAACTTTTTTCATTTCAGCAATGTTCAGATCAACATTAGTAAATACTTCCATCGTATCTGCTGTTCCTGCGGGTGATGTTATGGCACGAGAAGATGTTTTAGGGATAACTAAACCGAACGCAGCAACAATTGCAACGACAATAGGGGTTGTTCGATTTCCTGGTAAGCCTCCTACCGAATGCTTATCAACAATAAAAGGGAGATCCCATGATAATTGTTTGCCAGAACTAATCATCGCCCGGGTTAGATCAATAACTTCTTTTTTAGACAGTCTATCTCCACCACTAGCAGCGAGATACATTGCAATATTAATATCAGAGAGTTGCCCGGATACAATATCTCTTATGATATGGGTTGTTTGTTCTGCGGTGAGCTCATTTCCATAAATTTTTGATCGGATGTAACTGAGGGAGTCCAATTGTTGTGGGTGAGCTACTGTAATTTCATCGCCTTCTTTTGCTGCGAGCAGCTCCCAAGCATAATTAGAAAGTCCTGCCTCATTGTGTCTTAATAAATTGGTCTCGACAGTATTTAATGTAGCCACAATAGAGCGCTCATTAAGTAGTACCTGAACACGAGCTTGAGCAGTAAATCCTTCAGATTTACAAATATAACAATCTTCACGCATATAAATAACAGGTTCTTTATGGGAATTAATGCCCAAATATTTTAGCGTCAAGGTTGTGTGTCTTTTACTCATAATTGTTCTTCTGTCCCTATCCAGGAATTTCACAGCACCACTCAAGTTGTATTCCAATTTTTAAGTTAAAGGATAAAGCGGCTTCTGATTCATGGTGTATCTATGTGTTGATGAACAATGCTTTTCGTCAACTTGATCAATCAATGAGCCTAATCTTATTGGGCGACAAAAGATCTCTAGAGTCTATTACAGTTCCAGAAGCAGCAAGAAATTTAAATTGCATATTAATCCTTTAATAACAGTGTCGTGAAAAAATTAATTTTAAAGTCGTAAGGTTAATACATCACATGGAGCATGATTCACTGTCGCATGTGCTGTGCTACCCAAAAATGAATGCAAACCAATAGATGAATGACTGCCAATAATAATAAGCTGACAATCTAGTTCTTTTACTTTATTAAAAATATGCTCTTTTACTGAGCCTACCTCGACAAATTGATGTTCGCGCGGAATGTTAAAATTTTCCCCTAGTAGAGTTAATACAGTTTGTGCGTCATCTTTGGCTGGGTTGGCTAATTCTGTAAAACCAAGTCCTTGTGCTAATTGAAAACTAGCAGGTAGTTCAATCACATGTAACAGATATAATGTAGAGGTAAATTGTTTTGCAATAGCGATTGCTTTTTCTGTGAGATGATTATGTTCCTTGAGCAAATCCGTAGCAAATAAAATATTCTTATACATAGCAACCTCACAATTAAATTTATTATTGTAAATAATAGTAGATTCCTTAATATAAGTACCTATTTTACTTCATAAAATTTAAAATAATTTCGGTTGATATGAGTCGCTGTGCATTCCTTACACAAAAACCAGGAGGCATTTAAGATAATTTCCCCAGTCAAGATTTCCCTAATTTATAATGGGGATTTATTTCCAGTAGAGGAATTAAGACAAAGTCTCTAAATTGGATCTGGGGATGGGGAAGTATTAGTTTCTTTGAATAGATCGATTGATTCTCGTAAAAAAGAATATCAATATCAATAACTCTAGGCCCCCAGTGTCTTTTTCGAACTCGACCTTGTTTTTTCTCAATTTTTTGGCATGCTTTAAGTAATTGTAAAGGAGATAAAAGGGTAGAGAGCTCTATCACCGCATTACAAAAGTCTTGTTGACCTTGCAATCCCCATGCTTTATTCCAATAAAAAGAGGAAATTTTAGTAACCACAGTGGAGGGTAATGCCCGTATGGATTTAATTGCTTTGCGAAGTTGACGTTCAGGTACGTGCTGATTCGAGCCCAGACCCAAATAACATACATTCATTGTGGATCACTAACTTTATTACTTTTAGGTTTGCGACGGCGCTTACGCTTAGGCACATCAGGAGTGAGTTGAGCCACCATATCAGATTGTTCTGCTTCATCTGCATCCTGAAAGCTTGTCCACCATTGCGCTAGCTCCATAGACTCATCGCCTGCAAGGGCACGTAACGCCATAAAATCATAAGCTGCGCGAAAACGTGGATGTTGTAAAAGATTAAAAGCTCTTCCTCCAAGTCTTTTTGCAAAGCGATACTGTAATAACCAGATCTCACGAATTATTTGGGTGTACCGTTTGGGAATTGAAATAATTTGATTTTGTTCGGCAATGACGAGAGACATTGCTTTTTCGATTGAAGGCAATGGATCTATTCCAGTTTTTTGTAGTTCCTTTGCCCGCTCAATCATGGGGAACCATAAAAGAACTGCGAATAAAAATGCTGGTGTTACGGGTTTGTCTTCATGAATACGTGTATCGGTGTTTTCAAGAGCAATTTCCAGCAATGCATTTACTGGATGGCTGCTGTTCAATAGAGCATTAGTTTGAGGGCATAAATATTGGAACAAACCATATTGCATGAGTAGTCTTTGTACCGCTACTGCATTACCGCATTGATACAGTTTGGTCATTTCATCAAATAAGCGCGAACTGGAAACATGGGTAATCAGATGACTAATCTCGGGAAAAGGTGCTTCTGTCTCTCGCGCAAGTTTGAAATTTAATTTGGCACTAAAACGAATGGCGCGCAACATGCGCACAGGGTCTTCTTGATAACGTTTGGTCGGATCCCCAATCATACGAATAAGCTTTTCTTCAACATCCTTTACCCCACCAGTAAAATCTACAATGGAGGAGTCATTGATATTGTAGTAGAGCGAGTTAATTGTGAAGTCACGCCGCCAAGCGTCTTCATCAAGGGAGCCGTAAGCATTATCACGCACTAACATACCACGTTCATTTGTTTGTTGACTTTCATCCTCCGCTACATGACTCCGGAACGTAGCAACCTCAATGATTTCCCGGTGGAATAGTATATGTACCAGCTTGAATCGACGCCCAATTATCCGTCCGTTACGAAACAGACTCTTTACTTGATTGGGTGTTGCATTGGTTGCAACATCGAAGTCTTTGGGAGCCTTATGCAGTAATAAATCCCTGACACTGCCTCCAACAATGTAAGCTTGAAAACCAGCACCAATTAGACGGTTAAGCACTTTGAGCGCATTGCTACTAATGTCCGCCTTAGATATGGAATGTTTATTCCTTGGGATGATATAAGTTGAGGCAACAGGGGCCACATGAGCTCTGTTTCTCTTTAATAGCTTTTTAATAAATTTGATGATCTTTGTATCTCACAAGATTAATAAAACACTTATATTATATCGAAGCAAAAGAATAAAGTGAATCTTTTACCCTTACAAACCTTGATCTTTCAATAAAATTTATGCTGGATATTTTAAAGAAAGGTATAGGTGAATCTCAGAATAAGAGTATATCATATAGTTTTTCAATTTCTGACATCTGGGGATTTGATGGATTTTATTGATATTACTGTAGGCTTAATTGTCTTAATTATATTAGAAATAGTTTTGGGAATTGATAATCTAGTAATTTTATCTATTTTGTCAGAAAAGTTACCGCCACAACAGAGAAAAAAAGCAAGGCGCTGGGGACTAACGCTTTCTTGGGTTATGCGGTTAATTATACTCGCACTAGCAGTGGATCTCATTAAATTAACTAAACCAATACTTACTCTGGCCAACATGTCGTTCTCCGCCCGAGATATCTTTCTCATTGGAGGTGGTGCTTTTTTAATCTGGAAAGCAACTGATGAAATTCACCAGGATGTGACTGAAGAACTTGAATCTAATGGTAAAAAGACCGGCGGTTTTAAAACAACATTCCGTGCAGTTATTTTCCAAATTGCATTAATGGATATTATATTCTCTTTGGATAGTGTGTTAACTGCAGTAGGCTTAACATCACACTTTTGGGTAATGGCTGTCGCAATTAGTAGCGCCATACTGATTATGATTTTTGCAAGTGAAGTTGTAAGTGCATTTATTAAAGAACATCCTACAATCAAAATGCTTGCCTTAAGTTACTTGATCTTAATTGGTATGGTCCTGGTTGCTGATGGTTTTTCTTTTCATATTCCTCGAGGATATATTTATTTTGCCATGGGATTCTCTTTGGCAGTGGAGTCCTTGAATTTAGTCAAACACTCACGGAAAAAACGACAGAATCGCTCGGGAAATTAATTATGTTGTGGATTAAAGCATTTCATATTATCGCCATGGTTTCTTGGTTTGCAGGATTATTTTATTTACCCAGGCTGTTTGTGTATCATGCGGATACCCAAGATGAGCCTAGTCTTATTCGTTTTAAAACAATGGAGAGACGGCTTTATTATGGAATTATGTGGCCCGCGGCGATACTGACCACGTTCTTTGGATTATGGCTTCTTAGCTATAATCTCTCTTATTACATGAGTGTAGGATGGATGCATGCAAAATTAAGCTTGGTGATTATTTTGTGGGTTTATCATCTACTATGTGGGTATTATTTAAAGGCATTTTCACGAAATCAAAATCAAAAGAATTCGCGCTTTTTTCGTATTTATAATGAATTTCCAACTCTTCTACTGATTGGTATTGTGATCTTAGTAGTAGTGAAACCCTAGTTCTGTAGCCTGGGTGAACCAGAGAGTAGAAGTCCTTACGGTAAGAACCCCGAGTCCCGCTTCATCCATGCTACATACTTATTAAGGTGTGAACTGAGATCTTATTCTATTTCCACCATATCAAAATCTTCTTTACCAGCGCCACAATCTGGGCAAAACCAGTTTTCTGGCACGTCTTCCCAACGCGTACCAGGTTCAATCCCATCCTCCGGCCATCCCTCAGCTTCATCATAAATAAAACCACAGATAACACAAATATATTTTTTATATTCTTGCATGATAATAACTCATTTTAAAAAGCGTAATTTAGCTATTGTAGCAGTCGATGTAAAGATAAACTGCTTTTTTTGCCAATTTTTAATAATGTCTGTAATATAATCCTGCAAAATTATGGAGATTTTTTATGACTCGTTCTGCAGAATTATTTCATCAAGCTCAGGCTCTTATTCCTGGAGGTGTTAATTCACCCGTAAGGGCATTTAAAGGTGTGGGTGGTGATCCGATTTTTTTTAGACAAGGTAAAGGCGCCTATCTTGTTGACGTTGATAATAATGAATACATTGATTATGTTGGATCCTGGGGGCCATTAATCCTTGGACATTGTCATCCTGCTGTAATTGAAGCAGTAAATAAAGTATTACATAGTGGAATGAGCTTTGGAGCCCCTACAGAACTTGAAATACAATTGGCTGATAAAATAATCTCTTTAATTCCCTCGATTGAAAAAGTAAGGATGGTTAATTCAGGTACTGAAGCAACAATGACAGCTATCAGATTAGCTCGTGGCGTAACCCAAAAAAACAAATTTGTTAAATTTAATGGCTGTTATCATGGACACAGTGATAGTTTACTTGTGAAAGCAGGTTCTGGTTTACTTACGTTAGGCATTCCTTCTACACCTGGAATTCCCCAGAGTGTTACAGAACATACTCTAACTGCAAATTTTAATAACTTGGAACAAACGGCACAATTGTTTGAAAAATTTCCAGATGATATTGCTGCAGTAATATTGGAACCTGTAGCGGGAAACATGGGCTTTGTTTTACCTGAACCAGAGTTTTTAAAGGGATTGCGTCAATTATGCGATCAATACAATGCTTTATTAATATTTGATGAAGTGATGACTGGTTTTAGAGTGGGACTAACAGGAGCTCAAGGCGTATTTGGCATCACCCCAGATATTACTACTTTGGGTAAAGTTATTGGAGGAGGCATGCCTGTAGGTGCTTTAGGTGGTAAGGCGGAAATTATGTCTTTTCTAGCGCCAGAAGGACCGGTTTATCAAGCAGGAACGCTTTCAGGTAATCCATTAGCTATGGCAGCAGGCCTTGCAACTTTATCCGAAATTGAAAAACCAGAGTTTTTTAAACAACTGAGTGAAACAACACAAAGTCTAACCCAAGCTTTAGCTTATGTTGCTGAACTGTTAGGTATCCCATTTTTTACCGCTTCATTAGGTGGTATGTTTGGTTTTTGTTTTACAGAAAAAAAATCCATTGCGGACTATGCGGATGTTGCTGCCTCTGACGAGAGTTTATTTAAACAATTCTATCATGGGATGTTAGATAGAGGAGTTTATTTTGCTCCCTCAATGTATGAGGCTGGATTTGTTTCCAGTGCCCATGGGAAAAGTGAAATTGCTAAAACGCAAACGGCTGCGGAAGAAGTTCTAAGAAAATTAAAAAAATAATATCGTAGGGTTTGGTTTTAGCCTGCGGGAAGCATAAAGCGGACCCCAGTTTTTGATAATTTATTGATTTCAAAAAAAAACGATTATATTGCGTTGCAATGTAATAACTTATTGAAAAGTAATAGGTTTAAAATATATTTTTGAAATACCTAGACAGTGTTTTTTCCTCATGTCATATTCAAAGACGATCTTATTAACAAGGAAGGTCATATGTCGATAATGACAAATAAAAAGGAATTTATTAGGTCAATGCCCCAAGGAACTATTCCACTTTTTTTTATTCAAATTGTTTCTACTTTAAGTTTTAGTGTGTTGTACTCAACACTAGTTTTGTATATGAAAGGCAAGTTAGGACTTCAAATTAGCACTGCTAATAGTATTATGGGCGTGTTTATTGCATTTAATTATGGCTTGCACTTGCTTGGAGGTTTTTGGGGCGGTCGTTTGCTCTCTAACCGTGCGTTGTTTTGTGCAGGAATGGTGGCGCAAATTATAGGTTGCGTTTTATTATCCTTCGGTGATGTTACTTTTCTATATTATGGTTTAGCAGCGTTCCTAACTGGATCGGGTTTAAACGTAACCTGCGTGAACTGCATGTTAACTCAATGTTTCACCCCAGAAGATACGCGACGTGAAACAGCATTTCTCATGAACTATGCGGGTATGAACATTGGCTTTTTCGTCGGTTTTAGTTTGAGTGGATTATTCCAGTTGACCCAGAATTACGAGCGACTTTTCTTACTGAGTAGTTTGGGAAATTTGATTGCCCTACTTATTTGTTTATATTGTTGGCAGCAATTATCAGATAAAGACACAATATTCTCTAAAAAAGACAAACAATCTCAAAAAAGAGCTGTGCTGGTAGGTAGTATTTTGATTATAGTGCTTCCTTTCTTTTTGGGACAAATGCTCCAATATGCGGACTGGGCTAAAAAATTAGTAATGATAACCGGCGTTGTAATGCTGGGGGTAATTCTATATCTGGCACGTCAGCAACCAACAAAAGAAGCCAAAGATAAATTAGTAGCATTTGCAGTGTTTATGATTGTGGGTACTGTTTTTTGGATGCTCTACCAAATAGCCCCTATGGGTCTTACCGTGTTCATTGACCATAATGTTCAACGAGAGTATGCAAGCGGGATTATTCCTCCACAATGGTTCCAAAATATTAATACAGTCGCTATTGTAATTGGTGGTCCCTTATTAGGAATATTCCTGCATAAAATGCGTAAAAATGGAGTACAAATTAATATTCCAACTCAGTTTGCATTAGCATTGTTGTTTATTGGTATTGCTTTTGCAATATTGCCTATTGGTATTGCCTATGCCAACTATGAAGGGTTAGTGAGCCCCAGCTGGATTATCTTAAGTTATATTTTGCAAAGTATTGGTGAGCTTTTAATATCACCAATTGGTTATGCTATGATAGGATATTTGGCTCCTACCTCGTTACAAGGTGTAATGATGGGCATGTGGATGCTAAATTCAGGAGTCGGTGCAACTCTATCCAGCTATAGTTCCAACTTAATGATTGATGGTAAAGATAGTGTTTCACCTTTAATAACTAATAGTGGTTATAGTCATGTATTTTTAATGTTAGGATTATTTGCAATTGGTTCTTCAATTGTACTTTTTATCCTGGTACCTAAGTTAAAGGAATTAATTCAGGAAAAAAAGGCACCTGAATTACAAGAAGCCAAAGGGATGGCTGCGAATCGAGTAGTAGTATGTGAGTAATTTTTTTGTACCTATTAATAAGGCAGAGTTGAGATGGCAGGACACTTTGCCTTTTTCCACACAATACGATGATATTTACCATTCTTCTGAAGGTGCAATAAATCAAGCGCTTCATGTATTTATTAATGGAAATGATTTAGTCCATCGTTGGCAATCACTCTCTGATGATAAACCCTCAAGATTTACTATTGCAGAAACGGGTTTTGGACTGGGGTTAAATTTTCTTGTAAGTTGGAGTTTATGGGAACAATACGCACCCCAAAACTCCAAGTTGCACTTTATTTCATGTGAAAAACATCCTTTATCTCTTGCGGATTTAACAAAAAGTCTCGGTTCCTGGCCACAATTGGAAAAGTATGTTCAGCAGCTGATAGCAAGTTATCCTGTCTTAACTCCTGGATATCATCATTTATCCTTTTGTAATGGCAGAGTAACACTCACCTTAATGTTGGGTGATGCATTGGAGTGTTATGAACAACTATTAATTTGTGGGGAAGCTGTGCTTGAGAAGGAGCTTAGAGCAGCTTTTATTGATGCATGGTTTCTAGATGGATTTGCTCCAGCTAAAAATAAAAGTATGTGGTCTGAATCATTGATTAAAATAATTGCGATGTTATCAAAAGAAAATACTACTTTGGCCACTTATACCGCGGCAGGATCTGTTAAGTCTGGTTTAAGCAAGCATGGATTTGTGGTCGAAAAAAGGAAAGGTTTTGGGCCAAAACGTCATATGATTTGTGCTCGTTTTACACAACTAGGGGTACAAAATACTGCGAAACGACATACACCTTGGCATGTAGGGACGCCAGAAAAATATCCCCGTAGATCAGCAATTATTATCGGTGCGGGTTTAGCTGGTTGCTTTACTGCTTATACCCTGAATAAGCGAGGGTGGAACGTAACAATTATTGATGAATTAAATCAGGTTGGAAGAGGAGGATCCGCAAATCAACAAGCGGTTTTATTTCCCAAGCTCTCTGCTTACAGATCTCCATTAACACAATTCTTATTAACTGCATTTTTATATGCTGCACGAACATATCAATGTATTTTAAAGCAAACAAAGCTTGGAGAGTT
Organism: Legionella nigrisilvae; assembly: GCF_977063395.2. Lineage (NCBI taxonomy): Bacteria > Pseudomonadati > Pseudomonadota > Gammaproteobacteria > Legionellales > Legionellaceae > Legionella > Legionella nigrisilvae. Next base: position 68,844 of record NZ_CDRUGZ020000011.1, read on the forward strand.
GAATGGTTCATTATTACTTTCATACTCTGAAAAAGAAGAAGCCGCGCAGTCCAGCTTGTGTTCTTGGCTAGAACATTATCCAGAGTTAGGATCTCTCGTAGATGCACAGCGTGCAACAGAATTAGCTGGCATTCCTTTAGACAAGCCCGGATTGCATATCCCTTTATCAGGCTGGATTAATTCTCCGGAATTATGTCAGTATTTAGTAAGTGCGGAAGGTATTTCCTTGATTACCAATACCTCAGTGAGACAATTGAATTTTGATAAACGATGGATCGTGAATGATTTAGAAACTGAAGTGCTCATTCTAGCAAATGGTCATAAAATCAACTCATTCTCTGAAACAGAGTATTTGCCAGTGAAACCTATACGGGGACAAATGACAGGGATTACATCCACCGAACAAACTGGAGGTTTAAAATTGCCTGTTTGCGGCGAGGGTCATGTTCTTCCAGCCATAAAGGGTATTCATCAGTTAGGTGCTACCTATGAGTTAAAATCAGCAAATCCACAAATCAAATCCCAAGACGATCAAAGTAATTTGGCTAAGCTTAGAGAGCTCGCGCCAAAAGTGTTGTGGTCTCAAACAGTAAGTAATCATTGGGCAGGTGTCAGAGCATCAACCCCCGATTATCTCCCTATAGTGGGGCAAATTGCTCAGGCCGAACAATTTATGCAACAATTTGCGCGGTTGGAGACTAATGCAAAACGTTGGATAGGCCAAGCAGGTTCTTATTATCCCGGTCTTTATGCTTGTGCTGGATTTGGTTCTCGAGGCCTGACAACAATTCCATTATGTGCGGAATGGCTCGCTTCTGTAATAAATAACGAAATGGGTTGTCTTCCAAGGAATTTGCAATATGCTTTATCACCTGCACGTTTTTTACGTAAAAATATAATTAGAGGTTCGGTTAAAATCGATTGAGATGGAATTCTCATTAGAGCATAATATTAATCCCTAGCTGGGATGAAGAGAAATTATGGGGCTCTCACCTAAAGATCGAGTTCCATTTGATTTTTCCAGCGTGATAAGATTCACAATAAGATCAAGGAGTGACAGCTAATGGTAAGTTCCATGGGCAAAGCCTTCAAACAAATAGTCAAAGAAAATAAACCTTTACCCGTATTGGGTACCATAAATGCATACTCTGCTATGCTCGCACAATCCGCTGGTGCAAAAGCAATATATCTTTCAGGAGCTGGTGTTGCAAATGCATCCTACGGTATACCTGACCTGGGTATGACTAATTTATCTCAAGTTCTTGAAGACGCACGCAGAATTACTGAAGCTTGTTCTTTACCTCTACTTGTAGATGTGGATACGGGATGGGGACATGCCTTTAATATCGGCAGAACAGTGAAACTCATGGAAAAAACCGGAGTTGCTGCCATTCACATTGAAGATCAGGTATTGGCAAAACGATGCGGACACAGACCCAATAAAGCTATTGTGTCTCTGAAAGAAATGGGGGATCGAATTAAATCAGCAGTGGATGCGCGCCAAGATCCTGATTTTGTTATCATGGCTCGAACAGATGCCTATGCTGTTGAAGGAATGAATGCAGCTATTGAACGAGCCTTACTTTGTGTTGAGCTAGGTGCTGATATGATATTTCCTGAGGCAATGATTAACCTGGAAGAATATCAAACCTTTACTCAATCGGTTCCCGTACCTGTGCTGGCAAATATTACTGAGTTCGGTAAAACCCCTTTATTTAATCAAGAAGAACTCAAGCAGGTAGGGGTATCCTTAATTTTGTACCCCTTAAGTGCATTCAGAGCTATGTCTCAAGCGGCGTTAAATACCTATAGCGCAATTCTTCAGAACGGCACGCAAAAGTCTATGCTCGATAAAATGCAAACACGTGAGGAACTATACGAAATACTTGGTTATTATCAATACGAACAAAAACTAGACCAATTGATGGAGGAAGACAATGAGTGTTAAAAGCGGCGGTTTAGCCGGGGTTGTTGCGGGTCAATCAGCAATTTGTACAGTTGGGCTAGCAGGGAAGGGTTTGAATTATAGGGGCTATTCAATTGATGATTTAGCAGAGTATGCGACGTTTGAAGAGGTTGCCTATCTATTGCTTTATGGAAAACTTCCTACTCAAAAAGAACTGGATGAATATACTAAACGATTAGTTAATCTAAGAACCTTACCAGAGACTTTAAAAACAGTACTTAAATTAACTCCAAAAAATACCCATCCTATGGATGTTCTAAGAACCGCTTGTTCATTTTTGGGAACAATTGAACCAGAACATGACTTTTCCGAGCAATATCATATTGCAGACCGATTGTTGGCTTTATTTCCGGGAATAATGTGCTACTGGTATGCGTGGCATTTCCATAATAAAGAAATCAATGGCCTAAGTGAAGAGCAAACAACAGGTGCACATTTTCTAGCCTTATTACATGGACGTAAGCCAAGTAAAAAAGAAGCTCAGATGATGAATGTATCTTTGATTCTATATGCAGAACATGAGTTTAATGCCTCTACCTTTGCTGCACGAGTTACTGCAGCAACACTGGCTGATTTTTACTCTGCAATTACAAGTGCGATTGGTACATTACGCGGTCCTTTACATGGAGGGGCCAATGAAGCAGCAATGGAGCTGATAGAACGTTTTAATAGTCCGGATCAAGCTGAAACTGAATTGAAAAAAATGTTACTCAATAAAGCACTTATTATGGGATTCGGACATCGAGTGTATACGACTAGTGATCCACGTTCTGATATCATCAAAAAATGGTCATTCCGTTTAGGTGAAGATAAAGATGATCTTCTTTTATATCATATTTCGGAACGTATTGAGGAAGTAATGTGGAATGAAAAGAAATTATTCCCTAATTTAGATTTTTATAGTGCTTCGGCGTACCACTATTGCGGTATTCCTACATTCTTATTCACACCCATTTTTGTTATGTCGCGCATCACAGGATGGTCAGCACATGTATTTGAACAAAGAGCCAATAATAAATTGATCAGACCCACTTCTGAATATATTGGACCTGAACCTCAAGAGTTTCCAGCTATTGAAACGAGAGGGTAGTTGTTCCATCCATGCATTAACATATGAATGAAAAGATAGTGAATAGCACAACAGCATCGCTATTTAAGTAGAGTCCCGCGATGTGTTCGCGGGATCCAGGACATCAAAATAAGATGGAGATGTGATTAATCCGAATGCTCATGGATTCCGCGAACAAGCCGGTGAATATAGCCTAGATAGGGTTCGTCAATACACTCTAATAAGACAAGAGGTGATTATGCACAGTTATGTAGAAGACAACATTAAGCCTGATTATGATCAGGTTATGACTGATATAGTGGATTATGTATTAAACAAGAAAATTGATAGTGCTTTGGCTTATGAGACAGCCCGTTTATGTCTTATGGATACATTGGGATGTGGAATTTTAGCATTAAATTTTGCGGAATGTACTAAACTCTTGGGTCCAGTTGTACCTGGCGCAACTCTCGCTGGTGGTGCACGTGTTCCAGGTACTGCATACGAGCTTGATCCTGTACAGGCTGCATTCAATATAGGGGCGATGATACGCTGGCTGGATTTTAATGACACATGGCTTGCTGCAGAATGGGGGCATCCTTCTGATAATTTAGGTGCCATTCTTGCAGTAGCAGATTATATGTGTCGACAAAACTGTACTCATGGTAAGGCACCTATTTTAATGCAGGATGTACTTACCGCGATGATTAAGGCGCACGAAATTCAAGGGTGTTTTGCTTTGGAAAACAGTTTCAACCGAGTTGGACTGGATCATGTTTTTTTAGTTAAGATTGCTAGTGCTGCTGTTGCAGCTCAACTTTTTGGCGCAGATAGAGATATGATGTTAAGAACTTTATCTCAAGTTTTTGTGGATGGTCAAAGCCTCAGAACTTATAGACATGCTCCTAATGCAGGCTCAAGGAAATCATGGGCAGCAGGTGATGCTACATCTAGAGCAGTTCGATTAGCATTAATTGCTAAAGCCGGTGAAATGGGTTATCCAAGTGCATTAAGTGTCCCTACCTGGGGCTTTTATGATGTACTTTTTGACAAAAAAATATTTAAGTTTCAACGTCCTTACGGCAGTTATGTCATGGAAAACGTATTATTTAAATTATCTTATCCTGCTGAATTTCATGCACAGACTGCTGTGGAGTGTGCTGTTATGCTGCATCCGATTGTGAAACATCGTTTTGATGAAATCGCTCGAATTGATTTAGTAACTCATGAATCGGCGATCCGAATTATCAGTAAACAAGGTGCTTTGCACAATCCTGCTGATAGGGATCATTGTTTGCAATATATGGTGGCAATAGGTTTATTATTCGGTGATTTAAAAGCAGAACATTATGAAAACGATATTGCAGCAGATCCCCGAATAGATGCATTACGTGAAAAAATGCATGTTACTGAAAATGAACGTTTTTCTCGTGAATACCATGATCCTGAAAAACGTTCGATTGCAAACAGTATTAAAATTATTTTTAAAGACGGTACTGAAAGTGATTTGGTTACTGTGGAATATCCCATTGGTCATAAACGTAGACGTGAGGAAGGTATTCCCGTTTTATTATCCAAATTCAAAAAGAACCTAAGCACCCAATTTTCTGCAGATAGGGTAGAACGGATTATGCAAGCAATGAGTGATACAAATACACTTGCAACCATGAAAGTGGATGATTTTATGCAATTATGGGTTGTCGAGTAACTCGTTCACACAGATAAATTTAACGTATGGAACATTCGATATTAATATCTTAAGTTCCATTACGTTGACCCCAGATCCTATTACTTACAAAAGTAGATTCATTTGCTTATCCCTATTAAATGTATATAATTTAAACAGTATCTGGTTGGTAGACTAGGGAGAATCAATGAAACTGAAACGGACTGGTTTCTCTGTGTTGTATACTATATTGATGCTTGCAAGTTCTGTTTTATATGCAGGTATTGACCCTAATGAAAAAGTCGTTTCAGTTTATTTGCTTCTTGAAACCCCAGAGCAGCTTCAACGCTACGTTAATGATTTAGTAAAGTTAAAAAAACCTAATTTTAACAGGGTTATCTTCTCATTTGTTAGACCGACTTTGATCGATTACCAAGCTGGTAATTTAGCAACAACCGGTATACTAGGTTACTTTACAGATCACGATGGTAAAGGTGCTCAAGCTTTTAATGCGTTAAAATCCGCAATCAAATTATCTGAAGAAAAAAAGATTCAAACATTTCTAGCGGTAGGTGGTTGGAATTACAGTTGTAACTTTAGTGTGGTAAAAGAGAGTTGTAGGATATTAACTTCAACTACGAGTCAAGCGTTCTATGATTGGTTTCCTGATCCAACTGATCCCGAACAGGCATCAAAAGCAAAAACTTCTTATGAAAATTTAGTAAAATTAGCAAATGACTTAGGTGTGAATGGCATTGATTTTGACTACGAAGAATTTTGGCATGCAGATGAATATGCTGTTGCTTGGGGGCCTAGCACAAGCGGTGAATGGTCAACTGATATTGCGCAAAGCATTCTTAAAGCAGGTGGTCCAACTTATAAAAATCTCATGAAATACGGAATAAATTCTGGATCCTCTTATGTGATGCCCAAAACAATTGATAAAGTGGATGCAATTTTACACGCGATAATGGACAATCCCAGCGCAAAATATCTTAAGTTTAGCACCGCGTCACCCCCCGTGGGTGCTCGCCCAATTACGGGCTTTGTATTTGGAGACAAATATCCGGATATTAATACGAAAGGAGGTTTGTGGTGGAAGGGAAACTTGAAAGGGTTGTGGTATAATCTTACGAATAAAGATGAAGCACTCGTTTCCCGCTTTGATAGCATTGGTTTAATGACCTATGATCTATGTGGAGACAATCCGGTTGTTTGTGCACCTTATGCTAACGGGCCTTTAGATTTACCGGGTCAAGTCGGTGCTTATATGAACGATTTTATCAATTGGCTTAAAGCCGACCGTGTTACTAATCCGAGTTTAACAATTGATAGCATTGGAAAAGTAACTTTTTTACCAGCCAAATATCATATTAATGCAAAAATACAATTTGGTTTTGAAGTAAATCAACCCGCTTATCCGAAAACTGTTGGTGGACAATTGCAACTTACTAATCAATTAGTCGATAAAATCCTTAGTGAACAAAAGGACAGTGGAGGGGTTATCATCTGGCAAATGTATTCTAAGAAAAATATAGCGGTACCCGATGCTACAACTGTCAAATACACAATTAATCAAAGTTGCAAGACCTTTCTAGCTAATGATAGTCGTTATGATTGTAATGCAGACTTCCCTAGTGCTTCCAAATAGTTTCTCCCATTGTGGTGTTTCTAATTTTCTTCAGTTTTGCGGCATTAATATCCAGGATACTGTTAACCAAAAACTTCCTGTTCTATATCTTACGTTGTAAACCTGAGGCAGCCAGTATCTTTGTTGATATTTCCTCAATAGAGTATTTTGTCGAATTAATATAAGAAATTTTTTCCTTTTGATACATAGCCTCGACTTCTTTCACCTCCAGACGGCATTGTTCTGGGGAAGCATATTTACTGTTCGGTCTGCGCTCTGCCCTGATTTGTTGTAAACGTTGCGGATCAATGGTCAACCCGAATAGTTTGTTTTTATAAGGTTTGAGTACATCGGGTAATTTAAAACCGATAATTTCTTCCTCAGTAAAAGGGTAATTTGCAGCCAAAATACCGTATTGTAGTGCCATATATAAGCAACTTGGGGTTTTTCCACAACGTGAAACCCCAATAAGAATAATATCAGCCTTATCATAGCCTCGAGTTTTCACGCCATCATCATGCGATAACGCAAAATCAATTGCTTCTAATCGATGCAAATAGAGTTTACTGTTCACTACACCATGAGTTTTTCCGACGGTATATGAAGATTTTTCATTAAGCTCTTCTTCCATGGGGCCAATAAAAGTATTGAATAAGTCGAAAACGCGAGCATTAGCTTTTTTAAAGTAATTTCTGATTTCTGGATCAATCAGGGTTGTAAATACAAGAGGTTTGATTCCCTGTTCCTCAAAAGCTTGATTGATTTGTGCAACAGCATGTTCTGCTTTCTTTAAAGAGTCAACATAAGGGATGGTGAGTCGCTCAAATTTAATATTTTCAAATTGGGTGATTAAACTATGGCCTAAAGTTTCAGCAGTAATCCCTGTGCCATCGGAAATCATAAAAACATAGCGCTTCATTTATTGCCTTATAATGAAAATGATAGATATATTCTATTTTAAAATGAAATGGTTAATATCACCAGTAAGTGTACTTATTTAAATCCATCTGCTATCTTAAATAAAAAGAAAAGGTTATTTAAGAGGTGATATGGAACAAGATCGGTTTAGCCAAAACAGTAAGCTCTATATTTTAGGCATGATTTGTTTGGTTCTTTGCTTGGGATTATTGTTCTATAGTTTATACCTATTACCCTATCTAGCTTGGGGACTAAATTATAATGTTCCTGAGATGGTTATGACACTTCTGAGTTCCTTGCAAGATGATTATAACTATACCGTTGGGCAAAGTAAGCTTATTGTTTGGTTAATGTTTTTTGTACCCAGCCTCATCACGGGATTGATTTCTTATTTTGTATCGAATCATATTGATAATAATCTTTATAAGTCAGAGCTAAAACCTCAAGAAGAACAAGAGAATCCTCCTAGTAAACAAATTGGGAAGGAAATAAAAGAATCTGCCGGTTTTGGACTTAAGATTCTTGCTTTAATGATTTTAATTTTAATGGCAATTTTTTTCTTACAATATCTGATTCAAGTAACAGCATAGTAAATGGCAGGAGAGTTTATGTCCTATTTAAAACGTTGGAAAATTAAACGAATTACAAAGAAGATAAAAGCAATGCAAGCAAATCGGGTAAATAATCAACCCGGAGACGAACTCCTTAAAAAAGAAATTGCATATTATTTTGAACTGGCAGCTATTTATAATACATTGAGAGGAAGTAAAAAGTTCCCTTATGCCAATGTGATGTATATGGAATGTTATAGAGCTGCCGCAATGCTTGATGATGCAGAAGCTAATTATCAGTTAGGGCAAATGGTTCTCGAAGAAGCTAAATTTAGACAAAATTTAGAAAAAGAAGGCATTTTTAAAAGCGAATCCAATTTAAAAAAATGTAACCAGCTTTTTGAAGAAGCTCATGCTTATTTATCAGCAGCAATAGCATTAGGTCATATCGCTGCAAAACGTTTGAGAGGTCTCAGCTTTATAAATGGATGGGGATTAGAGACCGATAAAAAAGCTGGGTTTGAATTAATTGTTGCAAGTATAGAGGAAGAGGGTTCATGGGATAGAGTTCCCCAAATTTTTGCCTCTATGGGGTTAAACAAGCCGGAATTTTTTTCGCAAATTATGCAGCGAAGAAAATCATCATAAATATTTATAAATCTTTCGCCTAGGTGAGTAAAACAATGCCTAGGCAATTTATCCTTCTGTTACATTAAGCTTTTATAATGTAATACACGATTGTTGGTATTAATATGACTTTTGATGTAAAATTATTAACCTACCAGGTTACGTTGTATTCAAAAAACTGCCATCTATATTTTTAATTTATGCCCTCACATCAATCCAAAACAAAGGTTCAACGTTCAATTACACCGAGTGAAAAACTGTATCTTGCAGGCGATGCTATGAATCACTCCTTTTCGCTACAATTGGTGCTTGAAATGGATTCAGAAGTGCATGTATCTTCGCTCAATAAAGCAATTGTTCGAGCGAGTGATGCAAACCCATATGTCCATTTGCAAGCTGGATTAAGAGTCATTCATTCGATTTGGTATAAGATCCCCGATGAGTTGGTCGATCTGAACACTGTTCAAGTTATCGAGATGGAATGGGATGGACATAATATTCAAGACTTATCATTGTTCCATGGACATAAGTTTGTACCTTCCTATCCTGGGACACAAATTACCTACATCAAAGGGGAACGCCATTTTTTAGTATTCCGTGCGTTTCATGGGGTAATGGATGGCATGGGTTTGTATCATTGGGTAAAGGATATTTTTCGTTCATTGAGAAAACAACCTTTAGTGGGTACAAACTGTACCATGACTGACTATGAATTCCTCAGTGAAAAACGAAAAACTGAATGTAGATCCAATTTTCCATTGGATTGCATTGCACCAACAGGCACTACTGGCGCCACTCATACTCATTATTTATGGCATAAAGTAACCCTTCCTGGAAAAATTAATGCGCTAACGGCTAAGATTTGTCACATATTATTAGAGCGCAGTACACATTTTGGCGCTGAAAAGGCCCGTTTTATGATTCCAGTAGATTTACGTCATCATATTGAGGCGAATACTACAGCAAATTTTACAAATCCTATTTTTATCGAAGCAAAAAAAGGGTCGGACTGGGCTTCCATTTATTATGATATTGTGAAGCAACTTAGTGAGCAGAATGAACTACGCATAGGAACCTTTGATGCTTATATGAACCATCTACCTTTGCCCTTGCTAAAAGGGCTACTTAAAGCATTGATTTATTATCAGAACAAAAAAAATAAATATATGATGTCTGGAATTGTGTCGAAACTATCGATTAATTTATCAGATCTCTATTTAGGTCAAGACTGTAAAGCGCTTGATGGTTATTTTTTGCCAATTAATGTTCCTATTGCTCCCATTGTCCTTACTGTAACCGAACATGAGAATGCCACGACTATTTGTTTCTCTGTCTCAAATGCCCATGCCACACTTGAAACAAGTACCCATTTAGTCAACCAATTTAAAAAGTTGATTGATGCGCCTAAGTTAGTTCGGCAGAGTTTATCTTATTGCGATACCCTATGGCCTGTATATAACAATACCCAGATTGATTTTCCCCAAGAGAAAACAATTTTTACAAAAATATGGGAGAGCGCACTAAAGCATCCTCATTTACCTGCTTTAATTTCTAGAACTCACACTACAACGTATCAGCAATTGGGTCATCGTGTTTTGGAAATTGCCAGTTATTTTTCCGATTTAGGTATTCAGAGCGGGGACAAGATTGCTATTTATTTACCAAGAAATGAGACTATGATTTGCTCTATTCTTGCTTGTTGGTATCTAGGGGCTACTTATATTCCTATTGATATAAAATCACCCAGCGCTTGGGTTTTAGCTATATTGGAAGATGCGCAACCTGCTTTGGTGGTTCATGAAGAATTCGCGGTATTAAAGCAGGATTACCCTGGATTAAGTACCCATATTCCAATACAGATTTTAAATTCCCATATACCAAAAAATAATGGAAACTTACTCACTCAATTGGCTTATATCATATATACCTCGGGTTCTACTGGGATGCCTAAGGGAGTCATGATTAATCATGGGCAATTACTGAATTATTTATCTTGGGCTGTTGGAGCCTATGGAAATACGAATCAACCTTATCATACAGTGTTATTTACAAGCATTGCTTTTGACTTAACCGTAACATCACTTTATTTGCCTTTACTTTCGGGTGGGAGTATTAGGTTAGTCCAAGAGACCCTTAGCTCACTGATGCTTAAAGATATCCTTACAAACCCAGCAATCAATTTTTTAAAGCTAACGCCCTCACATTTGCGAATGATTAGCAATTTACCAATGATCTCGGAACATTCATTAACTTTGGTCGTTGGTGGAGAAGATTTTCCTTGTAAATTGGCACACACTATTAGTAAAAAATTACCTGCGGCCCGAATATTTAATGAATATGGTCCAACGGAAACTACGGTGGGATGTATGGTTCATCAATTTGATGTTATTAACGATCTTCAAGGAAGCGTGCCTATTGGTATTCCTATAGCAAATACTCGCATTTATTGCTTAGATAATAAACTCAAACCAGTCAGACTTGCAGAAAAAGGGGAAATTTATATTGCGGGAAGTAATGTGGGAGTGGGTTATTTAAACCAACCCCAGTTAACAAGTAAACATTTTATGAATGATCCTTTTTTTCCAGGCGATCGTATGTATCAGAGTGGTGATTTGGCGACCCACCGAGAAAATGGTTTGCTTGTTTATTTAGGAAGAACAGATTATCAAACAAAAATACGCGGTCATCGCATTGAATTGGCGGAAATTGAACATGTGTTATTAGGAATAGATGGGATCTCGCAAGCTGTGGTAACACTCATAAAGCAGGATCATCTTATGGGTGAGGATCATAATGAATTAGCTGCATATTTAGTTTCAGATTCGCAAGAGAGAATTGATTTGCACGATAAGCTAGCTACCATTCTTCCTTCTTATATGATACCCAAATATTTTACTTTTCTACCTGAATTCCCTTTAACGGTTAATGGAAAAGTAGATTATAAAAAATTACCAGCACCAACTTCTAATTTGAATTTTAATAAGATAGACGTACAGAAGGATTTACTAACAAAAATTCGTCAATTATTTGCAAACGTATTATCGTTACCCCTTGAACTTATTGATAATCATGTTACTTTTGACAATCTGGGAGGAGACTCCATGCAAATGGCTTATATGATTAATGAAATAATTTCAAAAATGATTTCTCCGCAACATCACATGGTCTTTGCCAAAGAATTAGAGCGATTATTAATTTGCGCAACGCCCTATAATTTTTATAAACATCTATCAAAAATTATTTGAAAATAGAATTGCGCTAGGAGATAAGCGAAATAACTTTATCCTTTCTTATTGATTGAATGCTGGATTTTGAAAAGTAGATTAATGGTTTTAAGGAAATGATTTAGATGAAGATTTTAATTACTGGAGGTAGGGCGCCTGCTACTATGGACATTATGCGTAGCCTCATTAGTCAAGGATATGAGGTCTATAGTGCCGAGAGTATGCTTTATCCGCTAGCGCGACTGGTTAAGGGAGTAAAAAAGCATTTCGTGATTCCTAAACCCAATCAAAACCTGGCTGCGTTTTTAAATACAATCGAAGAACTAGTTATCCATCATAAAATTGATTTACTTATTCCATCATGCGAGGAAATTTTTCATATAAGCCAAGGCTATGAACAATTATCAAAGCATACCAAAGTATTCTGTGAACCTTTTGAACGCCTGAATCAATTACATAGTAAGTATGCATTTAACCAGCTTGTTAGGGAATACGGTTTAACTGCGCCGCAAAGCTGGTTACTTAAAACAGATAAAGATAAAGAGCGTCTTCCAAAGGACGTACCTTTGGTATTAAAGCCTGTTTTTTCTCGTTTTGGATCGCGTACACTCATCAACCCTTCACCACAAATCATTGCAAATCTCCCTGTTAATGAACCTTATATTGCTCAACAGTTTATCCCAGGTAAAGAATACAGTACTTATGCTATTGCGCATAAAGGTGAAGTATTAATTCAATCCTGCTATTACTCAAAATATCAAGCCGGCCTATCTACCGGAATATATTTTGAACCCGCAGAAATAAAACCAATCACTGATTTTATTAAGATATTTTGCAAGAAATTTCAATTTAGTGGCCAAATAGCGTTTGATTTTATTTTAATGAATGATAAAGCATATGTTTTAGAGTGTAACCCAAGAGTAACCAGTGGGTTCCATCTTTTAACTGATAAAATTGATTGGCATACTATTTTAAGTGGACAAAGACAGTATGATATACCTAATATGCAACACATGCAGCCTTTTATGCTGGGCCAAGGAATGATGCTTCACTGTTTGAAATATATACTCAAAAATCCTCATCAATTCATTAAAGATTATCGAAGAGCACATGACGTCTTAAAACATAAAGCTTACCCCTGGTTTAAACTGAAAAGTATGCTGATGATGCTGAATGTACTTTGTAGAGCAATCAGAGCCAAGAAGGGATTCTATCCTGCATCTACTTATGATATTGATTTCAATGGAATTGAAAATTTGTCCAAATAAAAATTTCAACTCCATTTTACAAAGCAGCGTGGTTTGATTAACGTTGCTCTGGACTATGCTCTGGCGATGTATTCTTGGCCTACATTATATAAAATAGAGCCCATAGGATTATATTTGTTTTATTAAAACATTCTTCTGGGAGTAATAAATCGATGAAAATAGCAGTGTGCAGCGATGAGCTTTATCCTGTTAATGAGTTTGTTGTGCAAGAACTTAAACGGTTAGGACATCAAGTTATTCCATTTGGTGCACTTAAATCGCGTCAAAATGAGTCGTGGATTGAAACTGCTCAAATGGCTGCTGAAGCGATTCATGATGGTGAATGTGATGAAGGTATTTTCTTTTGCTGGACAGGGACTGGCATTTCCATTGTGGCGAATAAAATTCCCGGAATAAGAGCGGCATTATGCACGGATGCTCAAACTGCAAGAGGTGCAAGAATATGGAACCGAGCGAATGTTTTAGCCTTATCCAATCGACTTCTAACACAGGATTTGGCAAAAGAAATTTTGGAGTCTTGGTTTAATACTCAATCTGATGAAGAAGGGGAACTGATCATAAAAGAAATTGAAGCCATTGAACGGAAACAGTACTAGTTTTATCGCTCATTTCCTATTTACAAAAGTGGTTAAAGCACAAGTGATAATCAAAGAGTTTTAAGAAGTAGTTGCACCTATCTGGAATTATTTAAACTTGTATAATGAATTACTTTCTGGCTAAATTGGAGTATCACCATCCTCATAGGTTTGTTATGTTAAAACGGGATATTTCAACAACTAATATTCTTATTGCCTCTGCTGGCGGAATGATCGGCTCAGGGTGGTTATTTAGCCCATTCATTAGTGCCCAAATGGCAGGTAGTAATTCATTAATTTCATGGATTATTGCTACTGTATTTATGATTTTTATTGCTCTACCTCTTTGTGAGCTGGGTACTATGTTTCCCATATCTGGCGGGATGTCTAATTATCCTACTTTTACTCATGGGAAGGAGGTTGGGTTTTTATTTGCATGGACATCATGGTTGTCTTATGTCGTAATGACCCCGATAGAAATACAGGCTATTTTGCAGTACTCAAGTCATTTTTTCCCGATATTAATAGTTAAAGATTCCTCAACCTTCACACTCTCCGGCTATGGTTATATTGCAGCAATGGGGATCATGCTTTTTGTCGTGGTCTTGAACTCCTACGGAATTAAATTGCTTGTTGAATGTAATAAATATGCAAGTATCATTAAATTTATATTACCAAGTATTGCAATCGTTTCTTTACTTCATGTTGCTCCAACCATGGATAACATCAAGATCAATTTGTCGGATAAAGAAAGTTGGGTAAATATTTTTACCGCACTTTCTGCTGGAGGTATTGCTTTTGCGTTCACTGGATTTCAAAATGGTTTGGTATTGGCAGGAGAGGTAAAAAATCCACAACGAAATATTCCTATTGCTATTTTAGGTGCCGTCTTGATTGGATTTGTCTTGTATTTCATGCTTGAATTAAGTTTTATTGCGGCAGTACCACAAAAATATTTATCACATGGTTGGCAAGCTCTGAGTTACCCAGGAGATAGTGGACCTTTAGTAGGTTTAACTTTGCTTTTAGGCTTAGGAGTTGTAGCTACTTTGTTGATGATCGATGCGGCTTTTTCTCCATTTGGAACTACTTTAGTGTATACCGCTGCGACTTCACGAATTTTATATGGAATGGCTTTGAATGATCACCTGCCCAAAATCTTCTTAAAGGTAAATCGTCATAAAATTCCTTATGTGACTCTCTATGCAAATTTATTAGTTGGAATGCTTTCGTTTCTCCCATTTCCAGGATGGCAGAAATTGGTAGCATTTCTATCTTCTGCAAGTATTCTTTCATACAGTATTGGACCTATATGTCTTTTAGCAATGCGTAAATTACAGCCTTTAACGCCTAGGCCCTTTAGACTTTCTGGAGCACTTGTTTGTTCACATATTGCATTTTATTTTTGTAATTTAATGCTTTATTGGTGTGGATTTTCGATTATTTGGAAGTTAGATATTGCTTTACTGTTTGGTCTTCTAATTTATTATATATATCATCGCGCAAACTCATGGGATAATCGTTCTCTTTTATACTGGTTTTTATTTTACATGGTGACCCTACTTGTTGTTTCTTATTTAGGCACTTTCGGTGGAATAGGTATTTTAAAGTTTCCTTTTGATCTATTGACCTTATTACCTTTAAGTATCTTTATTCTATACTCCTCTCAAAGATTGTTAAGTCCATCACGTCATGAGCATGTTGTTTCTATGGTAGAAGAGTCAACAGCAATTGTGAAAGATGAACTTCTTATACAATGAGCATTTAATCGTATAATTGTTCTTTATTTTATTGGATTGGATTTTGTTTTATGCGTTTCAAGGTATTTAGATTCAGGGGCTTAAGCAAAGGAGCTTTTTCGCTTTTAGGTATTTTCTTTCTGTCCGCTTCTTTTGCTACTGAAGTCCCGATTTATGATTTCTCGCTAAAATCCTACTCTCAAGATATTCATGATTATTTCCCTTCAGATAGTAAGGACAATGAGGTTCCCTTATTAAAACCGGAATATCAAGAGATTCAATTGCATCAATTTTATAATCACTATTACTCAGATAATTCAGAAGGCCTCTCTCCTTGGAGTGAGAGAATGGTCAGTTCTATTATCCCTGTAGTGAAAAAAATTGAATTGGAATTATTAACGGAATTTGATAATCAAAATAAATCAGAAGAAGAACGACACTATGCAGAAAACTTTAAAGAGCATGATGAGCGATGGTTAAATCGAATCAAAAACAATATGAATTTTCCAGCTATTGAAATATTAGCATTTAACGAAAAGAATAGAGCAATAGCTGTAAATAATACCTTTGCCCGCGCTTTACCAGATGGTGCCCCAGATTTTTTCCATTTTACGATTCCCGGTCAAGGATTTCCCTTTGATAATTTACAAGAATCAGTGATTTGGGCGGGAACACCACTTTATGTTTTTACAGTTTCCCAGGATAGCGCCTGGTCTTTAGTATTAACACCTGACGCTTATTTTGCATGGGTAAAAAACTCAGATGTTGCTTATGCTTCTAATGGATTTATTGAACACTGGAAACAAGCGTCAAAAAAAAGTTTAGTAGCCATCACTGAAACAGAAGCAAGTATTGTAAATCAACGTGGTCACTTTCAATTCGCAGGCTACATCGGTGCAGTGTTCCCATTCCATAGCCGTACTCAAAATCATATTTCTATCTTGATTCCAATAAAAAATGAACTTCATGAAGCAGTGATCCAGACTGGATTTGTGCGCTCCCAATCCGCTAGTCTAATGCCTCTTGAGGCTACAAAAAAAAATATGAGTCGAATATTAGAACAATTACAAAATCGTCCTTATGGTTGGGGAGGAGCTTTCTTTTTTAATGATTGCTCCCAAGAACTAAAAAGCATATTTACTCCATTCGGTATTTGGTTGCCGCGCAATTCCGCACAACAGGCTAAAATAAGCTCAGGGATCGATTTAACTAAAAATACGGTTGATGAGCGAATTAGTACTTTGAAAACACAAGGGCATCCACTCATGACCCTTATTTATATTGGTGGCCATGTAATGCTTTATTTAGGCAACAAGTCGATAAATCATGAAGTTGCTGCTATGACGTATCAGAACATTTGGGGGCTTTCTCCTGAGAGCAGGGACAAAAGGTATGTCATTGGCCAAGCATTATTTTTTCCCTTACTTAAGTACTATCCAGAAAATCCAGATATAAGTTCGCTGGCTAATAAATCATTTTTTAAAATGATTCATCTCGATGAATTGAGTCCCAAGGACATTACACCGGAAGTATTTTCCCGAAGCTTTACAAAACCGAATCGCCCCAATTTGAACTTATAGAATGGAAAAATCTAACTATTATCTTGTCTTGCTATGGGTGAACCTTATTTATTAAAAATCCCCAGATATATTGCCTGACCAAAATATTGGATTAGGGGTTGCACTTCGGCTCTGAATCGGTAAAGCTATACTTCATGTATCTCATTAGGGTAAATGTCGTGCGCTATTCTAATTATTTATGTTTCTTTGCCGCTTTTTTCTTTAATCAAATGGGAAATTCTCAAACGCTTTCAGAAAAAATAGACGGGATTATTGCACAAAAATTACCCCATGCAACCGTTGGTATACTTATTAAAGAAGCGGAAACTGGTCGTGTTGTTTACAGCAGAAATGCAGATAAATTGCTTTCTCCGGCTAGTGGCATGAAGTTGCTTACTGCTGCAGCGGCTCTTTATCAATTAAAACCAGATTATCGTTTTATAACAACACTTTCCCGAAAAGAAAAAAATTACTATGTTCAATTTACCGGATCACCCTCGTTTACTGCCGATAATCTAACTTCATTAATATTAAACTTGAAAAAAAATAATAATATAAACTCCATTCAAGGAAATATAATAATTGACAGTTCGCAATATCAAGAACCAAATTATCCAAGTGGAACTTCTTATGATGATTTAGGTTGGTATTATGCTGCTCCAGATACGGCTGCAATTATCAACGAAAATAAAGTGGCTTATGAACTTACCAGCGCTAAAGAACTGGGTAAACGGGTCGACATTAAACCCAAAACACAGCTTAAAGCACTAACTGTGATAAATGAAGTCTTAACAGTGAGTAAAGAAGAAGGGAAAGACCACTGCAGCTTGAATATTGAACTCAATCCAAATAATACCATTCGCTTATATGGATGTATGATTCAGGAAAAAAATCCAAAAGTAATAGAACTTGCTATCCCTGATCCGATATTGGTAGTAAAACAAGTGATACAAAAAACCTTTGATAAACACAATATTGCCCTGAAAGGAAAAATTATTACCGGCACCTCTCCAGCTGATCCTACTTTTATTGCGAGTTTCCAATCAAAAAAACTGAGTACCCTGATTACTCATATGTTACAACAATCAGATAATCTCTATGCAAACAGTCTAACTAAAAAACTAGGCTTTACTCTAAGCGGGAAAGGCACGCACAAAGAAGGGGCTTTTGCGATTAAAAAAATATTATCTGAACACACCCATCTTGATATGTCACAAATGGATATCATCGATGGCGAGGGAACCCGCTATAATTTGGTTACGCCAGAACAAATGGTAGTTTTGCTTAGCGATCTTTATCATGATCCAGCTATGAAACCTATTTTCTACAATGCACTGCCACGAGCTGGTGTTTCAGGAACGTTAAAGGAGAGAATGAAGAAGACTATGCTTGAAAATAATGTTTATGCCAAAACAGGTTCAATGCATGACATATCTTCTTTATCAGGCTTTATCACCAATCCCCACCAAAAAACATTTATTTTTTCTATTATCATCAATGGAGTTAATAAACCTATAGGAAAAGCGAAGTCTCTTGAAGAAAACATCTTGCTAGCTTTAGATGAGTATAGTTTAGAAGAAAGTCCGTCTCTTTAAACCTTATTGAACATCTACTTTTGAGAGTATGCTTTCAATGTATCTATAGGTTTTTCTTTGTTTTATACTCTATTTATAGGCCAAGGAAATGAAAATGGATGAAAAGGTATACTATAGGACTTTTACGTGTCTAATTGGAGGAATCTGTTTCTTTGTGGGGTTATTTGATTTTTTTGCTTGGTATTTTAGCTCTCATTTACCCGACGAACTCCCCGAATATATTTTTATGAGACCCACCACTACTTTGGGCTTTATTTTGTCGGGCCTAGCTTTAATTTGTTTGTATCGAAAAGCAATACAAGCCAGCCGACTTCTTAGTTGTATTCTTTTATTATTTTCGGCATTTATTTTGTATGAGCATATCGCGAATGCAAATCTAGGTATTGATATTTTCTTCATCAAAATTCTTGCATTAGATTACAAGTTATACCCAGGTCCTATGGCTCCAAGTGTGGCTTTAAGTTTTATCATTGTTTCACTTTGTTTTTTAATTATTTCTTTCGATTTTTCACCTAATTGGCTTGGGGTAAGTTTAGTCGGTGTATTCTTTATTTTGAGTTTGGGATTTATCGCCGGGACTGATTATTTTATGGATTTTACAGCACGCTTTGGAGCTGGAAGATGGATGAAAATTTCTATTTATACTTCTTTGGGTTTAATCCTTTTAAGCTTAGGTATCATTTTTTACATCAATTCAAAAAATGTAAAACATTCGCGAGTCTCCCTGCCATTAATTACGATGTTCGTAATTTTAAATATCACTACTCTAGGATGGCAGATTACTAAAAAGAACCAAGAAAATTCATTAAATATGTTATTGCAGTTGAAGATTGAAAATGTTGAAGATGTCATTGAATCTCATTTACAAGAGTTTACTTCTTCTTTTTCCCGAATGGCCAAACGTTGGATAAGTCAACAAACACCATCCGAAACCGAATGGAAGGCGGATGCAATGCATTATATTCATGATCAGCCCGGCTACCGAGCAATTGCATGGGTGAATAATCAATATATAGTACGTTGGCTTGCACCAGAGGAAGGAAAAGAGCAGCTTAAAGAATATAACCTTTACAATGATCCTGATCGACGAAAAGAGATAACCAAAAGTTTGGCCTCCAAAGAGTTGCAAATGAGTACTCAGTTTGAACTAAAAGGGCTGGGTAAAAGTCTTTTGTTGTTAAGTCCCTTATATAAAGGAAATCTATTTGAAGGGTTTATGGTCGGTATTCTCGATACAGAAAAGTTTTTGGCTGATATTTTAAAAAAAATGGATATTCAAGGATATAATTTGAATATCTATGATTCTTCAGGAGTTTTATATACTAATACTCAAGATATGAAGTTTTATAAGAGTTGGCAGCACAGTATGATTCTTCCTACTTATGGACAAAACTGGAAAATTATACTTTGGCCTTCAATCACACTACACAATCAAGTAATTACCTCTTTTTTTCCTGCCATGATCTTAATAATCGGAATAATTATGGCTTTGCTCTCCGGATTTTTGGTTCATACACTTCAATTTATAAGAGAAAATACTGAAAGATTAAAGAGAACCCAAGTTGCTTTAGCAAATGCGCGAGAGCGTTTGCAAGGAATTATTGAAGGAAGTAATGATTTAGTTGCTGCAATTGATTTGAACTACAATTTTATTGTGTTTAACACTATGTATAAATGTGAAATTTATCGAATTTTCAAAGTCGATTTAGAAATTGGCATGAATTTTAATGTACTTTTACAGAAAATGAGTGTTGAGAATCAAACAAAATCCCTGACGCTGTGGGAAAGAGCAATGAAAGGTACTGCGTTTACAGTGATTGAGTCATTTAAAGACAAACGCTACGATGGACTGGATTATGAAATACATTACAATCCTATTCATGATTCGCAGGGAAATCTTATTGGGGTTAGTCATTTTGCAATGAATGTTCATCAACGTATTCAAAATGAACAAAAACTTGAAGAATCTAAAATAGAGCTTGAGAATCTTGTTAAAAGTCTTGAAATGCAAAATAAAGAATTGGAGTTATTAAAAGAATTAATGAGTTTATTACAATCCAGTCTTTCCATGGATGATGCGATTGAGATAATAAAAAATTACAGTAAACGTATCCTATCAGGTACTTCTGGAATTGTTTACCTTATTGCTTCTGATAATCCGAATATGATTAGCAGAGTTTTAAGCTGGGGTGAGACTGTTTCTAACTTATTCCTGTTTACGCCCAAAGATTGTTTGTCTTTATTGCGACATCAACCTTATTATATTTCCGATAGCACTGAAGGAGTATTGTGCAATCATATAAAAAAAGGAGATAAAAAACCTAAAAGCTATGCGTGCTTGCCTTTATTTGCTCAAAATGAAATGTTAGGCTTATTTTACGTGGAATTTGGTTTAAATACTGACAATCAACGCTTGATTGCTTTGGCGCAAATCATCTCTGAACAGTGCGCATTGAGCCTGTATAATATTAGACTTCGTGATGTCTTAAAAACCCAATCTTCCCAAGATAGCTTAACGGGAGTTTATAATCGACGTTATTTTGAGGAATACCTGCAAAAAGAAATTTTGAATTCAAAAGATAATCCATTTACATTTGCTCTATTATTAATTGATATAGATGATTTTAAAAAAATTAATGATACGTATGGTCATTTGGTAGGTGACCAGGTTCTTTTGGAATTTGCTGCAAAAATACGACACATAGGACGAGAGGAGAATGTGGTATCTCGTTGGGGTGGCGAAGAGTTTATGATTTACCTACGAAGTAGTAATTTAGATCAGGTCAAATCACAAGCGGAAACGCTGCGTAAATCCATCGAAAACTTTTCAATAGAAATTAATCAAGAAAAAACTATTTCAGTAACTATTTCCATCGGTATTGCTTTTTATCCTCACGATGGTAAGAGAATAGATGATTTAATATCTAAGGCAGATGAAGCCCTTTATCAAGCAAAAAAAATGGGGCGGAATAAAGTTGTAGCGAGCTCAAACATTCATCAAAATAGAAATCATTAGCAAAGAAATATTTTAGAGAAAAATTAAAAATATCGAAGATGTTTATCTTGTTATAAATAACAAATACTGGATAATCAGCCATTTAAATAGGTAAAGCGATGAACGTTGAAAAACTATTTTCTTATGGAACTTTGCGTTATGAAACAGTACAACTGAATAATTTTGGACGAAGATTGCATGGATCGGCAGATAAACTGCCTGGATTTGGTATGTCTAAAATAAAAATCAAAGATCCCAGCGTAATTGCGACGAGTGGTGAAGAAGATCATCCTATCATTACCTATACAGGTCAACCCAACGATAATATCGAGGGTATGGTTTTTGATGTAAGTTCAGAAGAGTTAGCAAAAGCCGATTCTTACGAGGTTGAAGATTATAAACGGGTCAAAGTGAAATTGGCTTCGGGCATATTTGCGTGGGTCTATGTTCATGTCGAGAGCATTGAATAACTTCTTTCGAAGAGTAGATTCCCGCTTACGCGGGAATGGTATTTAGTTGTGAGCACATTGATTCAGCGTATCTGGGTTTTCACCCTCTGTTGCATCCTTTGCATAAGGGAAAAACTTATAAGCATTGTTTGTTATTTTGCGAAATGGACATTTTCCTTCTTGTTGTGTTAAGGGTGTTTCTATAAGCTCTTTAATGACGCGAGGAGCATATTTCCCCAGGACATCTTGATACATAGCGTGTCTATCATTAAGCATACCTAGACCGATCTGCATATTATGTAAATCTCTAGCTAAATCGTCGATAAGCATTTCAATAGTTAAATCCTTCATTTGTTGGGGTAACATTTCGGAATAGATAATACCTCCAAAAGGGGTATTCTTTTCATCGATTCCATAATAAGCACGTAGTGCATTAAAAAATTGATGCTCAATAAGATCTTTTTTAGGGCCACGAGCACCCACAATAATGATATAAGTTTTCATTAAGTCAATTTGATATTTCTGGTTCCAGGAAATATATATTTGCTGTAAGCCCTTTAGTTGCAGTTCGGCTGCCATTTCAGTGTACTTATCTGTATTAGGTTTTAAATCACGTAAGTAACGTTTCCGTATCAGGTCAAGTTGATTTACCTGCGTACAACGTGAAATTTCTTTCAGATAAGACAACATTAAATCAATAGTAGGCATAACTACATCTAGATTGGAGAAGTTAGTATGTAACGTTTCAATTTGTTCATACAATTCATCTAATTCCTCTGGCAAATCTTCCAATCTTATATGTCTTTGGATTGCCTGCTCTAAAATTTCAAATAAAGAAATTGAGAAATGACAGGTGATCTTCAAAAGTAGGTACGGATCATCCAGTGCGGGTGTATTACTTTCTTCACAAAGAATATGCTTGGATTTGTCATCTCGTTGAAGAAGCATTAACATTCCATTCATGTAAGTAACAATATGATCTACACCATTTAATTCCTTTTTTGCGAAAATGAGATGTTTTTCAAGAAACCAGATCGAGGCCTTTTGAGCATATCCCCTTAGTGAGGTTTTTGAGGGATGAGTTGTTGGCGTGCCTTTTCCTCTTGTATTAAGTGCAGTAGACAAAGAAAATTCAGATTGAGGAAGAGAATGTTTGGGGGCTCTAGTTGATATTTTTTTAGTGTCTAAAAAGATACCCCCAACTCCATATTGTCCTTAATTGAGCGCCTATGTGGGTTATTTTGTGGATGGCATTTTTGAGCATAGCAAGTAACATAATGATCTCCTATAAAACATAGTGAAAAATAAACAACAAATTGAACCTAACATAGGCTTTATTATTTTGTCAATTTCTTCTATGGAGTGCTCGGAAAATTGAATCATTAAGTTAAAAGAACTTAATGATTCAATGCATGCTTAATGGACCACTTGATGATGTTCATCTTTTACCCATCGCATCAAAAAAGCTCCAATAATTTGGAATAAAGGTAAAATAGCTAAAGCAATATGATAACTAAATATTGAAAAATCATGAGAGGTCCCTGCGGTGCTAAATGTATCAAGCAATTTTCCTATCGCTGGCTCGGTAACTGCATCTAAAAACGCATCACTGGCATTGATTAGCGAGCTTACCGTGCCTGCCAGATATAAAGGGTTGGACTCTTTTCCGATAACAAATACTATGGGAAATGCTCCTAAACTAAAGCCGAAAAGAAAGAGTAATACACTTAATAGCCAAATTGGCATAGGGTGAGCGTAGATAATTAAAGTAATGGATAATGCAGAAACTAAAGTGCTGTAAAAAACAAATGCGCAGCGATTTTGTATGCGATTAATAAATAAAGCAAATAAAGGACATGCAATTGCTAATCCTACAAATACTAATGAAATGAGGGAAGGGGCAACCAACTTATCTAAATGATAGGCTTTTTGTAAAAAGGGATTTCCCCATAAACCACAAAAAATAACGATGGGAGAAAATGCTAAACCACTATATCCGGTTAATAACCAGTTTTGTTTGTTTTTTATAATTAATAAAATGTCTTTCCATAGATGCGGGTTCTTAGCAGCATGTTGAGTTTCTATGGAACCAATGGAAAAGGATGGTTTATCTTTGACAATAAGTAAGAACAAGAAAGCTAAAATTATTCCCATCCAGGCTACGTTAGCTAAACTGGCTCTCCATCCTATTTGACTGACCAGCCATGCCAGCGGCATTTGCCCGAAAATTGCTCCGATCATGGCGGCAGTAACGAGAAGTGAGGTTAACAAAGCATAATATTTTTTGGGAAACCACACCGCTGCTAATTTAAAATAAGCAATGGAAGCAAAAGATACGCCTACTCCTGTTAAAGAACGACCTAGAATGGCGGTATTTAATTCCTGGGCCTGAGAAAAAATATAGATTCCAAAAGCACAGCAAAAAATGGCTCCTGTAGTAACCCAGCGCGTGCCATAGTGATCGAGGATAATTCCTACAAATAGAGGTACGATAAGGTAAGTCCAGAAATACACTCCTGACAAGACTCCGAGACCTAATCCTTGAAGATGAAAGGTATCCATTAATTGTTGGGGCATTACACTTGGAAAATTCTGAAGAATATATTTATAAAATAAAAATGCTGCACATAAACTAATGATAAAAATAGCGCGAGAGGTAATTATTTTTTGTTTTTGCGATGCTTGTGAATCGAGTGCGGTTTCCAAGGTAATCTCCTCAAAATAGTTAAAGTCGTATCGGCTGATTATTTTGGCCTTTCCCTAGAGAGGCCGAATAATCAAAACGCAACTCTAGGGCGAGGAGAGGAAGACCACGACCACCACCACAGAAACGACAGAAACAATAGCACACACCAACCAAGTAGAGTTGTTTAAAGAAGATTGATGTTGTATGGCATTGTTCATATATGTTACAGAGTGTGAAATAAATCGTTAATCATTTGATAGTAACAATTCCGATTAGATCTTGTCAAATAGATTATCAAATAATTGAGTAATTTAGCTGAATAATCATTTGATAGTTGGTGATCTGAGCAAGTACATCTCAGATCACTAAGAATACTGATTTATGAATGGTTTGTTTTAAGTATAACAAAGCCATTTATTTTTTCTGATGTTTTGAACTCGAATCTAATTCGGGTACAGGAAGATCGGGTATGAGTTTTTTTACTCTATAAAGCCACCCAAGTCTTGTCTCGGGACTCATAATTTCTCCCGGCTTTACTTCGCCGATTAATTCATTTAATTCGTATTTGCGTTCTGGTTTAACTACCGCCTCAAGTACATTTTTTGCTTTAAGTATGTCTTCAGGACGAGGAGCAGGAGCATGGGTTGGGACCAAACACTTCAACATGCGCGAATAGCTACTTCTAGGCTGCGGTCTAGGGGCCGTAGGTTTTGGTGACATAGCAAAAGGGGTTTGTGCTTGAAGAAGTTGAACTTTATTTGCCTGAAAATTATCTATACGGTTCATCACTTTCTGTACTCGACTTTGACAATCTTGAGACCGGGTCCTAAGTGTTTCTGCCTGATTTTGTATGCGGTTATTGTATAAATAGTTAACGGTACAAATATCTGATTTTAATTTGTCATATTTTAATTTGGCCTTTAACAAGTCTTTTTCACTTGCATGATCGGGATCCATCTTTTCTGAAAAGACAACATATGAATCTCCATGTCGGCGATAACGAGCTCTTTGATTTGGATCAATAATAAATTGTGCTTGGCTGAAATCATTAACAGGCTCTAACTGGGAGTTTAGAAGAATTTTCTCTTTTCTTAAAAATTGCAACGCTTGTATCAATCCCCGTTCTTGTAATCTCAGACCTTCTATTTGATGTGCACGATACGTAGGCAATTGTAAATCTTCGTTTAACGATTCTTGTTCATTTAAACGGGTTCTTATTTGAGCGATTAACTGTTGATAGACTTCTTCAGAAGTTTGAGGAGGATGTTGGAGTTGAGATTGATAAAAAGCAATCCGTTCTTCCAACAATCGCGCTCTTCTCTCTAGGCGCTGCGTATTTGTTTCTTGTATTCTATCAATATTATTGGGAACCTGTGCTGTTTGCTGTGCTCTAAGGGTCGCTAGCTGGGTTGATAGAGCTGTTATTTGTTGGTTTGCATGCGAAACATATTGAGTTATTGGTTGATTGTTTAATAAAGGTATTTGAAGAAACTCATTGAGCTGTTCCAGATGATCGGCCATGTCTGCATGATATTCTTCCATTGCTAATACTTCTTCTTCAAGCTCTTGTAACTCTTCTTCCAATTGAGTTAAATCACTCTCTAATTTACTTAATTCTTCATCAAGTTTTATAATCTTACTGGCTCGAATACTTGCATCCATGAGATGCATTGCAATTGAAGAGTGCTTTTTCTCCTCAGATTTAAACTCATTAAGCCTTTCATCAATTTGATGCTGCGTCATCTCATTAACGTGTTCAGTATGCGCTTTATTTTTGGCAATTAAGGTCATAAGAAGAAAAAGCAAACGTTGCTGTCGGAGCAGTTCCTCTTCACTACTTTTTCTAATCAAAAGAGTTTGTTCCTCTTCCTTCATTAGTTCTTGTGCTATCATATTTATCGTTTCATTTCCGCCAGCAGTTTTGAGAAATTCAACTACCTGGGTAGCTTCTCTTAGTCCAAACCGTGCAAGGAATTGAGTCGATAAATGGGAATCTGTTTCTGTGGTATTGGGGGTATTGTCTCTTTCTATAGTTGCAAACCATTGCTCAAACTGATGTGAATCCAACATCCTTAGCATTGATTGACTGGGTAATGTATAAGGCACAGAAGAACTCCTGTAGAAAAATATTCTGTTCAAATTATAATCTTCTTTCAATTTAAAGTAAAGGTAATGTGGATTAATAAACTGATAAATCAAGAGTTTAATACATTGGCTTATTACTTCGAGATTTAGTTCTTAAGTACTTCTTTAGTTACTCTAAAATAAAGAATTCTTTTCCCAAAATAAGCGGATGAAGCGATAAGAAACAAACATATAAGGATAAATAAATCGTAATGCAACAATGAATCATATTTTAATGAGGAAGGAGGAGTAAAGCTGACCGCAATTGAAATAATAATGCCAATAAATCCGAGAATGGATGATAAGACAATGCACAAATAATATTGATCTTTTTCTTGCCAAGATAAGTGTATTGCACCAGCAAACATAAACCCATACATTAACAAGTACATTTGAGTAGCCAGAGTAATCATAAACCAATAGGAGGCATTAACACTGGGTAATAATAAAAAAAGTGTACTAATAAATGATACACCACATGCTTGCATAACTAGTAATCTAGAGGAGGATTGTTTCGAAATAGGGAGCTCATCACTTGCAAACAGAAGGCCCTTAACTGGGGAAATAAGCCAATTATTGGCACATCCAATACAACCAATGACGATTAAAATATTAACTATCAAACTTAATTTCGCACATTGGATTTGAGTGAAGAAAACTTGAAATAGCTGGGGAATGCCACTAATAAAATTCAATTGATTCGGTGAAAGTAGCATAGCTAAAGTCAAAGAGCCAAAGAGCATCGTAACAAAAATAATAATCACTGAAAGAGCAATCGCCTTAG
Source organism: Legionella nigrisilvae (assembly GCF_977063395.2). Classification (NCBI taxonomy): domain Bacteria; kingdom Pseudomonadati; phylum Pseudomonadota; class Gammaproteobacteria; order Legionellales; family Legionellaceae; genus Legionella; species Legionella nigrisilvae. Next base: position 96,248 of record NZ_CDRUGZ020000011.1, read on the forward strand.
GTAATGAGCCTGGTTTGCAATCTTGCGCATGAACCCCAGCAATTTCAATGCCACAAAAAGAAAGTATTATTGCCGTTAGGGATCCCCATGAATCTTGATGGGAAGGTGTTATAAGGTTAAGCGATTGGGGATGAATAATCATCCCTATAAATCCTATAGCTAGGATTAAAATAAAGGGGATTAAAAGTCCCATTATAGAGCAAACAATAGTCAGGCGATTGGAAAAATTGAGTCCTTTTATATTAATCCAAGTCAAACCCCAGATGAGAAGATTAATTATAATAAAAAGAAGCATTTTATTTTCAACAAGATCCGGATTGATGCAGTACAAAAACGCACCCGCTATAAAACTGAAAAAGGTGGGATAAATAAGGATGTTTTGCATCCATTGGAACCAAATAGCGAGAAACCCAGCTTTTTTCCCCAGACTATTTTTTACCCAGCCATAGATCCCTTCGTCAAATTTAGTGGAAAACCAGCCTGCAATGATGGCGCTGGGTAATAAAAAGAAAAATAATGCCAAGCCGAAATACCAAAAAATATCTGTCCCAACCAATGCAGCAGCAGGCAGGTTACGAATGCTGTCTACTGAACCCACGGTCGTTAAAGTCAAACTAAAAATAGTAAGCTTTTTATTCATTAAAATCTTAGGGATAAACAGCTCAAACCACCATCAATTTTACGAAATTCGCTTACATCTACGGTGATCACTTGGAAGCCAGAATTAAGAACCATTTCAACTGAATGTGGGAAACCTTGAGGCATAATGATGGTGTTATTAACATTAATGGAATTCGCGGCGTAAGCTTCACAATCATCAATAACCAATTGTTTTAATGATTGAAAAGCCGGATGATTAATTAATTCTCCATTGACGAGTACACAGCCATCACCCAGATATGAAACTCCAGTTTTTAGATGTAAAAATTTGTTCAATTCAATCACGGTACTTTTAAAACCATATTGTGTCAGTAAAGCCGTTAATTGTGCCGCCCCTTCTTTATTAGTTCGTTGCGAAAGCCCTATATAGAAATGATCTTCTACTTGCATCACATCACCAGCTTCCAAGGTTCCAGGGGCAGTAATTTTATGGATGTTTGCTTTGTAAAAAGTTTGAATACACGGTTCAATTAAATTTACCTCTTCCTCTCTTGATAGGGCCCCTGGACGAGTGAGGAGGGCAAATCTATCTGTAAGGAGTGCAGGGTCCTCAACAAAGCACGAATCAGGAAATGGGTCCAAGGCAGGTAAAACAGTTACTTCGAGGCTACAGCGAGCCAAGGCATTGATGTAACTTTGATGTTGTTTGAGGGCTTTTCTATAATCCGGTTGACCTAACTCGATTGTGGATGTTAATCCATGAATTAAATTGGAAGACGGTGTTCGTACAATTGCCTGTTGAAACATATTAATCATAATCCCTTGGAATAAGTAAATTGAAATCCTTGATGTTGATAGTCCCAAATATTAAGAGCCAAAGCAAGGGAATAGAGTGCTTTATCCTCCGTATTGAGTTCAAATTTTAATTACCGCAGCACCTGTAAACCGCCCGTGACGTAGATCCTCAAGTGCTTGATTAACTTCTCTTAATGGATAGACATGAACTTCTGTTTTAACAGGAATTTTCGGTGCGAGCGATAAAAACTCCTCCCCATCCTTTCGGGTTAGATTTGCTACAGAACACAGAGTCCGCTCTCCCCAAAGAATATTATAAGGAAAACTAGGAATATCACTCATATGAATTCCAGCACAAACTACTATCCCTCCTTTTTCTATATTACCAAGTGCACGCGGAACAAGTGTTCCTACAGGTGCAAAAATGATTGCAGCATCTAAAGGATGAGGTGCCTCTTGGTTTGAATCTCCTACCCATACCGCGCCTAGACTATATGCAAACTCCTGTGCCTGCTTATCACCAGGACTGGTAAAGACATAAACCGATCGTCCTTGTTGTTTCGCTACTTGGATAAGAATATGTGCTGCTGAGCCAAACCCATATAATCCTAAAGTTTTTGCATCATTTGTTTTTAATAAAGCCCTATAACCAATCAAACCTGCACAAAAAAGCGGGGCTGCCTGATCATCAGAATAACCCTCAGGTATAGGAAAACAAAATCGCTGGTTCGCTACACAATATTCTGCAAAGCCACCATCAATTTGATAACCAGTAAATCGGGCGTGATCACAAAGATTTTCATGCCCAGATTTACAAAACAGACATTGGCCACAGCTCCCACCTAACCAAGGGACTCCAATTCGTTGCCCAATAGTAAAAGGGATATTCACTGAACCAATTTTTTCGATGGTGCCAACAATTTGATGACCCGGTATTAGAGGAAGTTTGGGGTGATTTAATTCACCATCTACAACATGTAAATCGGTACGACAGATCCCACAGGTATGCACTTTAATGAGCACTTCATTTTCTTGAGGTTCAGGTTTTTTTATTTTTTTATAGATTAACTTTTGGCCTGATTTTTCCATAATCATTGCATGCATCATAATATGTTCCTTAACTTGAGTACGCGAAAATGCGAATGATATTTATTACTGTAGACCAATTAATACTATTTTGACTTGACAAAATACTTTTGTATATCAAACTGTATTTGGTGTATTTCGTTAATGGAAAATTAATATAGGACGGAGTCGATAACATGAATGCGCTATTAAAATGGAAAAAAGGAACACCTATTTCAATTGAACATCCTCATAATCCTTTTTTAAGTCTTCAACAGGAAGTGGATAAAGCATTCCAGGATTTTTATGAAATGTTTTCACCAAACAGAAGCATGGAACAATTTGAGAATCTAAATCTTATGCCTTCCATGGATTTGGTTGAGGATAAAGATCACTTTACCATCCAAATGGAAATGCCTGGCATGGATGAAAAAGACATCACTGTATCTTTAAGGGACAATTCGCTTACTATTACAGGTGAAAAATCAACTTCTAAAAAAAATGAAAAGAAAAAATATATTTCTCGAGAAATTAGTTATGGTAAATATGAGCGTTCACTCTCTTTACCCTCAACAATAGATATAAATAAAGCCAAAGCAACTTTTAAAAAAGGAATGCTATGGATAGAGCTACCCAAGAAAGCAGAAGCTAAAGGGAAATCTCGAGACGTAAAAATAGAAACTGCAAAATAGAATAAAATGCCCCACGATTATGGGGCGTAATGCTCATGTGACAAAATGACCACGTTCCAAGTGGATTATGAATTATTATAATAGGCATAAAGATGAGTTACATCGAAAATCAGGTCTTTGATGAGATAACAATTGGTAAATCAGCGAGTCTAATACGCACATTAACTTCAGAAGATATCCAGCTGTTTGCCATCATGTCTGGAGATATTAATCCAGCGCATGTAGATGCAGAGTACGCTAAAAATGATATGTTTCACAAAATTATTGCTCATGGTATGTGGAGCGCATCACTTTTATCTACTATATTGGGAACAGAGTTGCCAGGCCCCGGCACCATTTATTTAGAACAAACTTTAAAATTCGAACATCCTGTGACTCTAGGAGACACCATCACCGTCACACTTAAGGTAGTGAATAAAATACCGGAAAGACACATTGTGGAGTTTGATTGTAAAGGCGTTAACCAACTGGGAAAAACAGTTATTTGTGGTCGTGCAAAGGTAATAGCACCAACCACAAAAATTAAAAGAGTCTGTATTGAGTTGCCTAAAGTTGAGCTTAAACCAAAACAAGAACATTGGTATCACCATTTAATTATGGAAAAAAACGCTCTAGAACCACTTAAAACGGCTGTGGTTCACCCTGTGGATGTACTCTCGCTTAAAGGAGCAATTGCTTCGGCCGAAGAGGGATTAATTATACCGGTTCTCGTGGGCCCGAAACAAAAAATTCTTGAGGCCGCTAAAGAAGCTAATATTGATATTTCGGCTTACGAACTTATTCCTACTAGACATAGTAATGAAGCTGCTGAAACTGCGGTAAAACTAGCTGCAGCACAAAAAGTTGAAGCGATAATGAAAGGAAAACTTCATACAGAAGAATTGATGAAACCTATTGTCGCTAAAGAAAATGGATTACGTACAGGGCGCCGTATGAGCCATGTATTTTCTCTTGAGGTACCTAATTATCCTAAACCTATTTTTTTGACCGATGCCGCAATCAATCTATTTCCAAATCTCAGTGAAAAACGTGACATCGTACAAAATGCGATTGATCTATTTCATGCACTTGAACTAGGTACCCCTAAAGTTGCAATTCTTTCTGCAGTTGAAACCGTAAATGAAAAAATTCCATCCACACTGGATGCCACAGCATTGTGTAAAATGGCGGAGCGCGGACAGATTACAGGGGGTATTTTAGATGGTCCCTTAGCTTTTGATAACGCTATTTCTATGGATTCAGCACGTGAAAAAGGTATTTTTTCTCCTGTTGCGGGTAATGCGGATATCTTAGTAGTTCCTGACATTGAATCAGGTAATATGCTTTACAAACAAATGACTTATTTGTCAGGTATAGAAGCCGCTGGGATGGTATTGGGAGCTCATGTTCCCATTATTTTAACCAGCCGAGGTAGCGATGAATTATCACGAAAAGCATCCTGTGTTATGGCTTTATTGTATGCACGTAGAAAAAAATAATGAAATCAGAACAATTTGATGAAGCAGTATTAGTAATTAATGCAGGTTCTTCCAGCATTAAATTTAGTCTCTTTATTTCTTCTTTAACTATAATTTATCATGGTGAAATAGAAAGTATTTTTAAACATCCTCAAATAACCATTTCCAATGCACAACAGGAACAGATTGCTAATACATCCATTTCATCACCGGGGTATGAATCTGCATTGAGATTTTTATTTGAATGGATAAAGCATTTACCTACACGGTATATTTTAAAAGCGGTTGGGCATCGCGTAGTTCACGGGGGACGTTTTTTTCATGATCCCATATTAATTAATAAAGATTCTATTGAAAAATTAACCTCTTTAAATCCTTTGGCACCACTTCACCAACCCCATAATGTAGCGATTATTGAGAGTATCTTGAAGCTTTACCCTGAACTTCCACAAGTTGCATGTTTTGATACATCATTTCATCAAACCCAAGACAAATTAGCTACTCTTTTTGCTATACCCAGGAAATTAAGTGAGGAGGGAATAATTCGCTATGGATTTCATGGTATTTCTTATGAGTACATTGCTTCCGTTTTACCTTCAGAAATCAAAGATAAAAAAGTAATTGTTGCTCATCTGGGTAATGGTGCGAGCATGTGTGCGATGGAACATTGTAAAAGTGTTGCTACCTCTATGGGATTTACTGCCTTAGAAGGTTTAATGATGGGAACTCGCTGTGGTGAAATTGATCCCGGGGTAATTTTATATTTACTCCAGGAAAAAAAATTATCTGTAGAAGAAGTGAATACCCTTTTGTATAAGAAATCAGGACTATTGGGAGTTTCTGAAATCAGCAGTGATATGCGCGAACTTCAAGCCAGTAAGGATGAAAGGGCAGTTGAGGCAGTTGATTTATTTTGTTATCGGGCAGCACGAGAATTATGTGCTCTAGCCAGTAGCTTGCAAGGATGCGAGGCAATCATTTTTACTGCCGGCATTGGTGAACGCTCAGCGCCAGTAAGAAAAAAAATATGTGAACGTCTGACTTGGCTGGGAGTAATATTGGATGATCAGGCAAATTGCACTCATACTGCAGTAATTAGCCATCCTCATAGTAGAGTATTCGTAGGTGTTATTCCTACTAATGAAGAATATATGATTGCAAAACATACATTGAATCTGATTTAGATCCATAACTATCTGGAGTTATTATGTTTCAGTTTTTTATAAGGTTACTTTTAGTGATTTCCGGATCAATCGCGAGCTGGTTTGTTGCGCATGATGAACTCCGATTTCCTATCGTTCAAATGGTAATTTCAGTTATTTTATTTACTCTCATTATCGCTATCATTGCTTTTTGGCCGGAATTAAAAAATTGGTTTAAAGGAATTGGCAAAAAGCATTAAAGGTCGCACGTCTCTATTATTTTACATCAGGCTTTTCTTTTGGTTCCTCATCCGTAAGTTCTTCTATTCTGGATTCCATTTTTCTCATGTGTGGTAAAGATTCGATAGTCTTAAGCATATACTCACGAATAGCATCGATATCATTAACTGGAATATCGCTTGGCACATGTGAAAATACATATGTTTCATCATCATTTTCATACATATTATTGAGTAGTTCCAATAAACCTGATTTTGCTAAATATTTTGCTTCATGCATCGTAATTACTCTACCCTCAGGAGGAATAAGTCCTATATCTCGATTTCTTTGATTAACTAAATCATACTCGTCAGCAAGATAGGCATCATGCTCAGCAAACCCAACTTTTACAGAACACACCCTGAGTTTGTATTCTGGATTTTCAAAACTTACTTCATGCAAAGGGGTATTGATACTCGTCCAACTACATAATATTTGACCTGGTACTGTCAAAAGATGAATGTCTTTTACATCATTTAGTTCTAATCCAACATATTTTTTTCCAAAATTTCGAATCATGGTAATTTCTATGTTTTTCCCTGCTGTTTCTATGACATCCGTAAGCCCTTGAAATTCTGTATTCATTTCTGTTTCTAAGTCATAGCGCTTTTTAAAACGCTTATATAACTCTTCATGAGTCCCCAGGATTTCTTTAGGGTTAACAAAAAAAGGGGGTAAATTGGTTGTGACAATTGCTCCGGAGCTAGGAACTATAGTACTCATGCTTGCATAGGTACCACCAACTTGTAATGATGGAGTAAAAGCACCAAATTTGGTTGTATTATTCAGAATGACATGCTCAGGAATGTTATAATGATCCTGTTTCTGTTTGCTGGGCGCACAGAGAAATCTTCTTCTTTTTAAAAAATCAGCAACTTCATGATTGCTCATACCTCTAAATATGAATTGTTTTTTATGTTCCCTTTCTAGACGCGTAACAAATTTTGGAAATGGTTCATGACTTGAATGCAAATTTGTTTTATATACCGTTTTAAAATCTTTTAAAATGGAACTATTGCGTGTATTTAGGTAATTTAGTACAACATTAGAGTATGAAGACCCACTTTGGTGTTGCTTTACGCGACCGAAAAATTCTCTTGCTTTCATCAAAAGCACTCCAACGATTTTCAATGATCGATTTTGTTATCTTTGATTATAATTATAGCACCGCGGTTAAATTATGCTCTTAATGCAACTGTAGGTAAGCAGAGATGTCCAAGGTTAAGAAGTTGAATACAATAAAACAAAATGTTAGGAGAAGGTAATGAAACAACATGCGCAAGGATTTTTAAAACTAGTAGCTGAGTCTAAAAAACGTATTACCGAAATACCCCCCAAAACACTAAAAGAAAAAATTGATCGGCAAGAACCGCTGCATCTTATAGATGTGCGTGAGTCAAATGAATGGGATACTGGACATATTCCTACAGCAATTCACTTAAGTAAGGGCATTATCGAACGAGATATTGAAAAGAAAATTCCAGATTTGAACGCTCCAGTTCTTGTTTATTGTAGTGGGGGATTTCGAAGTGCCTTAGTAGCAGACAACTTACAAAAAATGGGTTATTCCAATATCTTATCGTTAGAAACCGGACTACAAGGCTGGCTTGATAATGGATATTCGTTACAAAAATAGACGGCGTGGAGCTATCAAATAGGAAATACCAAAAATCGATTCGCTTAACCGAGTAATAAGAGGTTAAGCGTTTCAAAGATAAATTCTACTGAGTCAATCGCTTAAAATTGATAATATATTCGTTGTTCCAATGCCAATTTCTTTCCTGATTTGTGGTAATGACCAAGGACTGAACTTTCTTAGCATCTAATTCGTTATTTCTTTTATAAAGCATTGAGAATTCGGCAGTATTTTCAATAAGAGGTGAAATGAGAAACATTGATTTCGCCATATTAGCCACAAGACGATATTGTTTGGTGCGACCATTGTTAAGATTCATAGTAATGTGCAATTGTTGCGGTTTAAAGAGAATGGTCGCTAATGTTCCCAAAAGAGTAGGAGTTAGCTTAATTTCAGCAAATAATAAATCGCTTTCTGGTAGTTGGACTGTTTCACCAAGCAAATGAGATTCTTTTTTTAACACAATAACTTCTTTTGGATATTCATATTTCTTTTTTCTAAGAAATAGAAAATTATTATTGTAATGAATAGGTTGATAATTCAACAGCAGTAAAGGCCAACTTGCACCATCTTCCAAAGAGGGAACTCGTTGATCTATAGGTTCAATTTTAAAAATAATATTATCAGGCTTGTACTTCCCCTGAAGATGTTTTTTATTATTACTTGCCAGACTTGCATTAAAAACAGAATAGCTCTGAAAAGTTGGCCGAGGTGCCCATGTATTCTGTGAGGATAATAGATAAGCTTGATCGTATGAGTAAATGTCCGTAGTGCCTTGTAAAATGGGGAAAGCCGCTTGCTCACGTATGAAATTCATACTAAATGAAAAATTTTTTTCGAGCCAGGAGAAATCCTGAATTCTATTCTTTAAACCATGCCAGGCTGAGGAGGAAGTAGAGATAAAGTTATTCCGGATGGATATGTGGGTATACTGACTATTGATGTAATACCAAGTGTTCAATGAAAAAATGACGAGCAGATAACTGATCCAGGTATTTAAAATCAGGGATAAAAGTAACGTTGCAAGCATAATGGAGGTTCCCGGGATAAAGGCATGACCAAAATGACGAGTAAAACCGGTTTTAAAAGAAACAAACAAAAAAATAATATATGCGCCTAGCAAGAATATTTTTGTAGTAAGGCGTATTTGTTTATTCCCTGAAATGGTTAACAAAATTAACAGGCAAGTAAGCAAATATAAAATGACTTCACTAATATTACCATTAGAAGACATGGCTTCAGTAAATCCTGATGCTATAAAAACCGAACTGATGAGGTAATCAGGTAATGTAAGTAGAGATTGTCCCGCGACCAACCAAAATAAAATAATTGATATTAAAGGAGAAATAAGACAAATTAGTGCAATTTTTTTTTCTTTATAAGCAAGAAAAAAAATGAAATAAAGAAAAAGTATAAGTAAGCAAATAATTAACATGGACCCTTTTACTAAGGCCAGTAGCCCAAATGGAGCGAAGAGAAGAAAAGCAAATAATAGACGATAGTTGCGAGTAAGCCTATGTTCCAAATAGATGATTTTGAAACTGCATAATCCTGCAAGTAATGGATAAGAAAAAAACAAAGAGTCCCGCGAATAAATCATCCCTAGAAATGGTACGCAATAAATTAAAGTCCAATACCATCTCTTTTTTTGCATTAAAAAAAATAAACAAACCCAGTACATGAGTGCGAGGTAAAAACATCCTAAAATCATCATGAGATCAGTTGCTGGATGATAGGCTTTTGTATACAGAGACGAATAGGGGCCTAGGGTAAATATTATTTCCTTACCAAAAGCCAACCCTTGAGCGACTGCTTGGTTTAGTCCCAGTGCCCATGAAGGATCGATCCCCGAAGCAGGCATTTTGGGAGAAAAGGGCACAAAAGCAATTATAAGAATAAGTAACAACAAGAGCTGACTTAAAAAATCAAAGGGCTTATGCGCTTGTGCAAGCAGTCTCCTTGATATATTCCTCACTATAGCATCCATAATCTTTTTTTGTGGTAGTTTAGCTTGGGTGGTATAAGGGAACAATACTTTTCAAATTTATGGCTTCTCTTTGTGGCCTTTATCATGCGAATCATAGAATCAGGAAATCCTTTTGTTGTAAACGCGTATGGATGACGTAAGTGTGCACTCCAGATACTTCATACAGCCATACTCAGGTGACTCAATTGCGTTGACGGAATAAGGGTAGTATGAGTTCTTCCTTCATGACATTCTTGGTTTTGCAGTGAAAGGTTCTTCCTCAGACCGAGTAGGAATCAGCGATTCCTCTAATTTGTAGGTTCTTTTTATTGCCGAAGCCTCAGCAATTGCTGCACCTGTAGCAACTTCCAGATCTAAAGGGGATAGTGTCAAAAATCTTTGCAACCTGTTTAAGGCTTGCGAAAAACTAGTTATTTGTCCATTACTTGCTTCTTCTAATGTTTTTCCTTGATACGCATTATTGAGCATGGGGATAGAGTATTGCTCTAGTCTTTTTGCAACACTCATTGCTTGAAATGCTAGAAGCGATAAATTCCATCCAACTAAATTCGTTTCGTTTTGATATTGAAGTAATTCTTGATAAACATTTGCTAAAAGTAAGTACCCTGCAGATAAATAATATTTTGCAGCAAGTTGGGCATAAAAAATTATCTTTTCTGCAATCTTTTCATCAAATTTATAGTGTAATAGCTCTAGCCCCCCCTTGCATAACGCATTTAAGGCAAAAAAACATCCATAAAGACCAGACGCCGCCAAAAACTCCTCCGCATTGTCATATAATTCTTGTGTATGCTCCATGTCTTTAAAAATTTTTTTAAAATTTTCATAAAGATAAAGACCTTTTAGTAGATCAAAACATGAGGAAATCGTAGGCATGGGTTGATATTCGTGCACAGCCTCAGAGTTTATAGAAGCATTTTCTTTCGGATTAACACCACAAAGACGCCACATGTCCTCCCAGTGAGATTTTAATTCAGGGGCTTTACATATTGCATCAATTTCAGGATTATTCATCGCAAGTTTGAATAACAATTCATGATCTGCTTGTGCGATTATTTGATAAAAAAAATCGGGATCCAATCGTTTTTTTAGGCTTAATAACTTGGTCTGCTGGTAATTTTCTTGATCATTTAACTCAAGAAATTTAGCTAATAGCATGTTGATTCCAATTGAGTCGTTAAAAGAGCATACAAAATATTTACTATTTTTTACGCATAAGAAAGAACATAAGACTCTTATGTTTTTATCTCTGCAATTAATTGTACACCTTGTTCCTCTTTTTCTATAGTGTCCTTAGATGTTTTCTTTGCATGAACAGAGGATACGAGAATATCCGCATCTTTTGATGTTCTTTGTGGGCCAAGCCAGGATAAAAGTTTTTGTCTCGATTGGGTTGGAACAGGTTTACTGTCTGTTTTTAATGCTAGATGTCCATGTCCTTTTATTTCAATGATTTCATCTAACTGATGTTTCTTTAGAAGTGCTAAAATCATTGAGTGGGAAGCCCCACACGTACTTGTTTTTCTTGCTTCTAACAAATCCTCTACAAAACAGGCAGCCACTTTTGGTTCAACACCGGATTTTTCTAAGTATTTAATAATTAAATATTGACTGTCCATGTTGGCATTAATACTATTTGGATCGAGACCACGCCAAAAATTATAACTCTTGATTTGCGCTCGGGAAGGGGGCATTGATCCTGGACCTACATCACCACCAATGTTTTCGGATTTAAGCCATTTCCAGGTTGCATCCATATATTCCTTTTCTCGTACTGCCATCGCTGCTGCGCCAAAGAAAAATACTTTTTTATCCGCTGAGCATACATGAAGAACCATATTATTTTTATCATAAACAAGTGATACATCGGCCTCGATTTCCTTGCAAATATTTCTCATACGATTATCATCTTGACCAACAGAGTAAATAAGTTGATCACATTCAATAGTGAAGGCTTTTGTTTTTTTCTGAGCAGCGGAGCTTTCAGTTGTAAAGGTTAATAATAAGCTTCCATTAATTTGCTGTTCAATTTTGATTAATTCGGCTTGAATTAAATCTCCACGGGATTTTGCTGTGCCTAATGCAGTCGTAGCGAGTTTTCCTGTACCCGCTTTATCAAATTGCTTTGCAATCCAGATAACAGAGTTTTGTTGATTTGTTTTATTAAACTCCATATTTTCAGTGCGTTTATCATGACCAAAAAAACCCTTCCTGTAGCAGGCAGCGGCGGTTCCCCCACCTCCGTAGATCACTAATTTTCTTGGTGCTTTAACTCGTTCCTCTGTATCCGTTAAAATAAATTGATTACCATCGACAATCGGTGTGAATCCTTTCTTAGAATCAAATTTGTTTAAATGATTGAACTCATCCGATGAGAGTAATGAGCCAGAAATGATATTTCGTGCAGGACCGAGGCCTGTGCATATGTTGAGTTCATTTGCATAGATATTCTTAGTTCCATTAGGCGTCTCTACTATCACACGATATTCATGATCTGAGGATTGCCAATCATTTAAATGATTACTTCTTTTTTCAATTTTTGATACAAATGCACGTAACAGAGGAGCTTCAGTAAAACCAAGATTCACTTGATTTGCTTGATAGACATGTCGACCATTTGCATGAGGATTTTTTCGATAATACTCTGTAGATAAATAGATAGAGGGATTTTCTTTACATGTTGTTCGCTCAAGGATGCTATAAGGTTGGGCAAGGGTATAATTATGTCTCCAACTACCAGAATCTTCACCTATCATTAAAACTGGCGGAAGATCACCCTTAGCTAAGAGTGTTTGGCTGGTCCCATGATGTGCTTTATATTGTTCAAGCCAAAGGGTAGTTCCCGTATCACCCGAACCGATTATTATCTGTGGAACTACAGCAAACTCCTTATTAGTTAACACACGTAAAATCTCGTTAGAAATTTGCTGGACATTTTCCTGAGCCATTTCTAGACGATCATAACCTTTTGTTACTTTAGTTAAATCATCTTCAACTAGCGTCTCAACAGAGGATTTTTTTGTTGTTCCAACTGATATTCTTGTTTTTTCCGCGCCAATAAACTGATCTATGAGTTCTTCTTTTAGTGTAATGTTATATGCATAGATACTATTGTAAGTTTTAATTGCTTTTTTGAGTATTTGAATGCATTGTTCCGGGGTGTAGGTTTCTTTGAAAATTTGTGGATTTCTGCGAATTTGTTCAATAAGTTGAGAAAAATGGGTAATTAAATCTTGAGTAGTACGAATTAAATTATGATTTAACAAAACACAAATAGAGTTTATTTCACTTTGTCTTATGTCTTTAGGAAGGGAGCTTTTACCCATATATTACCTCTCGGATCTGCCCATTACACGAACACATGGTCTGTAATTTTACCAATTAAATCTTAAGAGAATATTAATCAAACAGAATGGTTATTCATTTTTCTTTAGAAAAAGAGGATTTCTGAGGAAGAAATATTAAAAATATTGGCATTTAAAACTTAACTTAAATAAGATAACACTAAATTCCGAGGGTGCTTTTTGTAAATGTCACGAACTGAACGATTATTAGACTTAATTCAGATATTAAGACGGCATCGGTTCCCAGTCCGTGGTGTAACGCTTGCCCAAGAGTTGGGAATTAGTCTTCGTACTTTGTATCGAGATATTTCGATGCTTAAAGGACAAGGGGCTGAAATTGAAGGCGAAGCAGGTATGGGGTATATGTTGCGCCCAGGATTTACTCTTCCTCCACTTATGTTTACCCCAGAAGAAATTGAAGCTATAGTTCTTGGTTCACGATGGGTAGCGGATCGAACAGACACTCAACTCAAATTTGCTGCACAAAATGCACTAGCTAAAATTGCAGCGGTATTGCCTAATGAATTACGAGAACAACTAGAAATATCTGGACTTCTTATAGCTCCAGGCATAGTTGCCGAAAGTAAAGATTCTGATTTAATTTTAATTAGAAAAGCAATACGTTTGGAAAGAAAACTACAACTGCTCTATCGAGATGTAAATGAACATTCATCAAAGCGGATTATCTGGCCATTAGCACTAGGTTTTTTTGATCAAGTTCGTATTCTTATTGCGTGGTGCGAACTAAGGCAGGATTTTCGACACTTTAGAACAGATCGTATTATTGAATTAAATCTAACAGAAATGGGTTATCCTGAACGTCGCCAACCGCTTTTAAAAAAATGGAAGGCAACTTTTGCAACCAATAAATCCAAGTAAATAAAATTAATTTTATGAAAATTAGTGTGTTGATTTATTTTTCTTTAAGAATACGTTAAAACTATTCTAATAATCCAATATTGAGTTGCAATTTTATGCTTGAAGCATTTAAACACGAGTTCCATCATATTAGTATTCCACCTTTTCTGTATGGTACAGCTTGGAAAGAAGAGCGAAGCCAAGAGCTTACTTTTCAGGCATTAAAAAACGGATTTACTGGAATTGATACAGCAAACCAACGTATGCACTATTTTGAAGAAGGAGTAGGGCTTGGAGTTCAGCAATTTTTAAAAGCCAGTGGAAAACAACGCAATGAGTTATTCTTGCAAACAAAATTCACACCCGCCCATGGTCAAGATGAGCGCAAACCTTTTGAGGAAACCGATTCATATAAAGAGCAAGTGATACAATCATTTACAAGCTCACTAGAACACTTACAAACCGATTACCTTGATTCATACATTCTTCATGGTCCCTCTTATAATTCGGGGATTGTTCAAGACGATCTAGATATTTGGAACGCAATGGAGGATTTATATCATGAAGGAAAAATCAAATTACTTGGTATTTCAAATGTGAATTTAGATCAACTAGATGCCCTTTATCATGCTGCACGGGTAAAACCTGCTTTCGTTCAAAATCGTTGTTTTGCCAGTACGCAATGGGATTTAGCAATTCGATTATTTTGTAAAAATCATGGAATAATTTATCAGGGATTTTCTTTGCTCACAGCAAACCAAACTTATTTAATCACTAATATTATGCATCAGCTTGTGAAACATTATAAAAAATCGATACCACAAATTATTTTTCGATTCGCATTGCAAATTGGGATGGTTCCCTTAACTGGAACTAGCAGTGAACAGCATATGAGAGAAGATTTGGATCTGGACTCATTTGAACTTACAGCAGACACAATAAAACTTATCGAAGAAATAAGTATGAAATAACTGTGCTCTACTGACAAAAACTGTCACTAGCTTCAATTATATTGGTAAATATTGTTGCTGCTATGCAGCTGTGTGGTTTCAAATTAAGAGAGAACTGGTTATGAAAAACATTACACCCGAGCTTGTTAAAATAGAGTCATTTACTGTTATGGGATTAAGTGAGCGAACCCGCAATTTCGACGAATTTAATCCTCAAACTGCAAAACTTCCAGAACTTTGGAACAGATTTTATGCGTCAAAAATTCAAACACAAAAATCTCATGTACCGATATATGGAGTCTATTCGGATTATGAATCAGATTGTAATGGCTTTTATACTGTCACTGCAGGAGTTGAACTTGATAATTCGGCAATAATAAATCATTTTAATACCACCAGAGTAAATAAAGGGAATTATCTTGTTTTTAAAAACACCGGTCCTATGCCAAAAGCAATTATCGAAACCTGGCAAGCAATCTGGGCTTATTTTGAAACCCAGTCCAATATTATCAGAACGTATGAGACGGATTTTGAAGTGTATGAGAGGCAAGATCAATGTGCTATCTTCATTGGCGTTAAAACCTAAGGGAACCTCACCTTTTTAATAAATTTCAACCTCACTGCAGCTTGTCCTCGAAATCCGGAGCATCTTGAAAGGATTAAAATTCTGATTAGGAGGGGAGTTGTTTGTTGATCCAGCCAAAAATATAGAACTGCTTAGAAACCGAACGTCTGAAGGATTCAAAAATTAATACGTTTAATTTATAAATGATTTAGCTCCTTGGTGCAGTGAAATAAATTATTTGGTAATTTCCACTACACCAACTTTACTTAATTTACTATGCAATTGTTCTAATAATCCCGCCATCCACACGAATACTCGCTCCATTGGTAGCAGAGGATAATGGACTGCATAAGAATACAACCATATTGGCGATTTCTTCAGGGGAGGCAAATCGCTTGATTAGCGAAGTGGGTCTTAAATCTTCAAAAATATCTTTCTCAATTTGTTTTGTTGATTTATTTTGCTGTTTACCAAGATCGTTTACAAATTGGCTAATACCCTCGCTACTGGTCGGTCCAGGAAGAACTGCATTAACAGTTACATTAGTTCCTTTTGTCGTCTCAGCCATTCCACGAGCAATGGCAAGCTGTGCTGTTTTACTCATGCCATAATGCACCATCTCGGGCGGAATTTGGACACCTGATTCACTTGAAATAAATATGATTCTGCCCCAGTTTTGCTCTAACATCGGAACCAAGTAATGACGACTTAAACGAACACCACTCATTACATTGACTTCAAACATATGCAACCATTCTTCATCGGAAATATCCACAAAGGGCTTTGTGTTATAAATACCAACATTATTGACCAGAATATCTACTGTGGGTATTTGTTTAAGTAATGTCTCTGTTTCTTTTTTTAGACTTAAATCAGAAGGCGCGGCAATTAAGTTGGCTTCGGGGTTGTGCGTTTTTATTTGTTGCATTGCCTCAGTGACCCTATTCTTAGTTCGCCCATTAATTACAACAGTTGCGCCTTCATGAGCTAATAGTTCCGCGATTGCAAACCCTATACCTGCAGTGGAGCCGGTAACTAACGCTGTTTTGCCTTTAAGTTTTAGATTCATGATTTATTTCCCTGAAATTTCGATTGAAATGAATAAATACCTATTCCATGTTTAAGAAAGCTTAACAAATATATTTTAATTGTTAATCTTTTTTATAAATAATTATTTAAGGAGATTGTATTTAAAGGAAAGATATTATTTACATTCCACATTTGAATTCGCACCGCTCAAGGTAGAGTCCTCATTAGGGTCTTTTTGATCATCTTTTTGATTACCTTTCATCACTTCCAGTTGATTTTTCATCTCTTCCAGTTGATTTTTCATCACTGATTGCAACGATTTTCGTGCAGAAAGTTCCCACCCAGCATTAAATGTTGCCCAACCTCGGGCTGTCAGGTCTGATTTTATGTCTATTTTTCCAAAAGAGGCCATAGACAATGCACCTAAAACAATATCTGTGACAGTTCCAGCAAAGATTTTTACTAACCCTCTTAAAACTGTTAGTTCTGGAAAGCTTATTTCAAGCTTATCATAAAGTTTTTGGTATCGGTCGATGTTTTTAGGCTTTTGGGTGTCAGGACTGAGCGACATTGACGTAGTTCTTACAGCGGTTTCCAACAACACACGTCTTCCACTAACACCCAATTTTGTTTGCTTATCTATTTCTTCTAAAATCATTTTTCCTTGGGTAAGGGCTTTTATTTTAGGAGAGTTTTGTTCAGTTCGAAGGTGTTCTTCTATTTCATCCAAACCTTCTCCTAACCGTTTTTTTAGCAAACTTTCGACGCGCTCATGGGGGCAATTATAGTCCCTCCATTCTATAAGCCATGCCTTATCGGAATTATTTTTGAGGTCGTTATAGTGTGCATTAACATAAGCATCAACAGCGTTCCAGATAAGCTTTCTATGATGATTCATACCACGACCTTTAACCATGGTGGGCGCGGCATGTAATGCTTCTTCAAACTCTTCCCGACTCATTGGTTTGTTTCCTACTTCCTTTTTCTGTTCGGAATCAGTTAAGTTAAAAGATTTCACCAGGTTATAATAAGCAGAGGCTACTCCACCTCGGTCAATTGCATCTTTACAACTGAAGTTAATACTTTTGGGGTTTAGAGATTCTATGATGTGATTTGGTAGTTGATATTTTACAAAATGGAACCAGACTGCCTGCCGTTCAGCTTCAGTTAATTCAGTTTTATCTGAATAACCTAAAGCCTTAAAGCTCTCATCAAGTAGTCCTTTTAAAACTTTGGCTTCAGTTTCGTGGGTATACTTGCCTCCATCCTTAAATATTTTTCTGCGAATTCGCTCACTGATGTGAAAGTCTTTTATTTTCATCAGTCCAGGAGGGGTGTGGTCTGAGCTTGCAATCATGCTCTTGGCTTGATCATCTGTAAGATGTATTAAGTCAGAGTCTTGCTCCTTTATATCTTTTAGATTTTTCTCAAATTGAGCAATGTTTTCTATGGGTACCTCTTTAGATTCCCCATCTGCATTAATATAGTACAGTGTTTTAATTTTATCATCGCTACAATATATATAACTTCCTTGATATTGAGTGAGATCTTCAGGTAATTTCTTCCTCAAATGGAGATCATATCCTTTAGATTCCTGTGCAATCCGTAAAAAATCTTCAATCACATTTTTTGAGTTATATTTTGTTGTGGTATCTGCATAGGCTTTTTGCCACATCAACCCCTTATCTGCAGGAAGGGTAATGACAGCTACATTTTTATATCCAGATATAGTTCCGTCTTCCTTTTGGTGTAGTTCAAGTGCTTCTAACTTTTGGGTTAATTCCTTTTCCTTTGTTCCTTCCAGACCGGTTCTATCGCGACCTAAAAGGTTGAAATAAATATGAGTTATTCTATCTTCATCTATCTCTCCATGATCAGCACTCTTTATTCGTTCTAGAGCGATAGTTCCTTCTGCTTGGTTGGGAGCTTGTTTTCCTGTTGCACTCAAGCGTGCCTCGAGTTCTTTTTTTGCTTGTTCTACCCTTGCGTCCTCTCTTTCGGCTTCAATTTTTAAAAACCGTTTGAATAATGGGCTTATGCGAACCTTACCTTCGTGACGTTGTCCTTGAGTACCAAAACGGTATTCTATAGGGCCATTAACATTGTAGCGATAACGTCTGATTGTTGACAAACTGGTTCCATGTTGTGGATGGTATTCCTTAGCCATCATGGCGGTAACCCGACCAACTGTAGAGCCCTCATATGCTGGTGAGTTGGATTTTTTATTGATCGGAGTTTCTTTATCGCTTACATGATTTGAAATGGATTTTTCAATGCTTGATGAGCTTGGATTCTGTTTTAAAGTTATTTCTCTAATATTGTCAAAAGTATCATTCAAAATATGATTATCATTTGCATAAAGAGAAAAAATAAATTCATCTAATGCATCTATCTCTTCTTCTATACGGTTTGCCTTTTCCTTCAAGTTACCAATTGTTTTTATAGAAGGTAAAACACCCATATTTCCAACATATGCTTTTTGTAACGAATAAGGAAGGTATGTGGGGTTAACTCGAATAGTTTCTTGGTATACTGCAAGTCGCTCGCGGTCAAGTAGCAAAGCTGCCCGAGGTTTATCAAAAATATTTTTAATATTATCTTCAAGATAATCAAAAAATTCGGTGTATAAATCAGCATATGGGTAGCTGGAGTCATAGGGAAGGTGACCTCCGTTGGAGGTAATCAATGTTTCAATTTGCGTGGGTTTAAGATTGAATTGCTTCAAACCCTTAACATTCATCTCTTGTAGGTTCTGATCAAATAAATCAAAATCCTTAATTTGTACTGACTCAGATGTACCATCTGATTTAATAAAATATAATTTTTTACTCTCTTGATTAGTGCAATATATATAGCTACCTGTATAGTTCGTTAAATCTTGAGGTAGTTGGGACATTACATTGAACTGGGGTTCTTGTAATGACGAGATGCTGTTAATAACATTTTCTGGAAGTAATTTTAAATCAATAACAGCACGAGGTAACTTCACGTGCCTCAAATAGCTAAAACAGTTTTTATTATGCAGTTTATCACTGGTTAATTTAATTTCTTCTTTTGAACCAGACATAACATTCTCGAATGGTAAATATTAAAGACTTATACTAATAGTCTAGATCTAATTTATTAAAAGAATATTAACTTTCAGCGATTTATAGGATTATTTTCAAAAGGATAAAAAAATGTTGCTTCGTGCTTGTTATAAAACATATTGGTAAGAAAAGAATTTGGTATTTTTTGAAATTTTTTTATTGTGGCCATCTCAATCGTTCCTTGTAATTTTATAGTAAAGATCAATTGCTTGGCTTTTCCCGACTCTATCCATTTCATGATGAGTGCATAAGCTCGCTCCGGATAA
Source organism: Legionella nigrisilvae (assembly GCF_977063395.2). NCBI lineage: Bacteria > Pseudomonadati > Pseudomonadota > Gammaproteobacteria > Legionellales > Legionellaceae > Legionella > Legionella nigrisilvae. Next base: position 116,002 of record NZ_CDRUGZ020000011.1, read on the forward strand.
CAGGCGACATCCGATAATACCCAGTCATAGCTTTGTTCCCACTGCATCGGATCTATAGCAAAGGCACTTTGTTGCAAGTAGTTAATGCGAGGTAATTTAGCAATTTGGGGATCTAATAAAGCCTTATCCACAGATGTCACTGAAGTACCCAGGGATTGCATCACATAAGACCATCCTCCTGGAGAAGCGCCCAAATCTAGGACTTGGTCACCTGGCTTTGGGTATTTTTCTAAAAGGGTTAGTGCTTCCCATAGTTTTAAGTAGGCTCGATTGGGTGGATTTAATTTATCTTCAATAAAATAACATGTTCCATTAGGCCATTTTTTCTGGCGTTTTTGGCTATATATCAAAGTATTTTTATCTAATAAGCAAAAGGCACCTATTTGTGGAATTTCCTCTTCAATAGGAAACTGGCGCAAAAGGGGAGGAGTCTGACGTAATTGTTCTTCGATTAATCGTGAGCGTCTTACATGAGAAATAGGATGTAGGTGCCAAAATTTGCCAGCTTGACGAAGGATTTTTACTGCCTCTGAAATAGATTGAAAAGTTACTGTTTGTGGTTCTAACCAAATGTCCTGTGCAAAACATACATCCAGTTTTTTATGAGAAGAAAAAACTAAATCTTCTACAATTTTGGAAACATTACCTAATTCTTCAGCAAGTATGGGCAGGAATTCAGGTTTGGTGACATAGACTGCAGCAATTTTATCCATAATTTGAGTTTAAAATTAGGTGTAAAAGTACGTTATATTATCATCATGCCCCTATAAGAAACGAGTCTTGGCAGTAAAAATACTTGATGAACCCCGACAATGATTAGTAGGCAAGTTTTATTTACTGAACGAGGATTAAAAATAAACATCCCTTTGATGAAAAAGGCAATATGTCTTTTTCATCAAATTATTCTATTTCACATAAACAGTACTTGCTGCTGGACCATCATTACTTTTTGCTTCAACAAAACTAACTTTTTTTCCAACTTCTAACTTACTGAAATCATAATCAATTACACTTTTACTGGTAAAACGAAGTCTTCTTCCATCAATGGTTTCAATAAAACCGTAATCAGCTATAGGTGCGATTTCTCGAACCAATCCTACAGTAGGTAGTTCATGGTGTTTTATTTCCCCACGTTGTTTATGAACGTATTTTTTTAGTTGTCGTGTCATGGCAAGAAATTTATCTCTTATTGCAACATAAACGTCTTCATGCGCGTGATTTTCTGCTAGGTCTCGATTTACGACGAGTTCCGCATTTGGAACAACAAGATCAATACGCACATGAAAAATTTTTCCTTTATTGTGATGTCGATGCGTTTCTAAGCTGACATTACAACTGATAATACCGTCAAAATACTTCCCTAATTTTTCAGCATGCTTGCGTACATTACTCTCAATTGATTTTGAGTGTTTGAGATTATTGAATATTATTTGTATAGGAAAATATGCTGAATTGTTCATTGCTTGCTCCTTATATCACATACATCAATATCGTTTATTTAAAACTAATTTTTTGTTCTTCAGAGTAGAACTAATGTCTCCAACATGATAGGGGACACGTGAACTCTGCAGTGTTTTTTACTGATTCCATAGGCATAGATGAAAACTAGATTATCGTTATAGTATTTGCCAACTCTCATAAAGGTCTCCCCAAATTAGTTGTTTAGTTTTGCGTTATTAGCAAAGTACTTTTCGAGATAGAAATCTTCATATTCACTACGTCTAACAACTAACTGAGCGCAGAGAAACGAAAGTCAAATACTTTATTAGCTGTTTTTATTATAGTCTATAAAACTTGGGTTCGGGCTAACTCGACTAAGTTAACCCCTGATTTTATGCTGAAATAGAAGATACATAGGATTGTTTTCTAAACAAATTAAAACGAAATAGGAAAAGATTTACCAGTAAAAACAATATAGCTAAACCGAAAGATAAAAATATACCATTTTTTAATGAGAGAAGAATAAATAAAAGAATAATGGAACGCAGTAGTTCAAAAAATAGATTTTTTTGTTTCCCGTTGGCAATTGAACCTAATGTATAGAGGGTAAATAAAATAAATACTCCCATAAGCCATGAGCTCAGTGAGTCTAAAGTGAAGATAAATGAGAGGTAAGCGTAAAGAACTATTGCAAGGGCGATATTGAATAACATATATAGTTTGGGAGATTGGCTGTTTTTCTTATTTACCATTCTTTTGGGAATATCATTCTGCTCTTGTAACTGATTAATTACCCATTCTGGTGGCATAAAAAATGCTTTAATAAGGTCCAGCTTATTTTTCAGATTTTTTCCATAATACAATACGTCTTTAACGACTTTAACATTGGCATAAAACGGATTCCATGTTTCAAGCGGCTCAGTGATTCCATATTCTACAGGAATCTTTTCTGGTTCAAAGGTACCAAAAATCTTGTCCCATATAATTAAACTTCCGGCGAAGTTTTTGTCGATATATTGCGGGTTTATGCCATGATGCACTCTATGATGCGAGGGTGTATTAAACATTATTTCCAACAATCCCATTCGATTTATTGATTGAGTGTGGATCCAAAACTGATAAATAGTATTGCTTGAAGCGATCAGAACAAACATCCAGGTTGGAAAGCCTATTAAAGCTAGGGGCAGATAAAAAACCCAAGATGTTAGGGTTTGGAAATAGCCCTGTCTTAAGGCAACCGATAAATTATAATTTTCACTTTGATGGTGAACCGAGTGCCCTATCCAAAGAAAATTACATCGATGACTTGCTCGATGGTACCAATAATAACAAAAATCAACACCAAGCCAGAGTAGGATCCAGGAAATAATAAGATGAGAATTTATGTGAAACACAGCAAAATGCTCATACAAATAATAATAACCAAAAATTATTGCCCCCCTTACTGGTAGAGCCGCAATTTCTTCTAGTATGCCAGTACTCAAATTATTAATAGAATCATTAAATTGATATACACTAGATTTTTTGTAATAAGAAATGCTCCATTCAATTCCAATTAAAATTAGAAATATTGGGGCAGCAAATACTGTTAAATTAATATCCATATCAATCCTTTTGCTTGGGTGAGTCGCGATAAATTTTATTTTCTTCTAATTGTATTCTGCTTGCAAATGCTGGTATTTATTTTGGTGTGATTTTATTCAAAAATCTGATTGAACAACTGGCTAAGCTCGAAACAAAAAAATGTTAATTTTTGGATTAAACAGTGTAGTAATGTATTCACGCACTATATCAAGATACGTTTTTCTTTTAACTTATTAAAGGCAATTATATAAGTACTTCTGTGTTCATGCTTGATTTCAAGAAATCCATATATTCAGTTTCATAGCCGATAATTGCCGGCAAATGAGCAACAGAGCGAAGGGTGTATTTAATAGGGGTTTCCAAAGAGTCGTTAGTTAATGTTCGATTATTAATTAAACAATAATCGATTCCAAAGTTCTTTGCTCCATAACCATCACTAATAATCGAATCACCAACCATTAACATGGACTGTTTTTCAATTACTTGTTTGCGTTTGCTAGTAATTTCTTGTAGCGCAATATTAAAAATTTCTACGTTAGGTTTAGCAACACCAACTTCATCAGAAACTATATAACAATCAAACCAATTCTTTAACTGGAGTCTTTGCCTTTTTTCTCCTTGTACTTCGACGAAACCATTGGTAATAATACCTAAAATATGTCCTTTTTGATGTAAGAATTCAATAGCAGTTCTCACGTTGGGTAGCCAATGTGCATGGACATACAGATTGATATCATATGCGTCTGCAATTACTTCTGGTGGAGTAGTACAAGAAAGCTTTTGATTTAACTGTACAAATCGTAACAATCTTACATCGCTTGGCATGAGGGCATGTTCTTTGGTTCCCACCTTGCTCCAAAGACAAGCATTAATTTCTTTGTAAAGACGCTCAAAAAGTGTGTATTCGACAGTTGAGTAGAATTGTTTATAGATATCCATCAACCCCATTCGTTGAGAATAGGCAAAATCAATTAGTGTGTCATCTAGATCAAATAAAATAACTTGATAAGCCATTTATGAATCCTGATTATTCATTTTACATCCAAAAATGCAAGTACCAATTGACTATACTATGGCCCCAGAATAAAGAAATTAATCCGCTTACGCATAAAAAAGGACCAAATGGAATTGTTGTATCTTTGGATTTACCTTGTAAATGCAAATACAACAATCCAATTATTGTACCACTAATTGAGGCTAGAAGGAGGATTAGCGGTAAAAATACCCATCCAAACCAAGCTCCAAATGCAGCAAATAACTTAAAATCCCCATGCCCCATGCCTATTTTACCCGTAAACAAATAAAATAGTTTGATAAATATCCATAATCCCATATAAGCTCCCGCAGCACTGAGTACTGCCTGAGGTAAGGAAGTAAATAAAGATTGAGTATTAGCAATGAGACCAATCCACAATAAGCCTAAGGTTAAACTGTCAGGTAATATTTGATGATCTAAATCGATAAAAATTAAACAAATTAATATCCAAATACCAATCAATACAAATACTAATTGTAAAGTAAAGCCGAAATGCCAACTTGCAAATAATGATAGAAGTAAGGTACTTAATTCAATCAAAGGATAGCGAATAGAGATTGGATTTTTACATTGATAACAACGCCCACGTAACAATAGATAGCTTAAAATTGGGATATTTTGCCACGCTCTAACCATAGCTTTGCACGATGGGCAAAAAGATCGTGGAACAAATAAATTAATTGTTTGTTGTTCATCTTCCTTGCCCCCAACTAGTTCATAACATTGTTGTTTCCATTCTCGTTCCAACATTATAGGCAAACGGTATATAATCACATTTAGCAAACTACCCACCGCAAGCGAAAATAGAGCAATTACCACATACATAAACCATGGAGTGTTAATAAGTTCATATATCATTGAAAGATCCTGCTGAAAATGTCTAGGTGCAGCGAAGCCAACCTAGGTTATAGGTCATAAATTCCCAGGATGTGCTTCGCTGCACCCAGGCTATAAGCGATTAGATTATAATGTTATATTGCTGATCCCAGTTTAAAGATAGGTAGATACATTGCAACAACCAGTCCACCGACCAAGACACCTAAAACACACATAATAACAGGCTCTAATAAACTACTCAGGGAGTCAACTGCATTATCAACATCTTCTTCAAAAAAATCAGCAACTTTACTTAACATTTTTTCTAAAGAACCTGATTCCTCACCAATGGCAACCATCTGGATCACCATGTTGGGAAATAATTGCGTATTCTCCATAGCTTTATTCATTTGCTGCCCCGTGGAGACCTCTTCTCTGATATTATCAGTAGCTTTGGCGAAAATAATATTTCCTGTGGCACCTGCCACAGATTTAAGCGCTTCAACTAAAGGCAAGCCGGCTGCGAACGTGATCGATAAAGTTCTTGCAAAACGAGCGATCGCAGCTTTTTCAATAATAGGACCAATTACGGGTACTTTTAACAGCATTCTATCTATATTCTGCGCGAATTGAGGTGAGTGTTTTTTCGCATAAATAAATGCATAAATCGCGCCTCCTAAAACTCCAAATATTAGATACCAATAAGATTGAAAAATTTTCGACATACTCACTACAGCTTGGGTCATTGCAGGTAAGTCGGCACCGAAACCTTTAAATAATGCCTCAAATTGTGGAACCACAAAAATAAGTAAACCTGCAGTAACAAGGAAAGCAACAACCATTACCGCGAGAGGGTAGGTTAATGCCTTTTTAATTTTCTTCTTTATTGTCTCTATTTTTTCTTTATAGGTTGCAACTTTATCCAGCATAATATCGAGAGATCCCGATTTCTCACCCGCCTCAACCAAATTACAAAATAATTCATTAAAATATGCTGGAAACTTTTGCAGTGATTCTGAGAACGTTAATCCTGTCTCAACATCTCTTTTTATTGTTTCAATTAATTCTTTAAATCGTTTATTGGATTGTCCTTTTGCCACAATATCAAAGGATTGTACTAGAGGGATCCCGGATTCAATCATTGTTGCCAATTGGCGACTAAATACAGTTATATCCCCAGATTTTATTTTTTTACTTTTTAAACTAAATAGAGGTGGACGTTTTTTAGCAATTTTATTGACAACAATTCCTTGTCGGCGTAATTCGACTTTGGCTAAAGCAAGACTTCTGGCCTCAATATCTCCATTTACTTGTTGAGCTGCCTTATTAACTCCAGTGTAATGAAAAGTTAAGGTTGTATTGGCATTTTTTTTCATTTTTTGCCTAGTTAATCAACGGTTACCCGATTGACTTCCTCAATAGTTGTAATCCCTTGTTTTATCTTTTCAAGTCCTGATTGATAAACCGTAATCATCCCTTCTTCCTGGGCAATTTTTAATATTTCCAGAGAGTTTCCTCCAGCCATGATGATCTGGCCAAGTTTTTTAGTCATAGGCAGCACCTCAAATAATCCAATCCTTCCACGGTATCCGCTGGTACACCTAGCGCATCCTGCAGCTTTATATAACTTAATTCCTTCCAAATCAGACTCTTTAAAACCTAACTCTAACAAACTCGGTTTATTGAAGTCATCTCTTAAGACTTTACAATGTTCGCATAATTTTCGAGCTAAACGCTGGGCGATAATAAGTGTTACGGAGCTGGCCACATTAAATGTTGCAATTCCCATATTAACTAGACGATTTAATGTTTCAGCGGCACTATTCGTATGTAAGGTCGAGAGGACTAAATGTCCTGTTTGAGCTGCTTTAACTGCAATCTCCGCCGTTTCTAAATCACGTATCTCACCAACCATGATGATATCAGGATCTTGTCGTAAAAAAGAACGTAATGCATTAGAAAAAGTTAATCCCGCTTTAGGATTAATATTAACTTGATTAATGCCAGTTACTTTAATTTCTACGGGATCTTCAGCCGTAGAAATGTTGACTTCTTTAGTGTTAAGAATATTTAATGCGGTATACAACGTTACGGTTTTACCACTACCTGTTGGACCTGTTACCAGGATCATTCCCTGTGGTCGTTCAATAGCATGTTTAAAATATTCTTTTTGAATAGGGCTAAAACCTAAAGCTTCAATACCTAATTTTGCAGAACCAGGATCTAAGATCCGCATAACAACTTTTTCACCTGAGGTAGTAGGGCAGGTGCTTACACGAAAATCAATGGATCGCGTTTTGGATATTTTCATTTTAAAGCCGCCATCCTGAGGAACTCGTCTTTCCGAAATATCAAGACTCGACATGATTTTTATACGTGCAGTAATTCGTGTGGATAAGCTTCCAGGTGGGGTGGCAATTTCATGTAAAATACCGTCTTGACGATAGCGTATGCGGTACTCTTTTTCATAGGGTTCAAAATGGATGTCAGAAGCTCCTTGTTTGATGGCATCTAGAAGTATTTTGTTAACGAATTTAACAATAGGAGCATCCTCCGTTAGCGAAGTAACAACTGCTGTCTCATGCTCTTCTTCTTCATTGATGATAATTCCATCGAACTCACTTGTATCACCCACAAATTCAGATAATCCTTGAGTTTCCTTAACGGTGAGTAAATGATCAATTAATGCACTAAGCTTATCTGCCTCAACGATAATTGCATGTGTATTAAGTCCCGTATGAAATTGAATCTCCTTTAAAGAAGCTTGTTTGCTTGGATCTTCAGTTGCAAGATATAAGTTATTTCCGCGACAAAATAGAGGAACCATTGAATGACGACGAATTAACTTTTCATTCACCAGATCAGTAGGAATAGAATCTATGTCAATACAGTCTAGGTCTAGCATAGGAGCACCAAAATTATGTGCTGCTGTGAGTGCAATTTGGGTGGCTGATAAAATGTTATTTTTGACAAGGTATTGAACTAAAGATATTTTTTCTGCAGAAGCATTTTTACAGAACTCAAGAGCTTGTGGTTTATCCAAAAGCTTTTCAAGAACAAACAATTGTCCTATTCCATGTAATTTAAATTCATCGCTTCCTAACATAAATTCCAATCAGTTTATAATAATATTAAATATAGTTAATTCATTTAATAAAATCACGTGTTCCATTCATATTCGAGTTGTTCATATATTATTATTAAATAAAAACTAATGACGAAGAACTTGCTAAAGGTTTCTTTTTGTCCAGATTTAATGGGTTTCGAAGGCACTATTTAAACTCAAAAAATGGATTGTATGTATATGAAACTCGTTGTATTGTAGTTTAATTGAGGATTAACTATTTGAAAAGGCATTATTTTGTTGATCGAACGGCAACTTAAACAATATCGCGCCCTGAATAAATGGTTTCAATCGCCTTTAGGGCTTTTTGCTGCTCATGAATTTGTAGTAAATATTGAACATGAAAGTGTCTACTCTCATGGCGAGACAATACTGCAATTGGGAAATTGTGGTGACAACATATGGCTCAAAAAATTTAATTACATGCACAAATGGATCGCATCACCTTTTTATTTAGCTAATAAAGTCCACATCGAATGTGCTTTAAACCAACTTCCACTCGATCGTAATAGTGTTGATTGTATTATTGTTCCACTCACGCTTGAACCCTTCGCCAACAGTTTTAGCTTAATTGATGAAATTGATCGCGTCCTTAAACCAATGGGTTTTGTTATATTATTAAGTATTAATCCTTGGAGTTTATGGGGTGGAGCAATGAAAACAGGGCTTCTGCACTGTTATAGTGACCAAAAAGTTAAAATGCGTACCCCCTTTAGCTTAAATCGAATTTTTTTGCAAAGAGGGTATAGGCAATATTCTCTGAGTAACTTTTGTTATATTCCTCCAGTAAATAACTCATCATTAATTAAAAAATTTACATTTTTGGATGAAATAGGCAAAATGCTATGGCCTTTTCCTTCAGGTTTTTACTGCTATATTGCTCAAAAATATCAAATCATAGAACCTGATTTACAGGTAAATCCCGCCGAGTCTGCAATGAAAGACTATCAAGTTCCATTACAGCCGGTTATTTTTTCTTCTCAGAACCATAAAATACAAAATTGATATTGATTACTGCTCCTTAGGTTTAAACGTAGTATCAAAGGGATTAGGTGCTTTCATTTCTGTTAATGAAGGCGATTCTGCTTCAATGGCGGCTGATGCTTGAATCCGCTGAGTAACTGCTTTATCAAAGTTTATTAATCCATCCATCAACGTATTTTGAGTTGGACTTCCAAATTGCTGTTGAGTAATGTCTTCTTTTATTCTCTTATCTATCGTTTTTGTACTTCCTTCATAAAGTTGACCGTTGCCAGCAGAAAATACATAGTCGTCCTTAGGAGTAAAAGCGATATCATCTACGAAGTTGGCGCTAATGGGAGATAAGCCACCACAACAAAACTGATGACATTTTACTGCTTCATCTTCATAAAATTTTTTCTTCTGCTGTTCATTACGAAAAGAAAGAATCGGAGGAAACTCCATGAGTAACATCTCTCGTTGTTTTTTAATTGACTCATTGGGTTCCGCATCAAGACATTCAGATTTAAAATCATTAATTAACGGAGACTGCTGTAAACCAGGTACCAAATTTTGAAAATAAATCATTTTATCTAATTGAAGAGGAGCTTGTGACATGATAGTGCGTCCTAACTAAACTCATTTATTAATAAAATAGTTAATTTAACCACTGTTAATAGTTTAAAGATTAGCAGTTGTATAAAGAAATGCGAGTTATAGAGGATATACGTTAATTTAAATTGAATAGAGTGCCTTTGTTTTTGTATAATTTGCTCTGCCATAAAAATAGGTTAATTTTATGAATAAAAAAACGATATTCAGAATCACTTTTGCTAATCAAGAAGCAATTTATGAAATTTATGCGCGCTCTGTAAAGGAAAGTGAGATATTTGGGTTTCTCGAGGTCGAAGAATTAGTGTTCGGTGAACAAACCGCATTAGTTGTTGATCCTTCTGAAGAACGATTAAAGCTTGAGTTTAATGGTGTAAAACGAACTTTTATTCCGATGCATTCAATTTATCGTATCGATGAAGTTACGCAACAAGGGACAGCCAAAGTAAAAGATAATCCCGGCTATGGAAGTAAAGTTAGCCCTTTTCCTGGAACAGGAAAAATAAAAGATTAAATGACTACATATTTATAACCAGATCTGTCCTGAGGACCCACAATGACTATTCCAGATAAAATTAAAGAAGTTTACGAAAAATCATCTTGCTTGTTTACTACTAATGAAGTTGAAGCAGCTCTTGATCGAATGGCAATTAATATACATAAGGAATTGCAAGATCAAAATCCAGTACTGGTCTGTGTTATGGTTGGAGGATTGGTCCTTTTAGGCAATTTACTTCCACGATTGGACTTTCCATTAGAGGTAGATTACGTCCATGCAACCCGCTATCGAGGTGAGACCCGAGGTGGAGAGATTGTCTGGAAGGTGAAACCATCGGCCAATTTGCAAGGTAGGACTGTTCTAGTTGTCGATGATATTCTTGATGGTGGTGTTACCCTGGCAGCAATTATTGATGAAATAAAATCATTGGGTGCAGAAAAAATATACAGCGCTGTTTTGGTGGATAAATATCGAAAACGTGTTCCCAATGGATTACAGAAAGCTGATTTCGTAGGCTTACAAGTCGAAGATCATTATATATTTGGTTATGGTATGGATTATAACGAATACCTTAGAAATGCACCCGGTATTTTTGTAGTACATCCTGAGCATGAATAATCAAAAAATCTTTTAGGTTATGAACTAAGATAAAGTAGTTATAGCAGACAAAATTAATGGATAAGAAGGAACATCTATACAATTGAACTAGGAGCAAGGAGCCTAAAATGCGTTCGGTGGTGGTTACAGGTGTTTCATCTGGAATTGGATATGCTATAGCTAGTAAACTGATTGCTCAGGACATAAGAGTTTTTGGAAGTGTGCGTAATGAACAAGATGCACAACGTGTATCTAATGAACTAGGCTCACTTTTTATTCCCCTTATTTTTGATATAACTGATCAAAATGCGGTTCGAAATGCAGCCCAAGAAGTGCGTGAGCATTTACAGGGTATAATGCTCTGGGGACTGATTAATAATGCAGGAGTGGCTGTTGTTGGACCGTTGATAGAAACACCGATTGAAGAATTTCGTCGTCAACTTGAAGTAAATGTTATTGGGCAAATTCAAGTCACACAAGCTTTTATCTCGTTACTTGGTGCTGATAGAACGCTGAAAGGCACACCGGGAAAAATCATTAACATAGGTTCTATATCAGGTAAAATATGTAAACCATTTTTTGGCCCTTATTCTATTTCAAAACTCTGCTTTACCCGCTAGCAAAGTAGGGGAGCTTGTGTATCGGATTTTAACTAATTCTAATCCTAAACCCCGCTATACTCTAGTTCCTCATCTTTTCTCAGACTGGATAAACCCAAGACTCTTACCTACGCGTTTTTTAAATAAGAAAATAGCAACAGCACTGGTTTTTTTTAAAAGTAATTAAACAATCGTCTCCTTTTGGTGTTTTCTGTATTTACTAGTTGAGTAGGGAAATGTTATGAATATAATTTTAACAAGGATTAAATTTGATGGTTCAAAGTGGAATTAGGTGGGCCGTGACCCAACTATTCCACTCCTGGTGTTATATAAGTTTAAATGAATTTTTTTAGGAGCCCATTGTCATCATCTACAGCCTCTATTGCGTCTTTGGCTAGTTGGGCTGCATTTTTAACTGTCTTAGCCACTGTAGTCGCAGTTTTTATGTCAAGATAGCTTCCTATTTTTTCAGCCATTTCATAAGGTAGTTCTTTTTTGTGAAAAAAGAATCCTCTTACGGATGCTTTACCATAGAATTGTTGGTCTGCTAATATACTGTCTTTTATTTCTGTCAAAGATTGTTTTTGAAGACTAGCATTTCCAGGAAATAACTCACGTAAAGTGGGTAAGTTTTCTGTTGTTACTATATAGTCAATTCGGGAACTATCGGTCAGATAAAAAAATAATTTTTTTGTGCTTGTGGGATTATCTTTGACTAAGTCCTTTAAAGCACGTAATGCCGTAATATTTACAGTAATATCCCAGTTTTGAACAGATGCAATAGTTCCTTTAATCCTGTCGAAAATTTTATCGAATAATTCTTTTTTTTCCGATGGAGTGATTGAGGATACTAATTCCGCGGATAGATTCATTTCGAATGCATAACCAATAGATACATCCAAATCATCCATAACATTTATCACATCAATAAGAATATTATCCTCTAAATCTGCTAATAACTTTTCAAAAGCCCTGGCAGCTGCTAAAACACTGGTTTTTATTTCTGGTAGAGATTGTTTTTGAAGACTAGCATACTCAGGAAATAACTCACGTAAAGTGGGTAAGTTTTCTGCTGTTATTATATAGTCAATTCGAGAACTATCGGTTAGATATAAAAATAATTTTTTTGTGTTTATGGGATTATCTTTGATTAAATCCTTTAAAATACTTAATGCGGAAATATTTAAAGGAATATCATCGTTTTGAACCGATTTCATATATTCTTCTATCCTATCGAAAATTTTATTAAATAAATCTTTTTTTTCAGATAAGGAGATTGATGATATTAACTCCACAGATAGATCAATTTCGAATGTATAGCCAGTAGGGAGGCAATTAGAGTCATTCATTACATTAAACATATCGACGAGAATAAAATTCTCTAGTTCTATTAATAATTTTTCAAAAGCCATAATACTTCCTCGCTACCGGGTGGTAGAATAAAAACGATACAAAATACACCGAATGCACTTATTTTATACAGTTTGATATATTAATAGAATGCTCTCATTTAGAAACTAAATTTTTCCAATAAAGATAAGGACAATAAATTTTCAAATCTAAGGAACTTGTTTTAATCCTATCCCATACATAACAACGTAAATCCATACCAACTATCTCGCTAGCCCAAGTCCTTGGGCTAGTCTCGCTCTCATATAACTTATTTATTATAAAGCTAGAGTTTGGATGAGGCCGATCACGTCTCCAAGATTCGACTTTGATACGCGGATAGGAAAAGATTTAATTATGTAAGTTTATTTTTTCCACATTCTTATCTAAGGGTGTTGATTCTTGCTTGAACGGTTCAAAGAACAGGTGTTGGTAAGGAATAGGGGGATCAAGCTTCCTCTTATCTAACCCCTTTTTTGACATGTTTCTCACATCAGCAGTTATGGCATAAGTATTAATAAATTCCAATTGGCTTAACATTAATTTTTGTCTGTTTTCATCAAATTTATCCCAGTTATTAAATTTTTCCGTTAAATTGGCAGCCAAAGTTGGATTGATTTTCTCCAATTGCAAAATGACATTACCGATTAATTCATATCCTTTTCCTGAAAAAGCATGGAACCCATAAGGATTTTTGATAAAGGTTCCAAATAGAGCACTTACTTTATTGGGATTAGATAAATCAAAGGCAGGATGAAGCATTAATTGTTCTACCAATCCGATTACGCTCTCTGAATGGGTTGCTGCTTGAATATTAAACCAATAATTGACAGCACTGGGGTCATGTTGCCAGTAGTCATAAAAGGATTTCAAAAGCTTATTTGATTGACTGCTGTTATTATCCAATAACAAATTGAGCGCATAGATGCAGTCGGTCATATTTTTACCCAATGAATTGTTGAATTGCTCAATTAATGAGTGTTCTTCATTTTCAGGTTGTATTGAAAATAAATAGGAATGACAAACGTAATTTAGACGTCGTGAACCCGCAGATAAAATATCAAATGACTTAAAGGGAGTGCTTTGAGATACAGGTAACCTATCTAGGTTTTTTTGTAACCGTAATAGGTCCTCCTTTAGTTCATTTGCAAGCTGACTTTGAATCAATCGACGTGCTTCAGCTATTTTTTCAAAATCCTGATTTTGCATGCTGGAAAACAAGATTTCCTCTGAAGGGATAGCGATTAGCTCAGCAAGTAACCAAGGATTCAAAGAGCTGTTTTCATCACGCAGTATAGCTCGATAGGCGTTAAAAAACTCAGGAGTAAATATAAGGGGCTTGCCAGAACAATATTGACTTACCATTTGGGTAAGGAGTTTATTCGCTGCCTCACAACGATTATATACATTGGTATCAAATTGCATTAGGCGAAGTAGTTGTTCTGAGTTGTATGGGAAATCGAGAATTACAGGAGCAGAGAAACTACGCAATAAAGATGGAGTAGGATGGGAGTCAATGTTCTCAAAATGGAACTCTATTTGAGGTTTATCAACCAGTATCATGGTGTCACTTTGAATTTCCTTGCCTGTATTATTGAGCAATCCAACAACAATCGGAATTGGTCTTCCATTCCCATCTTTGGTTTTAAATCTTAAGGTGTAGCGTTTTGCGTCTACATCATATTCATCAGTAACGGTAATTTGAGGAATACCTGATTCAGTAAACCAAGCTAAGAAAGGATTCATATCTTTCCCCGTTGATTTACTTAATGCGCCTAATACATCTTCCAGCGTTACGGCTCCACCATCATTATCTTTTAGAAATTGGGACATTCCTTTATAAAAAGCTTTATCCCCTAAAAAAAGCATCATCATACGAAATATATCAGCACTTTTTTCATATGCCGCGGGAGTATAAAGGCTTCTAACATTTGTATAGGTATCTTGACGCGGGGCGCGCTCATCAAGATTTTTTCCGTCTAACATCCTAATTAAATCGGTACCAAACAAACGCTCACGAAACATTGCTGCTCTGAAAGTAGTTAATCCTTCTTTAAAAGGTAAATTAAACCACTCGCGAATAGTCACTCGATCACCTGACCAATAATGATAATATTCATGGGCAACAACTTCTAATACCCTTAAAAAGTCAGCGTCAGTACGTGCTTCAGGTGTAGCAAATAAATTTGCAGTGTTAAATAAATTTAACCCCGTTGGCTCCGATGCACCCGATGCATATTTATCCACCCCGGCAACCATATGTTGGGGTAGTTCACACTCTAAATCAAAGATTTCCTCTTCCCAACGCATTGCTTCTTTTAAAACTTCTTTTGCAAAATCACATTTTATCGTAGCTTCTGGAGGAACATAAAATTCTATTGGTAATTCACGACCCGAACGTGTTTTAAAATAAGTGACCGATTTCTGTAGTTTCCCAGCCACCAATGCAAACAAATAACTGGGCTTCGGAACTTTATCAAACCAGGTTACAGACTGCCGTTCCTCATCTAAATCCCTTTGTTCTATAAGCGAACCATTAGAAAGCAGCACAGGGTAGTCTTTTTTCTTAGCAATAATTGTTGTTTTGTAAGTAGCTAAATTATCAGGCCGGTCATGACAATAAAAGACTCTACGAAGCCCTTCGGTTTCTGCCTTGACTAGAATTGTTCCCTCTGTTTCATATAAACCAAATAAATCTGTATTTTTACCCAAACGAGTTTTTGTTTCGAGTATAAAGGGGCGCCCTTGAGGAACATTTTTGATAATTAGAGAGTCTTTTGTTAGTTCATATTCTTCTTGAGACAGTTTTTTGCCCTCGAGGAAGATGGAGTCTAAGATCATATTTTGTCCATCTAACTCTAGATCTAAGGAGCATGATTCAGAATTTGGGTTGGGCTCAATTGTCAATAGAGCGGTTGATTGAACCGGGTTTTTGGAAAGATCCAGCGTCAAATCGACATGTCTTACCAGATAGTCAAGAATCTTATACTCACTTAACCTAAATATCCCAGAATGATTCTTCATGAAAACTCCCTAATTCATGTCAGATTAAGAAGCAACAATATAAGATCAAAATGTTTATTTCAACTGAAATAATAGCTTAAACTGTCATTTCATAATGTGACTCTTTTTCCAACTCTGAGTTTTCTGTGTTGCCCAATTTTAAGTTTAAAGGTTTGGTTACATGTTTAAAAGGATTATCATCTGCATCCCATGGAACAAAAGCCGTCATATCATTAAAATAGCAAAGTTTGGGTTCACCGATTTCCATAGGCAATTTAGTTTCTTCAATAATTATGTTTAGTGTTTTTGTAATTTCTGTATGAAGTTGCTCACAATGTTCTTTAGTTATTGTTTTATTAGGTCTTGAGTAGGCAAGTGTGATATGAAAAACTCGTGGTATTGTTTGTTCGATATTTAAATCTTTCGCAATTTCTCTAATATGCTTTTCTTGCTCTGTGGATAAAGATAACGTAAGCGAGATGCACTGATCAATATGAACCACCATCTTCTCAATTGAAGGATAAAAAGCTTTTTCTTGTAAAGTTTGTTTTATTTTTGTGTAATGAGGCAATGTTTTAATAATAAATTGATTCCATTCTTCACCAATTTGTTGTTCTGTTTCCAGACTCATTGTAGTCATGTGATAACTAGAGGCAGGAAGAGGATTAAAATAACGGATAATCAATGGATTAGTATTTAATGCTCTAAAAATAGCCTCACAAAACTCCTGGTGTTCAGGATAACACGAGGATACGACCGTAACGCCTGGGAACGGTGAATATTCCCCATATTCATTGACTTTACTTAATTTTTTCTGCAGCTCATTTCTATTTTTTAATGTGAACATTTTTATAAACTGAGAGTATAAATTGATCAGAGAATATCATGAATTCACACGGATGCAAAAAGAGGGATTAATATTTCATCTATAATGATTATATGTGAAGGATAAGTAGAACTATTTGCTTTAAGTCAATAAGGATACCAAGCACAGAGAATTATTATGAAATCAAAAAAAGCAGATGGACCCCTAGATTTAGAACAGAAAAGACTTGATGCCCTCCAATCATTGAATATTTTGGATACACTTCCAGAGGAAAGTTATGAGCGGTTGGTACGTCTGGCGATTGATTTATTTAACATCCCAATTTGTTACATCGCGTTTCTAGATGAAGAAAGACAATGGTTTAAAGCACGATACGGTTTAAACGAACCCCAAACACCACGATGTATTTCTTTTTGCAATGTAACGATTAAAAAAAGTGAACCACTCATCATTAATGATGCACTTCTTGATGAACGATTTGCCAATAGTCCTTTGGTTCAACAAGCGCCTTATATTCGTTTTTATGCTGGTGTTCCTTTGACTGATCCCCAAGGGTATAATGTAGGGACCTTCTGTTTAGCTGATACTTCTCCCAAAGAGTTTAACTCAAAGCAACAAGAGCTTTTATTAAATTTAGCGAATATAGCTAAAGATGAGTTAACTCTTCGTAAAACGAATTTCTTATTACAAAAAATTAAAAGCCAACTTGAAGTGCGTAATAAGTTAATTCGTAAAGTATTCAGCTTTTATATGTCTGATGAAGTAGTGAATACAATACTCAAATCGCCTCATCAAAAACTCGGTGGATATGAAAATAAAATAACCATCATGTTTAGTGATTTAAGAAATTTTACTCCATTATCCGAATCCATTCCTTCGGAAACGCTAGTTTCTCTTTTAAACAGCTATTTCAGCAAAATGGTACCGGTTATAGAAAAACATCAAGGAATCGTTGATGCCTTTATTGGTGATGCAATTATGGTTATTTTTGGAGCCCCTTATTCTTCAGGGGATGATTCACACCGGGCAATAGCATGCGCTCTAGAAATGCAAAAAATGTTAAGAAAATTAAATCATGCTAATAGTAAAAATAATTTACCGCAGTTAGAGATGGGGATTGGGATTAATACCGGAGTTGCCATAGTAGGAAATGTAGGATCTAAGAAGCGAATGCAATACAGTGCTATAGGATCAGCCGTTAACTTATCATCGCGAATTCAAGATTTGAGCTTGGGTGGACAAATATTGATTTCAGAGTCCACGTACAAAGAAGTTGCACAGGATGTGGAGATTAATGGTCATCTTCGAGTAAAAGTTAAAGGAATTCAATCACCAATTACTATTTATGATGTATCTGGTTTAAAATCGAAGAATCAAAAAGCTAAAGAGCAAAAGAAATAACTTACTTTAAAGTGGTTTTCAGATAATGCACTGAAAACCACAAGCTACATTCCTAAATTTAAATTTTAGGGGCTTTGCTACTGAGCTCCTCTGACAAACCATTCGGCGTAATTACCCAGGGCTTTACCTTAGATTGCTTAATGGGCAATCCTCCTTTATTTAAGATTTCGCTCACAAGTGAGGTGCAATTATGTACTTCATGATTATTAACTTGTTTTTCAGTGACCCTTCGACGCATTTCTATATCAACTGGATCTTGGGCGATAAATGCAGAACTATCTTTAAAAAATCCAACAACATTCACATTGGGAAAGAGTTGATATCCCATTTCCCCCGTATCTACTTTTTTATGAGATTGTTTTAAGTGTTTACTCATTGCAGAAGTATCAAGGTCTTCAAAATGATATACATGATCTGGAGCTAGGGGTTTAGCCTCTCTTGATTTTACCTTAATTGGTTCTCCTATATCGGTGATGGACATAGTATTTTCTGAGGCACCTAAAGTTTCCATATCTTGAGATAAATTGGTGGCAAGTTGTGCTGGCAAAGGCAATACTGATGTTAATCCTGTGGATGGGATTTGACCGGGATGAATACTGGCATATTCACCAGGGTCCTCATCGTTCATTTTTGGTTTTGATCCACCGATTTGTACTGCAGCATGACCTACTTTATCTGCTGTCATATTCCAAATAAAAACCCAAGTATCTTTTGAAGTTTGTGAGGGTTTTATGTTTTTGGGTGAATGAGCAGTTAAATCAGGGGCATCGGGAGCACTTTGGAGCGTTGAATCTGATGTGGAATTCAGTCCATTATTTTTTTTAGATTTTAAAAATTTAAACATGAGCAATCCTTTTTTGATAGAAACTTGTAGGTACGAATTATAATCAGTTACTTAATTTTTTAGCAAATGATATTAATTATTGCCCTACCTAATTATCTAAAGTAGGGCAATGGTTCATTAGTTATTTTTTCACTGAAGTTCCATTTATATTGTCAAATTCTTTCATGAAATCCAATTTTTCCATTTTAACAAAACCGTGCTTTTGCAACTCGGGAGTAAAGAATGTTGGTATTTTTGGATTTTGGAAATCCTTATAACCTGCTTTGCGTAATACGTGGCTAACAGAACTTGCGCAATTGTCTACAA
This sequence comes from Legionella nigrisilvae, assembly GCF_977063395.2. Taxonomy (NCBI): domain Bacteria; kingdom Pseudomonadati; phylum Pseudomonadota; class Gammaproteobacteria; order Legionellales; family Legionellaceae; genus Legionella; species Legionella nigrisilvae. Next base: position 135,038 of record NZ_CDRUGZ020000011.1, read on the forward strand.
GAGGTCCTTTTTTAATTTCTGCATGACAATCATTATCATATACATGGATACCACAATGGTCTTCAGGGGGTTCATAACCGGTTTCCTTCACATGTTTGGCTACAGTGAGCTGCGCTCCTTTATACCCTGAAAATAAATGAGTCATACCATGTGCAATAGGGTTGTCTTTCCCAAAAACAGAGTACATTCGACGTCCACTTACTACATCCTTACTAAATGATTGTTGTCCTTTTTTAGCACCTTTAAATGTTTCTTTAGATACGGAAGCAACTAACACATGGTCAGCTTCCTCTAGATCTTGTTTATGATCCGAAGCTAATTCTCCAACTACAGGTACAGATCCAAAAGTCATACCATTGACTAAACTACCAAAAGGTCCAGGATAAAAGCTTGTATGGTAAACTTTAGTATTACCTTCTTTCCTTTTAATAAGCATCGCTGACACATGCCCTGGACCATTTTCTTGATTTGTTTCCTTTACGCACACACCAATTTGGTATTCAGCTTCTGACTTTGATTTCATTTTAGCACCTCAATATTAAAAGGCATCCATACCCATTTAAATTCACTTTGACCTTTAATTATACAGATCGATCATTAACGAATTATTAATTTATTAATACAATTTGAGCATTGTTTGTACAGCGCATAAATTTCTCTAACCGAAATTGTTTGGCTATGTTTTGGAGAAAATTTAGGAGATGGAATTTTGAAAAAAATCCTGAAAAAACTCTTATTGATTACTTTGGCTAATTTAAAATTTTACGCTCTAGGATGCCGATGAGGCATGAAAATTCTTCATCCAACAAATGTAGAATTTACCTGAAAAATATGGGCGAATTTTATTTTGCAGTAAGATGATAAATCTCTAATAGTAATTTTAATAAGGATAATGCGGAGTCAACTGTATTTAGAAAAGAGTGTACTCAAGCTTTAGTGGGAATTTTTGGAATGTTGTTAAGCTAACCCTTTATGAAACTACAATATGTCATCAAAATAATAGAGATCTCCGGTAGGTAGTTTGGGCTTTCCAATAAAATATTATACTCATACCAGAGGAGTGCCTGCCGTAATATCTGGAATAAAGTGTACGCGCCCAGAGTTGAGCCATTCTTTTAGTGCGTTTTACTTTGTACGAGCATTTTATTAGTCAATGCAATTGCCAAAGCTGAAACAAGTAAGGTTAAATGAATAACTACTTGCCACATTACCGAATAATTACTGAGTTTATTCGGATCAATAAACGTTCTCAACAAGTGAATTGATGAGATACCAATTAATGAAAGAGCAAGCTTTATTTTCATAGCTCCTGCATCGAGATGATCCAACCATTCTGGTTGATCGGGGTGTGAGTCAAGAGTGAGATGAGAAACAAAGGTTTCATATCCCCCCATAACAACCATAATCAACAGATTTGCAATCATTACTACGTCAATTAAATCTAATACACCAAGCATAATAAGGGTATCATCAAAACTATTTAGATGAGTTACTAATTCAAATAGCTCATGAACGAAACGATAAACATAAGCTGCCAGGATTAAAATCAGTCCTAAATAAAGCGGAAGTTGCAACCATCTTCCCATAAAAATAAACTTGCTAATGCCATTTTTTAAACTAATCATGAATTACACCATTTACCTATTACAATTCGGGGATACTCATTGAGCGCTGATTATCTTTGAGCGATTTAACAGCGTTAATTTAAAACAGATCGACTTAAAAATGCAAATCAAATTTGTTTTATTTCTTATTTGTATTGGGTATATTTTTATCATATTTACCCTGCTTTTCAGAAGTCTCCTAAGTCTGTGAGAGGAGGTGAGCAAGGTTTGACAGCATATCATTAACCCGGGTTAGGCTGCGCTACACCCAGGCTACAATATTTAACATTATATGCTTGATCCCATTTAAACCATTTAGGGTGTTTCTGTAATTGTAATCACGGAGGAGACACCTTGTGCTTTCGTATTAGGATTGTACATTGCTTCCGCATAGGCAGGGGGAACAATATATTTTCCTATATTTACAGCTTTAATTTTATAGACAATTTCTTTAGCAACGGATTCAACACCACCAAAGAAATTTACTCGATCTTCACGTATGTCAACATAATCCATGACATTATTATTTTTTATGGAGTCATTTACCACTTCAAATCCACCAGGTAGAAGGTCCTCAATTGCGATATTGGACAGATAGTCATTACCTAATGCCCGAATTTGAATATGTACTTCAATTTCACTTCCTAGAGTTGTGGAGGTAATCACATTCCCTTTTGAATCTTTATACTCTCGGAAAATTTCTAAACCTTGTTTTAATGGAGTTTTTGGAATGACTCGATTAAATCCTGACTGCATGAGTTGATAGAAAAACGTTTTCTTATCAGGGTTGTTAAAACGAATTTTTTGGACATTAGGTTCAATATCAATTTTTTGATATCCCGCATTAGCGGCTGGTACATTGAATTCCTTATTATTGTCCATAATTTTTGTCATGGATAAAACAGAGGCCTGCTCATTGGATAAAGAAGGATGATATGCACCTAAGGCCAAGCTGGAAAATCCAGATAGAACTGTATTGATTTCATCATTATTTATGGCTTGAATTAAGCGCTTAAGCAATTCATCGCCAACCTGAGGTAATAAGTTGGGGAAATGTTTTGCTACCAAATATAAATACTGGGCATCCGCAATGGCACTACTATAAAAATCAGTCACATATGCTTGAGTATTTTGTGGCTTATATAAGCCAATTAATTGATTTGCTTCATCATGGCTTTGCAACAATTGATATGAAGCAGCAATATAAGCTGTCGCAATGTCGGTTTGCCATGATTTTGTCTGGTCTTTTTCCAGATATAATTGCAGGTTTGCCAGATAGTTAGTAGTGACTATTTCATTACGGGTTAAAATGTAAATCGCATAAGCTTGAAGCCTTGCTGCATCCATGTTTGTTACATTTTGGCTTGCCAAGGTCTTAAGGTAGTTGATCCCATTGAAGAACAGATCACTAGGAATATTAAATCCTTGGGTTTTTGCCTCGGTGAGGAAGTGCATTGCATAAACTGATGCAAAGTCATTACCTTGATTGTCACCCAGTCCTGGCCAATAACTAAATCCTCCATTAGACATTTGCCGTTGACTTAGCATCTGAATGGCAGCATTTACTTTTTCTTCAACCTGTTTTGCTTCATAACCAAAGCCAGATTGATTATTCATTGCTAATAATGGTATTGCTTTACTCGTTAATTGCTCTGTACAACCATAAGGATAATTATCCAAATAACGTTGTAAACCAAAGACCAGAATCATAGGGCTAGTGGAAGCAGTTGCGTTTACTTTGCGATATTCCGGATACAATGTTTGCATCACCTCCAAAGTTTTTTGCGCGTCTGCTGATTTACCACTATTAATGTACGTACTCAGCGGCGTAGCTGGTCTGACACTAAGTGTCGCGCTCATTGCACTCGATTTATCGCCCATACTCGCTTTAAAGTTTAATTTAGCAGCGCCTAAAAAGGATTTAGCTCTTAATTTGAAGTGCACAGTTTGCTCATGTCCTTCAGCAATTTCTAATGTTTGCGTTGGGGAGCCAATCACTTCAATTTCAGGCGAAGCAATCAAATCTACATTTATGAGTGCATGTTCTCCGGAACCTTTGATATTATTTGCAATGGATGAAGAGATTTCAAACTCATCTCCTGGTGCGACAAAAGTTGGGACATTCGGATTAATAATGAAATCTCCACGAATTTCGGCAGAGGTTTCTTGAGCACCCACAGAATCTGATGATACCGCTACAGCCATAACTCGTAATGTTCCATTAAAGTAGTCAGGCACTTGATAGACGACTTGGTGGGTACTAGAATCAGTATCAATAATTCCAGACCAATAGGCCACTGGTAGATCCGTTTTTCTTTTAAATGGATTTAGACGGCTTGCCATACCTTCTTCCCCATCGTCCCCACCCACTGCAGAAAGCTCTCTATCCTGAATGAATTTGGGCATGATTTGATCCACAGTTTGTTGCGTTAAAACCTCAAGAGCATGCTTTTGGAAGAAAAATGATAAAGGATCCGGAGTTTCATAGTGTGCTACTTGCAAAATACCTTCATCAACCGCAAATACAATAATTTTACCTGGCTTATCGGTGTGATAATTAATAGTAAATGGTTCACCAGGACGTGCGACGTTTGGTGTTTGCAGATCTATTTTTACTTCATGACTCTCATGATTGACTGTGAAGGGGACAACGCTATAGCTAAGTGGGCTAATAAAGATTTCAGGAGAGCTCCAATCGCGTATAAAGGCGACATTAATATATCCGTCTCCCTGAAAATCAGCAGGGATGTGGATGGTTTGCACGGAGTTGGTAGTATCTGTTTTAAACCATTGAGCTGCAAAAACCTTATCACGCTCTATAGTAATTAAGCCGGAGCCAGTATAGGGCGCGGTGATTTGTATTTCAATATCCTCATTGGCTTGATACTCGGTTTTATTAAGTTTTATTGATAATTCAGCATTTTTAGCTAAGGGTTGTTGGCTGGCACCGACCACACTGAATTTTAACTGATTAAGTACCGTATTATCTTTCCCAAGGACACTTAAGGAAAAATCCCCAATTTGCTGTGTGGGTAAAGCGTAATCAGTTCCTTGCGCAGCAATATTAAATGGGGTAGTGCTCACAATTGTCGACTGAATAACTGACTGATATTGGTAGGTTCCATCCGCTTTTTTAACTAAGGTTGTAACCGGATGTAAAGAGACCAGCTGTAGCTTTAAGTCGTTAATTTCTTGTTTATTTAATTCAGGATTAATTGCAATATAATTAACGCTTCGGGTGCTATTTTGCTTAATAAAAGATAGATCACCGTCGGGTTTATAGCCTACAAAATACGGCAGGGGACTAACCAATGTTTTAGTTTGACTTGTTACGCTACGACCGCCTTCCGCCTCAAAACCTTCAGCGAAAAACGTTAATTGGTAGGTCGCCTTTTCAAAACGGTCAAGATTTAAATCAAATTCGGCTTCGCCTTTGTTGTTTGTGGTCCCATCATTTAATGTTTCAGTGAATACCTTAGGCGGTTTTTTGGGATCCAGTAAAGGGTCAATAAAGACGAAATCGGGATATTTATCAAATTCAACTTTTTGAGGTACTAATAAAATTTTAGCGCTGATTTTTCGGTCCGTAGCCGGTGCACCATATAAATTCCAAAGATTTACCTCTCCTTTCAATCCAGTTGGAGAACTCCATCCTGCGGAAGGCTTTGGTGACAGACTGGTAGTAATTCGCATTCTATCGGGTAAGAACTCAGAAACACGAATACTTGTAGAACCAAGTAGGTTTTGTGGGTATCCATCTTTAACTAGATACAAATTAACCATATATTGGCCGGTGGGCGAACTGGTATTTGTTGTAAAATCAAGATCCATATACCCAAGATCATTCAGGGTAATTTTTTCATCTTTAATCGTAGTTCCTCTTGCATCGACTACAGTTGCTTGCAGTGGTAAGCCTCCAGGTTGTGGCTGAGCATAAGCTTGCTTGACTATCATGCCCACATGAACTGTATCTCCTGGTCTGTAGATTCCTCTATCCGAGAAAAGGTAAGCGCTTAGGCTATGCATTTCTTGATTATTCGTATAAAGACCACCGATATCAAATTTAGAGAAATTTAGTTGTCTGTTGGCATTGTTAAATGGAATAAATGACACGTCATTATTTAATTGAGCCAAATATACAGTAGGTTCTCTATCATCGACAAAATCTTTTAAAGGGGGAAAATTAACTCGACCCTGAGTATCACTAACACGTGATAAAATAGGCAACCCATTTTTACCTAAAACAGTTACCGTTGCATTTGCAACAGGGGTACCTTGCGTTATCGAATTAACAAAAACGTCATGGCTACCGTCTTGATTGTCTTTTACCAGTAATGCCATATCAGTAATTAAAATCATGCGGCTTGCTTTAACATCTAACGCACTTTTATTTGTAGTATCCCACCCAGTGGCTTGTAATAAAAACAATCCTTGAGGTCCCAGCGTATTCGTATTCATTGTTAAATACTTACTGAAATCAAGCGCAGTATACTGTTGCTTTGCCAAATCCGAGATGTCAAACTCTTGAATCTCTGATGAGATTTGGCTGATATTTTGTTGATTAAATGTAGGATTAATGAAATAAGGATTGTTAAAATCACCCTGAGTTTGAGTGATTAATTGGTTAATGTTTTCAGGTAATACTCGTGCGAAATCAAACTTCACTGCAGGAACACCACGAATCAATACAGAAAGTTTTTTCTCCCCACTTAAAGCGAGCAATGACCCTTTATGTAAGAAACTGATTTCTTTAGGTATCGCAGGAACAGGGATGATCGCTGCATACTCAGTTCCTAATGTAAAATTACCAAAACTTCGCATTCCTTTATCTATTTGTATATATATATATCGTGGTGTATCTGCTTTAAATTTAAAACTATGCAAAGTGGAGTAGTTTTGTTCTGTAGGAATCTCTTCCTTTGCTAAAGGCGTAGCTAGAGCCAGGACCGCTTTAGTCACCTCACCTGGATTTTGCCATTGATAGTTCTCCTTAGCAGCTTCACCAACTGTGGCTGGGCGATCTTTCGGTAATAAATAAACATGTACCGATTTATTAAACTCATTCTCATTTATGCCTAGGGAGGTTTCGACATTCAGTACTTGTTCAGGTCTGTCTTTGTCGTTACGAATAATGGATGCCGAAGCAGATAGAACTTTAAGAAAATCTTGGGCACTAGGGATCAGGAGGTTTTGCGATAAATCTTTTTTCAAATGAGCAGAATCTGTAGATGAAGTAACATTTTTATCTAAAGTTAAGCGTAAAAAGCGAGCTTCATTGTTTATTTGTATTGTATCTGAATGGAGATATGCTACCCGCTTATTTTTATCATAAGTAAAGGTAATAGGGAGTTTTTCGCCCGAAGAACCTGATTTAGTTTGATACACTAAAGAAGTGTTTTTCTCCAGATTTTTAGGATTAACTGGAAAATTAAATTCTATAGTAGCTACAGCGTTTCTTATTTCAGCATGTACTGGATCTTGATACAGTTTAAATTCAGAGATTTTGCCATCGAAAGAATGAGTGGAAAATGAATATTCATGGCTTTCCATATTGGCATTGTTTGCAAAAAAGTTAGAGGCAAAACTGATGGTAAATTTTTGTCCCGCAGGCCAATCTTGCGCAGGAGTGAAAACTAATTGACTGTCGCTATTCCACGTCCATGTTCCAGGCATTTTTGGAGTCATTTCTATGCCTTCAGTTACCGTTTTTCCAACCTGGCTCAGCGGTGCAACCGATTGATTAATGAATCCGTTATTCTTTATTCCAAAATCAATAACCAAATTGTTAGCGATCAATTGTTCTTCTGAATTTGGTGTGATGTCTGGAACAGTAATTTGCGCAGTGGTATAAATAGGTTTTGGTAAATTTTTATACCAATGTATTGAATAGCCGGCAATAATTAAAACCAGCACTATTAAAAGGCTGCTTCCCCAAAACATTTTTGGAGATGATTTTGATCTATAGCGTAAGTACTTCAGCCACGGAGGGCTACGCCAATTTAATTTTCCAAACACCGATGAGAAAGCATTTTGTACTCGAGATTGCCGATTTTTATTCATCATTTATTCCAAGGGTGGTGAATTGTGCTGAAAAATTTTTGCATATATTTTATTCTATTTAAGGCATAATAGCGACTATGAACAAAATATTTAAGAAACTTAGCATAATATTTGTTACGCTATTTGTCAGCGTCTATCTGGTTTTATTTTTTTTGCCAAAGCCATCTTTGTTAGAGGACGTGAGTTTTTCTAGGGCGGTTTATGACAACAATCATAATTTATTAAGATTAACATTAAGTCAAGATGAGAAATATCGATTGTATACCCCCTTATCACAAATATCCAACCAGTTAATCGAAGCAACCTTACTCCAAGAAGATCAATACTTTTATTGGCATTATGGCGTTAATCCTTGGGCAACAATAAAAGCCATTTGGCAAACGTACGGTGCACAATCACGTAGAATTGGTGCGTCAACAATTACCATGCAAGTTGCTCGAATGCGTTATGGTATGAATTCAAAAAAAATCTCTGGAAAATTAGCGCAAATCATCCGTGCGATACAAATTGAAATGCATTACTCCAAAAAGGAAATTCTAGAAGCTTATTTAAATTTAGCACCCTATGGCGGCAATATTGAAGGAGTCGGGGCAGCAAGTTTGGTGTATTTTGGGACCTCTGTGAATCAAATCACTTTGCCACAATCCTTAACTTTAAGCATTATCCCCCAAAATCCTGGTAAAAGAACGCCCAATAATAAGGAATTAAAAAAAATTAGAGAGCATTTATTGGGCCGATGGTTAAAAAAACATCCAGAGGATCTTAATAAAAAAGGCATGTTTGCTTTACCTTTAGTAATGCAGAATACACATATGCTGCCTTTTAGCGCCCCACATTTTGTAAATGAAATTTTATACGCCACGGCAACTAAACATCAAAGTATCGATACAACTTTAGATTATCGTGCTCAAATGATTATCGAACGTATTACCCATCATTATCTCGACAGAAAAAAAGGTATCGGTGTAAATAATGCAGCTGTTTTACTCGTAGACACCCGTGATATGGGTATTAAAGGTATGTTGGGCTCGGCTGACTTTTTTAATCAAGGGATTAGCGGACAAATTAATGGTGCAGAAACAAAACGCTCGCCAGGATCCACATTAAAACCCTTTATCTATGGGTTGGCTTTAGATCAAGGGTTAATTCATCCAGATACTGTTTTAAAAGATGTTCCACACAGTTTTAATGGTTATAATCCTGAGAACTTTGATTATGATTTTATGGGCCCCATTAAAGCGAAGGATGCTTTGGTTTTGAGCCGTAATATTCCCGCAATTTCTCTTGCCAATCAATTAACTAATCCAACATTGCATCAATTATTGGAAAAAGCTCAGATCAGCCAATTACGTTCGGAATCTTACTATGGTCTGTCACTGAGTTTAGGTGGAGTTGAATTAACGATGAAAGAACTCGTTAGTTTATATGCGATGTTAGCAAACGATGGACTATGGTACCCAATCCGCACATTTAAAAACGAAGCCAAACCCCAAGGGATACGTTTGCTTAGCCCGGAAGCTAGCTACCTGGTATTAGATATGCTTAAAAATACTCCTCGTTTGGATGAGGTTTCCAAAGATTGGTCTCGTTTGCCTATTTCTTGGAAGACTGGGACATCCTCAGGTTATCGAGATGCATGGACGGTAGGGGTATTTGGTCCTTATGTATTAGCAGTATGGGTGGGCAATTTTGACAATAAAGCAAATCCCGCATTTGTTGGTAAAGACATAGCTGCTCCCTTATTCTTTGAATTATTTGATGCATTAAAACACGAACGAGGACCTATATATGCTTTAGAAAAACATCCAGAACAGATGAATCTAAAGAAAGTCGAAGTATGCAAGGCTTCAGGAATGCTTCCTACTCGTTATTGCCAAGATACGGAATGGGGCTGGTTTATTCCAGGAAAATCCCCCATAAAAAAAGATACAATATATCGAGAAGTTGCTATTAATAGCAAAACAGGTTTACGAACTTGCCACATTGATGAAAATACACGCTTTGAAATTTTTGAGTTTTGGCCTTCTGACTTACTGAGTATTTTTAAGCGGGCAGGAATCCAAAGACATACTCCACCATTTTTTGAGCCTGATTGTAACTTATCTGGAAACTCGGGGCTTAATCCTCACATTACCTCTCCACAAAACGGGATCAGTTATATTATTCGCGCAGATTCCCAGCAAAATAATACCATTCCTCTTACTGCAGTGACTGATGCCGGTATTGCTCATGTATACTGGTTTATTAATGAAACATTTATTGCAAAGACTAAAGCAGGGGAGTCCTACCTATGGAAGGCAAAACCCGGAAAATTTGTTGTCAGAATAGTAGATGATCATGGTCTATCTGATGCACGTGATATTAATGTACAATTGGATAGTTAGTTGAGACTATAAATCTTTTCCCCTGGGGGCAACTTTGCTGAACCAGACTACTTGAACTGAGTGCTAAGGAAAGCAATCATGAAGGAAGTAAGAATTCGTCATTGGTTACCTTTAATTATATTAATAGGACTATTAGTCCTTTTTTTTAGTTTTCGTCTGGATAAGTATTTAACTTTTGAATCCTTAAAAGAACACCATTCCTTATTGTTGTCATGGACCAATAAACATATCTTTATGGCATCTTTTCTTTTTATTTTGGGTTATATCTTTTCTGTTGCAATTTCTTTTCCTGGGGCAGTTTTTCTTACAATAATTGGTGGTTTCTTATTTGGTATATTTTGGGGTGTAATCTATGTAGTCTTTAGTGCCACAATTGGCTCCATGATTGTTTTTTTTGCTGTTCGTACATCCTTAGGAGAGTGGTTAGCTGACAAAGCGTCAGGATGGGTAGGGCGAATGCGTAAAGGATTCAAGCACAATTCCTTTTTTTATTTGCTTACTTTACGCTTAGTGCCTCTATTTCCCTTTTGGGTTATTAATATTGTACCTGCACTTTTGGATGTGAATGCAAAAACATTCTTAATAGCCACACTAATTGGTATCATTCCTGGGTCCCTAGTTTATGTAATGGTTGGTAATGGTTTAGGCCATGTATTTGCTGCGAATCTAACACCTAATCTTCATATTATTTTTGAACCCCAAATATTAGGACCTTTATTGGCACTGGCTGGTCTTTCTTTAATCGCACCAATTTATAAATTTTTTATTGGAACCAAATCTACGCAGCGCAATTCAAGCAATAAGAAAGCAACCGACGAGAACAAAATCATAAATTATGATTTGACCATCATTGGCGGTGGAGCAGGTGGTTTAAGTCTTGCATCGGGTTGTTCTCAATTAGGGCTAAAAGTAGCATTACTCGAATCAGATAAAATGGGTGGAGATTGTTTGAATTATGGATGTGTACCATCCAAATCCTTATTGGCTGCAGCAAAAGCTTGTTACAATGCCCGATGCGCAGAGTCTTTAGGACTACATTTTAAAGAATTGAGTATTGATTTCCCTCAAGTAATGAATCATGTGCAGCATGTCATTAGTCATCTTGAAGAGCATGATTCAGTTCAACGGTTTGAAGCTTTGGGCGTCAAGGTGATCCTAGATTCTGGGACATTTCTCAGCCCAAGTGCGATGAGGGTTGGAGATAAGGTTATCCAAAGTAAATTTTTTGTCATTGCAACGGGTTCTTCACCTTTTATACCCTCTATTCCTGGATTAGATAAAGTCTCCTATCTTACAAATGAAACCGTATTTTCTTTAAAAGAACAGCCACAACATTTAATTGTAATAGGAGGAGGTCCTATTGGTTGCGAACTAGCTCAAGCTTTTGCCATGCTAGGATCCAAGGTAACGCTTTTAGATGCAGCAAATATTCTCCCTAAAGATGATGCGGATTGTGTTCAAATTGTTCGTGATCAACTGGAAACTATGAATATTGCCATTTACGAACACATCAAAGATCTTCAGGTAGAATCACATTCCAAATCTAAAATAAAAATATCATTTAGTGATCCTAATGATCATGTAACCATTACTGGAAGTCATTTGCTTATCGCAACAGGCCGTAAAGCGAATGTTGATGGCCTTGATTTACATAAAGCAGAGGTTAAATACACATCCAAAGGTATCAAGGTGAATAAACGATTACAAACCAGCAATAATAAAATTTATGCGATTGGCGATGTAATCGGAGGATTTCAATTTACGCATATGGCAGAGTATCAAGCAGGGATTGTCTTACGCAATATAGTGTTTAAACTCCCCTTCAAAGTAGATTATCGCGCAATTCCGTGGGTTACCTATACGGAACCGGAATTAGCTCATGTAGGTATGCTCTTGGCTGATGCTAAAAAAAACTCGAGCATTAAAGTTTTTGAATGGCCTTTTATGGATAATGATCGTGCACAAACAGAACGAACTGTACAGGGCAAAATTAAAATTATCACAGATGCAAAGGCAAAAATCTTGGGTGTGACAATTGTAGGACCACATGCCGGCGAGCTTATTTTACCTTGGGTTATAGCAATACGGGAACAAAAGAAATTACGTACGTTTACCGATACAATAGTGCCTTATCCTACTTTAAGCGAAATCAGTAAACGAGTTGCCAGTGCGTATTATACACCCAAACTGTTTTCTAAAATAACCCGAACCCTGGTTCGTTGGTTGCAAAAATTAGGGTAGCTCTATGATAGAACAACATTTAAGAGAATATTATCAACAAGTATTGGTTAATCCAGTGGTCACTCATTTGCATCGTTTCATAACCCCTAATCAGGTTACTTTGTTATCTGGAATCTTAGGTATTCTTATTTTTCCAGCCTTAATCGTTCATCAAGAAATTTTAGCAATTGGCTTACTGCTTTTATCGGGTTATTGTGACACTTTAGATGGAACCTTAGCACGTTTTAATCATCATACATCCAACTGGGGCTCTGTATTAGATATTATGATCGATCGATTAGTGGAATTCATCGTTGTTTTAGCTTTATGGTATGTCTCACCTGTAGATCGTGGGTTTTGGTGTTTGTTGATGTTGGGAAGCATGCTTTTGTGCATTACCAGTTTTCTTGTGGTAGGTATTTTTTCAGAAAACCAGTCTCAAAAAAGCTTTCATTATAGTCCTGGACTTATGGAGCGTGCTGAAGCATTTGCCTTTTTTATTGCGATGATAATATGGCCGCGCGCGTTTATCTCTCTTGCTTCTTTATTCACCGTTCTTGTAACTTTAACTGCTCTAATTCGTCTGATTCAATTTTATAACCAACAACAAACAAAATGAAAAAAAATTGATAAAAGGTTAGAGTGCTTTGCAACTAACCTTTTAATAGATTACCAAGCTTCCCCAAAAGGGCGAACTTCCACTTCAAATGACCATGTAGATGGTGCTTGTTGCGTTAACCAAAATACCGTATCGGCTACATCATCTGGTTTTACGAAGAAACTATCCGGTTTATCAGGCATAAATTCCCTGGTTTTTGGTAAATCCACAATTCCATCAATAAGAACCAAACCGACGTGAATACCCATAGGACCTAAGTATTTAGCCATTGATTCAGCAAGACTTCGTTGGGCTGCTTTTGCTGGGGCAAATACTGCAGTATTAATACCTCCTCGTTTTGAGGCTGTCGCACCTATTATGATAAGTTTTCCCTGACCATTTTGTTTCATTTCAGGGATTACGCACTGGCTTACAAGCATTAACCCTAATGCATTAACGCGCCAACTTGCTTCAAAATCTTTGGGTTTAATTTCTTCTATATTACCCCATACCCCAGAGCCAGCATTGTAGACAACCACATCGATTGTACCCAAATCCTGATGAATTTGAGTAAAAGTTTTTTGTATCGAATCATTCTGACTGACATCACATTCATAGGCATGTGCATTACCTAGTTCATTTGCAAGCTCATAAGCGAACTTTTTTGAGCGAGCGAGTAAAGCCAAATGGTATCCTTCTTTAGCAAAACGCGAAGCAACCGCAGCACCGTTCCCAGGCCCAACCCCAACAATAACGCATACTTTTTTTTCCATATATATCTTCCCATAACAATAAGTTATCCATTCTGTTCCAATTTGTTTGATCAATCAAATAAGTATTATCTCACTCAGGTACCGATAGCATCCAAACAATGCTTACCAGCATAACTAGGAAGTTGAAATGGAGCATGTTAATTTCCAAAAACATTTACATGTGAAATGATATTGAACATAATTGCTTCTTTTTTTCAATTAAAATATGAAACGATTTTTTAAGCCCTCTAAAAGAAAAATTTCCTTTCAAGAATACATGCAAGATACTTTACTTCTAGCAAAGCGAATTGTTTCGGATTGTGGTCAACAACGTTATAGTAGTGCCCAATTAGAATTAGCTCTTGTCTCTTTTGCAGATCTTCTAACATTAAAACAAGAAATAGATGATGATATTGAGGTAGAATTTCCCGAGTTGGAATGTGACTGGAGTGCTGGCTTTGACTGGCTGGATCTTTCGGTGCATTTTGGTGATCCTGATGCCATTAAATATTTTAAGAATAACCTGCAAAGAGAAGATTTTTCTGACGAATATCAAAATTATAAAACATATATTCGTCCAGATTGCGATTTACAGTTGTATGAAGGTAACGGTAAGTCTTTAAAAGGATAGATAAAATTGTCCTAGACACTACTATAAGGGCTAGAAACTGACGCTCGTTAAATACACTAGCTCTATTGTATAATTACAATTTCCGATAAGTTCCATTATTAAAAACTAGGTAGGCTTCGCCACGATGAGAGATAACTTCATCAAAAGGAAAGAGCGCTTTAAGCTCTGAACAATTGAGATCACTTCCAAGCCATTCTATTGAAGCCACTTCTACTGAGTTAAACTCAGAGTATCTATTTTTTAAATTAAGTGTAAACGCATGTCTAAAGGGAGTAGGGAGTTTATGAATTAATGATATTAGGTCAGTAAGAATAAATTTATTGTATTTAAAAACTAATTTAATATGAGCAATTGAATTTGTCGGAGTCGGAATAAAAATCGCAACACTCTCTTGATTCAGTTGTTTTGCCAAGAGAGACGCGATAAAGAACGTTTCTTTTCGAGATAATTTCTGTAAGGGCGAAACATAAAAAATCTCTGAGTTCTCCGCTGTGAACCGTTGCGATTCTTGCATTGTATAAGCACCCAGAGCGTTTTTAAATTCGCCTACTTCCATATGCTTTTTTTGTAATACACGAATAGCACTTTGGTTAAGCTGATGCTGCTCTTTGCCGACTAAACGTTGGTACGCTTTTTCAAGATCAAGGATTCGATTATTATTTGAGTAAAACAATTGAATGCTATTTGAGGCAGTAAAACCTATAAGATGATAGGTTAGAAAATAGAATATAATAAAAAGATTAAATAATTTTTTCTCTGACATTGGAAAAGCCCCTTATCGTTTTTGATTGGATGATGAAGCGATTAGTAGGATGGGATCCTAAGCTCCTCATAATAAATAGGATTAAATCAATAAAACTCTGTCAATTAAGAATGTAAATCTAATTATGCTGTATTTTGAGGATCATGGATTCTAAGGTTAAACCAGGCCCAAAAGCACAACTAAAAATATGCTTTTCCATATCTTTGCTATTCAATTTATCCCAAATATTTTTTAAAACGAATAATATGGTTGCTGAGGACATATTCCCATAATTTCTTAATATATCGTAGGAATGTTGGTTGTCTTGACTGGAAATTTTTAATGCTTTTTCACATGCCTGAAGAATTTTAATACCGCCTGGGTGAATGGCATAATAATTGATGTCCGCAAACGAATAATTAGACTGTGTTAATAATTTTTCAACAAACAGAAAAATTCCTGACTCAATTGCTTCGGGCACATAAGAACTCAGTATAATATCAAATCCATAATCTGTGATTGTCCATGCCATGTCCTGGCTTGTTTGAGGAACTAAATCACAATAAAAGGACTCTATACTCAAACATTTGTTTGAATGAGCTTCTCCCTGAATCAAAGCGGTTGCAGCTCCATCAGCAAAAATTGCATTTGAAACGATATTCTCTATTTTAAAGGTATTTTGAAAGTGTATTGTACAAAGTTCAACACAAACTAAAAGTACATTGGCATCAGGTTCAGTTTGACAAAATGCATTTGCGACTTTTAAACCATTAAACGCCCCATAACACCCCATAAAATTGATCGCAGTACGTTTTACCGATGAAGTTAACTCAAGTTTCTGTATAATTTCAATGTCAATTCCAGGAGCATACATACCCGTACAGCTGACTGTAATTAAATGTGTAATCTTTTTTCTATCAAACTCTATGCTATTTAAGCAATTCTCAATGGAAACTATAGCTAAATTTAGTGCATTATCCTTATACAAATTCATTCGCTTTAAGGTTGATGGAAAATTTTCTTTTGGTGTATTAGGAAAAAATTCAAATTCCCCTGGCTGTTTGCAATAATCGGTTAATACACTATATCTAGTCTCAATTCCTGATGATTTATAAATTTTTTTTAGCACCTTTTTTTGTGCTTCATTGAGATGAAAACCCACGGAAATAAGATCCGCAATCTCATCTTGTGTTCGTTTAAAAGGCGGGGTGGCTATTCCAATTGCGGTAATTTTTGATGGCATTTTTTCCCTTTTTTTTGCAAACATCCTCGAAAGCCAGTATGTTATAGCTTATAAGTTTATAGCACAAATCATTATTGCAATATTCAAATATACGATGCAGAATTAAAATTTCCCTCTTTAAAATGAAATGGCCCGATTGAAAGTACGATCACATGAAAAGGAACTCATCGATCTTGGACAGGATTTTTATACGCCTCAAGAATACGAACAATCCTTAAAAAAATTATTTAAAATCAATAAATTAATGGGAATGTTTAAAAATACAGTCCATTTATTGCATCAATTTCCTTCCAGTTCTATATTGACTGATGTGGGATGTGGAGGCGGCTTATTTTTAATTAATCTTGCTAAATACTTTCCTAAAATGCGTCTAATAGGATTAGATATCTCACATGATGCGATTAAACTTGCAAAAGAAGAATTAATTAAATGGGAACAAAAAAATGGAGATGCGCAAGTTAAGTTTCAAATCCAATTAAAACCTGAGCTCGAAATCAATACTCGTGTAGATATCATTTTACTTAATTTGGTATGCCACCATCTGAATGATGAAGAATTAGTCTCGCTCTTAATAAAAGCAAATGATACAGCGCATAAAGCTGTGGTGATTAATGATCTCCATCGTAATTTTTTTGCTTATTGCCTTTATAAAATAATCAGCCCAGTATTGTTTCGTAACCGACTTATCACCCATGATGGTCTATTATCGATCAAAAAAAGTTTTACCAGAACGGAGTTAGTTTTTTTTCTACAACAAGCAGGTATTAAAAATTATCAAATCAAATGGCACTTCCCATTTTGGTGGAGTATTCTTATTCTGAAATAATTATGGATTAAAATTTATGACTCTGGATGTGCTTATCATTGGTGGAGGGCCTTCTGGTGCAACTACTGCATTATTACTTGCCCAAGCAGGATGGTCTGTAGGGCTAGTCGAAAAGAAAAAATTTCCTCGAAGAAAGGTCTGTGGTGAGTTCATATCGGTTACAAGCTTACCTCTAATACAAAAACTTGGTTTGGAAGAGTTCTATCTAACAAATTGTGGACCGGAAATACAAAAAGTCGGTTTATATGCGGATGATCTTATTTTGACCGCAAATATGCCTTCCATTGGAGCATCAAGAAATCTATGGGGACGGGCGCTAGGACGAGAGTATCTTGATACAGAACTTGTAAATAGAGCTAAACTGGAAGGGGTTTGTGTTTGGCAACCATGTGAAGCTCTCTCTGTACAACGTTCTAAAGATGGATTGTTTCTATGCTCCATAAAAGAAAATGATAAAACAATCGAGATAAAGGCTTCTTTAGTTGTTATTGCAAATGGTTCATGGGAAAAAAGAATCGATGCACAAGAGAATAAAATACACAAAGCCTCTGATCTCCTTGCATTTAAAGCACATTTTAGAAACTCCAGCTTACCTGTAAATTTAATGCCACTTCTGGCTTTTCCTGGTGGCTACGGCGGCATGGTTCATAGTAGCATGCAAAGAGTCACACTTTCTTGTTGCATTCGACGAAATGTTTTGCATGACTTGCGTTTAAAAAATCCAGGTGTACAAGCAGGTGAAACAGTGTATCAATATATATTGAACCAATGTCGAGGGGCTAGGGAAGTGCTTAGTTGTGCAGAGCGAGAAGGAAACTGGCTATCAGCAGGGCCAATTAAACCTGGTATTCGTAAGTGCTATCAGAATGGTTTCTTTTTTGTTGGTAATATTGCAGGTGAAGCTCATCCCATTGTGGCCGAGGGAATTAGTATGGCCATGCAATCCGCATGGTTGCTTGCACACTGTTTAATTCAATTTAAACTCAACATACGAAGAGGGCAGCATTTCGATGATGCGGGTACGTTTTATACGAAACAATGGTATAAATACTTTAGCAATCGCATCCATGCAGCCTCATTTTTTGCACAATTAGCGATGATGAAGCCTTGGGCCAGATCGTTATTGAGACCTATAATCAAACAATTCCCTGGGGTTTTAACCATGGGGGCAAGATTTAGTGGAAAAATACAACAGGTTGTACCAATCAATGAACGCTAAAATGAGTCATTTCGATATAAATGTTGAAACATTAATTCTGGTAGCGATATGGGGACAGAATCCAAGTATTGTTCAGGGATGTTTTAAAGTCTCTACGCTTCGTGCTCAGCGTGAACAGTATTTTCTTTTTCGATGTGAAATTAAAAATAATCCACAAACAGCACATATTGAAGATGAATTTTATCCTGAAAATTACCAATTCACCCATTTTTACAATCAAGAACAGACCATCTATTTGAATGAAACAAATGAGTCTCAGGAATACGCTGTATACATATTAAAATATGCACTTCATGTCACTATAAAAAAAATGTTAATCACGAATCCTCAAAAACACCAATTTTTATCTATGGATGATGCATTTATTAACTCTTTGATTAAAAAAATTAAACCTCTATTAAATAAAGAGGAGTTGTGGAGCGAGCCATTGAACGAGATAGGTTTTGCAGTTGCGATGGATTTTTGTCCCCAAGAAAAAATGGGTGAAGCAGCAGTACAAGCACTTTTAGCCAACTTTCATTAACTTCTATTTGTTTAGGGAAAAAAGCTAATAAATACTTATATTTTGTCTACAAAAAAAACATTTTTATGTATTTATGATAAACTTGGCATCCCTTTATTTTGGATAGAATTCTATGTTTGAACTATATAAAAACAATCATTATGTTATGTACTATGAAAACCAAAACAATAGTTCTGGACCCACGCATTTACTCACAGTTAAATGCTTAGCCACAAACAAGACCACTGGAATGTGGGTGGATCCAACGGGCACCAGTACTGATGCAAAACTTCTGGACAAAATTCTACGCCTTGAAGAGTTGAAAAAAACCCTTAATCAAGATTCCTATGAACATGAAGTTGCTTGTTTTATAGAAAAACTCATAGAAAATGGTGGTTATACGTGTCTTGAAATATCAAGTTTAATGAAAGATGCACTAAAACATCATAAAGACCCACAGCATTTGTTTGAAACAATTAAAAACATAGATGTTTCATACATTCGAAATGAAGATCATCACCGGTTTCATAATATTCAAGAAATGAGAAACGCAGTAGCTGGATTTATTAGAACACTTACCGAATTCATTTGTACTGTTTTGTCTATCCCTTCGGAAAATTCCGTCACAGAAACCTTGGTAAAATTTAATATTTATCAAAATCCTGTTGCCAATAAAACACTAAAAAAAGAACGAGACGAAGAACACGACCGAGAGCTAGACGAAGAATCAACTATTAAACCTTAAACGGTTTAGGAAAGGGTTAGGGTAATTAAAAGCAATATCGTTCCCTTAGGTCTGATTATTTTGATAATCAGACCTAATATGGTAAGCGTAGTTAATGTAGTCAACGTTAGATAACTGCTTTAATATCGCGCATCTAACGGGCTGTATTAACGATCTAGGCGCACGTTGGTTAAAGCAAAACATCCTGATACCTAATCGACTGTGCTTACCTCTAACTCTGCAGAAATGTCCTCATGCTAATGCATGTTTAACATGCACACACATTTCGGAACCTCAAAGAAACACCTGGAACAACATAAATGTAGAAAAAATTGAAGACACAATTGAATACTATGCACCCTATGATTATTAATATTCTGAGAATACTCGTTTAATTGATTCTGCCTATGGCGCGATTTAAAAAAATGAATGACTTCAATTTTTTAACAGTTGTTAGAGGCTTTCATTCATTAAATATTTTTCAATGATCTTAACCTGTAGTTTAGTTGAAAGCATTCCATCTATGAGTATATCCGCTTCAGCTTTAAATTTCGTATCATCAAATAGAGGTCTTGAGTGGTTTAAATAAAAATCGATTTCAGAAACAAGCTCATTTTTTGTTCTATTCGTTTCTTTGTAATTTCTAAGTAACCATCTACATAATGAAACATCGAGTGGGACGTCAAGGTGAACCCATGTATCAATATACACTCCAGTCTGCGTATGAAATCGTCCTAAAGGAGCATCAAAAATAATATATTTTGTAGGATTAAGAGTGACTTGTAATGTTGGATGAGCTATGGGTTGTTTAACTTTAAGAGATTCAAGAATTTCTGCCAATTTCTGATAATTCCACTCGACATAGTTTTCTCCACGTTTATACCAGTCAACATAATCCTCCGGTCCTGTGGAAATCTCATCAAAATCATCCCAATTAATAAAAGTACTATGTAACTCTTTCGCAAGCTCCATGGTAAGTGTGGATTTTCCAGCACCCATGTTTCCACTAATACCAATAATATGAGATGCCATAGAATTTATTTTCCCTTGTTATAAAAAAGCCTTAAATTCATAATATAAAGTAAGGGCATTATTTAGATCTCTCTGGTAATTTCATTACCATTAAATGCGTTTGCTCTCCTTTAAAAACACCAATATCCATTTCGAAATCACCAGCCATTTTAAAGCCAGCTTTTTCATAAACATGCTTTGCTCGTGGATTATGTTCAGCTGGGTCAATGAAAAATGTATCTGCAGAAGGATCTATTTCTTTTTGAAAAAATTCTGTAAACAATTTTAATGTTGGCGCTGCTAATTTTTTACCCAAATAAGTTGGGTTACCAATCCCAAAATCAATACTGTATGTTGCCCCTGATATTGAAATATTATCTTGCCATATTGGTGGAAGATCATCGTCTTTATTAACGATGGCAGTTAGGATAAAGCAAAAAGGATTATTGTCGACCAGGCCAATCCAATAGGTAAAAATTCCATCGAAATAGTTAGATGGGTTAACACGCCCATCTATAAAGTTGATAATATCATCCTTATGTTCTTGGCTATTATCCCAAAATTCTTGCATATGCGGCTCAGCAAGCCATTGAAATATTATCTCTTGATGTGAATGATTAACTTTTTCAAAATGAATTAGATTAATAAGGCTTGTCGATGTCATCTAAACTCTTTGATTTATTTCAGTATATTTTTGTATATCATAAATGACAAAGGCTTCCGAAGAAGCCTTGAACGTGGCATCAACAAGGATTATCATCTCCATTTTTGTTGTGCCAGCTACAATGGGCGGACCTTTGTGTAGCCTCGAATGCCTGATGCTAAAGCAGAGCAGGAACGATGAAATTATATTAATTTCTGTAATAAATTACAATTTATTTGTTAATTTGGATAATTTTAGCACATGAAATACCCATTTATAAATTTCTCTAACCTACTCTTCCATGCTTATTTCTAAAATAATCTCTTTAATCCAATAGTCCCTTTAATCTATATAATCAGACCTAATAGCAATAAGGTCTTAATTCAATTCGCCCACAACGGTATTATTCACTGTTTTTAATGCGATAAAATTTACATTCTATACCATGCCCAATTCCATCTTTATAGTAATGCATTCCACATTTTTCCATTACACGATGAGAGGCTTTGTGTTCTATGGGAGCAAAAGCAATAATAAAATCGGTTTTGATATTTTTTTTACTCCAATTAAGAAGGCCTTTTAAAACCTCTGTAGCATAATTCATGCCCCAAAATTTTTTTGCTATTAAATATCCAACCTCAATTTCTCCAGTCTCTATAGGACCAAAACCACAGCGTCCGATAAATTCATTAGATTCTTTATTAAATATAACAAAACAAGGAAGTCCATATTCTTTATGAAAGCCTATAAACTGTTGAATTCTTAGTTTGGTTTGCTCCTTCGATTGCACTCCCTCAGGAAAGTACTTTCTAACTTCTGGGTCTAAATTTAATTCAGCCACTAGATGTAAATCTTTTTCATCTATAAGGCGTAATTTGGTGCGTTCAGTTTCGATTTCTAGCAGCATAGTATTTTCCTATCATTTTATTGATCACAACAACGGCTTTTTTAGTGATGTAATCCCTTGAGTTAAACTAAGTGTATATTTACTTTAGTGAATCAACTAAAGGTTTTTACTGCCATCCACTGTTTAATAATTAACAAATTGACTACGAATAGACATTAATTTTGTTTGCCTCCATAGGCGGAGATTCCTTCATTACCTCTGCCTTTTTTATGGATACTAACTGCTTTTTGAAGGTACCATCTTTTGCAAAACATATCCTGCTTTTGTTTGCAGTGTTTCATAAATATCTTGAAAAACTGGGTTTTTACTTTGTGCTGAATTAACTTATTTTGCAAACTCCAAAGGAGATTTCCCGATACGTTTATCAGTCTAATCAGGATCCACACCTGCTTCTAATAATATTTTTACAAGCTCCAGATTTCCACATCCTATCGCCTTAGAAAGTGTTTTGGCATTAAATTTCTCTTTGTCTTCATTTGAAGCTGGTATTAAGCGTAAAGAGACAGGATTTTTGCAATCTTTCAATTTTTGTTGAAGTAGTCCCAGATAACTATATAGATCCCAGGTGGTATAAGACCCACTAAAAACAGGGACAAAAGGAACCCCTTCCAGTATTTGAGGAGGAAGTAACAAAGAAGCTGCAGCATCAGTAATTTGATGCTTCATTTTACCTTGAAACAATATGGAGTGGGCGTGGGTTGCATATAATTCAACACATCTAAAAACATATCAATAGTAAGTCGAGCTCGATCTTCTAGCTAAGGCATGTATTAATTTCGTAAATTGTTCATTAGCTAGATTATTATTTATATAGTTATCTATGGGATAGAAATTATTGCCTAGATTTCTTTCCTCGAGTACATCGTTAACTAGCTTTTTGAAATAGCCACCCTCTCCTCTTTTATTTTCTCCATTTCTTGAGGAAAATATTCTGTAGGAATCGCAGCCATTTGTTTAAGTCGTTCTTTAAATAGATCGTACTCCCTAATAGAACTGCTTGTGTGCCATTTGGCAAAGTCCAAAGCACATGCCGTTTGGATTTCCTCTGTATCCTAAACTCTGCACGCTTTCGATAAACCATTCCTGTCCCACAGGCAGTTCGTTCATAGTTTCAAAATTGTTATATCTAATATATAAATTATAGACATGTAGTATATTTTTACCCCAAACTCAGACCCAATAAAATAAGGATCTGAGGTCTTCCAGCATGAGGGCTGAGATACAGCTGAAGGCTATGATTCAGGCAAAATTGATTTAAAGTTTGATGGCTGCTTTTATTGCATCCAAGCATTCTTCATTCACTTGGTCAGTTGGTAACTCACTACCGCCAGGAACTTTGTTTTTTACTGCAAATGCAGTTAAATATTTCAAACTTTGGGGTGTATAAGTAATTTGTTGCTTGATTTTATTAGGAAGTTTGCTGATGGCAGCTTCGTCTAAGTGCATTGATTTAACGAGTGTAGCAGTTAGTTCCGCTAAACTTGATAATCGTGGTTTGGCAAAATCTGTTCGACGTCTTAATTCCCATTCAGGATGACCTGCATGTTCTAATAAAGAATCCAATTGTTTAATACGTTCATTGGCTTCATCAATTGAGTTAGCTTCTTTTATTTTGATAACAAAAAGTTCATATTTCTTCTTTAGTAACAAAAGAGTCTTGTTACCAAAAGGAACTTTAGCTTCAAATAAAAGGTATTGGAAAACAGCTGCAGACGGTCTTCGGCTATCAAGGGTTACATCTAAGACAGAATTCTTCTCTTTGTCTTCTTTCAATAAATCATTTGAGTTCCCAAATTGCAGCAAACATTTTAAAGCTTCTATGTGTCCGCAATAAGCTGCTAAATGAAAAGCTGTTGCTTGATTGTTAGGTTCGGTGCTATATAAGTCTTCAGGATGCTCTCCTAGATGCTTTCGAATGGCTTCAGCATTACCGCGTAGTGCAAGTTGGATAATGCGAGGTAGCTCAATAGTTTTTAGGTAACTTTCTTGCATGCATAACCTCCAAAATGAGGCCGCAATTCTACCATAAATTATGGTCAAAGATCGAATTTCACTCAATTCGCACTATTTTTATTTTACGGAGTATCCTTAGGTTGTACTACTGATTCAGCCTTCTTATCAGAATCCACCGCCTCTTTTTCTAAAGTCTTAAAGACCCCTTTTTTCATGGAGCGTGCTAAGGGACTCGAGCTTTTTGTTAGGGGAGCTTTTTTCTCCTCGGGTAGATCACTGGAAGTTTTTGATGCAGTAGGTTCCCTATTCATTTCGTCGGAAATATCTTCTTTTTCAGCATCAGAGTCATTCTTTTTTTGGGTTTTTTTCTCTGATTTATGCTCTGATTCTTCATTTTGAGTTAAATCAGTGGTCTCAGATTCTTCAGCTAAAAATTCATAATATTCTGTACTTTTAAGCTCATCTACTTTTTCCCGTTCATCCCTTCTTTGATGAGATTCCTCTTCGTCATTAGACAGCTCAAGCTCAGCGACCTCTTCTTCAATCATTTTTAAGTTAGAATTAACCAGTTGCGTAACGTCTTCTACCCGGCTTTGCTCAGCAGTTCTTGGAAAGTATTTATTATAGTCTTTTTTACTTACAGCTTCTGGAAAATCAATTTCTATTAAATTACTTCCATCAGAACCTATCACTAAATTTTCAGGCTGTCCTTCATATAAACGTATAAATCTAAAATTCCTTGCAGTAATTTCAGGTCTTCCTGCTAAAATACCGTAAGATTTTCCTTGATTCGCAAGAAAATTGTCTAGCTCCTCATCAAAAACTGGTAGTGTGTTTTCAGTAATTAGGCAAACTATTTGGTTGGGTGCCTTATAAAAAGAGGATTGAGTATACGCTTCTAAACTCGGATACATTTCTTGAAATTTTATTGCTTCGGTATGGCTATGGAACAAAACACCCCGGGTTATCTCTGGCCCTTTAACTTCCTCGTCGTCTGTTACCAGCCATAATTTCACAAAAGGTGATGCTAAATCAGAAGCGGCATCTCTCTGAAACCTTTGTGTAGTTAGGTCAATTGGTTCATAAAATTCGCATTCATTAAATTTGCCACTATAACCTATTCCGTTATGAACCTCTTTTAAAATATGTAAGCTAAGGTTCGTTAAGCCAATAGAGTTTTCCTGTAAACCTTTACTAAATCCAGCCCCTGCAATAGTAAGTATAGGAACTGCTTTCAGCACTTTTTTTGTGCTGTCAATAAAATCGTTCTTTGTCATTTCTCTGAATTTTTGCCGTCTGGTATTATCAGTTAACCATTCATTAGTGCGATAAATTTCTAAAATTTTCATTATAACCAGCCTGCATGAAACTGCTTCTCTTCAACTTGAATGAAATTATAGCACAATTATTAAACAGACTGATCAATAGATATCAAATTAACAGAGATAGAGATTGGATAACTTTAAAAAACAATTATTGAAAGAAAATTGAAAAATTACCCTTTATTGGAATAATATAAAAGAACCGCAGAAACTTTGTAGATACTGGAGTTATTCCTGATTTATAGAGACAGTCCCTTGAATAACCCCTATGACTAAAAATAAATAGCTTATGTTCAAGCAACACTTTCAAGAGCAACAAATCATTGAGCTTTTAAATGTTCATTTTGGAATTTTCATTCATTCGGCACAACTCATCCAGAGTGGAGCGGATATGAATTCGTTTGCATATAAAGCGGATTCAGAAACCAATTCTTATTTTGTGAAGCTGAAATACGGGCATTACGATGAAATTAATTTGTCAATCATCCGTCTCTTGCAGGATTCAGGAATAAAAGAAATTATAGTACCTCTGCCAACACTCGAAGCAAAACTATTTCAACAAATAGAGCATGTTAAAATAATTGTGTATCCATTTATACAAGCACCGAATGGATTTGATGAAAAGTTAACAAAAAAACAGTGGTGTCAGCTGGGGAAAGTATTAAGACAAATTCATGAAACCCCTTTGCCGCCATCTGTTAAAAAACATTTAAGAAAAGAAATGTATTCATCCCAATGGCGCGATATCGTCAAATCCTTTTATACTAAAATGAGCTTGGATAGTTCAGATGATATGATTGCTACTGACTTCAAATCTTTTTATAATCAGCATATTGACGCAATTAAACATTTAGTGGATTCCTCAGAAGCACTTTCTAAAAAAATTCAACCCGATATCGATGAATACGTATTATGCCATTCTGATATCCATGCGGGTAATGTATTGGTGGTTAATGAGGAGGCAATTTATATTATTGATTGGGATGAACCTATTCTAGCTCCTAAGGAACGTGATTTGATGTTTATTGGTGGTGGCGTGGGTAATGTATGGAATGCATCTCAGGAAATTCCTTATTTTTATGAAGGATATGGTCGAACTACCGTTGATAAAACAATTTTATCTTATTACAGACATGAACGCATTGTCGAAGATATAGCAGTGTATGGACTAGACTTGCTTTCCCAGAATCAAAGCTATCAGTCCAGACTTGAAAGCTTTAAACATTTTAAAGAGATGTTTAATCCTAACAACGTTGTTGAAATAGCTTTTGCTACAGAGCAATAATAAGTCAATGCACAGAATAATCTACCAATCTACTCAATTTATTATTATTAAATCAAGAGTGGATGCTCTTTTTAAATTTAAGATGTCCCATTTTCAAATGGCTGTGGGACCTTTATATGTGCTTGATATCAAAGCCTCTATATTATTTATTATTGATCTCATTGAACAATGTACTAGCGTTTTATCATTTAGAAAATAAACAGTTCTTAGTTTTTAATGCATTTAAATTTTTCTACATAAAGATGGAACTGAGTGCTTGAAAAACAAAGAGTTTAATATAAGATACAATATAACATTTTTTTTAGCTACTTGATTTTCAATCAAGTTTTTTGATTATTTAATAGTACAGGATGTAAATAAAAAAGGTATAAAAAAGGTATGATTCAAGTAAATGTTTGGCTCTCTACAACACAGATTTTGGGCAAACGAATTAAAAATCGTTTTTTTGGCCCTTTATTAGCCTCTGAGGATAAAGGGGAACATATTGGACATGCTAATTTTGTTATGGAACTTAATGAACACTCTCCAGGATTTGCAAAATTAGAGGATAAATCATCTATCTTATGCGCCAAGAAAAGTCTATGTTATGTTCCTGAGGCCATTGTCGGTCAATCTGGTAGGTATTATAAACGTAAAGCGCTTCGAAGCGTTCAAGTAACACATAGTTTCTGGCCAGAAGAAAGACCCTCTTCAGGAGAGTTATTTCGGGATTTTTTCAATCTCTTACATCTTGCTCCGAAAGCTAAAGGCACAAAACCAGAGATATCAGATCATGATTCGGATATGAAAAGAGAAGATAGTAATAGCCGTACTCTTGCTATTGAACATCCTGCCTATAGAAAGAAACAAAAAAAGATCGATGATGCCAAGAGAATTAATCTTGATGCAACCGTTAAAGTTTGGAATATTGATGGGGATATAGATAATAGAAGAACTGCCGTAGAAAAACTCAATCAATTAATAATCAAACAACAAAATTTGATTCTTTCATATAATCAACTTGTCGAACACTCTCAGACTGAACTGGATGCATTAAAGAAAACAAAGAATGAGATAGCCGCGCAAGTATTAAAAAATACTAAAAAAACTATTTTTCCTACTAGGCTACTAAATTATTTAAATAAAATTACTAAACCTGATGCAAAGACAATCGCTGAAATATTTCGTTTAACTCTAGAGTTAAACGATTTGCAGAAAGAGAATGAAACACTCAATCAAGCTTTGGTTGTTCTTGAAAAAAATATTGAACAAACTCAAATTAATTACCAGGCACAGTTAAAAACGAGTCAAGAAGAACTAGATCAAACAGCTAAGGAAATCATACTGCTTCAGAGTCAAATTCAAGAACTTAATCAAAGAATAAACGGCATGGATGAGACTGCTGTTGAATTATTAAAAGCAAACGTTCGAAATCGAGCAGATTTTCTTTCCCGAAAAGAAAATTTATTGCTAAATTCAAATAAAACAGAAGGCAAACATCCAGAGCATTCAATCCAACTACCCACTAGTGAAAGCGGTTTACGCTATCATATTAATGAGTTAGCAGTTATAAATGCAATGGAAAAAGAGAGTAATGAAAGTTATTGTTTCATACAAAATAACTGTGCGAAAAGTGTCAAACGTTGTCTATTGGCTGGAATACAACATTTAAAGGCTGAGCTCAAAAAAAATGGAGTTTCCGATAGTTTTTTCAAACCTCAAGCTATTGAAACAACAAATGGGGTTTATAAGTGGGCTCGATCATTGGAGCGTGAACTGAACAAGTTAAATAGTCGACCAGAAGCGGAAATAGAAGTAGAAAAAGCATCTCATAGAATGAGCTATAAATAAACTTTTCTGCTGTAAATCTATTTTTTCTCAGCAACGTCCCTCATGAAGGGACGTGGAGCTGAGATATAAATCGCTTAAGAACGGGCCTATCAAAGTACTTTGACTTAGCCACGCCATGAGAACACGCCAGCGATCCCATTATCATGCACCCTTTCACTTAACTGCCCAATGTAGGACAGCCGTAAATTCAAATGGCCTGGATGATTTGACCAATTTAAACCCGCATCAATTAGCAACGAATCCTTGGCAATGGGAACACCACTGATTTGAAAAGGTATGCCACCACTTACAAAGTGCTGCAGAACTTGGGGAGTTAGGCCATTATAGGCATGTTGCCAACCTAACAGAATGTTCTCGCTGACTGTAAAACGTTCTCCCTTATATAAATTACTCGTCTCCCGAGCACCCAGTGTGGAGTAAAACACATGGTCACTTCCCTCACCTCTCAAAGCCGAAAGTCCACCTCGCTCTGCCCACCGGTCGTTATCAACGTTCACATAGGCGATACCTACAAAAGGCTCTAACTCCACACGCTTGACATTCATACTATATCCGGTTTCAGCAAAAATCTGTCCAGTGTGTGCATGGAAGTTTGACATGAGATGATTGCTAAACCCAGGAAAAATTACGTCGCGATTTATATCAACATTATCCCAAGCATACGCACCTCCCACACGTATACCCCAACTATTGAAGCGGGCACCGCCATAGGCTCCAAGATAATAATTTTCACTGACAGCGGATGAGCTCCTGGTATTTACATTAAAGTTACTATGGCTATATCCACCCACGATCCCCAAACGAAAAGCCTCACCGAACATTCCGTCGGTTCCCAGAAATACTCCACCCGTAGAACGGTTTAAGGTCGCTGCATTGCCATTTCCCTCCAAATCACCCCAGGAACCATATCCGTCACTCCAAAATGACCAACCATCTTGAGGGTCTATTATATGTTTGCCAAACTTATCCACAAACACACTTCCGCGGTCCGCAAATACTTGCTGCAAATGATTTAATACCGCAGAACGCAGATATCTGCTCTCCTCAATAAATGCTCCAAGCGCTGAAGCATAAATTTCTCCAGATAAGCTATTGAGCGCTCGTTGTACCTGCTGTGCATTTAACAAATTAGCCATGGCATCATACACTTGATTGCCTGCTCCCAGGCTTTCTACGGCATTAGCCGTGGCTATCTCATTGGGTGTACTCGCCAAATCAGCAAAAAGAATAGCCGAGCGTAAAACCACCAAATATACATTGTTGCTGTCGTAATTTAGGTTTAAATCCAGAAAAGGCATTAACTGATTAAGAACATCATATTGTCCGGTCACTCCAGAATCAGCGTGCAATATAGTATACTCGGTGTTCGCTACATAAGTCCCGGGAGCCCCTAATACTTCCACCGTACCAGCAATATTAGCCGTACCGCTTACATCAATGAAATCGGATTGTCCCTGGGAGTTAATTTCCACTTCATAAACAGAATTCGTCGTTTGGGTATAATTACCGCTAACCGTCAGAGTACCTATGGAGTTGCCAGGAGCAATAGTGCCGTCTACTGTGACATCTCCTACAGTTCCACTTCCCCTTAATGAACCATCCCGATTTATCAGCAAATCACCACCCAGGATGCCATTGACATTAAGAACGCCCTCGTTGACCGTCATGGAGCCTGCAAATTCACTGCTGTCGCTAGTGAGCGCAAACACACCTAAACCTCGCTTCGTTAATTCTCCTGTTCCTTGAAAAGCTCCTGCAAACTCAGTGGAATGTACCGTACCAAACAACAAGCTACCGTCAACATTCACCAGGCTGCCTGCAACACCAGCTAAGTCCTGTATCGATTGATTACTGCCCGAACCAATTGCTAAAACACCAGTACTACCGGTTAAGTTCACACCGGCACTGGACGCAATTTTCCCACCAGCCCCCAAAGTTAAGGTCCCTTCGTTGATAAATGTGTGGCCGGTAAATGTATTATTGCTATTAAGTATCAATGCGCTGCTGCCGGTTTTTATCAACGCCCCAGTTCCGTTAATGATGCCATTTAAGATTAAATCCGCCTGGGTTTCAAAGGTGCCCTCCCCATTTAAGGACACTGAGCGGCTATTGGTAATAGTAGCGGTGTTACGCAAAGTACCTCCGGTAAAAACAAGACCTCCAGTGGCATTACCCAAATTGGCATTTTGAGAGATACTTAACACTCCTGAAGCAATCGTAGTATCGCCTGTGTACGTGTTTAACCCCTGTAAAACCAAAGTACCCAAGTCTGTCTTGGTTAAGCCATCAACACCATCCAGCACCGCATCAATGGTTGCTGTCATTGCTGAACCCAAAAAACTGCCATCGCCAACCCGAATTGTAGCAGCCTCCGTCAGCAAAAGAGAGGCTCCCGTTAGCGTATATCCATCCACTGCGAACTGCAGACCTGTAGCACTAACCTGACCATCACTATTGTCTATAGTAATCGTACCGGCTGCTCCTTCAAATACTGCAAATGCATTATTAGACTTATAGGGTGCATTCAAAGTACCGCTGCTATCAGTCCAATTGTCATTAGTCAAATTCCAGGTCCCTGTACCACCGTTTACCACGCCATTGTTAAATGGGCCTGAGCCATCCCAGAAATTTAAAGTTACACCGGTACTGTTCACCAGATTTACTTGATTAGCTACAGACGTTTGTATTTTATAATTGGAGTTGTTCGTTTCTAATCCATTGTCCGTCAAACTGCCGCCATAATTCATCAGTCGATACACGCCCGCACCAAAGCCTTGAGTCTGATTGATACTTAGGGTGCCATCCAGCGTCAGGTCATTATTTACTATGAATAATGGATCGCCGCTCGGACTGCCAAGGGTAACATCCAGTGTACTGCTACTACCTAATAGCAGCGATTCCATCGTTAATACTTCACCACCCACACCAATCAGTGTCCCATTAACTGTCACCGTTTTACCAATCGTTGCCCCATTGCCGCCACTTAAGAATGCCCCGGAAGCCACTGTTATATTACTGCTGGCTAAACTGCCCGTGATGTGCAATCCTCCTTCTTTAAGGAGAGTGTTTCCAGTAAAGCCGCCACTATCTCCTGCCAAAACAACTGTGCCACCACCCTGCTTGGTTAATTCTCCAGTACCCTGGAATACTCCACTAAAGGTAGTTGAATTTGCCGTTCCAAAGGAAAGACTTCCGTCAATATCCGCCTGGCTGCCAGCAACACCTATTAAATCCTGTATCGTTTGATTACTGCCCGAACCAATATCCAAAACAGCAGCACTACTGGTTAAATTCACAACAGCACTGGAGGCTATACTTCCAGAAGCTCCCAAAGACAAGGTACCTTCATTAATAAGTGTGGTACCAATATAGGTGTTTTTACCATTGAGTATTAATGCACTACTTCCACTCTTTAGCAGCGAACCAACTCCGCCCATAACTCCATTTAAGGTTAAATCAGCCAAAGTCTCAAAAGTGCCATTGCCATCTAAACTTACTGCACGGTTGCTGGAAATATTGCCCGTGTTACGCAAAGTTCCTCCATTAAAAACAAGACCTCCTGTGGCATTCCCCAAATTCGCATCTTGAGAAATACTTAACACACCCGATGCAATCGAAGTACCGCCTAAGTAGGTATTTATCCCCTGTAATACCAATGTACCTAAGCCCTCTTTCACCAGAGAACCCGCTCCCGAAATGACGCCAGAATGATCCAGGGTAGTATTTTCATTAGTTATGAAGGTAGCACCATTTGCACTTACAAAGGTAGTTCTACTGGTTGCTACATTCCCAAGCGTTTGTAATCCACCGCCATCAAATAGCAAATCGCCGGACGAAGCCCCAAGGCTCCCATTGTCTGAAATAGCTAAAACACCTTCTCTGATATTCCAATCCATCACTGTGTTTGATGTACCAACGAGTGTCCAGATACTTGAACCCTGCTTTTCGAAAACTCCAAAATTCAGATATTGCGTCCCTATGGCAGACACATTCAAAGTACTGTCTTCTGAACCACCTAGAATAAAGGTATCACTAAGACTAAAAGCCTGGACATTTCCTAGTATATTAGAGCCATTACGTAATTCCAGGACATTAACTCCACCAGAAAACTCGATGGCATTTGCACGGCCTGAACCAACCAAACCACCTTCAATAGTACCTGAATTTACCACACTAAGATTATTTCCTCTGATGCCTGTTCCACCATTAGTTCCTCCAATTCCCGCATCACCGGCACGGATAACACCCGCATTTGTAACTGATGAACTGCCTGTTGTTGTGCTTATTTCGATACCATTGCCTCCATTTCCGGTACCACCACCTTTTCCCCCAGAGATCGTTCCAGTACTCTCATTTGTGATAATATTATTACCACTAACACTACTCTGGATGATAGATGCTGCACCATCCCCATCATTCGAGCCTCCAGTGGTCATCAACCCAGAATTTATAATGATATTACTACCATCGTCACTGGTTTGAATTACATCAGACCAACCCGTCCCAGAAGGCTCGGTTGTTACGATAATCCGACCGTTATTTATTAGTATGTTATCGCCTTCTCCAGGCCCAGAGATTTGCTCAATTGGAGTAAGACCTGTCGCTAATATATCCCCATCATTTTGAATAAAACTTGAGAATAACCATTGACTACCATAAACATTAAAATGGTTAAGGGGAGTGTTTGTAATACTATAAGGGGAAATTAGAGTTTTGTTCAGGAGGTCACCTGAATTAAACGCATAATCAGGAACACTAAAAAACTCTAATACGACCAGAAATCCATTGGCAATTAATTTTTTTTGATGCATTAAGTAAATCCATTTATAAATGTACCTTACTATGGGAATAAATTTCAGGTTATGTCAATTAATAAATTTATTAAGGAAGTGTCCTGAATATTGCACATCGACAAGGAAATGGAAAATACCCAACGCCAATTTGTTTGCCGAAACGCGAGGTATGAAACGATTAGATAAGCTGCAAAAAGTTTATTGTCTTTAGATCAATTTTTTTCTTAAGATGTAACTGGTATAACCTATAAAATTATCTGGCAATGTGGCAATCACTTGATAACCAAGTTTCTCATAGAAACCTTTCGCTTGAAACTCTGCCGTATCAAGTTGGATCATAGTGCAATTATTTTCTT
Organism: Legionella nigrisilvae; assembly: GCF_977063395.2. Classification (NCBI taxonomy): domain Bacteria; kingdom Pseudomonadati; phylum Pseudomonadota; class Gammaproteobacteria; order Legionellales; family Legionellaceae; genus Legionella; species Legionella nigrisilvae. The sequence goes on from NZ_CDRUGZ020000011.1 coordinate 168,643, forward strand.
TCGCGAAAGTTTCTAGAGTCGCGAATAGATCTCGCCCTAATCCTTTACGGCGATATTTTTCATGGACCCACACAGTAAACACCCTGCATAAGGGACCGAATACATCTCCTTTAATCCCACCACAAATTTCAGACGAATCATTTTGCACATAGATAATAAATGGTTTTGCTTCATACTTCCCAATAATTGATTCGTTATAATTTTTTAGATTTTCATTGATGATTTTAGAAATAGCTTCATTTTCTTTAAAATCAATAATAATATTTACTGAACCCTCCATGCTCTCTCCAACTTATAAGACTCAATTTATCCTGCTGTTATAGATATTTAATCACATATTTAACTTGAGAACACATCAAATTGACCATCTCATGAAGTAAATCGATTTGCACTAAATGGTAATGGATCTGCGATTAAGTCCCCTTCTGTTATCATTTCTGCAATTAAACGTCCAGTCACAGGCCCAAGCGTCAAACCGTGATGAGCATGTCCGAATGCAAACCAAAGCTTTTTATGCCGGGGAGCTTGGCCAATAATAGGAAGCATATCCGGTGTACAAGGTCTACATCCCATCCAGGGAGTTTCATCGAGTCGGGTTGTAATTGGAAAAAGAGAGCGTGCAATAGGTTCTACCAACTTGAGTTGCACTGGAGTTTTTTTTGAGTCTCGTGATGCAAACTCAGCTCCCGTAGTGAGACGAATTCCTCGACGCATTGGTGCTAACAGATAGCCATTTTCTACATCAAGTATTGGATGATTAAGTTGGACATTATGTCTCATGGAATAATGCATATGGTATCCGCGTTTGACTGCGAGGGGTAAATGATATCCCAGTCGAGAGCATAAAGTATCTGACCATGGTCCCAATGCAATGACTGCCGTGTCGGCTTTAAGCAAACCCTTCTCTGTGTTGACCGTCCATTGCTCCGCTAAAGTGAATGCGTCACCCCAAAAAAAGCGGCCACCAAGATGTTCAAAATAATGTGCATAGGCTGCAACTAAGGCAGCTGGATCATTCACCGCCTCAGAATCAATATAACGAAAACCTCCTAACAAAGATTTATCCAGATGAGGTTCTGCTTGAGATATCGAAGCTGAGTCCAAATACTCGAATCGGATTCCATATTCATTTTTGCATTGTTCAGCAAATCGCATTTCCATATCTTGTTTTTTTGCAGTTCGAAATATCTTTATCCATCCACCAGAATGGAATAAATGGCTTACGCCTGCTTGCTCAGCTAAAAAATGATGTTCCGTAACGCTATGTTGAATTAAAGTTGCATAGGAACGGGCAATCTCTGCATGGCGCAATGAATGAGAATTCACCCAGTATTTCCATAGAAACGGTGCAAGCCTTATAAGCGATTTAGGATGATACCTAACCTCAGGGGAACAATTCAAAGCATACTTGAATAAGGAGGCCATATCTCTTGGAAATGGATAAGGATATACCCCTTCACGTTGGATCAATCCGGCATTTCCAAAAGAGGTTTCACTTCCGGGTGCCTTCAAATCAATTAATGCCACAGAACGCCCTCGCATTTGTAAATGAATTGCAACCGATACTCCTACAATTCCACCGCCAAGGACAACGGCATCAAATTTCATAAATAAATACTCCGCTTATGAGATAATGCAATGAATTGCCATTATTGAGTTTATTGGATGAGTTTATAACCTGTAAATAGTTAATTTTTCAATAAGGTACAACTGGGTTCTTACAACCTTTTATGAAAGTACAATTACTAGGTAGGCTAAATATAAAACTCCATTCAACAGTAATGCCTTTATTTGAATTCCACGAGTGCCAATATTAAATCTTAGCCATGCTGTAGCAATATAGGTTACAAGAATACCGGTGAGGACTATTCTAGAGGGCTCCCAAGGTGTTAGGAGTATTCCTAATGCAGGAAGTAAAGTACCCTGAAAAACCATCGCGCCGGTTATATTGCCAAAAGCTAGAGTATCTTGACCTTTTCTTACCCAAATCACACTATTCACTTTTTCGGGTAATTCCGTTGCTATAGGAATGACTAATAATGATAAAAGCAAAACGGGTATGCCTAGAGAGTTAGCCGCCTGCTGTACTCCGTGAATGAACCCTTTTGCACTCAATACTAATAAAAATAAACCCAAAATTAATTGGATCAAAATGGTTAGAAGGTTGTTTTTTAACCCGAGTTTAGTGATCAATAAGGGTTCGTTTGTGATTACCGAATGACCATCTTCAACCAACGCCTTAGAGGCTCTGAAAGTGAGCATCAAGTAAATAAAATAGAGAGTAACAAGAATAATGCAAAATAGAATACGGATGTAGTTTGGTTCTAAGGGAAGGAACATCGCTAAGGCTGCGAATGTGAAAGCGACTAAGAAAAAAGTCATATCACGTTCAAAACCAGTGCGTTCGGGTGTTATATATCCATTTAAGCCTCTTTTTTTAATAACTGAACACGTCATGATAAAAGTTGATAAAGTGGATAACATTAACGGGGCACCTAAGATTGCTCCTACACTAATTTCTTCATTTACTTGTCGATCAGCCGTTCCTGCAATGATTGCAAGAATCGGCACTGTAGTTTCAGGAAGCGCAGTCGATATAGCAGCAAATATTGAACCAGTAACCCCCGTTGAAATATCTATTTTTTCACCAAAATACTCAAGCGCATTAGAAAATAGTTGCGCGGAGATTAAAATAAGGATCAACAAAACTAATAGTTCAAACCACATATACATATTGTATCCCTCTTAATTGCAGGCAATAATTCATACATAAGTACTTTTTCAATGTATAATTTGAGAGCGTTTATTAAAAGTACAAAAATTTTAATGTCCAACATAATTCAGAATAACTAAAATACAAGGCCCTTGGGCTATGATATTGATATTATGATGTTTACAATTTTGAATGGCTAAGTCGCTTTCGGCTCCAGGCTGCATCCAAATGTTTTTAATCCTTTTTTTAATCGCTTCTTCCACAATTTTCTCAGTAATAGCTGGTGGCGTTATAATGGAAATACTTTCCACCTCATCGGGTAATTCCCTCACTGAATGCACGACAGATACGCCTTCAATTAAATCCTCTTGAGGATTTACTGGATAAACTGTTTTATTGTTCTCAAGATAACAACGTAAGACCTTATTACCATATTTTGACCGATTAGAGGAAGCCCCAATAACAGCAAAGGCTTTTGACTGGAAGAATATTTCAATTTGGTGATTTATCATTGTGGTTTCACTTGAATAGTTGGCATTCATTAAGTTTAGCAGTGAATATTAAGCCCTAGTATATTTTACTAATCATAATATTTTTCCAATTTCAATGTCGCGCGGATCACTTTCATGATGGTCAGGATCATCAAATGGCATGTTAACGTATTGATGATGCAAATAAAAATTTATCGCTTCAGGAGAGGATTGTATGTTTAGTTTAATAATGCCCATATGCTGTAACCATCTTTCAATAAGAGTTAAGAAATTACTTCCTATACCCTTATTACGATAGACCTCATCGATCACAATTATTCTTAATGCAGCTCTTTGATTTGGCCAGAATTGGATATGGGCATACCCAACTCGGTTCGTTCCTTGATAAAGAACAAAATGTATGTGGTCCTTATGATCAAATGTCCAGGTATAGGGATCTGAAATCGGTACTTTATCAAAAAAATATTTTTGACGAAAAGTACGTGCTGATTGCCATTCTAGAGGCGTTAATGCTTTCACGATGCGAAGCTTAGTAAAGCCAGTTTTAGCCTCGATTTGAGTAATAAATTCCTCTTTCCCTAGACAATAAGCGGTAATATCATTGGGAAACTGTTTTGCTAAGTCTATTTTCAGTGTTGCATAAGTATCACTATCACTTGGATGGGATCTCATCCAATCTCGAAAATTCAAATGCCGTTCAATTTCTGAATTGTTCTCTTCAAAAACATGTACATTGTGAGTTCTTACTAATGCTCCTTTTTGAAAAAAACGACGAAATGGAATGCCATACTCACCCATAGTAGAATAACCAATGGTTTCCATTGCTTTTGAAGCTTTATCTACGAGCAAAATATCTTGAACAACAGGAAGGATATCAATAATAGGCTTTGCACTTAACCCTGGAACCGATGTTGAGCCTATATGATGGATGGCTATACAATTGTTCCCGAGTGTATGCTTTATTTGGCGTGCTTCTTTTGCAAAAAGTTCAGGCCATAATGAATTATAAGAAACAACTTCGACCGTTCTTTTCATTTTGTGTGTTGCCAGTAACAAAAAAAGTAAATCATACCTTAGACCTACCTTACACTCAATTTGAAGGATGCTTTTCTTAAACAATAATGGCATTAAGTTGGACTTAACCTTCTATTCGTTATAATTCTGTCAGCTATATCTCCTTTATGAAAGAACCAAAAAAAATTCTTATTGTGTGCATATTAATTCCTTTTGTTATATTATCATACACCTTGGTTATTTGTTATTTTTTCATAACCATGAATCCTAATCTTTTATATAACTAGTATATAAGTTTTATTATGCCTAAATTAAAAAAAGTAGATAACAGCAGTGATGGAAACTGTCTTTATTATGCCTATGGCATCTCATTAATGTATCATTTGCGTAACAATAGGAATAGAGCAAACGCAGAGAACATATTTAACAGACTGGAATTAGGTGCTGAAGAAAAAGCAAAACTTTTTTATTTATTAGAAAATGAAAAAAATAAACCCTTTACGTTACTCCACATAAAAAGAATCATTGAACCGATACTTGGCCCTGCCTTGAGACACTATGCTGCAGAGATGACTCGAGAAAATTTTTTAGCCAATCCCAAAGGTTCATCACTCTATACAGCAGCCAATTATGGCATGATCTTTCTTTTCAAAAAATTACTTGCGGAAAAAAAACATCCTGCTCTTTTATTATTTGAAACAGATAGTTTTGATAATGAAAATTTCAATCAAGCAGAAATATTTAAAGTTGAAAATATACCCCAAGAAATGCAGCGTTTTATAGGTACAAAATTCGAAGAATTAATAAGTATCTTTAATGATGAGTGGTTTGCCGAAACAGAGGCTCCAAAATCACTTGCAGAGATTGGAAGCTACATGTTCCGTGCAAAACAACGTTTAACGGACATAATAGGTGATATGACTGTAGCCTTTTTTTTCGAAGAAGACCACCAAAATCTTGAGGCTTATATTAATCATTTAGATACTAATTACAAATGGGGAACTGAAGAAACCCTTATGCTCATGCATTGTAAACTTCAAGGGGAAATACGAGAACGGATTGACGCAGAACATGTTGCGATACGTTATGAGACACCCATGGGTTTACAAATATATCGCGATGGAACACCCTATTTCTCATCGGATGAACACGGTAATCCAGATATTATTTTAAATAACTCAGCTAATAGCCATTGGTTTTCTTTGGTTAACTCTAAGTTCTACTCAATTAAAAGCAAAAATATTCTGAGAAATGATCTATTGGATATAGTGGAATTTAATGCATATCTGCAAAAAATGTTGGAAAAAGCAGATGAGTTGCTAGAAACAGAAAGCGGTGCAAGTGCCGAATTATATAAACTTCATAAAAGTTTAATGGATGAAAAAGAAAAATTTATAGCTCCAGAATCTAAGATCACACGAAAAGATTTCGCAGCGTCATGCACCGCTTTGTTATCTGACCCTGACGCAACAAAGGAGTTACAAAAGCAAAGCGGCTTAGTAGATATGTTAAGCAAAATAATTAATTGCCTTTATCTTATAGTTACTTTCAACTTTAGTAACCTACAGCAAGGTAACCTCAATGTGATTAACCCTTTGGGGATCCATTCAATGTTTCATCGAGTTGAATCAGTAAAGACATCACTAAAAATATCACTTAAAGACTTAGAAAACAGCAAAGTGCCTGATAATAACAATCAATTAGGAGTAGTATAACTAGAATTATTTTGGAGAATTCTATTAAGACAATAAGAGGATGTTTATTTAAACTCTAAACTCCGAGTCATAGAACAATCGGAATGATTTTCTCTTAGCTGTTTCAGGAATTCTCTGTACTCATGAATACATTCCTCGCCAGAAGATTGCATGTATTTTCCTTTATTAGCTTCAAATTCATGCTCCTCTGCAGCCCAATCTGTTTCACTTGCATGTAAACCAGCTAAAGATTCCAAACAATACTCCACTCGGTCAAAGCGCTCCTGCTGTTTTTCTTGCCAATTTTCTTCAAGATCTGTGGCAAAACCATATTTCTCTTTAAACCACTTAAACGCATGCTCTAATTGAAAATAGGGTTTTATTAGAGTCTCTGCAAGCACATGTCCATTCCCATCATTGCCAGGGCCTTTTGCAAAATAAACCGTTGCTCTCCGATCCTTTAAATCAGCACTTAAATCTACGGCTACCCACCCTCTCCAGGGCCCCATATCCCCTGTCTTAAACGCTGTAAGCGGTTTGCCTTTGTTATCTATTTCAAGTTGGAAGCCCAAACACTCAGCTACATAGTTCAAATCGTTTTTATCAGGCACCATCTCTTTTGCCCAAGGATCCTGAGTCATACGTATTTGTGGATTAAATGCATATTGTAATTTCTCATCACACATCCAGGATTGTACAAAAAGTGCATAATCTTCAGCTGTAGTAGTTAAACTGTTTGCTGAGCATGGTCTATTCCCAAAACTACTATTATTCATATGTAAAGGCTCAAATACATATTTCCTGGCAAGCACATCAAGATGGGTGTTATGGCCACGCCTGGCTAATTCTTTGAATATTTTATCATGGTATGGGTTAAGTTCCTGAACATCAGAAAGACTTTGAAGTTCACAATTAAGAGCTTTTAAGTCAATGACACCTGATATACCTACACCATTTATATCAATAAATGTATACCTTAAACTGGGAGGGGTGAGCGAAAAATAGAGCGTGTTTTCTTCAAAAGATTCTATATGATCCAGCATTAAAGCCAATTGTGGTTCATGAAGTTTTTCAATCACTTTTTGCAAATAGAATAGTGGCAATCCTGAATACCTATAATATTCTTGGCCAGGTTCAAATTGATGGTTTGCTTCGTTTGTTCGACTTAAATCAAAACCCGTTTTATGAGAGAGAATCATGGCAGGTGTAATTGCATTAATACGTGCTATATCTTTTTCACTAATTTCTTTATCGTTCTTCCATTTAAAGCCATGTTGGTCGCAAAAGACTTTAAATGACAAAATATTATTAAGTCCTTTCATATCAAGAGTTAACTTGCCCGCCTCTACGAGCTTTAACACGAGGTAAGCAAAAACAGGTTTACTAAGAGAGGCAGCTCCGAAACGTATATTCTTATTTCTGTCACTACCTCCAAAGCTATGAATTATAGGAGAACCATTACTTTTAACTGTAGCCACATCTACTTGTGTTATATTAGCTGTCTTTCTTACATGTTCTATATTGGAAGTTGCGAGAGGCTTTTCGGTTTTAGATTGAGACATTTTAAATCATTAAATGCGATAAATTGTTCTTAAATTATACAATTCCGAGATTATCAAACTTTCTTCTTGTGAAATCTTTACCACTTTTTATCAATACACCAGTCTACAATTAGAACGTAGATGAATTATGAGTTGCTCCAAATATAGCCAACCCTTGGGTACGAAACCAGTACTTATCTCTAGCAATAACATATGTTTTGAGTTCAGGAATCGCCTGAATATCAGCGTAATCCGTAGTTACAAAATAACTCCGTCCAATAATGTAATGCTCTTTTGTATTTCTAGAAGGAGTCACTAGGATAAACCCATCAGGAACGATTTTGACTATTTTCCGCATAAAATCCACGATGTCCTTTTCTTGTTCAATTCCATTCTCAACCCCTAAAAGATACGGAACAAAGGCGGTATCAAAAGTCTGTTCTTGTATTTTATCTATGGTTCCCACCTGAAACTGAATGTTTTTATCCAATTCATAATTCGTTTGATTTATGGATTGAACGGCTCGTTGAACCAATCCCACCATATAGTGTATATAGGCTCTCCGTAATAAATTGGGTTGAATAGTCCAGAATAAAAAATTAACAAGTTTTCCCTGTGATAGATTGATCAAGGGTGGGTACCAACATGTGAGTGCGTCAAATAATTCGCCGACTGATGGTAATGCATTTCCTTGAGTATCATATTCACGATAAAGATAGTATTTCTTAAATGCTTTCATCCATGCAATCGTTACTGGATCTTTGTCATAAGCAGTCACAGATTTAGCGCCCGCAAATGCGAATAAAAAACTGCTAGTTCCATATGCTGGAATGACTAAAACATTTTTTCCTTCAATATGGGGTCGTATATCATATCTTTTTTTTTGATTTCCGGCCAAAGCGGATGATAAGTAGCGCTCTGCTCCCATGGGGTATATTTGTACTTCTTTATTGTCAGCAAGTCTTGTTATACGTCTCTCTAAGATCCATTTTTTTTCTTGCTTAGTTAAAATAGTTTCATAAGCTGACATACTACTCCCAAGTTAATTTCTTGAAGATTGTAATCGCAATGACTTACCCCACTTCTTTATAAAAAAAGGGAACTTTGAGAAGTGAGAATCTAATCTTTCTGCAATTTTTTTCCCAAACGCTTGCGAAGGCCGCTCAATAATTAGATGTAGGAACCAAGATAATAGGATGGAAATAAACATAACCACACATAATGCAAGCTCAATATTAAAATTCCTATCCAACATAATGCGCAGGAGACTGTAACCCACAATGCTGTGAATAATATACAAGGGATAACTCACATCAGCTAAAAAATTAAATATGGGGTTTGCTTTAAAAAAATGAGGAAATATATAAGCGAACATGAACATTAATAAAGCCAATGCATAGCTCCAAGCCAATATTAAATTTTCTGAATAAGGCCCAACCCGCCAGGCAATGCAAAACATAAAAAATAAGGTACTTATTAACAAATACCCCAAATCAGAGGATATTTTATCACTGTATAAATAATGAAAAACAACTCCGATAAACATGAAAATTATATAAGGTGATGACATCATGTAGATTTCTGCCTGGATGAAGGCAACTAAATGATTCATAGCCCACACTGGAATCATGTGCGATACATAACATGACAAAAGAAAAAAAGCTGTGGGTATAAGGAAAATCTTTAGTGAATAACTACGAAACCAGGCAATTGAGAGTGCTACTATAAGATAAAATTTCATTTCTATTTCTAAAGTCCAGACAATGGTATCTATATTTCTCGAACCAAGAAGATCGCGAAGGCCGGGAATGAAATGAATTAACACTTCGTGAATCGAGTAAGGCAAAACTGCAGAAAAATATCTCGCACATGAAAATAAAGCCAATAAAGTAATGCTAAACCCTAGCATGTAGGTTGGAATGATACGAAAACAACGGCTTATGCAAAATTCTAGGCCACTCCTTCGATGGAGTGAAAAAGGAATAACAAAACCACTGATAATAAAAAATAACCCTACTCCAAAAGAACCCCAATCGAAAAGAGGGAAGCAATTAAACCAGGTAATAAATGTTGGTATACTATGTGTTTCAGGAGATAGAAGTGGCGCATTAATTAGATGAGCGATCGAATCCCTCTTGTACCAAAAAGTACTTAAATAATGGGATAAAACAACCGATAATGCCGCAAATCCGCGTAAGGTATTTGCAAATTCGATTTTGAAATTATCACTCATACGTAGGAACTACCTCCCCTTTCGATAACTTTTAGAATAGTCGTGCTATATTTCTTAGATTATTATCAACTAGCAAACACTGATTGTATCTCAGCCCATTTTCTTTGCCTATATCCGTTCGGGTAGTGCGTCGTCCTATAGTGAATTTACATGCCTATTCAGCAAGATATTTTTTGATACCGAGAAGATTCGTATTTTTTTGTCAAAGTCAGACTATTTTTCAATTACTTTTGGCTTTGATAATCTAAATTTTTTCTAAAAAACAGTGTCCAATTAATTTCTTCTTTTAACTTAAAAATTAAATACATGATAATAGTTTACAAGTAATCAGAATAAATTCATTATCTTTGATTCTTTAATTTAATATAAATAAATTTTAGATAATAAATAAGCTTTCCTTCATCCCGCGTCAAGTACATTGAAACGCGGCGATTTCATTAACCATTTTATTTAAGGACAAATGTATGGCTAAAATTCTTTGCGTTTTATATGACGACCCAATTAATGGATATCCAAAACATTATGCGCGGGATATCCTTCCTAAAATAGAACACTATCCTGATGGGCAAATAGTACCTACTCCTAAACATATTGATTTTAAACCTGGAACTCTACTTGGTTCGGTATCTGGTGAACTGGGATTGCGTGAATTTCTTGAAGCTCAAGGCCATCAATTTATTGTTACTTCTGATAAAGAGGGACCAAATTCAATTTTTGAAAGAGAATTACCCGACGCTGATATAGTGATTTCTCAACCCTTTTGGCCCGCTTATTTAACTTCCGATCGGATTGCTAAAGCCAAAAAATTGAAATTAGTAATCACGGCAGGTATTGGTTCGGATCATGTAGACTTACAAGCTGCTAAAGAAAAGAACATCACCGTTGCAGAAGTGACTTATTCAAACAGTATAAGCGTTGCAGAGCATGTGGTCATGATGATTCTTTCTTTGGTGCGTAATTATTTGCCTGCTCATCAGTGGGTTATCCAAAAAGGTTGGAATATTGCGGATTGTGTCACGCGTTCCTACGATCTGGAAGGAATGACGGTGGGTTCTGTCGCATGTGGACGTATCGGTTTGGCGGTGATGAAACGCTTAAAACCTTTTGATGTTAAATTACATTATACAGATCGCCATCGATTGTCTGAGAAAACCGAAAAAGAATTGGGATTGGTTTTTCATAATCGTATTGAATCCCTTGTTGAAACCTGTGATGTAGTGACTATTAACTGCCCTTTAACACCAGAGACTGAAAATTTATTTGATGAGCAATTGATTAATAAAATGAAACGTGGCTCTTATCTAATCAATACCGCTCGAGGAAAAATATGTAATCGCGAAGCGATTGTAAGAGCGTGTGAAAATGGGCAACTGGCAGGCTATGCAGGTGATGTATGGTTCCCACAGCCCGCTCCAAAAGACCATCCTTGGCGCACCATGCCTCATCATGGCATGACTCCTCACATTTCAGGAACTTCCTTATCCGCGCAAGCTCGCTACGCGGCCGGAACACGTGAAATTTTGGAATGTTGGTTAGAGGGTCGCCCTATCCGTGATGTTTATCTTATTGTCGATCAAGGCAGACTCGCTGGAACAGGAGCGCATTCCTATAGTATGGGTAATGCAACTGTAGGAGCTGAAGAAGCATAGATAATTTGAACATCAAAAAAGAATGAATATCGTTTAACTATTAATTTATTTATAGAATGAACGATATTCATGTATTACTATTTCTTTTGCATACATCTTCTACCCAAGAGCAGCCGCAGTTAGAATAGCGGATAATAATTTTACAAAAAGAAAATAAACAAAATTCGTTTGGGTTGCGAAGGATCATAATCAATGATTATAACCTCCTCCGCGTATTGATCTTTTGTATATTCAGAAATGGTTTTGTGCCAAAATCTATATGCTATTTGATTTTCTGGAATCACAGAAACTTCCCAGTGTCCTGGATGAAGCTTAAAAACTTTTTCCACAACCGCCCTTCCTACTCCTTTTTTTTGAAATTTTCCTAGAATAAAAAACTCACCCATATTCCAATCGGTTTTAGGAAACTTTACTTCATGGTTTAAGAGAACAAATCCGGCAAGCTCCCCATCGATTAAAACTTTATAAGCTTTTCGAGTTTCATTTACAAAATACTCTTTAAAATCAAAACATTCGTACAAACCATCCGCTGGAATATTCCAATCAGTAGAATTAAATCCGCATTCTTTTGACATGTCGTACACATAGAAACGAGCCATGTTTTGGATGGTTGGGTAATCTTCAAGTGTTGCCTGTACAAGTTGTGGCTCAAAAGATTTTTTTTTCATCCTGCTCACTTAAAGTTAACAAAAATAAGTTTAGAACATCTATACTAACTTATGATTTTACCATTTAACTAAGGAAGGTACGTATCATGTATAAAAAAATTATACAAACCGCTGTATTTGCATTTACACTGGTACTAAGTCCAGTTGTATTGGCACATTCTGGAGGTTGTGGAGAGGGATTTAAAAGCATGGTTGAATCACTAAAACTTGATGACGGCCAAAAGGCTAAAATAAAACCTATTTTAGACCAGCTTAAAACCTCAATGAAAAATGATGCGGAGCAAATGATGAATTTAAGTCGACAAATAAATCAACAAGCTCAATCAGCCAATATGGATCAATCTACAGTAGACGATTTAATTGATAAGAAAACAAAACTGATTGGGGATATGATGAAAGCCAAAATCACCGCGAAAAATCAAATTTTTGGCGTACTTAATACACAACAAAAAACAGAACTGCAAAATAAAATGAAAAAGATGGAAGCAAAAATGGAAGAAAAATTTAAAAACTGCCATAAAGAATAATCTGCATGAAACAATTAATTCAGGAATAATGTTCGTTGTTCCTGAATTTTTTAGGATAAAAAGGTATTTTCATGTTATTAAAAGAATATCTTAACTGTGATGCAATTGAACTTGCAAAACGAATTAAAGCACGTGAAATTAGTCCCGATGAGGCTATAAATTGCGCTCGCTCCCGAATAAATGAAGTAAATACCACACTCAATGCAATTGTTACTGATTGTTCTGATTTTGCAAAGAAATCTCTCGCGAATCTTAGTGGTAAGGAGCCCTTTTATGGTGTTCCTTTATTAATTAAAGATTTAGGACAACCCCTTGTAGGAACCCGTAGCACCGAAGGATCACGATTTTTTGCTAACAATATTGCTCAGTTCACTAGTGATCTAGTGAGTAAAATGATTTCATTAGGTTTTATACCCATAGCCAAAACTAACACACCTGAGTTAGGTCTTTCCTATGTTACAGAATCTTTTTTATTGGGTCCCTGTCGTAATCCCTATGACCACAATAGAACGTCTGGTGGTTCTTCGGGAGGTTCTGCAGCTGCGGTTGCTGCGGGTATTGCACCAGTTGCTACAGCAAGCGATGGTGGAGGCTCCATTAGAATTCCTGCTGCATGTTGTGGTTTGTTTGGGTTTAAGCCGACAACCGGTTTAACACCCACAGGCCCTTTGACAAATGAATTGTGGTCTGGTTTGGCGGTTAATTTTGTTTTAACGCGATCTCTTAGAGATTCGGAAGCATTATTTAATCAATTAGCAGATCGTTCACGAATTCTTCTGCATCAACCGAATAAAAAGCCATTAAATATTCTTTATCTCGATGGTGTTTTTGCCTCAGTACCTGTTGCAGAGCCATGCCTTGAAGCAGTAAATTTAGTGGAACAAGCATTAAAAAAAATGGGACATACGGTTCAGAAAAAAAAATTAATTCTGGACCTTGATGCCATCGGTAATTGCGTACTTACTCTTATCGCTGCTAATACATATTCAGTAATTAAATTACAAGAGATTCAATTAGGAAGAAAGGCAACACATAATGAACTTGAACCCGTAACTTGGGAGTTTTACCAGCGTGGACAAGCCCTTTCAGCCTATGAGTATCTTATAGCAAAAGCGCGTTTATACCAACTTACTCAGCCACTCCATCGGTTATTAAATTACTCGGATATAATATTAACCCCTGCTCTGGCCCAACTTCCCTTACTAATCGGCGAGTTAAGAACTGATGATGAGTTCGAGAATTATTTACAAAAAAATGTTGAATTTTCTCCATTCACCTCATTATTTAATCAGGCAGGCCTGCCAGCAATGACCATTCCGGTCATGATGCATCATCAACTTCCAGTCTCCATACAAATTGGGGCTGCTCAGGGAAATGACTTACTCCTGTACTTTTTGGCAAAAGAATTGCAAACTGTACTGCCTGACTTTAATAAATGATTACTTAAGAATAAAAATAAGAGTTCATTCATGCAAAAAAATCAAACCACTATAGAATTTCATAACTCCCTACCCGCTGATGTAGCAAAACTTATGCAAGAAGATATGGTAGCATATGAAACCAGTAAAGGAATCGATGTTAATTATAAAACTTTTTGCCTCATTTTAAGAGATGAAAATCAACAAGTATGTGGTGTCCTCAATGCATTCACTGCATTTGCTGAGATTTACATTGATGATATGTGGGTACATCATCAACATCGTGGTAAAGGTTATGGCAAAAGATTACTGCAAGCACTTGAAGATCAATTTCAAGGCAAAGGCTTTAATAATATAAACCTGGTCACTAGCGCATTCCAAGCTCCTGAGTTTTACAAAAAATGTGGTTTTATAGTTGAGTTCATCAGAGAAAATACTAAAAACCCCAAACTCACAAAAACATTTTTGATCAAATATTTTAAAGATGAGATTCAGAAACAAGGAATCTTAGAATAAAACAGCTTAAATAATTATATAAGAGCTCTTACTATAAGGAGAGAGCTCTTTTATTCTTAGTGATTTGGCATGGGATTACTTTTACCCATATTTTGGATGTTAAGATTACTTTTTTCAGGCAAGCTGCCTAGTTTTGGCATATTTTTATCAACTGCGTTAGTGCTCTTTGGAGCATTTTTTTCCATTGCTTCTTTACCATGTAGTGCGGTTGATTTTTGAGGATTACTTTTAGCTTCCTGATTTTTTGAAGCAGGAGATGCCTTACTTGTCGCTAGCTTAGTATTTTTTTTGGAACTTACTTTTTTCACTGATGATTTTTTAGCAGTAGGCGTACCCTTTTTTGCAGGCGAAGCGGAAGCCGCTTTATTATTACCGGATACCGCTTTCTTTGCAGTTGAAGTAGCTTTTTTCATAGCAGAGGAACCCTTCTTCACAGCAGACTTAACTGCGGTAGATGCTTCTTGGGTACTCTTTTGCATAAGATTAGAAGACTCACTCATCATTTTTTTAGTATTTTGATCCAAATTTCTAGAGACATTTAACCAATGACCTTCAAGAATATTAAATGTTTCTCGCATATACTCTAAAGTCATATGACTATTTTGAATGAACAATTCCATATTTTTTTCAAAAAAGTCCTCTGGTCTTTTTAGGCTCAATAAATCCACAGGTTTCATTAAAGATAAGTTCTGCATCATTTTAACATTGAGCTCCATGAGTTTTTGCATCGGAGCATCAAAATTGTTAAATAATTTTTGCTCAAAAAATTCATTTTTCATTAGCATCTCCTTATGTTGCATTGCACAATTCAAGGTTAGTTATAATTAATTAATTTGTCAAATAAAATCTATGAAGCCTTGGGAGGTCTTTTTTATTGTATCCCCACTTTATATAACTCAATTCTAATTCTACTTATCTTTGGATTTTCAATCGCTCAAAAATCTCCACAATTATAACAAATAGATTTTTTATAAAAAGCAATAGCACAAATCATGTTTTTTCAGGTAGGATGAAAAGGGATTTTTATTGTAATTTTTCAAGGAGAGTATTGTGGGGACACTTACAGTTGATGGAATGACCGCTGTTGAAAAATCAAAAAAAGAGCGTGCGGACGCTTTAAAATTATTAACTTCCAAACCGTATAACTCAAACGACGAAGAACAGCAAATAGCACTTAGAAAATATATTAATGACTTTGAATACAATGCCAATCTAATGTACCTTTTCCAAGGAATGAGTACCGGACTGACGGCTTGGGGCGGCTCCTGGCTCGCAGGATTCCTTCTACCAATTCCTGAGTTTGCAAATTACTTTCTAAGTATGTTTCTTTACTGTGGAGCAGCTGGCTATATTCTCCAAAATTTTAGTCTAGCCAATTTTCATAGCCAACTTGATGAAATGAAAACTATTTACAACTGGTGTTTGAAAAAAAATCAGGCTGAATATGATGGCACTGATAATACCAGCACCCTCTCTAATCCAGATATCCAACGCATGATCAAATTAATGGCTCCATTATGCTCCAATGAGTTTATGCTAGTATGGAAAAAAGTAACTGCAACTGAGGAAACTAAAACCTCTATTTGGAGTAGTTTCTACAGTGCTTATTCCCTCTTTTCATCATCTAAGCCTGATGTGGATCTCAATCGTCTTCAAGATTTAAAGGCTAGCGTAGAAAGGCGAGAACTTGATGTAGGGGTATATAAAGGGGTAGAAAGCGCCATTCGTTATTTCGCAACAGATGCCCATTTTAGAGAACTTTTAGTCGCTAAAGTAAAACAACCTGTGGACCAGATAAGAGAAATGTTGCCTTCGGCACTAACCTTTGGACACTCAAAATCGGAATAGTAAATAGTATTTTCAATTACCCCGGGATACTCTAAGTAATCGGGGTTTTTTAATTTAGACATCTACAAAGCAAATACGCAGTGTACACCGCTGTTAAGAGCTATTCTTACCCCCTTTATTACAAAATGAGCACCTCTGGAACACCTTAAGCTTAGAGCTTCTGATTCGCACAAAAGAATATCCAATTTCCTATTCCAGATCATTCAAATATCACTTCCACACCAAATTAATAAAATTTTAATCCAAGTGTCTATAATATATTTATATTGATTCTATTTTGTACCAAAATGTATTCATATCGTATGGGCTTTTTTAAGCCAGTAATTAAATATATACAAGATAAGAAATTAAATAAAGAGCAAGGTAAAGTCCTCGAAAAGTTGTTTGCGTTTATTAAAAATCATGAAATGCATATTCCAACTATACGGAATACTCCTTCTGAAGTATCCTCTCAAGGCAGCGAAGAAGTTATAAAAATATCTTCTGAAGAAGAGAAAAAAGCTCAAGTATCAGACACCCAAACCGAAGCATCCATAACAATACAAAGAATTTGGCGAACTTACTTATTAACTAAAGAATTCTATTCTGCGGAAGGAACAAAAGCCTATTGGAAAATGCTTGATAGACAAGATCCTACCTTAGTCGATAGTGAAAGTAATCTACTTGCCAAAATGATGTATGGAAAAACAATAGCTGCCGTAAAAAATGATAGCAACTTTCCAGTAACACAACATCCTGATTGGCCAACAGAACGTTACTATCACAGAGATGACAAACTACAGGGAAAAGCAATTGATGATATTATAAAAATTTTTGTTACTGAGATCGATTATAAAAAGAATGTATACGTGCCTATAATTTTAGTAAATAATGCATCTATCGATGATCTATTAACAAATTATTTAGCTCCCGAACACTTACCTTTTATTAAAATACATAAAAAAGAAGGTGAAAATATAGGGATAGTACAAATAGATTTAAGAAAACGTGATGAAATTCTGAGTAAAATTCAATCTGCTGGATTAATTGCTTCGCCCTGGGAATTAGCTAAACTTCATACAAAATATCTCTCTAAAGAAGAAGAGCCTCCAGAAGAGGTCTCTATGAATCTAGAGTCTATTGAGGAAGAGTCCCCAGAGGGAGTATCCCCCAAAGAAGAAGAAATTGATACATCCACAATGGCAAGGTTGTTAACCACAATGCCAAACACTATTAAAGACCTAAAAGAAAGCGACATAATGCTTGGTTTATTTAGAATGGCAATCAAAAAAAATAATCCAAATAGATTGTTAGCTTCTTGTTTACATAGAATGATCTCCGCGTTACCCGAAACTGAGATTGATTCAGAAGCAGTTCAACGCATAGCTCTATTTTTAAGCTTTGGAACAAAGTTTTATACTTATAATTATGAACGTTTCTCCTTTTCTGTTTATGCCATAACTCATGAAATATCTCTATTGCTTAACAAAGCCCTAGAGAACGACATCTCCGTTGTAGAATACAGTAATTTCAAAAAATCCATTGAGAAAAATGTTATTTCATCATTTGCTTTAAACTATGAGCCAGACAAATCTTATAGAATGATTGCTGCGCCTGCTATGGCAGGTACCCATGCTTTTATGGTAGCAATGGATTTGGCCAAGAAGATGAAGCTTCCAGAAGGAAAAAAACCAGTTATCAAGACTATCGGATCAAAGTATTTTGAATTTAATAAATTTTTACCCACCAAAGAGGAAAATGAAACAGATGAAATTGCAGATATCTATCATGTCTCCACGGGCCCGATTGTAAATCCAGATGGGATTCATGCAGGAATAGATTTAAATCTTTTTATAAGAAATCAATTGATGAAAGGGAAACAAGATCTTGAAAAACCTATATCAATAGTTGTTGATGTTACTACCGGATTGCATAAAAATTTAAAACTGGATGAGGATATAAAAAAATTAGTCAACAACGGGACATTATCAATTATATGTTATGAGAGTTATCAAAAATTTGGCTTGGCTCATACCGATCAAGTGCAAGGCGGCGTGGTTTATGGTGTGTGTGGCGATGGTTCTTTTTCACCAGAAATTATTGATGAGTTTGAGCAAAAAGCAAAAGATGATTTAGAAAATCATCTGGATATGGTGATTGCAAGCTTTATGCATGAACACAGTGGATACTACTTAGAAAAAATCAAAGAACAACATTTTGAAAATGGAGCTTTATTCAGAAATTTTTTTGCTAACTTGGATAATTATAAACAAAAGGAAATTTATTATAAGGATATGTTAAATGATTTAAATGAATTGTATTTTTTCGTCATCGCAGATTCTCCTAAATTGAAAAAAGCAGCAAGCTCAAATTTCCCAAATCGCGATAGCTTTGGGCATTTTGGCTCAACCTTATCCACGGTTTCATCGGTAGATCGACTTTCCCCAAATGCCTCAGATAAAGTTGATACGCTGATTCAAATTTCCCAATTATATCTTTCAAGCAGATTTACAAGAGATGAACTATTTATGTTTACGACCTCATTTCTAAATAAGAAAAATGGACAACCATTTAACAAACAAGAACAAGTTATTTTTGCAGGATTATTAATTGCATTAAAGAACTTAAGTATGAATAAGCCCCCTCTAACGAAAGCAGAAGAATTTGAAATTTCATACGGAAGCCATTACTTGTCAAAATCGGCCCAATTTATTTCAGGTAGAAATTCTTATCAAGCTTTATTAGAGAGAGTGAAATATACTTCGAAACCCGAAGTTAAAGAGACTAATTTTATTGATCAAGAGAGGGTGAATAAATTTTTAGGTTCTAATCCAAAGCATCAAGATGCGATGAGTGTTTTAGATGAGTTAAAAAAACTCTCTAAAGTTGAAAACAAAGGAGCTTCAGAACAAAACAAACACAAGGCAATAATAGCTTTACAACTCGCTTTTTTATGGCACGAACAAAATCCTGCAACAAAAGAGCCAGTCAAAAAGTTCAATTTCAGCTCTAATAAGTTAATTTGTGAAGCAATTGTAGCACTTAGTAATTGTGATATTCTATCTCGTAATGTGGTTTGGAGCTTGTTGCGTGGAACTAAAAACTCAAAAAGACTGGCTGAAGAAATTGTAACATTGCATCATAATAAATCACTAAACTCTGAGTCTCTGAATAACATGATGAATGGTGCTTTAGCTCAAAAAGGTGAACCCAGCGGATCTCCATATTTACCTAAAGCAGTTCCCGATGGGTCTATAAAATCGACCACTAATGCTAAAAAAATCATTGATACACTAAGGAGAGATGACGCTAGTACAGAACATGGACCAAGTCCCACTAAATAAACCCGCAGCATACAATTGGGTTATTTTGAATTAACTCCCTTTTCTCTAATAAGATCCATAGAGAAGGTTAAAATTTTTGCGGTAAAACGGCTTCTTAAATAAAATCCGCGCGGTAATGTTTTGATTTTATTTCCATAAACATCATAACCATAACATAATGATTTTCCATGGGCAGCCTTGGGTCTCACCTGCAAATATTCTCCGGATTTTGCATCGAGTGTCTGAATATTCCCGCTACTGATTTGAAATGATAGATAATTCCAATCCTCTGCTAAAATACGCTCCTCTGCATCATCGGGTGACCATAAAAAACCTTGTCCGATCCTTCTCTGCGAATAAGGAATATCTTTATCCCCTTCTACCGGAACCCATAAAATTCGTTTTAATTTGGCATAGCATTGAGAAGATTTCCATTGCTGTTTATGAATAGTAAGCAACGGAATGGAAGTAATGAACGTGGATTCTGTAGGTGTTCCAGAGTTATTTAGAGGAAGTGTTTTTAATTCTATGCCTAAAGCTTGAAAATCAGGTACTGATTTATTCTGGGCGTCGGTGCCCAACGCCAACTCAATAGCTTGACCAACCCACCCTTTTCGTTGATTAGGATAAGCCGGAATTAACAACTCTAAACCCAAACCTAATTGTGCAAAACTAAGGCCCGCAATAGAATTGCAACGTTCAAGCAATTCCGCTTCAGTTTTCGGCGGTCTGTTTTTTTGTACTGAGGTCAACATGGCCTTCTTTAATTTCAATAGCGAGTGGTTCAATTGGAGGTCTAATATTTGCGGCTTTGAATTGAGTCATAATAGCAAATAATACTTTAGATCGTACTTCAAACCGGGTATGAATTTGAACATTGATAAAATATCGTGCTTCAAATTCAAGCAATGCTTCATCAATTTTCTTAAGAAAAACTTGAGCCGGAGGATCACTAACAATTTCTGGGGTTGTAGCCAAGATATCCTCTATCAATTGTTTGACTATTACTGGATCATCAGAGCGACTCACTTTTATTGGTATAACTGTTCTGACAATACCGTCCTGGTGGGTCCAGTTAGTAAATGGTTTATTAAATGTTTCTGCGTTAGGGATCAGAACTTCCATATTATCCCAAGAGCAAACCCTCATAGAACGAATGCCGATATGGGCAACACGCCCTTCATGCTCACCTATAGTTACCAAGTCACCCTCGCGTACAGGTCTTTCTACAAGCAACATAAGACCACCTACAATATTACTTGCAAAATCACGTAAACCAAACCCCATGCCTACAGCAAGACCTCCAATAATCATGGACATACCACTAAAATCAAATCCAAGTACGTGGAGAGAAACAAAACCACCTAAAAGTATAATCGCGTACTGGGTAAAAACAGAAAGACTGTTACGTATTCCTGCATCTTTGACGTTTTTATACAACCAGCGATAACAAAATTCGCGCGTCCATTTAGAAGCCCAAACACACACTGCAAGTAAAATAAGAAATTCCAGGGTGCTTGTCACCGTAACGTGGATCCCTGGGATATTCACAATGGTATATTGAGCAAATTTACCTAAGTTGATCATAACTAAGGAATCAGAATTCCAACCAAATAATTGGAATAGAACATGAATGCTCGCTATTAATAGTAAAATTCGTAAAATATTATCTAAGGGCTTTAAAAAAACTTCCACCCATAACCATCCGTTACGTAATGAAGAGATCATCAATTCAGAAAATAACTCCAATGCATCGAATAACAAACCTCTAGCAATGATGTATCCTACGAGTACCAGTAATGCATAAGCAAGATATTGACTAAGGCTCCATGCTAAACCGATAAATCCATATAACCCTATTACGCCCGTAGTTAGTAATGTAAGCGGTACTAGAATAACCAATAATGAAATAGCGTTACTAACATATCTTTTCTGACTCTTGAATAAAGGTCGCAGAAGATAGGGAATAACATCTTTACTTTTCCATATAACCAGAGAGACGGTTAAAATAAAGAGCATAAATAAACGATTAAATATATCTTGAAGCAATATCGATAAGGGTAATAAATGGCCGATAGTCATTAATGCGGTGGTCCAACCACCGAATAGTAATAACCATTTCAAACGATAATAAAGTTTAACATCCTTACCTGAGGAGTCTGTAATTCGTTCCAATAACACCAAACGTGCTATTAAAATTAATATCTTAAAAGTGAACCACACCGCAATTAATTTAAACAGCAATTGGTAATTTGAAAAAGAAATATGGGTTACGTAAAGTAATGCCCAGAGCATTGAAACGATACAAAAATAAGGGAGATTTCTTTGTATGAGAACTAAAACGCCATCATACAGGTAACCTGTTAGACGGGACCGCTCTTTGTCTCTTCGAATAATCTTTAAAATACGGCTTATCAAAAAGAAAAACCCAGCAATCAGCGCAAATCCACCCCACAAGATAACCATGGATACAGTACTTAACCACAAATAACTGTCATAAACTTTTACGCTTAATGTTTTTAGGTATTTATAAAACAAACCTGGAATAGCTACTATTTTCTTTAGAATAATTGGCCAACTGCTAAAACTATAGTCAGCAAGTGTTTGGCGTGAAGATATGAGGGTTTTAAGCTGAGCTTGATAATCAGACAAGCTCTTAAGTAAAAGTTGTTTTTGTATATTGGCTTCATTAACTTGTTGCGCTAAAGTATTTTGTAAAGTGCTTATTGATTTCTTTAACGTTGGGGCTACTACAAGTCTTGTTTCTTTATTCAGAAAATTTTGGATGTGCTGTATCGACTTTTCAATTTTAGCGTATTGATTTAAGGCATCTTTATAAATCTCTGTGATAAGCTGCAAATTTTTGGTATCTGGATTTTTAAGATAAACCATATCCCCTTTAACCACTGTCTTTTGTATATTTAAAGCATTTAACTGGTTTTGAATTGCTGCAATATTTTGATTATTAATCAACAACATTGCTTCATAGTCTGCTGCTAGAAGTTTTGGTGATGTCTTAGATCGTTTATCGGGTTGATTATTTACATTAACGTTGGTGTCATAAAGCGTACTTAAACGTTTATTAAGTTGCTCTTTGAGCGACTTAATCCGTACTAGTTTTTGTTCTAGCACAAAATTCGAATGCCAAGACTCCAAATGTTTTATCTCATCATCTAAAGCGGATTGATATTCTTTAGCAAGTTTTAAATTTTCAGTAATAAGTTGGGTTGTTTGTTTGTTAATATTGATTAAATTTTCTACTCTCTCTACACGTTCAGGTATGGTCGTATTCTCTTTATCCAGAGGCATCTGTTGAAGCTGTTTTAAACGTTGATTAAGATAGTTTTGTTCTTTATTTTGATGTTCTAAGAAACTTTCTAGGCTTTCAATTTTAACTTGAGTCATTGAATGTATCGCCGAGACCAACTTCATCTTAGCGCTAAACTCTTTCTCGCTTTTTAGCTGTATTGTTTGTTTTGCATCTTGAATAGCAGTTATTAAATGTATTTTTTCTTGAGTTAAATATTCAGAAAAAGTAGCCTGCTTTTTCATTGGTGCAGGCGTAGCAAAGGAAGCCGAAAAAAGTAAACAAAATAAAAAGCCCAAAGAGATACGACTTATCATTGATGAGTTGACTTTTCTTAAGAAAAAATTACCCCTAAGAGTACAAAGATTTTCTTCCAAGTTAGCTCTTGTACCCATAGGAGAATAGATCCCTGATTTTGCAGGGATAATCATGTTTTTTACGAGTTTAGCTAAGTTTCTAACTCGTTTTAGTCTGCGTAGTTGGAGCAAGTCTTATTCCTAATTCATTTAATTGTGCATTACCCGTAGGTGATGGCGCACTCGTTAAAAGACACGATGCTGTTTGAGTTTTAGGAAAAGCAATAACATCTCTAATTGATGTTGAGTCTGTAAGTAACATTGCAAGGCGATCGATACCAAGAGCAATACCACCATGTGGTGGCGCACCATATTGCAAGGCATCCAGTAAAAAGCCAAACTTTTCCTGAGCTTCTTGCTCATTAATTCCAAGCAATTCAAAAACTGCCTTTTGTAAATCCGATTGATGAATGCGTATGGAGCCCCCACCGATCTCATAACCATTAATTACTATATCATAAGCTTTTGCTAATGTATGGGTTGGATTAGCACGTAGATTTTCAGGTGATAGATCCTTAGGGGAAGTAAATGGATGATGCATAGGATTCAATTTGTTATTTTCATAGTCTCTTTCAAACATGGGCCAATCAACAATCCATAATAATTCCCAACCCTCTCTGAGTAGCTTTCTATCATGGCCTAATTTAATTCTTAGTGCTCCCATAGATTCATTAACAATATGACTTTTATCCGAACCAAAGAAAATAACATCGCCCGTTTTAGCTTCTGTGCGTTTCAATATGGCTTGTACAGATTCATCAGATAGAAACTTTAAAATAGGCGATTGTAGTCCGGCCATGCCTTCGTCAAGATTATTTACCTTTATGTAAGCAAGGCCCTTAGCACCATAAATTCCTACAAAACGACCATAATCATCGAGATCTTTTCTACTTAGGTCACATCCACCAGGTAATCGTAAAGCAATCACTCGTGATTCTGAATCATTAGCGGCAGCAGAAAACACTTTAAAATCACAGTCTTTTACTAAATCCGCAACATCAATTAACTCTAAAGGATTGCGTAAATCTGGCTTATCACTACCGAAACGTCGCATCGCTTCAGCATAAGACATTCTACGTAACTTTTCGGGTAGCTCTACATTAAGAACTTGCTTAAATACAGTTTTTAATAACCCTTCAATGAGATTTAAAATGCTTTCCTCATCTATGAAAGCCATTTCAATATCAAGCTGTGTAAACTCAGGTTGTCTATCAGCGCGTAAATCTTCATCACGAAAACAACGAACGATCTGATAATACTTATCAAACCCCGAAATCATTAATAACTGCTTAAAGAGCTGTGGAGATTGAGGTAACGCATAAAAAGATCCAGGGTGTACTCTAGAAGGAACAAGATAATCACGAGCCCCTTCTGGAGTAGCTTTTGTAAGCATTGGTGTTTCAATATCAAGGAAACCATACTGATTGAGATAATTTCGAATACAGCTGTTTAACTGATGACGTATCAATAATTTATGTTTCATTGAAGGGCGACGCAAATCAATGTAGCGATACTTATAACGTAAATCTTCATTCACAACTTGGAAATCATCAGGTAAGAATGGTGGTGTCGGTGACTGATTAAGTATTTCCAGCTTTGTGCCAACCACCTCTACCTTACCAGTGGCCATTGCATCATTAATCATTCCTTCTGGTCTTTTACGTACAATTCCTGTGATACGAACCACAAATTCAGAACGTAATTTTTCTGCGTCAGAAAAAGATATTTTATTTTCTGGTTCATACACTACTTGCAATAAACCTGAGCTATCGCGAACATCAAGAAATATCACACCACCATGATCTCGACGATGATGTACCCAGCCACATACGACAACCTCTTTACCTAAACTTGACTCATCGACGCCCAAACAGTAGTGTGTACGCATATAAAACCGCCTATTTAAATTTTTACAAATTGTTTGCTAACGCTGCCTCTGATGCAGGCGGCATTACTCCTAAAGAAATTATAAATTTCAGTGCTTCATCAATACTCATATCTAACTCAATTACATCACTTCTAGGAGTCATTATGAGGAAGCCTGAAGTAGGGTTAGGAGTAGTAGGTATAAATACAGATATCATTTCATCTTTTGTTTTATTATTTATCGAAGTATTTCCTGCACCTGTTTGAAAGGCAATACTCCATAATCCTTTACGTGGATACTCAATTAAAACTACTTTACGGAAGGCCTCGCTATTTGTAGATAATACCGCATTAATTACTTGTTTTACTGCTTTATAAATTGAGCGGACTAAAGGAATTTTGATAAGAATGGATTCTCCCCATTCTACTAATCGTTGTCCAAAATAATTAGTGGCAACAACCCCTGTGATCAATAAAATGAGCAGCGATAAGATCACTCCAAAACCTGGAATATAATGCCCAATGAGCTGCTCAGGCTGATAGGCTTTAGGAATTAAAGCTAGGGTATTGTCAAGTAAGTCAATAATAAAGCGCAATACTCCTATGGTAATGAGTATGGGTAACCATACCACCAATCCAGCGAGTAAATAGCTTCTTAATGACTTTGTTTTCACTTTTTGTCACCATCTTGAGTAGTTTTAGACGAAGAAGTCTCTTTCGTCTTCTCCGTAGAAGCAGTGCTCTCATCTTTAGCGGTAGTCTCCGGAGGTTTACTGTTTTTATTTTTAAAATCAGTAGCGTACCAACCAGTACCTTTAAGTTGAAAGCCTGCAGCTGAAATAAGCTTAATTACAGTATCTTTATAACATACAGGACACTGTTTAACTGGCTCATCACTAATTTTTTGCATCAAATCAAAATGATGATTACAACTTGAACATTGGTATTCATAAATTGGCATCGAAAACCACTCCATTAACTTCAGACAGTTTAATCTAACCTGTTATTATAGCTAACTCACAAAGGATGAACAATATGTAAGGGCTACGCCAGAGCGAGCAAAGTCGTTGAATCTCCCATGAAATTGTTTAAATTTTAACAAATATTTTTCGACTATATAAAAAAGAGGCAACTAAAAAATTAAAGAAAAGAAAAAGTAAGGCGTAAAATAACCCTGCGCATTGTGGACCCAAACCACCAAACAAATATTCTGAAATCGCAACTCGTAATACGTCGTGTGCCCCATTAGGCAGTGTAACAACAAACATGGATTGAATTTTTAACAAAAGCACATGAAAAATAAAAATAAATAATGCATTCATGCCAAAGATCTTAAAAGGCAAGGACCATTTTGTATACCCTAAAACATCGATTATAAAAAAACATAAACCAAAAACAATAAGTGAAAAACCACTACTCCATAAAACAAAGCTGCTGGTCCATAAATTTTTATTAATGGGGATGTTGTAACTCCATATCCAAGCTAATAAAAGAGATAATATGCCTGTTGCAATTATTATCATACTTTTCTTTTGCTTATTAATTGGAGTTAACAAAAAATGTCCTACTAAGACTCCCGACAGTGTCGTGGCAATTGCGGGGATAGTGCTCAGAAGCCCCTCTGGATCAAAGGTTTTCGATAATAGATGCACAGGTGAAAATAATGATGAATCTATATAGCTTACCCAGTTATTTGTCATGCTTAATTGATCCATACCAGTACCAGGGATAGGAATTTGGGTCAGAAAATACCAATATCCTATAAGAATGCCAAAAAAAATAAAAAACTGAGTCTTAACAGAAGTATTAAGATAAAGAAGAGCACAAATGAAGTAACAAAAAGCGATGCGTTGTAAAATTCCATAAACACGCACAGTGGCTAAATCAAAATGAGAGGGAAATGCATTTAGGAACATGCCAAATAAAAATAAAAGGACCGTACGAGTAAGGATGCTTCTATAGAGTAATGTTTTACTCTCCACTTTGAGATGTCTTTTCAGACTAATAACAGTAGTAATTCCCACTATAAATAAAAAAGCTGGAAACACAAAATCAGCTAATGTAAATCCATTCCATTCAGCGTGCTCTAGTATAGGGAAGGTCATTCGCGTTCCCTGGCTATTGACTAAAACCATTAATGCCATAGTCAGCCCACGAAAAACATCTAAAGATAAAATACGACCGACTTCAGTTGAATTACTGCTCATAGAAAATTCATTTAAAATGATTATAATAGCAGCATACTAAGTTGTCTTCAAACCACGCACCGGAACATCCATGTGGTATACATAGTGTTTGATAATTTGTTCGGCTTGTTCACAGGTTAAAGGTTTGCTAATTGCCCCTTCCATAAAATAATGCTGGCAATCGTATTTGACTACATCTGCTTCAAAACCAGTTAGGGCAATTATAGGAACATGGTATTGTGTATTTTTCTCTTGTTGACGCAATTGTTTTGCGACAACATAGCCAGACGAATCTTCTAATCCAATATCCATTAACACCAAATCATATTTTCCGGGCTGAAATAATTTTATTGCGCTATCAGCAGAATCAGCGATATCAACCCGACAATGTAACGCAGTGAGCAGTGCTTTTTCAACGTTTTGTGCAATAATATTATCTTCTACCATTAGCACAGTGGGTAAATAATTTTCCTTTAATGAAGGCTCAATCATTTGGGTGTCTTCTGGTAAAACCTCAACATGTTTTTCAGCTTCTTTAGTTGAAGTAATATCATTTAAAATAACGATCAATCCAATTACTTTTTTATTGCGATTATGCATTAGTACGCGAGAAGAGAGAAAGTAATAAGGTTTACCTGTAGAGTCTTCAATCGCTTTTTCTTCTACGTTATGTTGAGGAATACCTGAAAATATCACTCTCATATCTTCTAATTTTAATTCCTCTACTCGTTCCTTATTCCAATGGGCAAATTCCTCCATTTTTTGATAAGGAGATCCTTTGAGTTCTTTAAGAGTATTTAGCCCGAGTAATTTGACAAAGTTATTATTACACCCCTTCAAATTACATTCGGTATCTACCCAATACACGATGTTAGGCATGGAATTGATAATTTCCATATAATATTCATGTATAGAATCAATATCGTCAACAGTCCTATTTTTAGCGTGGGATGACATGCAAATACTCCAAGAATTTATAATTTGCATGTAAATTATAGTACAGATTAATCCTTTTGATTTTTGAAGTTGGAGACTGGAAGAGTCTTATTAAACAAGTATTTGGTTTAAAAAATCAATCTCTCAATTAAGAACTACTATCTGATTATCCATTCAATTTGGTGTTTTAAGTCAATTGGAATTTCTGAAAGTTCCTCAAGCTCATAATCCAGATACGGGTTATCGATGGAACTATTATTTGCTTGATGATGCATAATTTTTTTATCACGCTCTTGATGCAACCATAAAATTTGTGGCTTAAACAAATGAATCATCCCTTCAACCCAGCGGTCTAAAACTTGCCAATAAGGATCATCACTTAACGTCATTTTATAGTATTTAAGTAGACGCGCACTGTACTCCGCATTATACCAAATTTCCGAAGTAACCCAGCGATTCACCGTGAATAAGCGTATTGGTTGCCCAAGTTGATTCATGCCAATTGCAATCAAGTGGGTCATAGGATTATCAATATATTTATCCCAATCTGCTAAAGGAGCGGGTTTGATACTTTTGGGTATGTGTTTATAACGTAAAAAGCAATGAAAATGACCATGCTCCGTACTCTCATAATTTTCTCTATGACAATGATAAAAATATTGAGCCCCAGTTTTACGATCAATACGATCCCCGCGAGGATAATGACTCATCCGTTCAAAACGCCGTTTCTTTTGTAAGGTATAATGCAGGATGCTTTTACCCTTTCTTGCTGTCATTAATTGTTGGGCTTCTAAAACTTGCTTGGCGTAATTCAAATAAATATTTTTGTGCCAATTGCTAAGTTTGGGTAACGTGAATTCAGCATGAGTAATCATATTTCTTACTTCATTAGGGAGGAAAAAGAAGAGGTAGTGAGAACTACCTCTTGATAGAACCCAAGCTACAGATTAGTCACCTGAGCAACCACTGCAGCCAGTACAACCCTTGCAACCTTTGCAGCCTTTGCAGCCAGTACAACCCTTGCAACCTTTGCAACCTTTGCAACCTTTGCAACCATTACAAGTACTTGTAGTAGTAGATGCATCATCTGCATAAGCAACAGATACTACAGGAGCTGCTAATACAGTTAAAAGAGCAGCTACAGCTATTGTTGATTTTTTCATATTTTACTTCCTTGATAGTTAATGATTTTAACCCATTTAGATATTAGCAAAGAAATTGGAGTTTTTCTTCCTTTTTTTAAAAAGTTTATTATTTCATCCCCTTTTTATCTCGGTTGGTTAGCTCGAAAGTGCAATTAGGAGAGTTCTTTTTTGGAAACCTGCAAAAAGAATTTATCTAACATTTTAACGCTTAAAATCCATTTTAAAAAAATCATGAGATGGGCGGGAAATGTTACCGGATATCGGGCTTTAGGCTTTTTAGATTCAATTGCATGGATCAAACTATCAATCACCGCCTCTGTTTTGCGAGTAAAAAAAGAATCAGTTTTTTTTTGCTTAAATGAAGTCAACATCCGTTCATACTGTTTACTGAAATAACTATGTTGCATATCAATGTTGTTTAATGAGTTATCCACAGAATTATCTCTAAAACGACTTTCTATAGGGCCAGGTTCTATCGTAATAACATCAATACCTGAAGATTTTAATTCCAATCTTAGTGTATCGCTTATACCCTCTACGGCATATTTAGATGCATTATAAGCTCCCCGAAAAGGCATACTGACAATGCCTAAAATTGAACTTATATTTATAATACGACCATATCCTTGCTTACGCATGATTGGGATCGCTTGATTAGTAAGTTCAAGTAGCCCAAAAACGTTCGTTTCGAATTGGGCCCTCATCACATCACGTCTGATATCTTCCAGAGCCCCTGCTTGACCATACCCAGCGTTATTAATTAAAACATCTAAGCGCCCTGCTGTTTTAACCAATACCTCCGCAAACCCATTTTGAATTGAGGTTGAGTCCGAAACATCCAGTTGAACGGCCTCTACTCCGCTATCTAATAGCTTTTGCACATCCTCTTTTTTTCTACATGATCCAATAACTCGATGCCCTCTTTTTTTCAGAGTAAAAACAGCATCAAAACCAATTCCACTAGAACATCCAGTAATTAGAATTATTTTTTCCTTCATAAATTGTATCCAAAAATTGCTCAGGGAAATCATTTATAATCTATAATTCCTAATGTAACAACAAAATATGGAGTTGCAACATGGAAAAAGTTACCATTCGAAACTGTAGGATTTTTCGGCTCCTTGTTCTATCTTTCGCAATACTTATAGGTTTCCTTTACAGTAATATAGCTAAGGCAGAAGCGACCTCCGCCCTACCTGCTCAACAGCTTGCATATTTTGTGGGATACCATTCTGGATACTATGGGCCGTCTTCATATTATGGCCCGCAACCTTATCGCCACTACCGCCATCACCGTCATCATAGAAAATTTTACTGGACAGACTGGAGATACATAGGCCATGGCTGTAGTCGAAGCTGTCTCATTGACCGCTGGAGTGGACGTGTTATTCGCTGTAAAAGAAGTTGTCGTTAAAATTCATACTTCTAATCAATAAAGTAATACTTAGGCAAAATAATCGACCAAACCTTTAATTACCCTCTTATTTTTTAAGGGGGTTACCTCATCTACATCTCCTTGAGGGAATTTTTCTGGGTCTCGAGTATTCTGTTGTGAAAATTGACGTGAATGGGTTTCCGAATCAATGTGCACTTCTGATAAATTTAAACCTTGGTCCGCCATCATCACCTGTAGTTTCGGTAATGATTGATCAATAATATCACGTACATGAGAATTATGTGTTGTTATATTTATTGAAGCGGTATCGTTTATTATCTTAAGGCTTATTTCCAACGGTCCTAAGTGTTCAGGATTTATTTTAATTATTGCACCTTTAACCTCTTGCTGCCCAAGCCAGATAATATGCTGTGAAAATTGGTCTGACCATTCCGGATTATTTATTTCCATAGGTATAGTTAGGGTTTGAGATATATCGAGAGTACGAGTCGGGGTATTAATTTCCACAGTAGCCAGTACATTTACCATGGATGCTAAGTTTATTTCATTAACATGCTCGATTAGATGGGTTAGCTTTGAGTCAGTAGGTAACATAATTTCATTTTGAATTTCTATTTGATTTAAAGGCTGAAATATAATCTGGTTCTCCAAATTTTCCACTTCCAAGGAATTAGCGTTAGGACCCAAGGGAATCAGTGAGCTCATTGATTTTGTATGTTCTTCACGCGATGCTAGAATATTCCTTGAAGTTATATTGGACACAGTGGACTCTATAAGATTTGAAGAATCCGGTGTTATCATTGGGTACGAATGAGAATTGGGTAATAAGCCATATACTTCTGTAATTTCAATTAAAGCCGGTGCATTGGTTTGTTGTTCTTCTTGGGTTATAATATTTTCATTCACATTTTGAAATTTTTGAACTGGGTTTAGAGTTTCTTGGGTTTTTATTGTTACATTCAGCTCGCCATTTGCCCCTATACTTATATTTTTATCCTCAACTGAATCGGTTTTCTGATCATTACTTGTCCAGTTTGCATCAGCTTCCTGCTTCACTTCAGATAAAAAAGATTCATTTTGAATAACCCAATCTTCTACCACCTGTTGAGTTAAACTGTTTTGAATTTGAGCGTCGCTATTTTCTCCGAAAGTTGGAACGTCCTCTTCTGTCTCAAGCATTATTGGGGTTCTATTTTCAATTGCCTTGTCATCTTGTAGGTCCATATTTAATTTTGTCATTTCGATTACATTCTGGTAATACGGAGAATTTATCCATGAAACAGCAACATTATCTTCCATAACATGTGCGGATTGTTCTTCATTCGTTTCTTCTGATATGGGGTTTTCTAACACTTTTTCAGAATCAATTACTGAAGCACCAGTTATGGAACTCAATGATGCTATTACTTCTGAAACTGGAATCGAATTTTGTTTAGCTTCTTGATGATTGGATATAGGGGTCCCAATATGAGTTAATAAAAATAGAAACTCATCTACGTCCTTAGGATCATTATTTGACAAAGGATTTTGCATCTGTGAGTTTTCTACCGTTTTCGTCAAAATTTCGCCATCTAAAGTGTTATCCGACAAATTATTTGAGAAAAGGTCAATAGCGGGTAGATTTGATATTGCTTTACTCAAGTCAGTCATTCCAATTCTCCTAAATTTGTAGATTTAGATAGCAATATCCATACCAATTAATAATAAACACATAACTATTAATTTTTTGTTAAAAAATATTTCTTGAGTGTAAATTAACCTAAAAGAGCTATTTTAAATCAAATCAAACAATGTTAATCTGCGCACTCAAAATATTGAAGAGTAAATATCATGTACGGTAAAAATTCATTTTATAAGCCAAAATATACGCACGAATCAGTTTCGGATATGATTAATAAAGCGTTGAAATTACTAATTGAAGAAAATAATAAAAACGCTTTTCTTGATTTGCTGGCCTTGAGAAGGCAGGAGTTTGAGACTGCCCTGAAGCAAAACCCAGATCCTTTTGAAACCCAACGAATATTAGCTCAATATTATGTTTTTGCTAAGACCTTATCAAAGTGTATATCTGACTCACCTAAAACTAGTACCTATGTAGATTCTTATCTTAACCATAAAAATTATTATCCAGTGGGAGTTACTAAGGTAATCGAAGAGCCCTTTCGGCATAATATCTCACTAGCTGCGACCATCTTAGGTGCAGCGCTTATCTTAGCTTCCTTTGCTGCGTTATTCTTTAATCCATTGATAACTGCAATTTTACTTCCAATTGGTATTTCTCTGTTGGCTCCTGGTGTTGCCTCTTTATTAACCCCTGGGCCTCTTGATACCTCAGAGGTAAAGGGTTTAGAAAAACTTATTTTTGAAGCTGCTGCTAAAGTCAATAATCCAGAATTAGATTTTGACGATGGTCCAGGGCTTACTCAGAATGCTACTGTATTCTAAAAAGTTCTGACCTAATTTCATAAGAACTCATGGAATTTTCTTAAAATTGAGCTATCATTCGGTTTTTGATTTCAGGAGCTCCTTATGAAAGTAGGTCATGACAGCTTATCAACAAAATCTCAATTACATGTAGATGGAAAAACTTATCATTATTACAGCCTTAAAGAAGCGGAACAGAAACATTTAAATGGGATCCATCGTCTTCCTTATTCGCTTAAAGTGCTGCTTGAAAATCTATTGCGTTTCGAAGATGACAATACAGTTACCACTAAAGATATTAAAGCTGTTGCCAACTGGCTGAACGATAAAACCTCACAACATGAAATTGCATTTAGGCCTGCTCGTGTATTAATGCAAGACTTCACTGGAGTTCCCGCTGTAGTTGATTTAGCCGCAATGCGAGATGCTATTGTTAAAATGGGTGGTAATCCCGATAAAATCTCCCCATTATCTCCAGTTGACTTAGTCATTGATCATTCAGTTATGGTTGATAAGTTTGGCAGTAAAGACGCTTTAACTGTAAATACTGAAATCGAAATGAAGCGAAACAATGAGCGTTATGAATTTTTACGCTGGGGACAAAAAGCTTTTAATAATTTCCAAGTCGTACCACCTGGAACTGGGATTTGCCATCAAGTAAATCTTGAATATTTAGGAAAAACTGTATGGAGTAGTATTGAAGACGGCACTTTATATGCCTATCCAGATACTTTAGTAGGTACAGATTCTCATACAACCATGATTAATGGCTTGGGTGTGCTCGGTTGGGGGGTTGGAGGTATTGAAGCAGAAGCTGCCATGCTAGGACAGCCTGTATCCATGTTGATCCCAGAGGTTATCGGATTTAAATTACATGGAAAAATGAAGGAAGGAATCACTGCAACCGACCTCGTACTCACTGTAACCCAAATGCTTAGAAAAAAAGGTGTGGTTGGCAAATTTGTTGAATTTTATGGCCCTGGGTTAAGTGATTTGCCCCTTGCTGATCGCGCTACAATTTCTAATATGGCTCCGGAATACGGCGCTACATGTGGTTTTTTCCCAGTAGACAAAGAAACCATTCGTTATTTAGAGTTGACCGGCCGTGATAAACATACTATTGCATTGGTCGAAGCGTACGCTAAAGCCCAAGGTATGTGGTATGAAAATGACAGCGAAGATCCTGTATTTACAGACACCCTAGAACTTGATTTGAGTTCTGTTGTCCCATCATTAGCTGGCCCGAAACGCCCACAAGACAAAGTAACTTTAAATACGCTACCTGTGGAATTCGATAAGTTTCTTAAGGAAGCTGGGAAAGAACAGGAAACAAATTCTTCGTTCCCAGTTAAAAATCATGATTTCCAAATGAAACACGGCCATGTGGTTATTGCCGCCATTACCAGTTGCACCAATACATCAAACCCAAGTGTACTCATGGCAGCAGGTTTAGTAGCCAAAAAAGCTATTGAAAAAGGCCTCCAACGCAAACCTTGGGTTAAGTCTTCTTTAGCTCCTGGATCTAAAGTAGTTACAGATTATCTCAAACAAGCAGGGTTACAACCTTATTTGGATCAATTAGGTTTTAATTTAGTTGGCTATGGCTGTACTACATGTATCGGTAACTCGGGTCCACTTCCGGATGCTATTTCTCACTGCGTCAGTGATAACGATCTCGTCGTTTCAGCTGTTTTATCAGGAAACCGAAACTTTGAAGGCCGTGTACATCCACAAGTCAGAGCAAACTGGTTAGCATCTCCGCCTTTAGTAGTTGCTTATGCTTTATGCGGAACGACCACAATCGATCTAAGTAAAGATCCTATTGGCAAAGATGATAAAGGGAATGATGTGTATCTCAAAGATATTTGGCCATCTAATGCTGAAATTGCTACTGAGGTATCTAAAGTTACTGGTGGCATGTTCCGTAAAGAATATGCGGAAGTTTTTCTCGGTGACGAACACTGGCAATCAATTAAAACAAGCACTGGAAAAACCTATGAATGGGACGCAAATTCAACATACATTCAACATCCACCGTTTTTTGATCATCTAAAAGCAAAACCTGATTCAATTAAATCAATCAAACAGGCTTATATTTTGGCTTTATTTGGTGATTCAATTACAACCGATCACATCTCTCCAGCAGGCTCAATCAAAGCGAACTCTCCAGCAGGTTTGTACTTAAAATCCAAAGGGGTTGATGAAAAGGAGTTTAACTCCTATGGCTCTCGTCGTGGTAACCATGAAGTAATGATGAGAGGTACTTTTGCTAACATTCGCATCCGCAATGAAATGACTCCGGGACAAGAAGGTGGCATTACCCGGTATATTCCATCTGGGGAAGTTATGCCCATTTACGATGCAGCAATGCTTTATCAAAAAGATCATCATGATCTCGTAGTGATTGCTGGGAAAGAATACGGTACTGGCTCTTCAAGGGATTGGGCAGCAAAAGGCACCAATTTACTTGGAGTCAAAGCCGTTCTTACTGAAAGCTTTGAACGCATTCACCGGTCAAATTTAATCGGCATGGGTGTTTTACCTCTACAATTTTGTGAAGGTATAACTCGTAAAACTCTCGATTTGAAAGGAGATGAGCGTGTTAGCATCGACGTAACTGATTCATTAATGCCTGGTTCAATGGTTCCTGTCACCATTGAGCGTTCCAATGGTCAAGTTGAGAAGATCAAAGCATTATGCCGTATCGATACTGCTGATGAATTAGAATATTATAAAAATGGTGGGATTCTTCAATACGTTCTCAGGAACCTGTGTAATTGAGATGATTAGGTTAACGTCTGGGTTGGGCCTGAGGCCCAACCGCTCTGAGATTCAGTTCACCCAAATATCTAATGCTCACTTTTTTATGATTCTAAAAATCAAACTACTTTTTAGTTTTAATTTCATTAATGATAATGGCATTGCGCATTCAAAGTTTTGCTTGTACCGCATTTGTTAAGGACAAATCATGAATCACCCTAAAAAGGTTCTAAGTGTTTTTTCATTAGTAATGATTAACGTTATTGCTGTTGATAGCTTACGTACTTTGCCTATTAGTGCCAAACTTGGACTTACATTAGTCTCTTATTACGTTGTAGCTGCATTTGCCTTTTTTATTCCTGTATCTTTAGTGGCGGCAGAATTAGCAACAACCTATCCCGAAACTGGTGGAATATACGTATGGGTTCGCGAAGCATTCGGTAAACGAGCAGCTTTTATTACTATTTGGCTACAGTGGATATATAATGTGGTATGGTATCCAACGATACTGGCTTTTATCGCGGCAACCCTATCCTATCTAATAGTCCCAGAATTAGGGAGCAACAAGTATTACTTGTTGGGTACCGTGCTGGGTCTGTTTTGGTTGTTTACGCTACTCAATTGCTTTGGAATGAAAGTATCAAGCATAGTAAGCACTATTGGAGCAACAATAGGGACTATATTTCCAATGCTGT
This sequence comes from Legionella nigrisilvae, assembly GCF_977063395.2. Taxonomy (NCBI): domain Bacteria; kingdom Pseudomonadati; phylum Pseudomonadota; class Gammaproteobacteria; order Legionellales; family Legionellaceae; genus Legionella; species Legionella nigrisilvae. Next base: position 205,328 of record NZ_CDRUGZ020000011.1, read on the forward strand.
TTATTATTTTTTTAGCAATACTATGGGCAGTTCAAGGAAAACCTATGGTTGTCGGCTATCCAACGACATGGTTACCTGACTTCAGTTCATTTGGTAATTTATCCTTATTTGCAGTAGTATTATTTGGTCTTCTTGGTATGGAGATGTCAGCAGTTCATGCTGAAGAAGTAAAAAATCCCCAACGGGATTATCCAAAAGCACTTTTATATTCAACTATTTTAGTCATTTCTACACTTTCGTTAGGCTCAATAGCTATTATGGTCGTGGTCCCCAATGAAAGTTTAAGTGTGGTATCTGGGCTAATCGATGCTTATGCTGTTTTTTTTAATGCATATAATATGCCCTGGATGACCTCAATTATTGCCATTTTAATTATTTTAGGTGGACTCAGTGGAGTTTCGGCTTGGATTATCGGTCCCACAAAAGGATTAATGGTTTCAGCGAGGGATGGCTCTTTACCTGCAATATTCGCCCATACAAATAAATACGGTGCTCCAACAAAAATTCTCTTTGCACAAGCTATTATTTTTACCCTTCTTAGTACAGCTTTTATTTTGTTAGATTCAATTAATGCGGCCTACTGGATGTTAAGTGATCTGTGTGCGCAAATGGCCTTATTGGTCTATGTCTTTATGTTTGCTGCTGCTATTAAACTACGATATAGTAAACCCAACCTGAATCGAGGCTACACCGTTCCAGGTGGTAATATGGTGATGTGGTTATTATGTATCATTGGGATTCTCTGTTGTCTAACAGCAATTGTTATCGGATTCGTACCGCCCACACAAATACCGGTTGGTAATGTTTTTATCTTTGAATCTTTTTTAATCGGTGGATTACTTTTATTTGTATTAATCCCCTGGTTTCTTGCTAAAAGACATTAGCATATCTAAAGCCGCCATCTTACACTAGACATGAGATGACGGCTGGATCTTCAAGTTTCTCCGGGCAATAACTACTTACTACTATTCAAACATATCCATTATTGCTTGATTCCATTGTTGGGGTTGTTCTAAATTAGATAAATGCCCTGTATTAGGCAAAACAATTAATTGACTATTTTTGGCAAGTGAATGCATATCGATACTTTGTTGTGGAGGAATCACTTTATCCATCTCACCTGTAATAATTAAAATAGGCACCCTTGTTGCTGCAAGGACAGATGAGGTGTCATCACGGAGTGCCATTCCACGCAAGGCAGATGCAGCAGCAGTTGACTTTTGCAAGCTTAGAATATGACGAAGATAAGTTTTTAGTTCCCATGAGACATTAGATGCAAGTGCCTTGATCATAAAACCCTCTATCAAATTTTCCATTCCATTTTCAAGAACATCAAGTGCAGTTTTTTCCCGAGTTACTTTTGTTTCAGGACTATCTGCCACAGCTTGGGTATTAGAAAGCACTAATCCTAGCGTTTGATGCGGATATTTATCTAAAAATGCTAGCGCAATGTAACCTCCCATAGACTCTCCAGCAATAATTGCTTTATCTATTTTTAGGTAATCTAATAACTGTTTTACTTCGTTGGCATATTCAGTCATAGGAATGGCATTTCCATCCACAGATGAGGACTCACCAAATCCCCATAGATCCAAAGTAATCACTCGAAAGCGCTCTTTAAGTCCTTCTTGTTGGGCCTGCCATAATCGTTGATCTGTAGGGAATGCGTGGATTAATACGATTGGTTTACCTTCACCTACGTCATTATAAGAAATAAATTGATTCGACTGAGGAGGAGCAAAAGTCATTGCGAGCAACGTATTGCTAACACAACAAATGAGCATAGAAATTAAAGCCTGGGTTACATAGAATATCTTATTCATTAATAACTCCACTGAATGAGCAATGGCAACATCCTGTTGCGCCAGCAATCTAGGCGTAACTCAATCAAAATACTGAATTACGCCCCAGATATAAACTAATCAGGTAAGGACATTAAACTTGCATTACCTCCTGCAGCAGTAGTGTCAACTGTGTAAGTGCGTTCATGGCAAAGTCGAATCAAATAGTTTGGGCCGCCTGCTTTAGGACCGGTACCAGACAATCCCTCTCCACCAAAAGGTTGTAATCCAACAACAGCACCTATCATATTACGGTTTACATAACAGTTACCCGCATGAATATTTTGTCTAATATATTCTACTGTTTCATTAATTCGACTATGGATACCCAAGGTTAAACCATAACCTGTTGCATTAATTTGTTTAATAACTTGATCGAGATCTTTTCGTTTGAATTGGATTACATGTAATACCGGACCAAAGACTTCCTTTTCCAATGCATTGATATGATCAATAGCAATCGCAGTGGGTGGCATGAAGTATCCCGACTCCAAAGATTCATCCAAAGGGCATTGGTAAATAATTTCAAAACGCTTTTTCATATGCTCCACATGATTTTTTAATGTGGATAAAGCAGCCTTATCAATCACAGGCCCAACATCAGTTACCAGCCAACGGGGATCGCCTACTACCAATTCAGCCATAGCTCCTTTTAAAAGAGCAATGGTTCGTGGATATACTTCTTCTTGAACAAATAATACGCGGAGCGCAGAACATCTTTGACCAGCGCTACCGAAGGCAGAGTTAACCGCATCGACTACTACCTGTTCCAATAGTGCAGACGAGTCTACAATCATCGCATTTTGGCCGCCTGTCTCAGCAATTAGAGGAATCAGTTCACCACCACGCGTTGCTAAGGTACGATTAATTAGATTTGCTGTGTCCGTAGAACCTGTAAACAATACTGCTTTAATTCTTTTGTCGGAAACTAATGCAGCCCCAATGGTTTCGCCAGGTCCAGGAAGCAATTGTACAACGGCCTCTGGAATTCCTGCTCGATGCATTAATTTAACTGTATAAGCAGCAATTAATGGGGTTTGTTCTGCTGGTTTTGCAATAACACAATTTCCTGTAACCAAGGCGGCAGCAACCTGACCTGTAAAAATTGCTAAGGGAAAATTCCAGGGACTGATACAAAGTGCGATTCCACGTGGATGCAAACTAAGCTCATTGAGCTCTCCTGTATAACCAGTTAAACGCAAAGGAGCAGCTAAAATTTGTTGTGCCTGCATCGCATAGTAACGACAAAAATCTATTGCTTCTCGCACTTCTGAAATGCAGTCATTCATGGTCTTACCGGCTTCTAGACATGCGATGGTCATAAGTTCTGCGGAATGTTCCTGTAATAAATCAGCAAAACGGTTAAGACATGCGGCTCTTTCTTTTACAAGAGTATTAGACCATCCTGGGAATGCCTGCACAGCTTGTACCAATGCTTGCTCCACATCTTCTAGGGATGAATTTTGAACGGTTCCAATAATATTTTCAGTGAGTTGCGGCGACTCAACGCGTTGCTTTTCACCTTTAAGTGATGCAGTTCCTGAGATCATGGGGCCTGAAGTCCACTGTTGCAATTTAAGTTGGGTCATTTTTTGTTGTAAAAGAGCTCGCTCAGTACGATCAGAAAAATCAAACCCTTTAGAATTTTTTCTGCTGGGTTGAAAGATATCCTCCGGTAGTGGAATATTTTGATTCATCTTATGCAATAAAGATCTGGCTTTTTCTACAGGATCCTCAACCAACGTACTAATCGGTGCGTTATCATCAACGATGCGGTTTACAAATGATGAATTTGCTCCGTTTTCTAACAAACGACGTACCAAATAGGGAAGTAAATCTTCATGACTTCCCACTGGCGCATAAATACGACATGGGATTCCATAACGTTCGGCTGGTACTATTTGTTGATAGAGCTCAGTACCCATTCCATGCAAACACTGAAATTCGAAGTCTCGATAATCACCAGTAATATCTAAAATCATCGCCACCGAATAGGCATTATGGGTTGCAAATTGAGGATAAATGGCATCCGTCATGGTCAATATTTTTTTAGCACAAGCCTGGAAAGAAACATCTGTAAAAACTTTGCGGGTAAATACAGGATATTCTTTAAAACCCTGCATTTGTGTCTTTTTTATCTCACTATCCCAATAAGCTCCTTTTATCAATCGCACCATGATTCGACGTTGCTTGCTTCTTGCAAGAGCGGCAACCCAATCTAATACATAAAAGGCTCTTTTTTGATAGGACTGAACCGCTAAACCGAAACCATTCCAACCATCCAAACTTGCATCATTAAAAACACGCTCCATTACATCTAGTGATAAATCCAAACGCTCAGACTCTTCTGCATCAACCGTTAGGGCAATTCCGTAACTTTTTGCCAATCGAGCCAGAGCGAGTAGTTTAACGGGTAACTCCTCCATAACGCGATCATGCTGACTTTCGTTATAACGTGGGTGCAATGCAGAAAGTTTTATAGATATACCTGCACGTTTATATACATCAGAGTCTTTATCAGCCTGCTTTCCTATGGTTTCAATTGCTTCCTTATAGGCTTCAAAGTAACGCAATGCATCTATTGATGTAAGAGCAGCTTCACCCAACATGTCATATGAATAACGGTATCCTTGCGCCTCTTTCTTTTTGGCTCGGCTTAAGGCTTCACTAATAGTGCGTCCCATAACAAATTGTTTGCTCATAATGCGCATGGCTTTATCAACTGCTTTTCTTACAACCGCTTCGCTGCTGCGATTAACAAGCTTCATTAAAGATTTAGTTAATGTGGTTTCGGCTTTTTCCGGAGTGAGTATTTTCCCTGTGAGCATCAATGCCCAAGTTGTTGCGTTAACAAAGAATGAATCACTTTGGCCTATATGTGATTTCCAATCTCCACCCGACAATTTATCTTTAATTAAATTATCTACTGTAGCACTATCAGGAACACGTAATAGTGCTTCAGCCAAACACATCAGAGCAATACCTTCATCACTGGATAAAGCATACTCAGTCAAAAATGAATCAATTCCCGTGCTTTTTTTTCGTTCCATGCGCACTGACTCAACTAATTTTGTAGCTCTATCCTTAATGTTAATTAGTTGCTGTTGCCCTAACGCCGCTTTTTCACAAAGTTCGGTTATTAAAGGCAACTCATCGATACGATAGGCATGGTTAATAGCAGCACGTAAGCCTTCTGGTAATTGTATGATCTGCTTTTCCAGCATAGTATTCTCCGCAATCAAATATAACTAATCTTTTTCCCGTTCACTCTTGAAACACAAAGAAGTACAAGTCAATGCTGGGTTTAAAAGAGTTTAAAAACTAACAGCCAAGTATAATTTAGCGCCATCTAAAATGGAATGCATTACCGGTTATTTTGCCTAGGAACAAAAGATAAATCGGCGGTAAATCGAGTTATTATACCTAAATTTCGATCATTTTTCTGGTATTTATTTATTTTTTTTGAATTTTTTTTTATCTATTTGCGCTCAATTTGACAACTCAAATTGGTCTTTTTTGAATCATATAGACCATTGTTTAATCTATACATTTTTTCAATACAGGGTTAAGCATATGAATTGAGTAATATTTTTCCCTGATGGGCAAATAAAGGACTCATGATTTTACAATTACGTGAATTGTTAATATAATCACCATTTTTTCGAAGAAACTATAACGGCGATTTATAGAAGAAAGGAGCAGTATGAATACTCTATTAACTCTTATCTCAACCGTAATTTTAACTAGTAATATAACCTCAAGCACACCTTCGTTTGCAGCAAGGTCAGATTCAGATATTAATAGCAAATTGCAACATTTGAGCCATAAAGCACCCCAATTGAATAAAAATGTTTTAAGACTTGCATTAACTGCGTACCAAAACGCAAGTAAAAGAGGCTCTGTTAAAAAGCCTGTACTTACAGTTATAGATTATTCCTTACCCTCAAACAAACAACGAATGTGGGTATTCGATATTCGTAAAGAACGTCTTTTATATAACACTTATGTGGCACACGGAAAAAATTCGGGTGTGAATAAGGCCAGTCATTTTTCCAATATTCCTTCAAGCAAACAATCAAGCTTAGGTACCTACATTACAAAAGACACCTATATAGGGCATAAAGGATATTCGCTTAATTTACAGGGCTTAGATAAAGGATTTAATGACAATGCATTAAGTCGACGTGTAGTAATACATGGAGCTTGGTATGTAGAACCTGATTTCATAAAGCGAGCAGGTCGCGCTGGGCTATCCTGGGGGTGTCCTGCGATCGCTCAAACTTTAGCAAAACCCGTAATTAATACAATTAAAAATGGGTCTGTGATTTTCGCCTATTTTCCTGATAAAAAGTTTTTATCTCGATCAGGCTATTTAGTAGCATAAAAAAAGCCAGGGCATAAACCCTGGCTTTCGCAGTCATCCGTATAAGAACGTTAAAGTTCTTATTATCATCCATGATAAATCATATCCATATGATTACAATTCCATTTGTGTGACTTATATCCATACAAGCCATGTTTAAAATTTAGCATAGATAATGAGAAGCGCAAGCAGACCTCAGTGTCTTTCCCTAACAAATTTTAAGTGGCTCAAAAAGCATATTCTAAAAATTTTAGTTAAAAAACAGTATGTTATGAAAAATCACTATAATCTAGGGCAAAGAAAGCAGCAATTCTCTTTGCTTGAATTGAGAAATCTCTTACACGAGATAGAGCAAAAAAACGTGCTACGTTTTCAATAAAGCGTATTATTTTTAACTAAAAAACTAAAACTAATAACAGTCTTTACATACAAGTGCTTGATTATGTCAAAAGATGTGGTAGTTTATTCAGCATCTAGATTACGCTTTAGAGCAAAATGATGGACAAACAACCGTTAACTACAGTAAAAAAAGATAAACTAAATGTCATAGATTGGCTTATTGAACATTTTCCAAATGCCTTTTTTAAAAAAGGGAATCAGATCAAACCTCTGAAAATTGGAATATTTGACGATATCATCGACTTCTACGAACGACTAGATACCCCGCCTTTTAGCAAAAAAGCGATACGTGAGGCTTTAAGCTACTATAGTGCTTCACCAGCTTATCTAAACTGCCAAAAAGAGAATGCTGCGCGTATTGATATTTATGGGAATGAAGTAGATGTAGTGACACAAGAACAAGCCAGATACGCTCATCAGCGTTATTTGGAGCGTTATAACAAGAAACAAATTTCCGAAAAAAATCAGAATACCCATAGTGACACATAACGGAATCTCAAGAATCTAAGACTGGCTTTTTTAATTCCAGTCTTAGATAAGTACTAGCTCGTTTATTATTACTGAAAAGCTATCAAATAATTAACTCTTACATCCGACCCTAACGTAGCTTTTCTCAGAAAAGGGTTGTAATCCATACCTTTCAAATCTATTAAATTAAAGTCCCAAGGACGGGCCATAGCACACAACTCACTGGGTTTTATAAATTTTTTATAATCATGAGTCTGTTTTGGCAATAAATTCAATACATATTCAGCAGCAATAATTGCAGTAGCATAGGCTTTAACTGTTCTACTGATTGTTGATACAAATAAAAACCCATGAGGCTTAAGTAACCGTCTACAATGTTCAAAAACAAGCTCAGGATTTTCTACATGCTCCAACATTTCCATGCAGGTAATAACATCAAAACTTTGATCTTTATATGTTTCAACTGAAGTACATTGGTAGTTAATGTTCAAATGATTTTTTTTTGCATGTTCTTGTGCTACAGAAATTGCTGTAGGTTCTGCATCGATACCCGTAACATTTGCTCCAGTACCTGCCATAGCTTCACATAAAATCCCACCGCCACAACCAACATCCAAAACATTTAAACCATTTAAGTGAACATGTTGCTTAATAAAATCCAGTCGGATTTCATTTATATCATGAAGTGTTTTCAATGGCCCTTCTTTATCCCACCATAAGTTAGCATGCTGAGCAAACTTACTAATTTCTTGAGGGTTAATTGTTGATTCAGAATTACTCATATTTTAATAAATCCAGAGGTTTAAAAAAATTGATCACGTGTTGATTCGTGATAAAGCTCACATTATAGGGATGTTCTGCAATAAGTCCTATAGGCAATTTATTCTGAGCTGCGGTTTCTGCTATTTTACCTAATAAAATTAGCTGAACATTAGGTTTAACTTGAACTAACTGCTCCAACAGACTTTGGATAAAAGGCTTCCATTGGCGAGCATGATAAGGAACTTTACCCTCACTATAGACCAATGAGGCATTGAGCAATAAAATACCTTTATTCATCATACCTTCAAACAATTGTTGGGCCGTTTGCACCAGATCATTTTTATCCAGTAAGGCTATATCAGCTTGTGACGTATTAAAACCTAAATCGCCACGGGCACAAAGCATCATTTTTATCCAATTACGCAAAGAAGTTGCCCTATTAACTGTTTTACTTAACCCGGTCGAACTCCATAGGTCCGCAACGGAGTTATCCCAAAAAGCATATCCATTTGCTGAATCTTTACGAGGATATGGGGATTCTCCTAATAAAATGTATTGAGTTCTTGCCAACGGTAAATTGAACGCCGCAAGTAATCGTTCTGCGCCCGGCAACCAATTTTTATCATGAATTAACTGAAACAAATAATTCTGATCCATCGTTTTCAATGCTGTGATTAGAATTTCCTTCCACTCAGGATGGCAAATATTTAAAAAAATTTGATATTCCACTTTTGTACTCGGTATCAATACTTCTAACGACTCTTCCAATATGACTCCCTTTTCTATATAATGACCTCAATTTGCACAATCATATAAAAATTATGAGCACCAACGCAAAAAATGCAGCAAATCTAACTAGCGATGCACTTCATAATCGTAACTGCTATACTTATTTTCTTCAATTAAAAGCTGCAATTGACCAATGCCCTATTGCGCAACTCCTGCCTGAATTTTCCAAATTACACACTGTGATGAAGCAACCGTATAATAATGCTTATCCCTATGGTAATTTATATTCGTCTTGTATCGCTGCTTTAGAGACGTATATTGAGAACAATCCAGCAGAACAAGTTAAAAAGCTGGATGAATTAGTTTTAGCGATTTACCACAATGACAACAAGATCCTCGAAGAATCTTCTGATTGGATAAATGATATTGGTGCCAAAATACATCCTCGGAAATCCAATGTAGAAAAAAAAATTCAAAAAACAATAAAAGACATTGATAAAAAAGTTAATCGACACTCTCCCCATAGCGAAGGTGGAATTTACCGTCGTCTTTATTCTTTATTTTCGGATGACTTTAAACCCCAACAAGAAACCAATCTGCCAACAATCAAAAACTTTTCCTATCAGGACCCTTCAGATCCAACAGAGTATCGTTTTAGCACCCAAGCCCAGCGCCATAGTGGGAAAACTCGCATCAGCCCTCTTTTTGAACGTTGGTTACAAATAAATGCCGAAAGATCGAATAAACAAATATGTCATATCTATTTTAATAATTTGGGGTTGGATCGAAGTAAGTATGATATAGCTGGAGCTAAAGAAAGAGATTTAACTCTAGCACTACATAAACTTGAAGACGATCCGAGCCTCAAGGTCTTAGTCATTACCCTTCCAGCAAATGAAGGTTTAATGGAGTCCTCCGACTTCGAAAAAATAGATGATACTTTATCCACCAGAGCTGTATTTAATGAATTTCTAGATATAGCGGGAGAGAGAACAAATAAAAAAGTCGTTTCTGATTTCCACATTAGCCCCGCAGCAAGAGCATTATTGTTTGGGACTGATGAACAGCAAATTTTAACACATCTACTTTTGGAGAGTTTTAAGGCACAAGGGCTTATCCATAGAAGCTCTATATCTTCCGCAGAAAAACAAGCAGTTTGGGTGCACTTCGTCAAATATGAGCTCCCCAATTACATCATAAAAAAAGTCCAACCTAAAAGTTTCAATTTTTCTTGCAAAGATGCAATAGATCGTGGCGCCCTATCATCTACATACTATAATTTGATGAAGTCCTTTAGGTTAGAAAAACCTATAACTAAAAAAGAATTTGAGCGTTCTTTAGATGCAGCAGCTGCAAATGTAAAAGGAAGAGGTATGAATTTTCATCGAAAAATCATATGGAACGCTTTAAATACGTATGTCAATGCAAATTACTCAGATTTAATTATGAACAAGAAGAAATCTTGGTTAATTCACTGGCGTGATATGAACTGCCCTGAGATACAAACAAAGAAACTTCTTAAAAAAAGACTTAAACAAACTCAAGAACAATTTGAAAAGCTACCCGAAGGAAACATTAAGCGAGTGGGTCTTGATTTATTAAATAATGTAGCGAAGTTAGATCGGCAAAAGTCGGGTAGCGACGAGCTCATACTCGAAATCATTTCCCGTACCTCTGAACTCGTAAATACTCCGTCTAAAGAGTCCATTGAAATCTACAAAACACTAACCGATGCCCTAAAAATAAATCATCCCATTTTATATGAACTCGCCGGCATAATGGTGTCCTTACTCGGCTATATACTTCTTATTCCTTCTTTGGGATTCTCTGAGGGAATGATTGATAAAGGAACTTCCCTACAAAACAAAGGATTATTCTACGAAAGCAGAAATAAACTGGGCGAAGAAATAGCAGAATTTACTTCAACGCTACAGAGCTAAAAATTGCGCTACTTTTCCCTAGCACCATTGTCTTAAAATAACTCCATGAAAACAAATTTTTTACTTGCTTATTCATGTCTTGTGGTTAAAAATAGAATTTACAGGGAGATTCTTAAACACAGGGAGCTGGTGTTATGTCTATTAAAGAACAAGAACTTGATGTACTTATAAAGAGTGATACAAACCTCTCTAATACTAATAGAGTCGTCATTGAAAAAGCTTTATCACAGATGAACTTCTCCGATGCGGCAAAAGAATTATTACTCAACCCAGATTCACCTGAACATGACCTAGATAGTCTTCAAAGTATTGCTTTAACTCAACAACACTTGGCCCAAGTCAAAAAAAGCTTGGGGGAAATAGTGGAAAGTTTACAAGATAATCCAAGCCTTATTTCCCGGGCGGCTGCGTTTTGGGGAGAGTTGCCTTTATGGCAGAGAATTATAGGTGGGGTTGCCATATCAGGACCAACCTTAATCATAGGTGCAGCAGCTCACATTGGATTTCTAGTTACAATTAGTGGTGTAAGCGCCTTAGCATACACTACCAGCGGTATCGTTCTTGATGACCATCATTATCATACGAGAAACATTGCTCAAAAATTAAAAGAAGGGATTTTTGGGGTCGCAGAAATCCTTGAGTTAACTATTGGTGCATTAGATGCTATTCGTAAAAAACTAGCCGTTGAAATCGAACGATTTAAAGAAGAAAATGAAAAATTAGCTAGAAATATTTCAAGGTTGAATGAAGAAGTTGAAACATTGAGCGCTCAAGTTGAAGTGTACGTAGAAACCGAAAAATTACTTCGTAAAACAAAAGACGAGCTTGAAAAAACAGCAGCCTCTTTAAAACTGGATGTTGAAAAACAAAATAAGCAATTTGAAACAACCCAAAAAGAACTTATGAAAGCTCGAGATGAGCATTCAAGAAGTCTGGTGTTATTGTCCCAAAAAACATCTGAGTTATCTGAGGTACGAATATCTATGGGGGCTGAGGTAGAAAAAGCTAAAAAGATTGCTTCCACTTTAGAGGGTACCGTAAGAATTCTATCTAGCACAGCTATAACTGATTCAAATCAAAGGCTTTCTTTTCAAGAAAAACTTAATTCTTTCTTGGATAAAAAAGCAGCAAGTTTCGATCAAGTAGCAGAGCGTATTTGCAAAGTAGAATCTGAACTTTTAGAAGTTAAATCCGAATTGAAAGCGAGTACAGAACGTTTTAATAAGTTACTCGAACTTCAAGAAAGGCAACTTCAGCGTCTACAAAGTCTGGATAAACGTGTTGACTCCAGTGTTAATCCAGAACTGAACCCTGTCAAAACTGAGGAACAAACCAAACCAGAGGGGTTGCTTAGTAAACTCGGTTTCATGGCATTACCTCAAATATGGCCTATAAATAATCCGTCTCCAGCTCCAAAACAACAATCTTCAGTACCCTAATAAAAATTTTTTTGAATGGAATGCATCCTCCAGGCATCATTGGATGGAGGATGAAATGATCGGATAGGAGCGAATTGCGTGCATTTTTTCTTTCTGGCGCAATAGGACAATAGATTGTTAAGCCACCTAATTTCAGCTATTCTGTATTTTTAGCATTAAGCCAAAACCCGTGATTAAATCATATAATAAGCTGATAAATATAATAAAAAACAAACAAGGCATGATGGTGAAACAACTCCATCAATTTTGTGAGATTAATTCTGGGACTACGAATTTAGTTGGATTAGCCTCCATGGCTAACCTACTGAAGGAAGTCTATCTGCCCCTTGCAGATACAATTGATAAAAAAAAATTGCAACCCCTCTCAGTTATTGATATGTGCGGAACTACTTCACTCCAAAGTTGTGGGGATGTTCTATTCATCAGAAAACGGCCCCACTTAAAACGTCGTGTTTTACTTTGTGGACACATGGATACTGTATATGCTGTCAATAATCCATTCCAGAAATTAACTTATATTAATGATAACTGTATCAACGGGCCTGGTGTTACTGATATGAAAGGTGGGCTTATCGTGATGTTGCATGCCTTATCTGCTTTTGAACTGAACGACTGCGCGACAGAACTGGGTTGGGATGTTTTAATTAATGCAGACGAAGAAATTGGATCACCAGCATCCAGCATACTTTTTGATAAACTGGCATCTAATTACCAAGCAGCTCTAGTATACGAGCCAGCCATGACCGCAAATGGAACTTTAGCTAAAAATCGTAAAGGAAGCGGAAAACTAACACTCATCGCTACTGGCAAAGCAGCTCATGCAGGACGTGATTTTGCAGAAGGACGAAATGCAATTTGTTACTTAGCTGAAGCGATAAGTGCCATACACGCTCTTAATGGAAAGCGTAATGGAGTAACCATCAACGTAGGAAAAATCGCAGGTGGCGAAGCACTTAACGTAGTTCCTGACAAAGCGGTAGCGCAACTTGACATTAGAATCAGTCTGCCTGAAGATGAATTTTGGGTACGAAGCGAACTTGATAATATTGTTGTTCAATTAAAACGTCCAGACTATTCTTTAAGTATACATGGTGTATTTGGTAGGCCCGTTAAACGTGTGTGCTCAGGTACAGAACGTCTGTTTCATCGTGTTCAACATTTAGGACAAGAGCTCGGTTTATCTATAGATTGGAAAGATAGTGGGGGCTGCTGTGATGGAAATAACTTAGCACAACACGGTTTACCCGTCCTAGATACACTGGGAGTCAGGGGAGGAAATATCCACAGTGCAGATGAATATATACTACTCGATAGTCTGTCTGAACGTGCTGCACTTAGTGCCCTACTCTTACTCGACCTTGCTCAAGGTGGCTTAGAGGATTTAAAAAATGATGCTATTTCGTAGTGCGTGCAATACAGATTTAGATGCCATTCATCATTTGGCCGAAGAAAGTGGTGTAGGAATCACGACACTTTCTAAAGATAAGGAAATATTGGCAAAACGACTTCACTGGTCCACTGATTCATTTAAAAAAAATATTGAAAAGCCAAATAATGAATATTATCTATTTGTTTTAGAAAACCCTAAAAGTAAAAAAATAATCGGTGTTTCAGGAATTGAATCCTATACCGGTCATGAGGCTCCTTTCTATTCTTATAAAATTTCCAAACGTACCCGAATTAGTCGCTCATTAAATATTCGTAGTGATTATGAGGTTTTAAGCTTAGTGAATGATAATCAAGGCCGAAGTGAAATCTGCACGCTTTTTTTAGAACCGAAGTATAGAAAAAATAAAAATGGTTTATTGCTATCCAAAGCACGTTTCCTATTTATCGCCCAGCATCCTGAACGTTTTGCCTCAACAGTAATTGCTGAAATGCGGGGAATCTCAGATGCGAAGGGTATATCACCTTTTTGGGAAAATGTGGGAAGCCATTTTTTTCATATGTCTTTTGAAGATGCCGATCGACTTACTCTAGCAACTGACAAACAATTTATAGCTGATTTAATGCCACGAAATCCTTTATACATTAAATTGCTGTCGCTGGAAGCCCAAGCAGTAATTGGACAAGCCCATCCTTCCACTCAAGCAGCTATGAACATCTTATTAAAAGAAGGTTTTCGATATAATAAGTATATTGATATTTTTGATGCTGGCCCTACCCTTGAGGTTCCCTTATCACAAATTAAAACCATCGAACTTAGCCAAGTTGTAACCATTAAAAATATTAGTGATGAGGTGAGTAGCACTAGTTATTTATTATCAAATACCCAATTGAATTTTCGAGCAACTATTAATAGTGCGCTAGTCAATAAAGAAAATAATACCTGCATTATTAGTAAAGAAACAGCTAATCTCCTCCAAGTCAAATGCGGAAATCAATTACGAATAGCTCCTTTACAATGTGAGAGTGGAGAGGTAAATGACTAAAGGTGAAATAATCTATGGAAAAGGACAATATGTTAATGGTCAATGGATAAGAGGTCATGGAACTACACTTGAATCCATAAACCCTAGCTATGGTACCATACTTTGGCAAGGCACAAATGCTACAGCTCAAGAAGTTTCAGCTGCCTCTGACGCAGCACGACAAGCACTTTCTCCTTGGTCCTCTTTGGATTTCGAAAAACGAGCCCATTATACCCACAAATTTGCACAAGAAATTGATAAAAATCGTGATCATCTAGCACACCTAATCGCTTTAGAAACGGGAAAACCTTTATGGGAAGCTCATACTGAGGTCAATGCTGTTATAGGAAAAATTAATTTATCCATACAAGCATACCATGAGCGAACTTGGACAAAAATAACCAAAACCACAGAAGCTAATGCATGTCTTCGTTTTAAACCCCAAGGGGTCGTAGTGGTGCTTGGCGCATTTAATTTCCCCGCCCATTTAAGTAATGGACACATAGTTCCAGCCCTTCTTGCAGGCAATACAATTCTTTATAAACCAAGTGAGCAGACACCAGCGGTCGCTGAATTTATTATGCAGTGTTGGCATGAAAGCAAAATACCGCCCGGAGTGATTAATTGTTTACAAGGCGATGCCTCTTGTGGGAAAGCTTTACTTTCACAAGATATTCAAGGCGTATATTTTACAGGAAGTTATACAACGGGGTTACGCATCCATCAACAATTTAGCGATAAACCTGAAGTAATTTTAGCTCTTGAAATGGGGGGAAATAATCCTTTAGTCATTGATGAAATTCCTGATCTTCATGCGGCCATCTATCATACCTTGCTCTCCACTTTGCTTACGGCAGGTCAACGCTGCACCTGCGCACGACGCGTCATTATTCCAGACACACACCAGGGTGATGAATTTTTAAATAATTTTATCAAAACATGCTCATCTCTTAAGATTGGCCCTTTTGATAAAACACCAGAACCCTTCATGGGCCCCGTTATTAGTCATGCACAAGCCACTAAACATCTTCAGAGTCAAAAAAAACTGGTTGACTCGGGTGGCTCTTCCCTCTTACCAATGACTTTACTTGCTGAACAGACTGGCCTACTGTCACCAGGCATAATTGATATGACACACTTTGAAAATCCCCCAGATGAGGAAATTTTTGCTCCTTTAGTGCAGATATATCGTTACAATCATTTTGATGAAGCCATCAAGTTGGCTAATCAAACCCGTTACGGTTTAGTTGCGGGCTTGATTAGTAATAATGAGCAACACTATGATCAATTTTATCAACAAATACGCGCTGGATTAATTAATTGGAACCGACCTACAACAGGAGCAGCCAGTAGCCTTCCATTTGGAGGGGTTGGGCTAAGTGGAAATCATAGGCCCAGTGCTTATTTTGCCACAGATTATTGCGCTTATCCGGTTTCCAGTATGGAGCAGCCAGTTCTAACAATGCCTGAACAAATTTTGCCTGGTATTGTATTGGGTAAATAAAATTATGTGGAAAATTCTAAACTGTCTAAGTAAGGTAAATCATTGGTGCATCTATGCCTAACTTCCCCATTGAGTTTCCGCTTAGTAATTACTTTAAAAATGGATAATTAGAAATGAATGTTTATGAATTAAACATGGATGGCCTTGTCGGACCCTCCCATAATTATGCCGGGCTTGCGCAAGGCAATATTGCCTCCTTCTCGAACGCACTAGCAAGTTCCAATCCTCAAGCAGCTGCTTTGCAAGGATTAGAGAAAATGCACCTACTTCATAAAATGGGCCTCCAACAGGGTTTACTTCCCCCCCACCAACGCCCTAATCTTGAACTACTTTACCAATTGGGTTTTTGTGGTACACCGAAAGAACAAATTAATAAAGCCTACAGAACAGCCCCTGATCTTCTCAGTGCTTGTTATTCAGCTTCCAGTATGTGGTCAGCAAATGCTGCCACAATTTCCCCAAGTACTGATACCCAAGACCACAAAGTTCATTTTACAGCAGCAAATCTTGTAAGTAATTTACACCGACATCATGAAGCTGATTTCTCCAAAAAAATTCTGGAATTTATTTTCTCAAACTCAGATTACTTCCATCATCACCCTATTCTACCTCGATCAACCATTATGGGAGATGAGGGTGCTGCGAATCACAGCCGCATCTGCCAGAGCTACAATCAACCTGGAATTCATCTTTTTGTATATGGGAAAAAAGGTTTAGCAAACAATCCATTGCAACCTGGGCCAATAAAATATCCAGCTCGACAAACCCAAGAAGCATCACAAGCCATCGTCCGTCAACATCAATTATCGACAGACCATGTTGTATTCGCTTATCAAAATCCGCTCGCTATCGACCAAGGTGTTTTTCATAATGACGTGATATGTGTAGCGAATGAATCGGTCTTACTCATCCACGAACAAGCATTTCATCAGCAAGGTTCTGTCCTTAACGAATTAAACGACAAAGCTTCATTCCCCATCAATATCATTCAAATTTCAGCAAAAGAACTGAGTATAGTGGATGCTGTTGAAACCTACCTTTTCAATTCACAAGTCGTTAGCTTGCCCCAACAAAACTCTATGATGCTTATAGCTCCTTTTGAGTGTCAAACTAATTCACGTGCTAATAGCTGTATTGAGAGAATACTCTCTGATTCTTCGAATCCCATTAACTCCGTTCGCTTCCTTGATTTGAAACAAAGCATGCGAAATGGTGGTGGCCCCGCTTGTCTGAGATTACGTATTGCGTTAAATGAAGAGGAACTTCAAGCAATGCATCAAGGCGTTTTAATAAATGAAGAATTATTAAAGCTTTTAAAAAAGTGGGTATTAAAACACTATCGTACTGAGTTAATTGCAACCGACTTAGCAGATCCTCTGTTACTTGAAGAGTGTTTTTGTGCTCTGGATGAATTAACTGGAATACTAAAACTAGGGTCAATTTATCCCTTTCAATTAGAGAAGACTTCCTAAAATGTGGAAAACAAAATTAGGTACCTGCATTTATACGTCTCCTTCAGGTTACAAAGTATATCAAAATGCATTTTATCGATGGTTAAAACTAGGAAGTAATGCGTTACAAACCGTTATAAACCGTCATAATCCACATCAGCCAGGCCTTCATTATCTACCCGCACTCACATTAATGGCTCGAAAATATCCCGGTAGTACTTGCATGTTAGGCCTAGGTGGGGCTGGAGTCGCACTAATGCTGAAGGATATTCATTTGACTGCAGTAGATAATAGCGAAGAGGTTATCGAGATAGCAAAACGTTTTTTTATAATGGATCGTTTAAAAAATTTAACAATCATTCATGAAAATGCAATGGATTATGTACAAACAAGTGAATTTCATTTTTCACATCTCATTGTGGATCTCTACAATGCAAACCATTTTCCACCTGAATGTTCAAACAAGCAGTTTTTTGCTTCATGCAAAAAAATAATAACTGATGATGGAATTTTTGCTGTAAATCTAGCAAATATTAAAGAACAATACCCGATTTTTCAATTAATTAAACATCAATTTAGCAATACGTTGGTGATCCCTATAAGACAAAGTGCAAACATGGTAATTCTTGCTGCCAAAAATGACAGTAAAGAATTATTTATGAATAAAATAAAACACACTGATGCGTTTAAACGAATTATTTGGGTCGACTCGTGGGGTTATGTTGGAGATTATAAAAAAACTACCTGGCAACAATTAACAACATTTTTTAGACGATGAGTTCGGTTGAGAACCGATTATCATCTACCCCAGCGATTTCCTCCTCTCGATTTATGGAGAACTCCCATAAAACTTGCTATGAGAGATATGGGTTATTATAAAAAACTGCGAAATACTCATTTAAATTTTTAAACTACAACACAATCGCGGGGTCGAAGGAAGATACTGTTTCAGCAAATTCATTGATGGCGCGCAGTTCTGGAGATGATTTAAATAATCCATACGCTGTGAGTCCACCAGTTAGGGCCCCTAGCATAGTACTGGATGAGGCTACGGTAACCGCAGCAGTATAACCACTTAGAAGACCTGCAAAAAATGCCCCTGGACCTGTCCACCAACTGCAAGCCACCCCTATTGTAAATCCAATCAATGCAGTTACAGTAAGTACAATAGCGGCTGCAGCAACTGAAAGAACTGCTTTAAGAACATCTGGATATTCATCTTTTAAAATAGTTTTACAATTATGTTTAAAGTCTTCAATCGCTTTAGCCTTAATTTTGGGGCTTACACTAGAATTGTCATGCCTCGCCAATATAACTTGTGACAGCTCTATTAATTCTTTATTAATTAATAAACTTTTTTCTGATGGGAGCGATTGTAAACTACTTTGGAGTGCCTCAACGTTCTCGTTCCATAAGGATAGAAGCTTAGCGCTACAATATTTACAGATTAAACCAAAAAGATTTTCTACATTTTTATCATCTTTTGCTGAGGTGACGATGAAATCAGCAAATAATTCTTTCGATTTAATTCTATCAAGCGCTTTCACATCCGCTTTGGGGGAATCGGATTTTGTTCCAACACAAATAATAGGGGCAGTAGGTACATAGTGACGAAATTCTTGGATACTTTTAAGGATTTCTTCTTCCTTAATTTCTTGGGTTAGATCAATACAAAATACCCCAACATCTGCACCTCTATAAAACATTTTTGACATTCCTTTGTATTGCTCTCGTCCAGCTGTGTCCCATATGCTTACACTGTTATTAGAGTCTATTCGCCTTGTCAAAAAATCAGCACCTATGGTAAGTGGGGCCCCATTTTCGAAATTTAGATTTGCTATTCGATTATTAAGTTGAGTTTTACCACTATCACTTTTACCAAAAAAAACGACCTTATATATCATGGGTTAACCTCAAAGTGACTTACATAACATTTTAGGGCGAGATGCATTCGAGATTATAAAAAAGTGATGCAAACTTTAGTACAAATTTCCCTTATTACATAAGTTAGCGAACGAACTAATTACTTTAGTTATAATGAAAGTACAACAAAATGAATATTGCTGCTTGAGGCTGTTTGCCTCAAGCAGTAACTAGAATTAAATTTCCATTAAATCTTTTTCTTTTTCGGCTAATAATCCGTCTATTTCAAGAATATATTTATCAGTAAGCTTTTGAATAACCTCTGTTGCGCGACGTTCATCGTCTTCTGAAATAGTTTTATCTTTGACCAAATCCTTTAATTGAGTATTCGCATCCCTTCTAATATTACGAATGGAAACTTTTCCTTGTTCGCCTTCATTACGAACAACCTTAATCAACTCTTTTCTACGTTCTTCAGTCAATGGGGGCATTGGAACACGAATCGCACTGCCTGCTGTCGCAGGATTCAACCCCAAATCTGAAGTCAAAATAGCTTTTTCTACGGCTGCTACCATAGATTTTTCCCATGGAGTCACTAAAATTGTTCGTGAATCACTAGCAGAAACATTTGCTATTTGATTTAAGGGGGTCATAGTTCCGTAATAATCAACTTGAATGTGATCGAGCAAACCAACACTCGCTCTTCCTGTGCGAATTTTAGTCAAATCAGTTTGTAACACTTCAATAGTTTTTTTCATCCGCTTTTCTGAATCTTGCTTAATCTCATTTATCATGATTAGCTCCGACTATAGTTCCTACGCGCTCTCCAGATACAATTCTTCTTAATGCATTAGGTGCAGTCATATCAAAAACCTGTAAAGGCATGCCTTGATCCTGACAAAGACAAATTGCAGTAGAGTCCATTACTTCCAAGCCTTGTGTTAAAACTTCAATATAAGTTAAATAATCATACCGTTTGGCGTTAGGGTTTTTAAAAGGATCTTCTGAATAAACACCATCGACTTTAGTGGCTTTTAAAACTACATCAGCTCCTATTTCAATAGCTCTTAAACAAGCGGCGGTATCTGTAGTGAAAAACGGATTTCCAGTTCCGGCCGCAAAAATTACAACATATCCAGTTCGCAAATGTTCAATTGCTTTGCGTCGATGATACGGGTCAACTACACCTAGCATAGGAATAGCTGACATAATACGCGCAGGCATATCAATACGTTCTAAAGCATCTCTCACCGCTAAAGCATTCATTACGGTAGCAAGCATTCCCATATGATCGCCTGTTACACGACCAACGCCTGCCTGAGAAAGTGCTTTACCACGAAATAAATTACCACCACCTAATACGAGACCAACCTCAACGCCCATCTTAATTAAATCGGCTATATCCTTAGCTAATGTATCTAAGACTGAGGGATCAATACCAAATTGTGACTTGCCCATAAGGGCTTCGCCACTATATTTAAGTAAAATACGCTTATATTTTAATGGGTGACTTTCATTCATCATGTACGAACCTGAGCCATCACTTCTTCAACAAAGTTGTCTTCTTTTTTCTCTATACCTTCTCCAACTTCATAACGAACAAAAGAAAGAACTTCAGTATTCTTTTCTTTCAAAAGTTGACCTACTTTAATATCTGGATTTTTAACAAAGGGTTGACCTAATAAGCTTACTTCATCAATAAACTTGTTGATTCGACCTTCAATCATTTTATCGATAATTTCTTGTGGCTTGCCACTTTCTTTGGCTTGAGCAGTAAAAATCTCACGTTCATTTTCAATCGCTTCAGTAGATACTTGATCTTTACTTACTACAATGGGTTTGCTCGCAGCAATGTGCATTGCAATATCTTTAGCAAGCTCTTCATCACCATTTTTAAGCGCAGCCATAACACCAATTCTTGATCCATGTAAATAGCAACCAATAACTCCAGTGTCGCAATGCATACGTTCTATGCGTCTTAATTTAATATTTTCGCCAATCTTTGCTACTAACTGTTGACGGGCTTGTTCTACGGTACCGCCTGATGGAAGAGGCATAGCGGACAATTCTACAATTGTTGTGGCTGAACTATTTAATGCAGCATTAGCAACTGAGTTAGCAAAGTTGGTAAAGTTCTCATCACGCGCCACAAAATCTGTTTCACTGTTTATCTCTAGCATCACTGCGCTGCGTCCATCAACAGAACGTGCGATTACTATTACACCTTCCGCAGCAACACGATCAGCTTTCTTATCTGCTTTTGCCTGGCCTGCTTTACGCATTTCAATGATTGCAGCTTCTATGTCACCATTGGTTGCTATTAGAAATTTTTTACACTCCATCATACCAGCACCTGTACGCTCACGTAACTGCATGACTAAACTTGCACTAATTGACATTTTCATTTCTCCGTATAGCAAAAAGGGGGCAAATTTAGGTGTTCAAACACCCAGCCCCCTATATGTTAAATTCTAATTATTCCCCAGCTTTTTCTGCATCTTTAGTTTGTTCAACTACTTCTACAAATTCAGCGTCAGATGAACCTACTCCTACTGTATTAGTGCCTTTAGCATCTAAAATTGCATCAGCAATACAACGTACGTAAATATCAACTGCTCTCATGGAGTCATCATTACCCGGAATAATATAATCAATATTTCTTGGGCTATTGTTGGTATCAACAACACCAATCACAGGGATTTTTAATCGATGTGCTTCTTCAACAGCAATATGCTCGAAGCCAACATCAACAACAAACAGAGCATCAGGCAAACCACCCATGTGCTCAATCCCACCTAAACCTCTTTCTAATTTTTCAAGTTCACGTGTCAGCATCAATGCTTCTTTTTTAATCATGCCGTTAAATAATCCTTTTTCTTTCATTTCTTTTAATTCTTTTAAGCGAAAAATGGATTGACGAACAGTTTTATAGTTGGTCAACATACCACCTAACCAACGATGATCAACATAAGGCATACCACAACGCTTCGCATGTTCACGAATACTGTCTTGTGCTGCCCTTTTAGTTCCTACAAATAAAATTTTTGCTTTATTAGATGCCAATCTACCCACATAATTGACAACATCATTGAGCATTACCATTGTTTTTTCAAGATTGATAATGTGAATTTTGTTGCGGGAACCAAAAATATAATCGCCCATTTCAGGATTCCAAAAACGCGTTCTGTGTCCAAAATGAGCACCTGATTCAAGCAATTCACGCATGCTTATATTCATAATTTATTCTCCAGGGTTATTCCTCCACGCTTCCCATACGAAACCCTCAAGGGACCCTATCGTATGTGCCGAACCGTGTGTGTATTTAAAGCGCGGTATTTATAACATATTCGACGAAATTCATCAATCGAATTTAGTCGCAATTCATTTTTTTTATCTTGTGCTAAGCTTTTTATATGAACGTTCTTATTGCGTTCCGGAATATACAGTGACTAGTTTTTATATACGGTAATTTATTGAACCTAAAAATTAAGAATAAAATGTATCAATATAATCCAAACTTACATGTAAAAATCTGGTTAAGTAATAATCCAAACGTGTTTATGAATTTGGAAAATCAAATTCGTCTTATTGAAATGCGCGAAAACAATCCTAACGATACGATTCATCTAGTATATGACTCTGCATTATTGACTCATGCTTCTGTAAATTCATTAGATGAATTCTGTAAGGAACATAAGATTATTACTTTTGATGCCAACACCCTACTTGCCACCCTTCAATCGGATAATGAATTGAAATTGTATAGTTTTTATAAAGAAGAATTATCTAATTTAAAATCTGGTGGGAATTTGGCCGTTGCAAGTGATATTTTAAGATGGCTGTCACCAATATTTAAAAAAGGGACTTATACAGATTTTGATTTCCCCATTGATACATCCAAACTTCCTAAGCTCATTGCAACTGAAATGCCCATACTTCTTAACATCGGTAGTTTAAAAATGGGTAGAAAAGAATTTATTCTATCAAATAATGATTTTGTTGCTATTGTAGATGAACTTGCTGCAAAAAAAGACATTGAACGCGTACAATCCGGACTTATCTCAAGACTAGCACATTATGATACCGATTTTATTGAACGAACTGAAAATGAATTAAATGCGAACAGCTTTATAAATC
Organism: Legionella nigrisilvae; assembly: GCF_977063395.2. Classification (NCBI taxonomy): domain Bacteria; kingdom Pseudomonadati; phylum Pseudomonadota; class Gammaproteobacteria; order Legionellales; family Legionellaceae; genus Legionella; species Legionella nigrisilvae. Next base: position 228,635 of record NZ_CDRUGZ020000011.1, read on the forward strand.
GCCATCTTTTAAAGTTTATGAAAAATCGTTCTGAGTCCCTTTATATAGCAAAATCCAAAGAAATCCTACCACCAGATACTTCCGATTCTTCATTAAAAATCAGAGCCTATATTAATGAAGTAATGACCGATAGAAATAAATTTTTAGATTTTAATAAAATTGAGGCGCAAGAAACCCATGAAGAGGTGATCAAGAGATTACGGAAAGATCTCGAGACACAATTAAACCTAATTAAGTATCTTTTTTTCAGCAAAGAATATTCTTCAATTAGACGTATTTTAGAAAAAAATGATGAGAAGTTCCTAGCTTACTTAATGAATAAGGAACGAGACCTTTATATTAAGTCCATTGTGGTCTGCACTACAGGTCCAATACAAATATCAAATGCATTATTCAGTGGGTACGTTGTGGACTCCGATAAGTTCATTAAAGAGATTCAACCTCTCTCTTTCAATCATTATGGATTGCAAAATGCTTTTCGCTCACAAAACTCTATTCCCTTGCACGAAAATGTTTTGGGAATGCTCAAGTTTCTAGGTGTTGACGAAGGCGAATTAAACGATTCCTCCTGGCTGGATTCTGGAAAAAAATTACAAGCATCCCGGACAAAGTTCCTTGCTACACGTCAGAAAGAACTTGCTCAAAGTTTACCTGTTTCTTTTTTTACAATAAAAAATGATATAGAACAATACATTCAGCAAATACCGCATACATCCAGCCATTTTACTTCTAAAGGAAAAAATCGTGCCAAAATAGATCTTGAGCTGGTATTAAGTTGTTTTACTCAAGAGAATGAATTTAATATCCTCCAATTCAAAAATATCCTTCATAGTATCCGTCAGCATAAAGGATATACACAAAAATTAATCAAAGAACTCGATAGTCTTTGTCATAAAGCAACTATTTTTAGTCTTACAAAAGATAAAAAAATAAAATTAGGCGATCCTTGGTATCACTGATTTTAAATTAATAATATTTTAGGTTCATCGTCATGATGTTAAACAGGAAAGTTAGTTTAATTATTATAAGGATTAAATAATGAAAAAATTTATTTGGCTATCAACAATCGCATTAACCTTAATCTTAGGACAGCCAAGCTTTGCTTGCATTGATGATTCAAAACATTGTAATTCTCATCGTCAATTTGATAAGTTAGCGCAAGAACTTAACCTTACTGCAGATCAAAAAGCAAAATTAAAAGCATATAAAGAAAATGCAAAAGCAAACTTCAAAGAACATTATGCTCAGCTCAGAATTTTACGCAGCCAGATAAACTCTTTGGTTAAGACTGATAAAATTGATGAAGCAAAACTTGATGCTTTGATAGAGAAGGTCAATAAAATTAGAGCTTCTATGTTAAGAAGTAAGATAATGATGCAACATGAAATGTTTGCTCTTTTAAACGACAATCAAAAAGCCAAATTTATCGAATTAAAGAAGAAGTGGCTTATGGAGCAATAATTAATTAACAATGCATCATTTAAGTGTGCTGGTAAAGGATGAATAGTTCTATAGGTTCGGGATAACGTATAGCCTCCATTCCTGCATCCAGAGGAGTTTACGACGAAGGATCTCAATTTCAGGCATTGTATTCCATATACCTCCTGCCATTTACTGAAGATTCCTTAGTACGCTGGGAGGAGGTATTGTTAACCCCTGAATGAAATTATTGTTTACGCGTAGCAACCGCTTTAAAATTTACTGTGACTTCATCTTTTATTTCACTAGTACTCGACCAGTCCCCTTGTCCAATTCCAAAATCTAACCGTTTTAAGTTAGTATGTCCTTCAACAATCAGATGATCTTTAGGAGATTCTACAGCGGTAAACGTAAGCGTTACTGGTAACGATTTATTTTTTATCGTCAATGTCCCAGTGGCTTCATAATTTTTATCATCTTTTTTTGTGAATTTAGATGACTTAAATTCAGCCTTTGGAAACTCTTTAGCATTAAACCAATCGGAACCCTGTAATATGGAAGTAATTTCTGCGTAGGAGGTTGTGAGTGAGTTCATGTTCACTTCCACCACCACACTGCTATTTTGATAATTTTTCGGATCTGCAACTATTTTTGCCGTAAATTCTTTAAAGGTACCTGTAACAGGTGCATTATTTTGTGTTGCAGTAAAACTTATACTGCTTTCATTTGGAACTAGGGTCCATTCAGATAAGGCATCCGCACTCGCATTGACACTGTTCAAAAATAATAAAACAAGAAAATACTTAATCATTTTCATGGGAACATTCTCCGTAATATATCATCCTTATTAATAAAATGATGTTTTAAAGCAGCTGCGGTATGCATACAAATTGCCGCAATAAGCGCATAACCTAACCATTCATGAATCGATTCAAATAAAATCCTTTTGCTTTCATCAGGTGCTATAAGATTAGGCAAAGTAAATAAACCAAAAAATGAAGCAGGCAATCCCGCGGCTGATGTGATTAGCCAACCAGTAATGGGCATCGCAAACATAAATACATAGAATGCCCAGTGCATACTGCGTGCCGCAATTTTTTCCAGCCAAGGTAAAGCCAATTCAGGATTTTCATTCGCTAGACGCCATATGATCCTTAAAATAGCTAAAAATAGGACTAAAAAACCATACTCTTTATGCCAGCCATAGTATTTTAGCCTTTGGGCATTCCAAGGCATAGACACCATATATAAACCAAGTATCAATAGCCCTATAATTAATAAAGCGATTACCCAATGGAATACTATGGTAACAATACCAAAATGTGTGGGGCTGTTTTTGAATTGCATAAAATATCCTATTTTTTACCTTGCGCCTGGTCTTTATCTTGATCTGGTTTTTTATTTTGATCCTGATATCCTTCAGCTCCAATAAAAAGGTTTACTTTATCGCTCACTGCAGGCAAGAATGCATTGATTCCGAAATCCGAACGATTTATAGAGGCTGTGGCAGTAAAACCGACTGACTGTTTATTACTAATCGGATTCATTCCCACCTTATTTAAGGTAACCTGCAATATCACAGGCTTACTTACACCGCGTAACGTTAGAATACCCTCCACTGTAGCTTTTTTATCGCCTTGTGGGGTTACTTTATTACTAACAAAGGTAGCTGCGGGATAATGCTCAGCATCAAAAAACAAATTACTTTTTAAATGTTTATCCAGCTCTGGAAGTCCCGTAATCATATCCATAACATCAACTGTCACATTAACTTTACTCTGACTTGGATTGTCTTTATCAAGAATTAACTGTCCTGTTGCATACCATTTTCCATATTGAGTTGTAAAACCCATGTGATCCGCACTCCATAACACGTAAGTGTGATTTTTATCTAAAGTGTATGTTTCAGGTGCAGCATAGATTGAAGTAGAAAAAGTAATTGCCATAAGCAATGATGAAAACCAACTTCCTAGCGTTTGCTTCATAATCAATTTCCTTATTTACTATGTAATTTTACATCATTTTTATATTCAAATTATTACTCAGATTTGAGACTTCCGCCAACAATTCGTTCACAAAGTCCTTTAGGTAATAAAATAAAGGCATCTTTTTGTTTGTCTTTTGTTGCAGATGAAGCGCAAGAAGCAGTTGCAGTAGCGCAATCATTCATTCCTTTTTTAGCAATTCCGTAGCATTTTTCCGTGGCAGCAGTATTATTGTCATTGCTGTCTGCCGCTGAACTTCCTGTTGCTACTAAAACAAAAAATGCAGTCATTACTGATTGTATTAACTTATCTCGTGTAGACATAGTTTTCCTTTTCATTAAATGAATTCTTCATTAACATACAATAGTGTTATTAAAACAACAAGTGGCAACAAAAAAGGATTCAACCCACCAAGTTAATAATGATCAAGAAATGAATTAATCAGAGTCAATTCACCAGAGAATGGCACTGTGGCTAAAAGACGAGAAGTAAGTTTTTGGCTTAATGTATCTATATTGGCGGATAAAGCTTGCATATTGGGATCAATGCAATTGGCAATCCATCCCATACATTGAATGTTGTTTGTACGTAAAACCGATTCTGTTAACAATGCATGGTTGATACAGCCTAATTTCATACCAACAACCAAAATAACCGGGATTCTAGTAATCTTCAAAAAATCAATCCAAGTTTCATGATCGTTGAGTGGAACCATTAATCCACCCGCACCTTCAATGAACAAGTTTTCAATACCATCAAGCTGCACATTAAGACAATAATCTGCAATTTCATTAATGCATAACTGAACACCCTCTTCATGTGCAGCAATATGGGGTGAAACAGCCCATCTAAACCGCCAGGGATTTATTACATCCAAACTAATACCATTTTTTTGTAAATATTGTGCATCACTACTTATCAGTTGATCTTCTATTTCCATGCACCCACTTGCTACAGGTTTAATTGCGGCTGAGGATGAGAAATAATTGGCCAAACGTGCTGTAACATAGGTTTTACCACAATCCGTGTCAGTACCTGTGATAAAAAAACGTTTCATTTAATAAATCCTCGTAGTTCGTCAATAAATAAATCTGTATGGGATAAAAAGGGCATGTGTGCAGCTCGCTTAAATAAAACAAGATGAACATTGGGGTAGACCAATTGCATGAAATTCATTGTTTTAATCGGTACAATAGGATCTAGTCGACCAAATATAAAGCATGTTGGCTTACTGAACTGCTTTAATTCTTCTCGCAAATCCCAAGATTCTAAACTTTTAAGACCTAATTCCAGCCCCTCTTGAGAGGGCAATTGGTTAGGTAAAGGTGGAAACTCCTTATTAGCTGTTAATCCATTGAGCTCTAGAAATTCTTTTAATGTAGCATGTGGTTCTTCTGATAATCTTTTATAAAAATTTCTAAAAACTTCTGGAGATACCCCTGGCCATAGCTCGCTATTTAAAAATCGTGGTGATGAAGTAATATTAATAAGATAATCGACCCTATCCGGTTCCTCTGTTGCCAAACGCGTTGCATATAATCCGCCCATAGACCAACCAATTAATGCAAATTTTTCGGGCAATTGATTGACTAAGCGCGTTTTAAATAAATCCCAGTCCATTATTGTGGTATAACCAAATCCTGGCAAATCAACGAGGATAAGTTGGTAATGCATGAGAAGCTTGGGTATTAATGGTGACCAGATCTGACTGTCAAATCCCCATCCATGAAAAAAAACAAGCGGGTATCCTTCTCCATAACTATGGATGTTTATGTTCATAAATTTCACTTAACTGATTAAATAACTCATGAATTTGCTCCGGAGTATGATCGTAATTCAAAATAATACGTAATCCCGATGCTTTGACACTCACGGTAGGCTTTCTTATCGCACAGCAACTTATCCCCCGTTTCTTTAATTCGCGAGCATAATGCAAAGCTAAGTGAGGACATCCTAATTTGAGTTGCTGAATTGGACTAATAGAATCAGTCCAATTTAAAGGGGATTGTTTCACGTACGTTCTAAATAAGGCTATTAGTTGTCCTAATTTTGAACGTCTGTCTTCTGCCTTGACTACCAATTCCAAAGTATTCAATAAACCATAACTTAAAGCAGGACTTACCGCAGTCGAATAGATAACGGAACGGCCCGCTTGCAATAAAGCATAAATCCAGTCTGCTTTTCCAGCAACAAGGGCACCTTGCGCCGCATAAGCTTTGCCTAATGGAATTATTCGTAATGGGACTTCATTTTGAGTCAACTCATGATAGTCTGTCGCCCCTCTTCCCTCGCCGCCTATAATCCCAAAAGAATGCGCCTCATCTACTAAGAGTGCGCTTTTATTCGCATGACACATTGAAGAGAGCTTTACCAAAGGGGCCAATTGGCCGCTCATACTAAAAACTCCTTCAGTGATTAACGCCGAACTTTTAAAATCACTAGTTAATTTACCGCTTAAATCATCTAAATTATTATGCAAATAACGGGTATAGTTTACATGCGATAATGCTAAGCCATCATAAATTGAAGCATGAATTTCCTTATCAATAAAACAATGAACGTTTAACTTTCCTAATAAGGCTGTAACTGCGAGATTTGCCGCATATCCCGAAGAAAATAAAATGCAATCGTCTACGGCTAGTAAATTGGCAAATGCTTCTTCAACAGCGCGGTGATTGGGATGATAGCCGCTCAGTAACATCGAAGCCCCACTCCCACTAGGGTATATAGCATAACCTCGTTGGTATCCTGCAGAGATACGTTTATCTCTTGCCAAGGATAAATAATCATTGCTGTCAAAATGAATTAATGAGGAATCCTCAGCCGTCACTAGTCTATTTCTTAATAAACCTTCTTGTGCCAGCTGATTAATATAATCTTTAATTTTATAACTTAGAGGCATTTAAACCATCTCAGTTAAACCAAGTTTACTAAAAAGCTCCTTATCTTTTGTACGTCGAGGATTCTCTTCAGTTAACAACTTATCTCCAAGAAATACTGAATTCGCACCTGCAAAGTAACAAAGGGCCTGTAATTCATCACTCATTTCAGTCCTTCCAGCCGTCAGTCTAATGACACTTTGAGGCATTATTATCCTGGCAGTAGCTATGGTTCTTACTAACTCAATACCTTCTACTGGTTGAGCTTTTGCAAGAGGTGTTCCTTCTACAGGTATTAGACGATTAATTGGTACACTTTCAGGCGGTGTTTCCATGTTTGCTAAAGTGAATAAAAACTCAATTCGGTCTGCACGTGTTTCACCCAAGCCCAAAATACCACCACAACACACATTCATTCCGGCAGCTCGAACATTATTTAAGGTATCCAATCGCTCACTAAATTTGCGTGTTGTAACTACTTTTTCATAATAAGAAGGTGATGTATCAATGTTGTGATTATAATAATCCAAACCCGCTTCTTTTAAACTGGCAGCCTGCTCTTGATTTAACATACCTAAAGTCATGCAGGTTTCAAGCCCTAAAGACTTTACTCCCTTAATCATTTCCTGTAACTCACCCATCGCCTTATCCGGAGGACAACGCCAGGCAGCTCCCATACAAAATCGTTTAGCCCCACCTTCTTTTGCCTCTTGAGCGGCTTTTAATACATCAGTAACTGACATTAACTTTTCTTTCTCAACATGAGTTTTATGATGGCCGCTTTGAGAACAATAACCGCAATCCTCGGGACATGCTCCAGTTTTAATACTTAACAATGTAGCGAATTGTAATGAATTTGGTTGATGGTATTCTCTATGTACCGTATGTGCTTGATGTAGCAAATCATTAAAGGGTTGTTCATAAAGTGCTGTAATTTCAGAAACAGCCCAGTGCTTCTTAACTTGAGTCACAACATTACCTCCTAATCAAGGATATTAAGTGAAGCGAAAGCACCTAACTTCGCTGCAATTTTGTGTCGTATTTATTTAATTTAGGTAACGGACATGATAAAGTCCCAACCCATCTTGTCAACCAAAATTTTAAAAATGGTCAACATCAACCAATTAATTAGTAGAGATTTGAAACATTTTTGGCATCCTTGCACACAAATGAAAGATTTTGAGACATGCCCTCCTTTGTTTATTGAAAAAGCTAAGGGTAGTTATCTCTATACCAACAAAGGGCCACTAATTGATGCTATCTCCAGTTGGTGGTGTAAATCTTTAGGTCACGGCCATCCGGCGATTATTGCAGCAATAAAAGACCAAATGAATCGCTTCGAACATGTCATTACCGCAAATACCACACACCCACAACTGGTGGAGCTAGCCGAAGCGTTAACCCAAATTACACAAAAACAACATGTTTTCTTCGCAAGTGATGGCTCTAGCGCCGTTGAAATCGCGATGAAACTTGCAATCCATGCGAATCAAATCAAAGGCCATACAGATAGGAACCAGTTCATTGCTCTTAAGAATGGATACCATGGAGAAACCCTAGGTACAATGAGTATTAGTGATTTAGGTCTTTATAAAGCTCCCTACTCATCGTTTGGTCTTACCTGTCATTATATTGAAAATATACCGTATATCTCGGGGAAAGGAGATCCCTTATGGCACAATTGTGACAACTATTGGCCCATTGTAGAAAAAGAATTGGAAGCAATCAGTGATAAAGTCTGTGCCATCATTGTAGAACCCTTACTTCAAGGTGCGGGAGGAATGTTGTGTTATAGCCCCGATTTCCTTAAACGCTTATCATCCTGGGCTAAAAGCAAGGATATTTATCTTATCGCCGATGAAATAATGACGGGAATGGGTCGCACAGGTAAATGGTTAGCATCAGATCATGCAGATGTTGAACCCGATCTTATTTGTTTATCCAAAGGATTGACCTCCGGATCGATCCCTTTAAGTTGTGTAATGATCGATAACTCAATCTTTGATCTTTTTTATGCAGATTATGGAAGCGGAAAATCTTTTTTACATTCACATACTTATAGTGGAAATCCACTCGCGGTCAGCGCCGCATTAGCAACCATTCGCGTCATGCAGGAAGAACAAATCCTCGAGCAAGCTCAAAAGTTAGGTGAATACATGTTTGCAGCCTTAACTGAAGTAGCCCAACTCTCTGGTAAATTAAGTAATGTTCGAGGAATTGGAGCCGTAGTAGCAGCGGATCTAGAAGGCACTGAAGATGATCGCATAGGCAATAGTGTTTATCAGCAAGCATTAAACCATGGAGCTTTAATAAGGCCTATAGGTAAAACGCTTTACTGGCTACCTCCATTAAATACGCAACATGAAGTAATTGGGAAATTAGCGGAAATAACACTACACTCTATAAAGGGAGCCTATCTAACGCCGTAAAACATGCGAAAAATATACAGAAACATGGCATTTATTGTTTACAAGCGATTGAGGCTAGTCTGGATATTTTTTACCATTTTTTTACTTTTAGCATTTTCTTATATTAATTGGTATAAGAGTGTTTCGAATTTTTTTAATTATATTACAGACATAACCCATAAACGAGCTCAAAATATTGATCGTTTTATCAATGATGTGTTTCTTGAAATAAATAAAATACCTACGTATCAAAAGAACAATATAAATTGTAAGAATGATTTTGATCCTTACTTACAACAGATTATTATGAATTATCCCCAAGTCTCTGGACTTATGATTTATGACACCAGGCACCAGATTTCGTGCTCTACATTACCCCAAAACCAAACGTTTAATCTAAGTCACGACAACAGTCGCTCACTTATAGGTCCATTAAAAGTCCCTATGTTTATTCATCCTATCTACCTGATTCAAAAAAAAATAGGTATTTATCAAATAAAAATGATCCTCTTGTCTCCCGTCCTCAATGAAGAATTGAATATTTCAGAAAATGGAATACAAACGATTACGTTATACGATGTGAATCAGAAAAAAGAACTTATCCGGATTCAAAAACCAACTAATAGCTCTTGGATGGATAAATTACCCATTTTTACAGAACAAATATTTGCCAGTGCTCCATTAAATACTCTTAATGGCATTGAACTTACGGTCGAAGGACCTGATCAAACTTTAATTAACAACCTTTTGCATAATCAAATCCTGCTGATCCTTGATATTTTAACATTCACAGTTTTATTATACCTTTTGATTAAAAATAAATTTAACAAATATTATTCATTGCACGGCGCAATAAAACAGGCTATTAAAAGTGGACAATTTTATCCTGTTTATCAACCATTATTTGACACTCAACGTAATACCTATTCTGGGGCCGAAGTATTATTAAGATGGCAAGATTATAGTAATGAGATCATTATGCCTGATCTGTTTATAGAGGAAGCTGAAGATACTGGCTTAATTGTCCCTATAACCCTACAAATTATTGAAATAGCGTTTAAAGAAGCTAAAAACATTTTGGATAGCCAGCCCAATTTTCATCTGTCATTTAATATTTGTGCACTCCATTTCACTGATAGTCAATTTTTTCCTCAATTTTATAAACTCGTGCGTCACTATTTGATTGAACCCAAACAAATATTATTAGAAATAACAGAGCGCTCTTTACTTGATATGAATAACGAAATTTATATCAACAGACTCCAAGAGCTTAGAAACATTGGGTATTCCTTAGCTATAGACGATTATGGAACAGGGCATTCAAGTATCAGCTATTTGCAATACTATCCTTTTAATTATCTTAAGATCGACAAATTATTTATTCATGCAATCGGTACAAAAGCTATAGCTGAAACATTAAATGATGCAATTATTCATTTAGCAAAAAAAATTAATCTAACTATTATTGCAGAAGGAGTAGAAACAGAAGAACAACTGAATTATTTATTACAAAACGAGGTTAGACTTATACAGGGCTGGTATTTTTCTAAAGCTTTACCTGTCGAAGATTTAGCTGACCTGCTTCAAGGAGAAACAAATGAATAAACACATAAGATGTTGTTTTTTTCTTGTTCTAGCTGTTCCACTTTCAAGTTTTGCTGAATCAATAACCCTCGAAGATAATTACTGGCAATGTTCCTCTCAGGATGCAACCCAGACTAAATGGACGACCCAAAGTGCTTACCAAAAGGTAGCTTTAAATCTTTCTTACTCTGAATGCAAAAAAAAGAGCACTGCCCCTGCTTCGTGTAAAACTTCTAAAGCCAGTTGTGTTCGATTTATTCATGGTGCCGATGTAACGCCTATGTGGCGATGTACCGCTTTAGATAGAGAAGCTTTTAGATGGAATAGTAATCTTTACCCTACACGAGATGATGCGGCATTAGCTTCCCTGGCGTATTGTAAACACAAAAGTCCCGTCCCTTATACATGTTATATTAATGTAGTAACATGTATTAATAAAAATGAGATTTAAAGAATATGGTTTATTGTGTTGGATTAACAGGCGACATAGCGAGTGGAAAAACTACCGTTGCTGAACTTTTTTCGAAATTAGGCATTAAGGTAATTTATGCTGACATAATATCAAGAGAACTTACCAAAAAGAATGAACTAGCCTATAACAAAATCGTAGAACATTACGGGCACAGAGTTTTAAAACAAGATGAAGAGTTGGATCGAAGTAAACTAAGAGAAATAATATTTGCGAATCATCAAGAACGGTACTGGCTTGAGCATCTTCTACATCCTCTTATCCGCCAAGAAATAGAAAAACAAGTTGATACCTGTACGACACCTTATTGTATTGTTGAGATTCCTTTGCTTATTACAAAACAATCCTACCCTTATATCAATCGAATTTTGCTTGTCCGCGCGCCAAAGGAAATACAAATAGCACGATTGATGCAACGGGATAAATGCAGTACAGAACAAGCCCTGGCAATTTTATCCGTGCAACCAGATATTAATATTCGTCTCAAAAGCGCAGATGATCTTATTGAAAATAATATGGAGATTGACGAACTGACTAAAGCGGTAAATGATTTACATGATAAATACCTATGGGAGGCAAAAAATAAGATGTAACAAATATTTCTCTCTAATTCAACTGATAGAAAGCACGTGTTTTTCTGTCAAATTATACGATCAATGAAAAAGGAATTTAGTAATCAATGAAATTAATTACTTTAAATTTGTGGGGCGGACACCTACGAAACCCTTTATTAGAATTTATTAGCCAACATCATGAAATCGATATATTTTGCTTTCAAGAAGTATATAACAACGCTCATCGTACTGTAACCGAAGAAGATAGAGAACTTAGTCTCAATATTTTTTCTGACCTACAGCAGCTCCTTCCTAATCATTTTGCTATTTTTAAACCCGCTGTAGAAAATATCTATGGAATTGCGATGTTGTTGAAAAACGATATCGATATTTTAGGAGAAGGAGATATCAATATTCATCAAAAACAACATTATCCAGGAATAGGGTTAAACCACCCTAGAAATTTGCAATGGGTCGAATGTGAAGTAGGGAAAAAAATTTACTCCATATTGAATGTTCATGGACTCTGGAATGGGCAAGGAAAGAAGGATACCCCAGAACGAATCAATCAATCACAACGGATTCGCCATTTTATGGATACCATCAATACACCTAAAATATTATGCGGTGATTTTAATTTAAAACCAGATACAAAAAGCATGCATATTCTTGAGCAGGGAATGAATAATCTCATAAAAATTCATGACGTAAAGTCAACAAGGACTCGTTATTACAAAAAAGAAGAAAAATTTGCAGATTATATTCTGACTTCCCCAGATATTACTGTGAATGAATTTTGTGTATTAAGTGATGAAGTATCGGACCATGCTCCGCTGTATATTGATTTTAATTAAGGTGTACTCATTGACCTGCTTTAAGAAATTGTAGCTGAGGGAACCCTATAGAGGATTCCATCATAAAGCTTCTCTGCAGCATAAATAGTTCTGTACGATTGCAATTACTCTATGGTTTGCTTCAGGAAACTGTTCGGGATTGAGTTCATGCTGATGAACCCATTTCATAGCCAACTGTCCTTCCTTACATGAAGGGAGACCAACAAATTGATCAACAAGAAAAATATTTAATTTTACTTCTTTATCGGAATATTGGTGATTAATTTCTCCCAATAATTTGTATTGCAAAATATCTAAGCCAACCTCTTCCTTGATTTCTCGAACTAATGCAACTCCTGGAGACTCACCAGTCTCTAACTTACCGCCAGGAAACTCCCAGCATCCTCCATGCGGAACATGGAAAGGACGCTGGGTTATCAAGATACGCTGCTGTTCATCAACAATAACTGCTACAGCAACTTCTATATTCACGCTAAACTTCCATGGCATGTTTTATATTTTTTACCCGAACCGCAGGGACAAGGATCATTTCGACCAATTTTCTTTTCATGCCTTTTGTAGGTTTGTGTCTGAATTCCCTCTTCCTCATTTTCATCAACATAATTACCGTGTTGCAAGTTCATCTTACTCACTTGCTCAGCTCGGCGCTGCTCTTCAACGGCATTTACATCTTCTTCAGTTTGAATTTCAACTGAGGAAATTAAACGAGTTACATCATATTTTAAAGTATCAAGCATCGTGGTAAACAAGGCAAAAGCTTCTTTTTTATACTCTTGTTTTGGATCTTTTTGGGCATACCCACGCAAATGAATTCCTTGACGCAGTTGATCCATTACCGCTAAGTGTTCACGCCATTGATTATCCAAAGTTTGCAAAATCACTGATTTTTCAAACTGAGACATTGTAGCTCTACCTGCTTGTTTTACTTTTTCATCATATCTTTTTGCCGCAATGTCAAGAATCTTATCCTTGATTTGCTCTGGTTGGATATGATGATCTTCTTCAATCCATTCAAGCACTGGAGCCTTAAGTTTGAACTCATCAGCCAGAACATCACTTAAAGATTTTGCATCCCACTGATCTTCCAAACTTTGTGGAGGAATATAGGTATCAACAAGATTTGATATGACCTCCTCTCTCATCATATTGACCATTTCTTCAGTATCTGTCATATCCATGATTGAGGCACGTTGCGTATAAATAACCTGTCTTTGATCATTAGCCACATTGTCATAATCCAACAACTGTTTTCTAACATCAAAATGATGTCCCTCAAGTTTCCGTTGAGCATTCTCAATCGCTTTGGTAACTAAACTATGCTCAATAGGCTCCCCAGGCTTCATTCCTAAACGACGCATCATCGATGCAACACGATCAGAAGCAAATATACGCATTAAATTATCTTCAAGTGATAAGTAGAAACGACTGCTTCCCACATCACCCTGACGACCTGAACGACCCCGTAACTGATTATCGATTCGGCGTGATTCATGACGCTCGGAACCTATAATTCTTAATCCACCAGCAGCAATTACTTCATCATGACGTTTCTGCCATAACTTTTTAACCGCATCTATTTCTTCGGCACTCGCTGTTTCCGGCAATTGAGCTAAATCAGCAGACAAACTTCCTCCCAAAACAATATCTGTTCCTCGACCAGCCATATTTGTAGCAATGGTTACGGCACCTGGACGACCTGCTTCAGCAATAATCTGGGCCTCTTTTTCGTGAAATTTGGCATTGAGAACTTGATGCTTGATATGTTCTTTTTTAAGAAATTGACTTAAAAATTCAGAAGCTTCAATCGAAACAGTACCCACAAGAACAGGTTGCTTTCGGGCAATACATTCACGGATGTCTGCTATGACCGCTTGGAATTTATCTTGTTGCGTTAAATAAACCAGATCCGATTCATCTTTTCTTACCATCGGTTTATTGGTTGGAATGACCACTACATCAAGATTATAAATTTGCTGTAATTCATACGCTTCAGTATCCGCGGTTCCAGTCATACCGGACAATTTATTATACATACGGAAAAAATTCTGGAATGTAATGGAAGCAAGAGTTTGGTTTTCATTTTGAATCCCAACACCTTCTTTCGCTTCAACAGCTTGATGTAATCCTTCAGACCATCGTCGACCAGGCATTGTACGACCAGTATGCTCGTCAACTATAATAACCTGTCCATCCTTAACGATATAATCCACGTCTCGATGGAACATCGCATGAGCTTTTAATGCAGCATTCACATGATGCATTAACATAATATTACTAGCATGATACAAACTTTCACCCTGGTCCAGAAGTTTTGCTTTAACCAGCAATTCCTCTATATGTTGATGACCTGTATCAGTAAGATGCGCCTGCTTTTGCTTCTCATCAACAGTATAATCCCCTTCACCGCCCTCTTCTTCTTGTTTCTTCAAATGAGGAATCAATGTATTAATTTTGATATATAGTTCGGAACTATCTTCAGCCGCACCCGAAATAATCAAAGGTGTACGTGCCTCGTCAATTAAAATAGAGTCTACTTCATCCACTATGGCAAAGTTCAACTCGCGTTGTACCTTGTCTTCAAGACTAAATGCCATATTATCGCGTAAGTAATCAAAACCATATTCATTATTCGTTCCATAAACAATATCGCAACGATAAGCTTCTTGTTTTGCTGAATGGGACATATCCGGATAAATCACACCTACAGTTAAGCCTAAAAACTCAAATATAGGTTTCATCCATTGACTGTCGCGTTTCGCGAGATAATCATTCACAGTTACAACATGTACACCGCGGTCAGTAATTGCATTCAAATATGCAGGCAAAGTTGCTACCAGTGTTTTACCTTCCCCAGTACGCATTTCAGCAATGTTACCTTCATGCAGTACCATCCCACCAATTAATTGCACGTCAAAATGGCGCAGACCTAAAGTCCGTATAGATGCCTCTCTTACTGTAGCAAAAGCTTCCGCCAACATTTCATCAAGGCTTTCACCTTCTGCAAAACGTGCTTTAAAATGCTGGGTTTTTGCAGCCAACTCAGCATCTGTCAATGCTTTCATTTGTGGTTCAAATGCATTGATTGCCATTACTGCCTTTTCCATACGCCGCAATGTACGCTCATTTCGGCTTCCAAACATTTTCTTAATCAACGTATTCAGCATGGCCTAAATAATCCTCTGGAGATTTCAAATAACAAATTCGTTAATGTACTAAAATTTGGGGAAAAATACCACGAATACCTTATAATTTAAGAGAATCTTCATGATATAACTTGGATGATGAGAAAAGTTTCTGGCGAAACAGACAACCACGATATGATTTTCCACAATTCATATCATAGTATACAATATTTTAAATCAAATAATGCATATATCTCGATATATCAAGATAATGCAATTTAGTTCACTTATAATTCCTCTGCATGCAGCTCAATTTCCTTTAAATACTCTCTTAATTCACTAAACAAAGTAAGATTTTTGGTCTGCATAATCAGCATTAGTTTTCTTTTCCATTGACTTGCACCCGGTAATCCAAAAGCTAAATTGAATACGGGCTTAATCAATAAACTTAAAGAAGCCCCTTTTTTATATTCTTCCTTTAAATAATCCAGATAACGATTAAATACTTGACTGCGTGTACTTGTTTGGATTTCTGGATAAAGTTCATGATGTATTTTTGCTATTTGAAAAGGGTTATCACATGCTAAACGACCGAGCATTACTCCTTCAACAATTTGCAGATGTTCACTAATCTCTTTTATATTTGATATATTACCATTGACTATCACAGGAACGTCCGGTATTTCTTTTTTAAGTCGATAAACATATTCATAGTTAATTGGTGGAATTGTTCGATTTTGTTTAGGGTTTAACCCATTGAGCCAAGCCTTTCGGGCATGCACAATTACTTTCTGCACTCCAGCCTCAATCAACTGATGGACAAAGTCACTAAAAAACTCATAACTGTCTTGATGATCGATCCCGATTCTGGTTTTTGCAGTAATGGGTATAGTAGCAACTTGCCGCATCGCCTTAAGACAAGCTACAACGTGTTTTGGTTCCCGCATTAAGCACGCGCCAAAACGTCCCGCCTGAACTTTATCACTCGGACAACCCAGATTAATATTAATCTCGTTATATCCTTCTTGCTGGGCGTATTGAACACATTGAGCTAAGGCTTTGGGGTCTGACCCTCCCACTTGTAGCGCTATGGGATGTTCTATTTCACTAAATTGTAAAGACCGCACCGGATTATTCTGGATCGCACCAGTAGTTTGCATTTCTGTATACAAAAGTGCACTAGGAGCCAGAATTCGCATAAAAATCCGAAAATGGCTGTAAGTCCAATCAATCATTGGAGCAATAGATAAAGGGGATAGCAAAATGTCTGACACTATTATTATTCAAATAAAAAAAGAGCAATTATAACCTGATCTGAAACTTTGCACAAAAATATAACTGAAAATCCCTGAGTGCAGTAAAGCGAAACCCGGGATTAAATATGGGTTCCCTGAGCTGCATGAGGCTACTTTTTATACCTATTCTTGATTTACAGCATTCATTGCTTGGATTAGTAATTGTAACCGTGTTCGACCTTGATAAAAATTGATATCCAACTTATAAGCTGCATGTACGTATTTAACTCTATGGTTTGGCCAAGATTTTAAGTCCACATTAAACGCGATCGCATCCACTTGTTGATCGCCTTGTGTTGTCACTAAAGTCATTTTTAAATGATTTTTCCCAACCAACCGTTGATCCAGAATCTCAAAAACATTATCAAAAACAGGTTCAGCAAATTGCTGGCCCCAAGGACCAGCTTGCTGAATTAATTGAGCAATTTCAAGACTGAACTCTTCAGGCTGTAAGGGACCATCAGTCAGTAACTCACCTTCGCATTGCGACAAATCGATGTGTTTGCTCACTTCACAAACCAGAGCCTCTCGAAATACTTTGAGAGAACGCGGATGAATACTCAGGCCGGCAGCCATAGCATGGCCACCAAATTTATTAATAAGTCCAGGATGATCCTTATCTATTGCTGCCAAAACATCCCTAATATTTAAATCAGCAACCGAACGTGCTGATCCTTTCAACTCATCGTCACTTACTTCTGCAAAAGCAATAACTGGACGATGATAACGCTCTTTCATTCGTCCTGCTAAAATTCCAATTACCCCTTGATGCCAGGTTTTATCAAAAAGACACAAAGCAATAGGTAAGTGCGTACTGTTGTATTCAGCATTTAGAGCAAGTTTTTCCAAGGCAAGCATGGCCTGTTCCTTCATTTCGGTTTCAATTTGCTTCCTTTCATCATTCAATTCATCTAACTGCTGACAATAATTTCTAGCTTGTTGTTCATCAGAAGTAATTAAACATTCAATACCCAAAGCCATATCATCCAATCGCCCAGCAGCATTGAGTCTGGGTGCAATAGCAAACCCCAAATCAGACTCTCTAAGTCGTGCGCACTCACGTCCAGAGACCTCAATTAAGGCTTTAATCCCTGCACGGCAAAGACCTTGACGTATTCTTGCCAGACCTTGATTTACCATGATGCGGTTGTTTTGGTCCAGTCCAACAACATCCGCTACTGTCCCTAAAGCAACTAAATCCAAAAAACTCGCCATATTGGGTTCGGTAATATTCATCTCACGAAACCAATTCGTACTCACCAAATGTCTTCGCAAAGCCAACATCACATAAAAAATAACTCCAACACCAGCAATCGATTTACTAGGAAATTTACAATCTCGCTGGTTGGGATTTACGATGGCACAAGCATTTGGAAGAATTTCAGCAGGCAGATGGTGATCCGTGATTAAAACATCGATCCCTAATTCATTTGCCCTTTGTACACCTTCAATACTAGCAATTCCATTATCCACAGTGATTATTAACGCGGGATTCCATTTGCTTGCCACTTCGACTATTTGTGGAGTTAAACCATAACCAAACTCAAAACGATTAGGGACTAAATACTCTACAAACGAAGCACCCATAGAGCGTAATGCGGTAATTGCGAGGGCTGTTGAGGTCGCTCCATCGGCATCAAAATCTCCTATGACTAAGATTCTATGCTGTTCACGCAATGCTTTTTCCAAACGTAGACACGCTTTATCGATCCCCATTAGGCTATCAAAAGGCAATAAAGCTTGGAGTTGTTTATCCAATTGAGAAAGCTCAGTAATCCCTCTGTTTGCGAATATTCTTCTTAGAACGTCGGGTATATTAGGTAAATCCAAAAGTTGTGATGCTCTGGGGCGTTGTTTAATAAGCATGAATTAGTTTTCTCCATAAACGAACATACCAACTATCTGCACTTATAGAATAAGCCTCATTGTTCCAATACCAATCAGTACACATCTCCTTCAATTCTTTTTGATGTGGTTCACTGAGCACAGAATAGTCAGTAAGCAATAGAATCTGATAATTATTCAGTGTTATTGATGGGCTATATAAAGAAACTTGAGAACTACATAGTTGTGCTAATGAATAAAAATGCTCGTCAACACAAATGCGTATCGGCATTTTATCCTTAAGTTTTGCACTACTCCACGTCCATAATCCATTAGCCAAGGATTGATTAGGCTTAGATGCAAAAAGCATTTGGCTTTCAGTAATAAACTTTTGCCAATACATCGTATTATCCAATTGTGCTAATTGGGGCATTAATGATTGATGCAATAAATGATGGGGTGGTTTTGCATTCAGCGCGTTTTTTTTGTTATTAATTAACCAAGTTTCTGAATTATGGTAATAAAGAGAGACACCTTCTTTTGCCAGATAGTCTGAGAATAAAAGAAACCATGATTTCGCTTCAGACTCTTCAAGATGCAGTTCACTCCCCAAAGCAACAATCATGGCATCATTATGCGTTGCTTCCCAATAAACTGGTGTCAATACAAACCACTCACCTTCTAAATTATGATGTTGTCTTAATAAGTCAGCATAAGGTGGATTCGTAGAATCATAGCCAAGACACAGCAAAAAATTGAGTAATACATTCCCTTCTGAATTTAGAGGCTTGGCATACTCAGGAATCGAACTGCATTCCGAGTTAATCACAACATGCATATTTGTTCTGCCTTAATCAATCCATCTCTACGAAACAATGCTTTTAAATTTCTTAGTGCTTGACGCATTCGATCTTTATTTTCTATTAAACCGAAACGAACATGACCATCACCCTGTTGTCCAAAACCGATTCCAGGAGACACAGCAACATGAGCTTCTTTTAATAAGTATTTACTAAACTCAAGGGAACCCATATGTTGATAATGAGCAGGAATGGGTGCCCAAACAAACATAGTTGCCTTGGGACGAGCGACTTCCCAACCCATCTCATTTAAGCCATCGCAAAGAATATTACGTCGCTTTTCATATAGAGCTCTAATTTCGTGGACACACTCATCAGGGCCGTCTAATGCAGCAATCGCTGCAACTTGGATAGGCGTAAATGTGCCGTAATCTAAATAAGATTTAATTCGAGTAAGTGCTCCGACTAACTCTTCATTTCCGCAAGCAAATCCAACTCGCCACCCTGGCATATTGTATGACTTAGACATAGAATAAGTTTCAATTGCTATATCTATTGCTCCTGGAACTTGAAGTATTGAAGGAGCTTTATATCCATCAAATACGATATCAGCATAAGCTAAGTCATGAACCACCCAAATTTCATGTTTTTTTGCTAATGCAACAATTTTTTCGAAAAATTCATAATCTACACAATGTGTACTTGGATTTGCAGGAAAATTAATTACTAATGCTTTAGGTTTAGGTAAACTGCGATTAATCGTATCTTCTATTGAAGCTAAAAATTGAGTTTCATTTATAAGCGGGACTTGTTTTACGTTCGCTCCCGCAATGATAAATCCATAGGTATGAATAGGGTATGCGGGATCGGGAACTAAAATCGTATCCCCCGGGCCACTTATCGCTAGTGCCAGATGAGCTAGACCTTCTTTCGAGCCAATGGTAGCTAATATTTGTGTTTCACTATTTAAATGAACATCATAATTCCGTTGATACCAGGAGGCCATAGCACGTCTTAGCCTTGGAATGCCTTTTGACATAGAATATCGATGAGTATCTGGTCTTTGCACCGCTTCAATGAGTTTATTCACAATATGTGGAGGAGTTGGCTGATCAGGATTTCCCATACCAAAATCAATAATATCCTCTCCACGAGCCCGCGCTTCAGTTTTTAGTTGAGTTAATGTATTAAATACATAAGGTGGCAAACGATTGATACGCGGAAATTGACTCATAATAGTGACCTCTGTGATATACTTACAGCCATTTATAATTCATTGAATCATCCTAAACTATGAAGATCAATTTAGAATCCGCAGAACTACATGCAGTGCAAGCTTATAGTGATAACAAAATTCAGATTAATTCCATTGTTTATGAACGCAGTTTAATTGTTTCTAAAACAGAAATCATTAGTGATCTGCCAATTAAAAACATTGAAGAAATTGATGAACACTATATGAATTTATTAACGCAATTTAAACCGGAAATCATCATCATTGGCCATGAACATACCGGAAAACTCCTGTCCCTGTCAATTATGAAACATTTTGCAGATCAAAGAATAGGTATAGAATGCATGTCTATAGGTGCTGCGTGTCGTACCTATAATGTTTTATTAAGCGAGTATCGTGCTGTTATTGCAGGGTTTATTTTTAAATAAGAATAGATGTAGCCTGGGGATGCACAGTGGAGTTCGATTTTTGAATAGGAACGATCTCCTAACTTCAGGTCGCACCCGCTTCACCCAAGCTACAAATCATGACCAAATTAAACTTGTCTTCTCGCCTCGAGAACATTAGGAATTTGCTCTAACTTTGCTAGGAGCCGAGATAAGCTACTTAACCCATCAACATCTACAGTTAAAGTGATATAAGCCATATTTTCTTGTTTATTACTTTGGGTTTGCAATGCATAAACGTGTGCTTTTTCATTAGCAAGAAGTGAGGTCACATCTTTTAAAAGTTCGGAACGATCAAACGCTTTGATTAAAATATCAACCACATAGTTTTCTCGAGTAGCACTGCCCCAAGTAACTTGCAAAAAACGCTGTTTTTGTCGCTCACTAGCATGAATAATATTAGGACAATCTTGTCGATGTACTGATACACCTCGACCTATCGTGATATAACCAATTACGGAATCTCCAGGAACAGGTTGACAACATCGTGCCATAAAAGTTAATAAATTACCTACACCTTCAATACGCAGATCACTTCCAGTAATTTCTGGTTTTGCATGAGGTTTAACAAATCGTTCAAGATTGAGCTCTGAAGTAACCGGTGGAGCAAGTTTACTGACGATTTGCCCTATTTTAATATCACCCCGTCCCAGATTTGCATAAAGATCATCAAGTTTTTTGAAATGAAGTGCTGTAGCGACTTCATTAAGTTTATCGGATTTTATTCCTAAAGATTTTAATTCTTTATCAAGCAATTCACGTCCATCTTGGATGTTTCGGTCATAATCTTGCATTTTAAACCAATGCAAAACTTTGGCTTTAGCTCGCGATGTTTTGAGATAATTTAAGTGAGGATTGATCCAATCACGAGAGGGCTTACTTTCTTTTCCAGTTAAAATCTCAACCTTATCGCCTGTTTTCAGTTGATACGTTAAGGGTACAATGTGTCCATTTATGCGTGCTCCGCGACATCGATGGCCTAAATCACTATGTACGTGATAAGCAAAATCCAAAGAGGTTACGCCTTGAGGTAAATCAAGAACATCTCCGTCGGGAGTAAAAACATACACCCTATCTTCAAGAAATTCTGTGGTAGTACTTTCAGGAACACCCTTATTATTCGCCATTTCCCGATGCCAGGCTAAGACATCGCGTAGCCATTCAATTTTGCGCTCATGGCTTTGTTTTTGTTTGAAACCACCTTCTTTATACTTCCAATGAGCTGCTACCCCCATTTCCGCCAAATCATGCATAAGGAAAGTTCTTATTTGCACCTCAAAAACTCTGCCTTCGGGGCTTTGAACTGCTGTATGTAACGATTGATAACCATTAGGCTTGGGATTGATAATATAATCATCAAACTCAGCGGGAATTTGTTTCCAAAGGGTATGCACCATCCCTAAGACTTCATAACAATGAGGCTGGGTATCCACAAGAACACGTACTGCAGTAGCATCATAAATTTCATCGAGTGAAACATTCTTCCGGGTCATTTTTTTATAGATACTATGGATATGTTTTGAACGTCCATAGACGGCAAAATGTTCTATTCCATGAGCTTTAATTTGTTCATTTAATTGAGCAACAATTGCATCAACGAAATTATCGCGCTCCAATCGTTTTGCTTTGAGACCTTTGGCAATCGCTTTATACTCCTCAGGATGTAAATAACGAAAAGCCATATCCTCCATTTCCCATTTAATTGCCCCAATTCCCAACCTATTGGCTAAAGGAGCATAAATTTCCATCGCTTCGGTAGCTAATTGTTTACGTAATTCTTCTGATAAATGCCCGGCTGTTCTTAAAACGCATAAGCGTTCAGCTAACTTAATTAATACCACTCGAACATCATCTACCATCGCTAATAACATTTTACGAATGTTATCGATTTGTTGTTTATTCTGTGGGTATTTATTTAATCCTTGAAAACTCTGCATTGCGCTCATGCGCTCTATGCCTTTAACCAATTTGGCGATATTTGGGCCTAATTGCTCCACCACATCATCAATGGATAAATCGGCATAGTGAACGTTTTCAAAAATAATGGCTGCTGCGAGTGTTTCTTGGTCGACCTCAAGATCTGCAAGCAAATCGGCCATAGACAAGCCTTGTTGCAAACAAGATTGTCCTGTTTCTGTTGCATGTTCTTGTCCTGCAAGTTGACTTAAGGTACATGCACTACGAATGAGTTCAAGATTATCCAAATAACCCTTTGCACTTAACTGATGAAGCCACAAATCTACATCGATGCTTCCATCTTCGCACAATGGGACAGTATCTTTTACTCTAACCATCAGTTTTATCCTTTTTAAACAATGCGATTGATTCAACATGAGCAGTATGGGGGAACATATCCATTACCCCTGCTTTCATCAACTTATAGCCTTTTTGATTAACCAATACATCTGTATCACGAGCTAATGTTACGGGATTACATGATACATATACAATACGCTCTGGATTCAGTGCATCAATTTGTTTCACAATTTCGAGTGCACCCGATCGAGGAGGGTCAATTAATACTTTGTTGCAAGGTTGCTGCACCAGTTTCTTTACTTCATGTACATCATCTAAATTTGCAGCATAAAAGTCTACATTTTGAATATGATTCAGCTTTGCATTCATATATGCTCTTTCAACCATATTTTTACTGCCTTCAACACCGAGTACTTTGGAACAAAATTTAGCCATTGGAAGCGAAAAATTACCAAGCCCACAAAATAAGTCTAGCACGATATCAGTACTTTTTAAGTCCATAAGTTCAATCGCTTGTGGCACCATAGTACGATTTAATGCTGAATTAACTTGAGTAAAATCTGTAGGGTGAAATGAGAAGTTAATCTGATAATCTGGTAACGTATATGTAAGATATTCACTTGCCTTAGCTGGATAAAAACAATATACGCTGTCTGGACCACCAGGTTGGAGGAAAATTTTATAATCATACTCTTCAGCAAATTTTTGAATGTTCAACTCGTCGTCAAGACTTAGCGGAGTTAAATTTCTGAAAATAAGAGCAACTTCCTTGTCCCCTGCAGCAACTTCAATTTGTGCAATACAATTCTTGTCTTGCATCGAGTCAATCAATTGCCGTAATGGAATAATATCTGCATCAAGCTTTGCATTTAAAACGGGACATTGAGTAATCTCAGTAATATACCGAGGGTTACTACGTTCTCTAAATCCCACCATCGAGGTTTGCTTTTTCTCGACATAGCGGACACTTAGTCGGGCTTTATTCCGGTAATTCCAATATCCAGCAACTAAAGGAGGCAATACAATCTGTGGTTGGGTATGACCATATCGACCTAATAAATCTAATAATTGCTCTTGTTTAAAATGGATTTGTTCTTCTTCATTCATATGCTGTAATGAACAACCGCCACACATGGAATAATGCGGACATTTGGGTTCAACTCGCAAAGTAGATGGTTCAACAACCTTTAGCAAGAATCCTTCATCAAAATCCTTTTTTATCCTGGTGTATTGAAATTCGACAAGTTCACCGGGTAAAGCACCCTGAATAAAAGTTGCTTTGCCATTAATACGTGCAATACCTTTTCCATCATGGCTTAAATTATCAATTTGAGCAGTTTGCGTGGTAGGATTAAGTTTGGATTTTGCTCTTCTCATGACATGTTCTCAACAAATAAATTCTTAAATCAATTTGAATTACCAGTTGCAATCGTTGTGAAAAAGATTGCATTTTTCAAGGTGTTAGAGAGTACCATAGGAAATTTATATTTGTCATGGTAAATTGTGATGACAAAACCCACGCTGTACAAATTAACCGCACCATTATAGCGCTGCATACAATAAAATAACATGTTTACATACCGCTTTGCTTTATTTTACCCGCAGCAAACACACTATTTATTATTGGTTAAATTTGAGGCACACCAAAATGCGCTTATATATCAAGTAATTTATAATCCTATTCACAATGTTATCCACAGTTTTTGTGGATAAACTCTATTTTTACCATCTCACTGAAAAAAATATAATTTGGCTCTGCATAAGGAGAATATTAATATTTAATGGAAAAAATACAAAAAAGATAGAGTACTACTCTAAAAGTTATCCACAGAATGGGGAATAAGAGGATTTACCGAAATGGTCGTATATAATAGCAAAGAAAAAACAAAAAAACAGTCTTGACAGAATACTTTTATAAAAATTTTAAATTAGATTCAGTTTTAAATGGGTAATATTTTTTTTAGCACAATTGCATCTTCAACATGGTCCCCTTCCACATAGTAAGCTGGTTTAATTTCAATTTGCTCAAATCCCATACTTTGATAAAGATGTAAAGCTGATTTGTTACTAGGTCTCACTTCAAGGACAACATGATCAATATACTGGGACTCTGTTAATGAGTGCAGTACTTTTTTTAAAAATTGACGTCCGTAACCTTGTGATTGAAAAGATTTAGCGATACAGAAATTTAAAATATGGCAGCACTTATTACTATGCCTAGAAATAATATAACCCCCAATTATTAGACGGTTTCCAACATCTATATCTAATACACGACAATCATATCCTACACGAACACAATCCCTTAAAATATCTCTCTCCCAGGGTGCAATATGAACCTCTTTTTCAATTGCATAAACATGATCAATATCTGATTCAGTCATGGGTCGAATGTTAAGTGTCATCCTTTTCGCTCCTATACAAAAATCATCTCCCTGGCAAAGCGAAGCCGGGGGATTACTTCATTAGTTTCCCATGTTGCGTAACCCGTAATGCTAATAAGTTCAAAATTTTTTCGATTTCCGAAGGAGTGAATTTATTGCTGAGTCACTATAAAATAAATCTCCGCCTGAGCGGAGATGACAAAGATTTTAGTTCAATCAATTTAACTCAATACAGCAGGTAAGCACTTCATTAGACTGCGCATTACATATTATCCATTAGTTTTTTTCTTTTTTGGCAAGTAAAGATCTGTAATTGTTCCTTCAAATGCCTCTGCAGCTTGAGCGATTGTTTCAGAAAGAGTTGGATGAGGATGTATGGTTAAAGCAATATCTTCAACATCGCAACACATTTCAATAGCTAATGCGGTCTCAGCAATTAAGTCCCCAGCATTAACCCCCACAATCCCTGCACCTAATATTCGATTCGTGTCTGGGCAGAACAATAATTTAGTCATACCTTCTTCTCGACCCATACTAAGAGCACGACCACTGGCGGCCCAAGGGAATGTAGCTTTTTCATATCGAATATTTTTTTCTTTAGCTTCTTTTTCAGTTAGACCAGCCCAAGCAATCTCTGGATCGGTATAGGCAACACTGGCAATACATTTAGGATCAAAGTAATGTTTTTTACCTGCAATAACTTCTGCAGCAACTTTCCCTTCAGGAATTGCTTTATGTGCGAGCATTGGCTGTCCTACAACGTCACCAATGGCAAAAATATGTGATACATTTGTCCTTTGTTGATTATCGACTTTGATGAAACCCCGTTCATCAACTTTTATTCCTGCTTTTTCTGCATCAATGGCACCACCATTGGGTTTTCTACCCACTGAAACAAGAACCTGCTGGAAACAAAGAGGTTGGTCTGTTGCATGTTCGCCTTCCATAGAAACATAAATTCCATCTTTTTTGGCTTCGACGGCAGTTACTTTAGTTTTCAAAAGGAACTTAACGCCTTTCTTCTGCATGCGTTTTTGCAAAACATTAACCAAATCGAAATCAGCACCTGGAATTAGCTGATCCATAAATTCTACAACCGTTACCTCTACACCTAAAGAGGCATAAACGGTAGCCATTTCTAGTCCAATAATCCCCCCACCTAATACCAATAAACTCCCTTTGAGATCAGCAAGCTCTAAGGCTCCTGTGGAACTAAAAATGCGTTTATCTTCTGGAATAAAAGGTAAATTAATGGATTCAGAACCCACTGCTATGATTGCATTTTCAAATTCAACTTCCACTGCACCATCTTTTGTGGCAACCGTTACTTGATTGGGACCTGAAAATTTACCTATGCCAATAACGACTTCAACTTTACGTTGTTTGGATAATGCCTTTAAACCACCAGTCAATTTGGAAACTACTGAATTTTTCCACGCAACGATTTTTTTACTATCCAGCTTGGGTTTACCAAAACTAACACCTTGCTCGGACATTTCATGCGCTTCATCAACCACTTTTGCAATATGTAATAATGCCTTAGATGGGATACAACCGACGTTTAAGCAAACACCACCTAGTGAATCATAACGCTCAACCAATACTACTTTTTTTCCCAAATCAGCTGCTCTAAATGCCGCGGTGTATCCACCAGGGCCACTTCCTAATACTACGACATCTGTTTTTATTTTATTAGCCATTACAAGCCTCTTCAATTAGATATTTATAAAAATTAGAGTAAAATTCGTCTTATATCACTTAAGCACTCGCAAACAAAACGAGTAAAACGCGCCGCTTCAGCTCCATCTATAACTCGATGATCATAGGATAGAGACAAAGGCAACATTAATCTTGGTTGAAAGGTACCGTTTTCATAGACCGGTTTTATTTCCGAGCGAGATAATCCCAGAATAGCTACTTCGGGACTATTCACTATGGGTGTGAATGATGTCCCACCAATTCCACCTAAGCTGGAAATTGTAAAGCATCCTCCTGACATATCATTGAGCATCAAGCCTTTATCTCGAGCTTTAGTGCTTAAACGGGTCATTTCAGCCGCAATTTCAGCTACAGTTAACTTATCCACATTTTTAATTACAGGAACAACCAGACCGTTAGGAGTCTCTACTGCAATACCTATATTGAAATACTTTTTATAGATAAGATTTTCGCCAGAAGCATCTAATGATGCATTAAATTGAGGAAATGCCTTTAGTGCTTTACTCACTACAGCGCATACGAAAGCCAGCAAAGTGAGTTTATATCCTTTTTCTTTAGCCTGTCCTGATTCAGACTTCCTAAATGCTTCAACATCAGTAATGTCAGCTGAATCAAATTGAGTAACATGAGGGATGGTTATCCAAGAACGATGTACGTTAACTCCAGTAAGCTTTTTAATTTTATTCAGTGGTTTAGTTTCAATATCACCAAATTGAGTAAAGTCAATTACTGGATTAGGTTGAATGTTAAGAGAGCCTTGACTCGGTTGCTCACTAAGACGACCTTTAACATAGGCTTGTACATCCTCTTTAGTAATCCGTTCCTTACGACCAGTACCTTTTACTGCATCAAGATTTACACCGAATTCACGAGCTATGCGCCTTACAGCAGGACCTGCAGCAATTAATTTTGAAGAATTTACTGGCTCAACAAAAGCAGCTTGAGGAGAAGCTGGCTCCTCTTTTTTAGATTCTGTCTGGTTTGTTGTTGCAGCAACACTTGCTGGCTTCTGCTCGGCTGTAGCGGTTTTACTTTTTTCAATTTCAGATCCACTTTCTAAGGCAGCTAAAAGAATCAAATCACCTTCAGAGACCTTATCACCTACTTTAACATTAAGCTTCGTTATAGTTCCTGAAATCGGTGAAGGAATCTCCATGCTGGCTTTATCTGATTCCAAAGTAATCAGTGGCGTATCTACTTCAATTCGTTGCCCAACTTGAACCATGATTTCAATCACGTCTACTTGGCTTGCGCCACCAATGTCGGGAATTTTAACTTCTTTTAATTGTTCTGATTTCTTTTCTTGTGTCACTTGAGATTCTTTTGGCTCTGAATTGACCGGTTCCTTTTTAGCAGGTGGAGTTTCATTTTCTTTTTCGTTATTCGATTCTTTTTCCACCGTGGCAAAAAGAATCAGATCGCCTTCAGACACTTTATCACCCACTTTAATATTCAGTTTGGTGACTTTTCCTGCAACTGGAGAAGGAATCTCCATGCTGGCTTTATCTGATTCCAAAGTAATGAGTGGCGTATCAACTTCAATTTGATCTCCTACTTGAACCATTATTTCGATCACATCAACCTGAGTCGCTCCACCAATATCAGGAATCTTAACTTCTATTTCGTTTGCCATGTTTTTCCTCAAAAGATTGCTCAGTGTACTCAAGCCTTGATGGAATAGAAAACATATCTAAGTGATTAATTTATGGTTCCATTACCACCAAAACTTGAATTACCAAGCCTACTATATATTTTTAATTCTAATGATTAACCGGATTTAATTTATCAGGATTAATGTTATAGCGCTTTATAGCATCCACAACTTTAGACTTATCAATACTTCCTTCGGCAACTAAAGCATTTAATGCTGCGAGAACAATAAATTTAGCATCTACTTCAAAGAAATGACGTAGTCGCTCTCGTGTGTCACTTCTTCCATAACCATCAGTACCCAAAGTTACATAGTGATTAGGTACAAACGGTCTAATTTGATCTGCATAAATTCGTAAATAATCTGTTGCAGCTATTACTGGCCCTGGTCTGCCCTCTAATTGAGTTGTAACATAACTTTTTTGTGCTTTTTCCTTGGGATGCATTGCATTATAACGTTCTACAGCCAACCCATCTCTTCTTAATTCATTAAAGCTTGTTACGCTCCAAATATCTGCAGTCACAGCATAATCATCTTTTAACATTTGTGCCGCTTTAATGACTTCACGCAATATGGTTCCACTTCCCATTAATTGAACATGTTGTTTGGACTTCTTCTTGGTTTCTTGCAATACATACATCCCCTTTATGATGCCCTCTTCAACCCCTTTTGGCATATCTGGATGCATGTAGTTTTCATTCATTACGGTAATGTAATAAAAAATATTTTCCTGCTTCTCGAACATACGATATAAACCGTTTTGGATAATCACAGCAAGTTCATAAGCATAAGTGGGATCATAAGAAACACAATTTGGAATTGTTGAAGCATATAAATGGCTATGTCCATCTTGATGTTGCAATCCTTCCCCTGCCAGTGTGGTTCGTCCAGCAGTTCCGCCTAATAGAAATCCTCTAGCTTGCATATCCCCAGCAGCCCAAGCCAAATCGCCAATACGTTGAAATCCAAACATAGAATAGTAAATATAAAATGGGATCATCGCTAATTTGTTTGAACTGTAAGAAGTCGCTGCTGCAATCCACGAACAAAAAGCTCCTGCCTCGTTAATTCCTTCCTCAAGGATTTGTCCATCTTTCGCTTCACGATAAAACATTACTTGCTCATGGTCTACCGGTGTATAAAGTTGACCCACTGGAGAATAAATACCAATTTGTCTAAATAAACCTTCCATTCCAAACGTTCTGCATTCATCAGGAACAATTGGAACGATCCGTGGGCCGATTTCTTTACTTTTCAACAATGTTGAAAGAATACGTACGAATGCCATCGTTGTGGAAATTTCACGGTCACCTAAGCCTTTAGTAACAGATGAAAATTCAGCAAGCTCAGGAGCCTTTAAAGGTTCTACTTGTGTTGATCGCGATGGTAGATAACCGCCTAATATTTCTCTTTGTTTCTTAATGTATTTAATTTCAGGGCTATCATCTGCAGGTTTATAAAATGGAATATCAGCAATTTGGTCGTCACTGATAGGAATACTAAATCGGTCTCTAAATGCCTTCAGTTGCTCCACAGTCATTTTCTTTTGTTGGTGAGTAATATTTTGTCCTTCACCAGCGGCTCCCATTCCATAACCTTTAATTGTTTTTGCTAAAATAACAGTGGGTGTACCTTTATGTTCAACCGCTTTAGCATAGGCAGCATAAACTTTTTGAGGATCATGGCCACCACGATTCAATCTCCAGATTTCTTCGTCGGTATAATTTTCAACCATTTTCTTTAATTCGGGATATTCATTAAAGAAATGCTGTCGCACATAAGCGCCATTATTTGCTTTATAGGCTTGATAGTCACCGTCCACGCACTCTTCCATACGTTTTTGCAACCAACCCTCTTTATCACGCGCTAGCAATGGATCCCAGCGTCCACCCCAAATCACTTTAATTACATTCCAGCCAGCACCACGGAATAAACCTTCTAGTTCTTGAATTATTTTGCCATTGCCACGTACAGGTCCATCAAGGCGCTGTAAATTACAATTAACCACAAAAATAAGATTATCAAGCTTTTCACGCGCTGCAATACTTAAAGCCCCTACTGATTCAGGCTCATCCATTTCACCATCACCAAGAAAAGCCCATACTTTCCTATCCTCAGTTTTTATTAATCCTCGATTTTCTAAATATTTTAAAAATCGTGCTTGATAAATAGCTTGTAAAGGACCTAATCCCATAGATACAGTAGGAAATTGCCAAAACTCACTCATTAACCACGGATGCGGGTATGAGGATAGACCATCAACTTCTACTTCTTGTCTGAATTTACCCAATTGTTCTTCTGTAAGTCGCCCTTCAAGAAAAGCACGAGCGTAGATACCGGGGGAAGAATGACCTTGGATATATATTAAATCCCCCCCATGCTCGCCATTGGGTCCTTTAAAAAAGTAATTAAAACCTGTTTCATACAAAGTAGATGAGGAAGCGTACGAAGCGATATGCCCCCCTAGTTCAGGAGCATATTTACCTGCACGTAACACCATTGCCACCGCATTCCAACGAATCAAAGCACTAATCCGCTTACCAATACCCTCATCAGGAGGTATTTGCTTTTCTTCATGCAGATTAATGGTATTTCTGTAGGGTGTATTAATTGAACTGGTTAAGTTAACCCCTTCTGCATTTGCTTTACTAAGAAGCTGTTTCAAAAGAAAAGCTCCGCGTTGCGGACCGTCATTGATTAATACAGCTTGCAGGGCATCCAGCCATTCACGTGTTTCTATAGGATCCAAATCTAAATTGTTTTCATTTGCCATGAAAGTGTTCCCCGAAATCTATTAAACTCAATAAGGTACAGCTTGTAATTATTTTGGAATTACACCAGCGCAACCTTTCTTACAAATTGTGAAATCTGATGAGCAATCACATGTTACTTTGCGGCATTGTAGTGGATCGCGGTAAGAATTCAACTCGCGCATCACCTTTTTACCTTGAACTCTTCGCTCATGTACATATTTCGCAAAACTTTTTTCCGCTTGTCGTTGAGACACATAGGAACATGTCTGACAATTATTAATACAGTTATCTTTACAAAACTCAAAGTGCTGCACACATGTCGTATTACATTGTTCTAATGCTTGGCCTGTTAATGCATTTTGATGAAACCCCTGACAACCAGCAAGCATTAATATTATAGTGCAACAAATTAGACGCTCAAAAGAATTCATATAAAATCCACAAAAATGATTATGCAGTTAAATGCTCTCAGCTCAAAACTCTTAAAACATAATTACAACCAGGTAATTAATGTAAATAAAGCAATAAAAACCAACATAACAATAATTGCATGCTCAACCAATCCTTCTGCTACTGGCATAGGAATCTCGTCTGTTTCATTTGTTCTAACCGCGAGTAGCCCACACTCTCGTAACATCTCATTATTCATATCCGGTTTGGCGAGAAAGTAATTCGTAAATAAAGAAAAGCCTCGTTGGAAATTTCCTACAAGTAAAAAAAGCAATACAGTTAAACGAGCTGGAATCCATTCAAACAGATCAGTAACTTCATCTGCCTGCTCCTCTATGAAAGGAATCTCGCGGCATAAAGTAATTAAACGATATGCCAAAGCTCCAATAGGTCCGGCGATGATAAACCAAAATACAAGAGAAAATAATTGTCTGTTAACTAAGATAAAATAGTCCCCGACAAGCTCTTGGTTACTTTTTGTATCTGATTGTACTATTGGGTAAAAAACATTTTGGGGACCAAGGCAATAAAAGAAAACGAGTACACTCAAAAGAAATCCCATTAAACCGAACACCACAGGGTTCAGCAAAAGATAAAGCAGAGACACCAGCAGTAAAATAGGTACTATGATTAAAACCAAAAGTGCCCATGGATTATTAAGAAAACTATGTTTATTCCCCATATTTTTGATCTTTTGACAATAATCTGGGAACCAATAAAATCGCTGATAGGAAACAGAGTGAATCAAAAAACGTTCACTTAATAAACACAATAATATTACCAATAATTTCATTATTTTAGTCCTTACGCATTTTATCAGAGAATGCTATGGGTGTGGGGTATTTCAATACAACAAAATACGATGAAACAATAAAAGTTAATATAGTAGTTGCCTGAATTAAATTAGAAGCTTTATTCGAAATCAGTTCGGTACTCAAGGCAATACTGGCAACCAGCAATGAGAACTCACTTGCTTGTCCCAATCGTATACCTACCTCTTTGGCAACATGTTTCTTTTCACCCGATTTTTCAAGAAGTAAATAAAATAAAACAGGTTTAAGCAGAAGCACTAAAGCAGACAAAATAAGCGCAGGAATTATAACTTGTTGTGCCAAACCAAAGTTAAAAGTTGCTCCGATTGAAAAGAAAAACATGACCAGGAAAAAATCCCTTAAGGGTTTTAAACTCTCTGCAATGAAAAGGGAGATTGGGCTTGCTGCAAGTGCAACTCCAGCAATAAAAGCACCAATATCTTCTGAGAGCCCCATCTTCTGTGCCAGAACTGATAACCCCAAGCACCAACCAATTGATAATAAAAATACATATTCCTGAGTTCTATCAAAACGAGCCAGCAACCGGATTAAAACATATTTCTCAATAGCAAATGCAAAAAGGCACAAAGCAGGTAAATTAATGCCTACTAAAATTATATCATCTATGGAGAAACCACCTGTTTGCTGGGCTCCATTAATTAAGATCAATACAATGATTGCAATAACGTCCTGCATAAGCAATACGCTTATCATGACCTCACCAGTATGTTGATGGTGTAGGATAGTCGTCGGTAATAATTTCAACCCAATAATGGTACTTGAAAACATCATTGAAGCGCCTAAAATCCATGATTCAGCCACTGTCAACCCAAAGAACCTGCCAATAAAATATGCAGTAACTGCAAAAAGAGCAGAACTTATTAAAGCAATCCATGTAACTTTCTTAAGCATATGAACGAGATTTTGTGGCTGCAAATGCAATCCAAGTAGGAATAATAAGAAAACTATTCCCACGTCACCAATTTGTTTGACAATACTCACATCAGATACAAGCTTTAAACCCCATGGTCCAAATACTGCACCCAAAAGAATATATGCAACCAGCAAAGACTGTTTGGTGTAAAGAACCAAGGTGGATAGAAATGCTGCTCCTGCGAAAATTAAAAATATGGTATAAAACACAGAGCCATCATGCATTGATTCAGCACCTTAATATTAAAATAAAACCAACCTTAATAAAGAACATTGTAAGCCAGATTAAGCACACTAGAACAAGAAGTTAAACACAAAATTGATATATACTGCGCTAGTACATAAGGCCTATACAATTTTATTACTATAATAATTCAAATGTTCTGAAGTTTGACGTGATAATTTTATCCATTAATCCATTAATAAGCCATCAAAATTCATATGAATTAAACTAAAACGGAAAAAGAACCCTTCACTCCATTAAGTGTTAATTTGCGTTTTAGACTATCGGCCATATTTTTAGAACCAAATGGACCAACTCTCACAATATAATGCTGCTTGTAATGCTCAATATATACTGGGGATGGAGTGATATGAGTTAATTTTTCTTTTAACCGCTTCGCCATGGCTTCGGTTGTAAAAGCTCCAGCCTGAAGATAATAGTGGGCCTGTCCTTTAGGTCCCATTAATGTTTCAATTTCAACCGGTGCAGTCCCTTTGGGAAAGACACCGAGTTTTAAAGCCGCAGCGTAGGACAAATCAATAATCCTGTCGGAATGAAATGGTCCCCGATCGTTTACTTTAACAATTGCAACCTTTCCATTATTTAGATTTTTAACTTTTACATATGTGGGCAGTGGTAAAGTTTTATGTGCAGCGGACATGACATACATATCATAAGGCTCCCCACTTGAAGTTCTTTGTTTGTGAAATTTTGTGCCATACCAGGAAGCGATTCCTCTTGCTTTATATCCTGATGAGCTTCTCATTACTTGATATGAGCGTCCATCAACGGAATATTCTGATATGTTGCCATATCGACTCAAAGGCTCTTTGGAAGGTACCGGCTCTTTAAAACTTATTTTTTTAGCTTTTGCTGGGGCTCCATCTTGGCGCTGGGTATATCGATTGTTTTTATTCTTATAACGGTTATATATGGAATAATTAGTATTGTTCTTATTCTGAGTTACTTGTCGTGTAGGCTGCTTGCTTCCTGCTGATGCTGAATCAAGAGACTGATTTGTAGTTTGACAACCGGCTAATATAATCGTCACGGCAATAAGTATCTTTCGCATATTTTCTATTTTTAATTATTATTTTCTGGTTAATATACAGAAATATCACATAATTTCGAAGATTTATTTTATTTTGAAAAAAATTTCATTATTTTTCATCTGCTATTTTGTTGCCGGCAAAAGGCTGTGGTACTATATTCGCATTTTGCACTGGGACTAGATAACAACATGACAAGAGCAACGTCTATTTTATTAACTACTTTGTTTATTATTACATTATTTGTACAATCAACAAATTCTATGGCTGAGGGAGACTCCTTACCTCCAAAACCTACCGCGGATTTGGAAAGACCTTCGCCAACCGTGAATGATAAACCTTTAGTTACTCCTGCGGCCCCAATTCTTAATGCGAAAGCGTACATACTTATCGACGTAAACAGCGGCAAAATTATTGCTGAAAAAAATAGTGAAGAACGTTTACCTCCAGCAAGTTTAACTAAGATGATGACTTTATACGTGATATCCAACGCCCTGCATCATGAACAAATTCACCTCACTGATAATGTCCGAGTAAGTCGTGATGCTTGGAAAATAGGTGGCTCACGTATGTTTATTAAAGAAGGTCAACAAGTTCCTGTTGAAGACCTGCTCAAAGGAATTATCGTTGACTCCGGCAATGACGCCTGTGTGGCTATGGCAGAACATGTTGGTGGAACTGAAAATTCTTTCACTGATCTTATGAATCAGCAAGCTCAAAATCTTGGAATGAAAAATAGTCATTTTACTGACAGTACCGGTTTGCCTGACCCTAACCTATATACTACGGCAAAAGATTTAGCGATTCTTGGAAGATCCTTAATTATTGATTTTCCACAATATTATGACTGGTATAAGCAAAAGTGGTTTACCTACAATGGCATTCGTCAACCCAATAGAAACCGATTGTTATGGCGCGATAATCAAGTGGATGGTATAAAGACTGGTCATACGAATGAAGCAGGTTTTTGTCTCGTATCTTCTGCAAAACGTGACAATATGCGTTTACTTGCTGTTGTTCTTGGTGAACCCAGTGATTCTTCTCGTGCCGATGATAGCGAAAAATTACTCAATTATGGTTTTAGGTTCTTTGAAACGCATCAGCTTTACAAATCAGGACAATCAATTTCCGAGCTTCCTCTTTATAAAGGAAGTGTTGATAAAATAGCTGTAGGACTAAATGAAGATCAATATATCACTATTCCGACTGGTCAGTATCAACGTCTTAATATCTCTACAAAAGCTCCTTCTTACCTTGAAGCTCCCATTAAGAAAGGTGATAAAATAGGTGACTTGGTGGTTCAATTTGACAATAACGTAGTATCAACTCGACCACTGTATGCTTTGCAAGATGTTGAATCAGGCGGTTTTTATACTCGAACAAAGGACTCAATACGTTTGGCCTTTAAACGATGGTTTGGCTCCTAAGCCATAGGGTTTAAGAATGGAAAAAACAACTTTAATTGAATTTCCCTGTGATTTTCCTATAAAAATAATAGGGACCAATTCAACTGTTTTTCTAGAGGAAATCAGAGAAATTACTTTCACTCACTTTCCTGATATTACAGAAGATGCGCTGACTCATAAAATGAGTAAAGATTCCAATTATCTAGCAATAACTGTGACGGTTTATGCTAGAAATCAAGAAATGCTTGATACATTTTATAGAGCCATTACCCAACATCCCGACGTGAAAATGGTTCTATAATGAAAATACAACAGCTGGGTATTCAAAATTACAATGATGTTTGGCTGCGAATGAAAGAGTTTACCCAAAACCGAGACATACATACACAAGATGAACTCTGGCTTTTGGAGCATTCCCCTGTCTATACTCAAGGACAAGCAGGTAAGCCCGAACATATTCTAAATCCTGCATCTATCCCTGTAGTACAATCGGATCGTGGAGGACAAGTGACTTACCACGGACCAGGCCAGCTTGTTGCATATGTCTTAATGGATATTAATAGGAAAAATTTAGGGATAAGATCATTGGTGAGTCAATTGGAGCAGATTCTGATTTCCGTGCTTGCACAATATCAAATCGAAGGTTCTATACATTGTGGCGCCCCGGGTGTATATGTTAATGAGAAAAAAATTGCGTCAATTGGGTTAAGAGTTAAAAATGGGCGTACTTATCACGGAATTGCCCTTAATGTTGATATGGACTTAAAACCTTTTTCAGGAATAAATCCATGTGGATTTGCAAAAATGGAAATGACTCAAATAAGTCAGTTTGTTCCTACCGTGCAAATAGACGAAGTCAATCAGCATTTCGTGCAATATTTTCTGCAACAATTTTATCGCTGAAAAAATATGAACTTGTTCGTAGATTACGTACAGCCACTCACTGTTTGGTTGCAACAAAACCCTCACTGGTCATTATTTATCACATTTCTAATTTCTCTAACTGAATCCCTTGCAATTATAGGTAGTATTGTACCAGGTAGTGTTACTATGACCGCCATAGGTATCCTTGCTGGCTCCGGAATTATGCGTATTGATCTTACCTTATTGGCAGCGATTTTAGGGGCCGTTGTTGGAGATAGCCTTAGTTATATCCTGGGTTATTATTATAGCGATCGATTGACTGAAATTTGGCCATTTAGTAAATATCCCAAATGGATACAATGGGGCAAAGATTTTTTTGAAACACACGGAGGCAAAAGTGTATTAATTGGTCGGTTTGTGGGACCCCTACGCTCAATTATTCCCGTAATTGCAGGGATACTACATATGCAGCATTGGCGTTTTTTTGTAGCAAATGTTTTATCAGCGATTGGCTGGTCTATTTTATATGTTATGCCGGGTGTTGCAATAGGAGCGGCAAGTCATGAACTCTCTACTGAAAGCGCAACACGATTATTTATATTAATCCTTATTCTACTTGCTGTACTTTGGTTTATTAGTTTATTCATAAAGCGAATTGTTGGGTTATTAAGCTCTATTTTAAAGCTTCACTTACATACTTTCTGGCTAAAACTTAAAGACAACTCTGTTTTTGTTTACGTGTACCGCATGCTTACACCTCAGGGTGAATCAAATCACTACCATACTGCTGCACTGGTATTGATAACCATGTTTTGCCTGCTTTTTTTTCTCACACTTTTAGGACTAACAGTCGGGACACAATATCTTGCCTCCGTTAATTATCCCACTTATTTATTTCTACAAAGTTTTAATACCCCCACATTAAAAGTATTTTTTATCTTTTGTACTCAATTAACCGCTACAACAACGATATTCAGTCTCTTTATTATTTGTTGTGGCTGGTTTATTTATCAGAAAAATAAAACAGCCATAGTTTATTTATGCAGTCTTATTGTTTTTAGTAGTTTTTTAGCTCTATCCCTTATTTATTTTATCCATATTCCTAGACCGTCTGGATTATTGATTGTTATGCCTGGCTCTTCTTTTCCTGCAGTTAATCTTTTAATTGCTACAGCATTGTATGGATTTATTTTATTTTATCTTAATAATACCTATGATTTATTCACCAACATGTCAAAGTCAATTGTATTT
Organism: Legionella nigrisilvae; assembly: GCF_977063395.2. Classification (NCBI taxonomy): domain Bacteria; kingdom Pseudomonadati; phylum Pseudomonadota; class Gammaproteobacteria; order Legionellales; family Legionellaceae; genus Legionella; species Legionella nigrisilvae. The sequence goes on from NZ_CDRUGZ020000011.1 coordinate 267,259, forward strand.
ACAATTCTTGGTTTTAGTGGTTTAGGTGCGTTGTATTTAGGAGATTATTGGCTCACAGACATTTTGGCATCGTACTTTGCGGGTACAACAATTTGCTTGATTCACTGTTTGATTTATAGAAAATCTAATATCCCACAGCAAAAAACGATACCGTCATTACTATTAATTTCTTTGCTTTTTATCGGTATTTTTTTACCTTCATTTGGCTCAACCTATGTAAATTTCAAAACTTTATCTTACAACCATACTCCCTATCATAAAAAATTTACTTTAAGCGAAAAAACTTGGTGGGGGCAAGAAAAGCCAACTTTACCAATTTACCAATTTAGTCGGATAGGTAAACGAATTAGTTTATTGAACATTCAATTCTCAGGCAATTTGGATACACTTCAAAATTCGCTAGAAAAGAATGGATGGAAACCGCATCAAGATTCATTTTTTACCAATTTACTTTTGCGAATGAGTCAAAAACCAAACAGCGTTAAATTGCCATTGTTTACTCAGTTGTATGAAAATAAGCCGCCCATGTTGATAATGACTTATTCCGATCAACAAACTAAGTTAACTTTGGAATTAAGAATTTGGGAGTCAAGTTATAATATATTAGAATCAAATCAGCCATTATGGATAGGTAGCGTTCATCCATCTACTCGAGCAAATAAGAAAATGAGTAATCAGGGTTATTTCCCAAATTTAATAAATCCATTAAGTTATATGTTTAAAACTGAAAATCCTTTTGTAGTCAAACAAATCAAATTGCCAGAGAGTATGATTAAAACAACAATATATCCAACAGAACCATACTTAACCCTTATTAAAGAAAACAATGACACTACCTTTTAACCATGTCACAACACAGCTTTTTCAAGTAACTTTATTAGGACATCGTCCAAACAGTTCTCCTACATACTCTCAAGATGATCGATTAAAAAGGAAAACATCCTCAGGGCAACGATAATTTATTACACTTAAACTCAAGCTTAGTACAATCTATACAGATGCCCAAAATACTGATATAACTATATAGTTTTAAAGTATATATCACTTAATTTTTAGAGTATGACTCAAATGTATACACTGGGAAAATTAATCCAAAGTCTTTTTCCATTAATTGCACTAGTACTCTTTATTATTGGAATAAAACGACACGCTATTTATTACATTATTTCATCTCTTTGGCTGAGCCTTATTGCACTTCTCATTCATTTTCAATTCTCTGGAAATGAAATTTTTGGAACCTATTTTAACTATCTTAATGCAGGAATTTATTCATTTAATTTACTTATCTTGCTCCTTGCCCTAATACAAGTCATATCGCATTTAAGTATAAATGCCCCTGCTTTTAAATACGCATATACTTTTGTTAATGCACTTTTAGTTGTGGGAGCATTTATTCTGATTAGCAATCTGTGGATTAATGCATTCTTTATAGAGAATAAGATGGAAGGAACACCCGTTATGCAGGTGGCCCTCTTTGACAAGCCTGGATATTGTGATAGTAAGTATGTATTTTATAAAATTGATCGAGACAGTTCTGTCGCCTACCTTTGTCCGAACTATTATGGTCTATTACCCTCTGTAGGCCATCTAGCAACGAGCCCCGATTTCATTACTACACAAATGTCATTACCCATAAAAAAACAAATGCTACTCAAACAAAAAAATAAAAGTTAAATCTATTGATCCATTCTGAGAAGAAAATCAATAAAAAGCATTAAATGAATTTATTTGCACGTGAAGTCTGGGAGGTTAAATTGTTCTTTGTATTAATATTTGATAACATGCCAACAATCCATCACTCTAGTATTTCTATGAAACGGTTATTTGCATTTGTCATAATGATATTTAGCCTGAATTGCTTTGCTATGGCACCTAAACTTAATTGGGATCAAGCCGTCGACCGAGCAATTAAACGATATGGCTTACGTGTCGAACCGCAATTGAAATCTTATTTCTCAAAAGCTAAGGTAAGTTATCCTCCGAGTGATATTGCGTTACTTGCTTTTAAATCCGAAAGAAAAGTGGAGCTCTGGGCTAAAGACTCTAATCAATCATGGAAACATATTCATGATTACCCTTTAACAGGATTCAGTGGTCGGCTAGGTCCTAAGTTACGTGAAAATGATAAACAAATCCCTGAAGGTGTTTATAAATTAGTTAATTTTAATCCATTCAGCAGTATGCATTTGTCAATGATGATTAATTACCCCAATAATTTTGATAAACAAAAAGGTTATCAAGATGGGAGAAGAAATTTAGGCAATAATATTTTTATCCATGGTAAAAACTTATCTGTAGGTTGTCTGGCTGTGGGAGATCTCGCTATAGATCAACTTTTTATTTTGGCACGTCGCGTAGGTTTAAGTAATATTCAGGTAATTATCGCACCCAATGATTTACGTAAGAGCAAACCATCCACCACTACCTTTGCACAACCGAGATGGCTTCCTGAATTATATAAACAAATTGCAGAATCATTAAAGCCTTTTAGTAAAGAGAAAAAGACATATACTGCTTAAAATTAAATGTAGGGTCGACCCATTTGGGCAGCATCCTCTTGAATACCGCGTCCCGTCATCCCGCGTCTTGCAAGGGATGACGACAAAATTCCCTATATTAAAAGTACTGATATAAATTATTGTTTAGGCAAAGAAGCTAAAAACTCAGTAACCTCTTTGGGCGTTAATTCATAACATTGGCCACGCGATAAAAATCTTGGCATAGTTAATACACCATAACGAATGCGTATCAATCGGCTTACTTCAACACCTTGGGACTCCCATAAACGTCGTACTTCCCTATTACGTCCTTCATTTAAGGTCACATGATACCAGGAGTTCGAGCCTTCTCCACCCCGGAATTCTAAGCGGGTAAATTTAGCTATTCCATCGTCAAGTTCCACTCCTTTTTGTAAAATATTTAAAGCCTCCGGACTCACTTGACCATGAATTCTAACTGCATATTCTCTTTCTAAGCCATATTTAGGATGCATTAATTGATTCGCCAAATCACCATTATTGGTGAAGATAAGTAAACCAGAAGTATTTAAATCCAAACGACCCACCTGAACCCAACGGCCTTGTCGTAAATGAGGTAGATGATCAAAAACGGTCTTCTCAAATTTAGGATCATGACGGCTTGATATTTCACCTACAGGTTTATGGTAAAGCAGAATGCGGGTGTTTTGCCTCACTTTAAGGGGATTAGCAATTAACTTTCCTTTTACAGTGATTTTATCTTCGGCACTTGCTGAGTCACCTAATTTTACTGGTTTGCCATTAACTTGGACCCAGCCATTTTCTATCCAACGCTCCATTTCTCGTCGAGATCCAAGGCCAGCTTGACTTAGTATTTTTTGTAACCTTTCGCTGCTCATTCAGTAATATACTCTTCATTAGGATTATGTAAAGTTAATGCTTCCATAACCTCAGGTAAGGTTGGAAGTTCATTTAAATATTTTAAATTAAAATAATTCAAAAATTCTCTTGTAGTCGTGTATACAGCGGGTTTACCCGCTACATTTTTATAACCAGAAACCCGAATCCATTCTCGCTCCAATAAGGTTTTTATTATTTGACTACTTACTGCCACACCACGAAGCTCCTCAATATCAGCTCGGGTAACAGGTTGCTTATAAGCAATAATAGCTAAAGTTTCAAGCAAAGCACGAGAATATTTACTCGGTTTTTCAATTTGCATTCGTGCAACCCAGCTACTATATTCTTTTCTGGTTTGGATAATAAAGCCAGTAGCAACTTGGATAAGCTCAATGGATCGAGAGGTATAGTCTTCTTTTAAGTCATTAATAATAAAAACTAAATGTTCTTTAGTTGGCCTTTGCCATTCATCGAATACATCTAGCAGTCTATCTATAGAGAGTGGTTCATTCGAACTTAAAAGTAGCGCTTCAACTACGTTTTTTAATTCCTTTTCATCCATCTTATGCTGCCTGTAAATGTATTGAAGAAAATGCTTCGTTTTGCGTGATCACAATGAGTGATTGTCTCGCTAATTCTAAAATGGCTAACAGAGAAACTACCAAACCAATTCGTCCCTCTTCGATTGAAAATAATTGACTAAATTCTAAAACATTATGTTCTTGGAGAAGCGCTAATACATGACTCATTCGCTCACGAACCGATAATACTTCGCGTGAAACTTGATGGTGGCTTGTCTGCTCTTCTCTTTGTAATAAGGATTTCATTGCCGTAATTAAATCTTCTAACTGTACGTCTGGATGAACTATGATACGTTCAAGCTCAGAAGGAACAATTTGAATTTGAAAATGATCTCGCTCTTGTCGTGGAAGTGCATCGAGCAATTCCGCAGCAACTTTTATTTGTTCATAGGCCTGAAGTTTTCGTACTAAACTCATACGAGGATCCTCTTCCTCCTCCTCTCCACTAGTAGGAGGAGCCGGAAGCAACAATCGAGACTTAATTTCTGCAAGCATTGCAGCCATCAATAAATAATCAGCAGCTAATTCTAAACGTCTGCATTCCATTAATTGAATATAATGCAAATATTGCTTCGTGATACTAACAATTGGAATATCCAATATATCAATATTCTGTTTGCGAATAAGGTATAAAAGCAAGTCTAGAGGTCCGCTAAAAGAGTCTAAAAGCACCTCTAGTGCATCAGGAGGAATAAACAAATCATCTGGGAGCTCCGTAAGCTCCTTACCGTCAATAATTGCTTTTACTTCTGGTTTACTTGCTAATTCAATATCCATGCTAAAAACTCATTCTTTATTAGGCTCCTTGCAGACACCTTCAAAGATCAACATAAATCGGTACTGTGAAGTTGGTGAAGTAGTGAAACCTGGACACTATTATATTCGTCCAGGATTTTTCAAAAGTACCCATACAACGTCCAGACATCAATAATCGAGGCCCATAACTTCTCGTACGGTACTCAAATTTTTACAAGCAACTTCTCGTGCGGCCTCGCTTCCTTCAGAAACAATTCGCTTTACTGAACTCAAATCAGACTCATATTCCGTAATTGCTTCCTGGATAGGTTTTAATTCTTTATTAACCGCGTCAACGATGGGTCGTTTGCATTCAATGCAACCAATACCAGCTGAACGACAGCCTTTTTGAACCCAATCTTTAACTTCATTATTCGAGTAAATTTTATGAAATTGCCAAACTGGGCATTTTTCTGGCTCACCAGGATCTGTTCGTTTGATTCGCGCTGGATCAGTGGGCATAGTTAATATCTTTTTCTCAACCTGTTCAGGAGGCTCTCTTAACATAATTGTATTATGATAAGATTTAGACATTTTTTGTCCATCAATGCCAGGCATTTTTGCAGTTTCGGTAAGTAATGGATGAGGTTCAGGTAGAATTATTTTGCCACTTCCTTCCAAGTAACCTAGGAGACGCTCTTTATCACCAATAGATAAATTGGGTTGATCTTCTAACAATGCTTGTGCTGTTTTAATTGCCTCATGATTTCCATGCTCCTGAAATTGACGACGCAACTCGCTGTAATACTTACCGTTCTTTTTGCCCATTTTCTTAATTGCTTCGGCTGCCAACTCTTCAAAATTAGGTTCTTTACCATAGATATGATTAAATCGACGCGCAATTTCTCGAGTAAGCTCAATATGTGATACTTGATCTTCACCAACAGGAACATAATCAGCATGATAGATAAGAACATCAGCACTTTGTAATAAGGGATAACCTAAAAATCCATAGGTTGATAAGTCTTTTTCTTTTAGTTTTTCTTGTTGATCTTTAAAACTCGGTACCCGTTCCAACCACCCTAACGGTGTAATCATGGATAAAAGTAAGTGCAATTCTGCATGTTCTGGAACCCAAGATTGGATAAATATTCGTGATAATCCAGGATTTACTCCACAAGCCAGCCAATCCACAATCATATCCCACAAATGTTTCTCTATGAAACCCGTCTCATCATATTGTGTAGTTAAGCCATGCCAATCGGCTGCAAAAAAGAAGCAATCATATTGATGTTGTAATTTAATCCAATTTTTTATTACACCATGGTAGTGCCCAAGATGTAATCTTCCACTGACACGCATTCCAGAAACAACTCGTTTATTGGAACTAAATAATGCTGACATCAATATCCTCTTTATAAATATTAATTATTACTTAAAAGGTTCGGGATCACCCTTACCCTCCCTAATTATCACTGGATAATCACCAGTCAAATCAATTACCGTTGTGGGTTCTTGTCCACAATTACCACCATCAATAACTAAATCGATCTGATGCCCTAAAAGATCGTGAATCGCTTCAGGTTCACTCAATGGGGCTTTTGCACCCGGGAGAATCAATGTCGTACTCATTAACGGAGCTTCGAGACACTCTAATAGTGCAAGTGTAATCATATTATCGGGGACCCTTAATCCTAGGGTTTTTCTTTTAGGATGCAGCATTAATCGTGGAACCTCGTGGGTTGCATTAAGAATAAATGTGTAGGAACCGGGCGTAAATGCTTTCAATAATCTGAATATTGGATTGGATACACGGGCATAAGTCCCAAGCTGAGATAAATCACGACATACCAGAGTCATGTTATGATTTTTATCCAATTGGCGTAATTTTCTAATACGTTCAAGTGCCGCTTTATTACCTAAACTACAACCCAACGCGTAACCTGAGTCAGTAGGGTAAACAATTAATCCCCCTTCCTCAATAATATTCACCGCTTTTCTCAATAAACGAGCCTGTGGATTATCAGGATGTAATGCAAAAAACTGACTCATAAAGTCCCCTGTTAAATGTTCCATTCATGCCAAATAGGTGTACAGTTTACTGGGAGTGGCCTCTGACCGCCAAGCTTTACTCGCGAAGCAATATCACTATGATAATCCGATCCAGAAGAAGCTAATAAATTGAACCGAAGACATATCGCAGCCATTTCATTGACTTCAGTTACAGTCATCTCACCTGAAACCACTTCTATTCCCACGCCACCAACTTCTTTAAATTCTTTAATTAACTCATGCAATTTAGAACGCGTCAATCCGTATTTAAGTGGATGAGCAATTACTGACTGACCACCAGCATCAATAATGCCCTCGACAGCTTCCTGGATGCTAATCCAAGGAGTAGGAATATAAGCGCCCTTACCTCTCCCCAAAAAACGCTTAAATGCAGTAGCAAGGTCTTTAACTTTACCCTCATTTACAAGAACTTGTGCAAAATGAGGTCTACCAACGCGCTCATGTCCCGCTAAGTTACATGCCTTTGAATAAGCATCCGCAATACCAAGCAAGTCCAATGCAGTCCCAATTTGCTGCGCACGCGCTACTCTATTTTGATTTTGTCTTTGAATAAGCTCGAAGAAATCCGGCGTATAATCCATGTGATACCCTAGGATATGTAATTCATGCTTTTTCCATCGGACACTAAACTCTATACCATTAATTATTTTAATCGAAGTGGTAGAAGCCGCTTGCAATAATTCAGGATAACCTGAGACTGTATCATGATCTGTTAGCGATAAACACTGAATCTGTTTGCTTTGTGCTCTTTGGATTATTTCCTTCGGACTTAAGAATCCATCAGAAAAACTGCTATGACAATGAAGATCGATCATGAATGAATGTTATACCAAAAAAGAATGATTGTAGCATAAATCTTGCAGAAGGTGCGCGTTCTGAACTATTCTTGTGAGCTTAAACCTTACACAACTAAAAAGTATAATAAATACTATACTCATAATATATTACTTTTAAGGAAAACCAAAAAATAATGATCCATAATGTTCATCATGTTAAACTATGCAGAAAATCAATTGTCGCCCGAAATAATAAACAAGCTGATTTTCTCGATTCAATTGATCGTTTTGATGTAACCTTTGCTGTTGGTCCAGCAGGAACTGGGAAAACTTATTTAGCAGTTTCTAAAGCGATACAATGTTTTGAAAAAGGGGAAGTACAAAGGTTGATTTTTGTAAGACCGGCAGTAGAAGCAGGCGAAAAATTAGGATTTCTCCCAGGAGATTTAGTAGAAAAAGTACTACCTTATCTGAGACCTATTTATGACGCATTATATGAAATGATAGGCTTCAAGGAAACTCAAAAACTCATTCAAACTGATATTATCGAGGTTTTACCTTTAGCATTCATGCGTGGTCGAACTCTAAACGAAGCATTTATAATTCTTGATGAAGCACAAAATACAACAGTTATGCAAATGAAAATGTTCTTAACACGTATTGGTTTTGGCTCAAAGGCTGTAGTAACTGGAGATGTGACCCAAGTTGATTTACCTAAAGGTATTGATTCTGGACTTGCGCATGCAGTAGGATTATTCAAAAAAATACCGGAAATCAGTATTCATACGTTTACAAGTCGTGAAGTGGTACGACATCCGTTAGTATCTAAAATTGTTGACTGCTATGATCAGGCATCAACAGGAAAAAAATAAATGACTTATTATATCGATATCCAAAACGCAACTGATGAATCACTACCTATCAGCGAAGATGAAATAATAAACTGGGCCTCACTGGCTTTAAGAGATTATCAAAAAGAAGCTGAACTCACCGTTCGTCTGGTTACACCAGAAGAAATGATTCATCTAAATCATACCTACAGAAAACAAAATAAAACCACAAATGTTTTGGCATTTCCCAGTTCATTACCTCCGGAGATACAATTGGAGTGTCCATTACTAGGTGATGTCGTAATTTGCCCCACAGTTTTATTAGAAGAAAGTAAGCATCTTAAAAAAACTTTAGAATCCCATTGGGCATTGATTTTGATTCATGGAATATTGCATTTATTAGGCTATGATCATATTAAAGATGATGAAGCGGCCGTAATGCAAGCTATTGAAATTAAACTATTAGCTGAGCTTGGGTTACCAAATCCTTACGACGCAGAGGGTAATTAACTTGAATAAAGAGGAAGATAACAGTACGTGGTTTGCTCGATTTAAGCAGTTTTTACAAGGAGAACCACAAAATCAAGAGGAACTTGTTAGTTTACTAAGAGACGCACAGATTCGCTCTCTTATTAGTGCTGAAACTTTGGCAATGATAGAAGGTGCTATTTCATTCTCCAAAATGCGTGTGCGAGATATTATGTTGCCAAAAAATCAGATGATTTGTATTAAAGAAGATGAACAATTCTGCGACATCATCAAAACAGTCACCCAAACTGGCCATTCAAGATTTCCAGTAATCACTGCAGACTCAGATGAAATCATTGGAGTATTACACGCAAAAGATTTATTACGCTATCAATCTGCTAACTTGGATTCCTTTGACTTACTTGATATTTGTAGGCAGGCCACTTTTGTTCCTGAAAGTCGACGCTTAGATAGCCTACTGAGTGAATTTCGTAGTAACAAAAATCACATGGCCATAGTGGTGGATGAATATGGTGAAGTTTCTGGCTTTGTGACCATTGAAGACATTATCGAACAGATTATTGGGGATATTGAAGATGAGTTCGATATCGATGAAGATGCGTATCTTAAGACGCATGAAGATGGACACTATATTGTTAAAGCCCATATGCCGATTGATGAATTTAATGAACAACTTAAAGCAGATTTTAGTGAGGAAATTTATGATACAATAGGTGGGATTGTAATGAATAGTTTTGGTCATTTACCTTCACGAGGGGAAACGATTACGATTGATTCTTTTGAGTTTAAAATTATTAACGCGGATGCTCGAAGAATCAAATTAATGGAATGTATTGATAAACGCAAGGCATAATGAAGTATGAATGGTAATATTCTCATAATTGATGACGATATAGAGCTGACAGATTTATTAGCCCAATATTTGGAACCTGAAGGATTTCATGCTGTTTGTGTCCATGACGGAGAAAATGGAGTAAAGAAAGCATTAAATCAAACTTTTGATGCAATTATTCTAGATGTCATGTTACCCAAACTGAATGGTTTTGAAGTATTAAAAGCAATTCGTGAACATTTGGAAACACCAGTTCTTATGCTCACGGCTCGTGGTGATGATATCGATCGAATTGTAGGTCTTGAAATTGGAGCAGATGATTATCTCCCAAAACCATGCAATCCCCGCGAATTAGTAGCTCGTTTACGTGCTATTTTAAGGCGTACTCAAAAGATTCCCACATCAAGACCTATTATTGAGCAACATAATATAGTTGTTGACTGTTCCAAACGTCATGTAACCATGGCGGGAAACTATCTTGAACTGACGAATGCTGAATTCAATATTTTAGAAATGCTTATAAAGTCACCAGGACAAGCATTCTCTAAGGAGGAACTTACTGAATATGCGCTAGGCAGAAAATATACTGCATATGATCGTAGTATCGATGTTCATATCAGTAACTTAAGAAATAAGTTAGGAGATAATCCTCAAGGTGAACCAATAGTTAAAACAGTTCGTGGATTTGGATATATGTTTAATGCGTAGTTTGTATTGGAAAATTTTTATTTCGTTTTGGCTCGCCACAATACTTATTATTTTCACTACAGCCTGGGTAATAAGTCACATCGTACAAAAATCATCATTGCCTGCCCAAGAACAGCTATTTATGGATAGTTATGCAAATGCGGCGGTTGCAACCTACGAATCAGGCCGACAAACTGCATTATTAAAATGGCTTAATAAAATTGGTATTTCACGCCATATGTCAATTTATTTGCTATCCAGCACGGGTGAAATTATTGGCACACACGCAGTACCAGAAAATGTGAAAAAAGTTGCAGAAAACTTACTTCAGGATCAGCTAAGCGAAGGTATTTTAAAATCAGGCAAACTCATAGTGAGTCATGAAATTTTATCCACTTCAGGAAAATTTTATCGACTTGCAGCTGTTAGTGAAAAACCAATCTATCATTTTGTCGGTGTTCCGTGGGCTGGTCTAGCGATTCGTCTCATTTTGGCCACATTTATTAGTGGTCTAATCTGTTATTTATTATCCCGCTATTTAACTCAACCTCTGCGATCGTTAGGAATGGCAGCTAAGTCGATTGCGACTGGAAAGTTAAATACACGTGTTGGGCCTTTAAGAGGACATTACAATGACGAAATAGCTCAATTGAGCAATGAGTTTGATCGAATGGCAGAACAACTTGAGACCCTAATCACCTCTAAAGAGCGATTGTTACAAGATATTTCACATGAATTACGTTCCCCTCTTGCTCGATTACAAATTGCCATAGAATTAGGACGTAATAAAACGAAGGGTTTAGCAGATACAGAGTTTAATCGTATGGAGCTCGAATGTGCCAGGTTAAATGCTTTGATCACTGAAGTGTTAGATTTTGCTCGTTTAGAGAAATCAACAACTGATCTTAATTTAAGTAAGGTTGATCTTTCTGCTCTTTTACACAATATCATTAGAGATGCCAATTATGAAGTTGGGGAGGAAACCCCCCGCGTCAACGCGGGTGTAATTGAACCGTGTAGCTTGCTCCTTGATGAGCGGTTAATTCATAGAGCAATAGAGAATGTGGTTCGCAATGCCCTACATTATTCGCCAGCCACAGAACAAGTCGTCGTTTCATTAAAACATGATGAAACTAAAGAACATATCTATATTGATATCAGTGATAAAGGCCCTGGTGTACCTAAAGATCAGCTCGATAAAATATTTAGTCCCTTTTATCGTGTTGATACGTCAAGAACAAAAAAAACAGGTGGATACGGATTAGGATTAGCCATTGCCGCTCGCTCAATTTACTTACATCATGGTGAAATTATGGCTCTAAATAACCCTGATGGAGGATTGCTCGTACGGGTTATTCTTGATTCAAAATCGGATATTAAAACCGAAATATCTGAACTCAATTCGGTAATGGCTAATACATCAACCTATAATGTAAAAGTAAAAAATTGATTAAGTCTGCATATTTTTTCACTTTTATATTCTTAAATATATTAAATAAACTATTTTTTTCTGTTTAATTAAGGTACAATTTGCAGGGTTACAAAATCTTCAGGATTACTTTTAATGACCGTAGCCCAGAAATTAGATAAAGCAAGTGGCATCTTTTTCTTTGCTGGCTTTTTGCTCTCAAAACTCCAGTATATCCCTTTTCCACTCGCCGCATCGATTTTTAGATTTCTTTCACTGGGCGTTTATGGATTAGCGTATCTGAGTTGGTTTACAGCATGCCATCTTCATCCAGATCACCCAGAGCACTATCGCAAATGGTATGGATTTGCTCAAATTAAAGAGCAATTTATTTTTTCCTCAGCTATAGGGTTTACAGCAACAGTAATCAGTGTGGCTGCCATTTTTGTACCCGCTTTATTTCCGCCTGCAGCATGGCTTTTTCTTCTTGGTAATATAATTTGGGCGATTGGAGAGTATCATAAGTTAAAAAATCCCCCTCCTGCCGATGAAAATTTTTCTTCGACACGGCAAAAAGCTTATGTATCTTACGCCGTAACATCCACTGCCATAAGCTTAGTTGCTGCGCTTGCAGCTACTTTTATACTTTTATTTCCACCACTAGCAATACCCATTACTATTTTTTCACTGCTCATTTGTGTGGGGCTTGGCGCATTAGCATTTGAATTTTGGTTAAATGGCAATTTGGGACAACATGAACCCGACTTACGTCCTGATAGTTATTGTGAAATGACTGAAACATTAAAACCTTCACCTTCCCTGGACCATTCGAACTCACCTGAACCAGAACCCAGTTGCTTCAATGGTTTATTCTCTGATCCCCCAAAGCAATCTCAACCCTCTAAATCATCTGTTAAGGATGAAGAACATAAAGAAGAAGATGGTCTTAAAGTCAATCCTCTTTTATACTTACAGACTACTAGTTTTAATTGAGATTTATTATGGATCAAATAATTGCGAAAATGATTTCAACCGCCCATAAGGCCCTTGCTCATTCTTATTCTCCCTATTCCAAGTTTAGCGTGGCTTGTTGTATATGCACCGATAAAGATAATTTATATAGCGGTGTCAATGTAGAAAACAGTTCCTATGGTTTAGGTGTATGTGCTGAAACTTCCGCCATATCTGCAATGGTCTCGGCAGGAGAGCAACACATTAAAAGTATGGTTATACTTGCGGGGACTAATCTATTGTGTTCACCTTGTGGTGGATGCAGACAAAGAATCCATGAATTTTCCACCGCAGATACGTTGATCCATCTATGTAATAAAGATTCAATATTACGTAGCTTAAAAATTAATGAACTCCTCCCATTGGCTTTTAATTTTGATGTTAACCCTTAATTAATAGGAAATTTGTATGACAGATACTGCACCAAAGCAGAGCTATGCCCATTTAGCAGCAAACTATATAAAAAAACTATATCCCTCATTTAAACCTCGTATCGGCGTGGTATTAGGATCAGGTTTAGGGAAATTTGCTGATGGGTTACAGGATTCAATTCGAATCAGTTATGAAGAATTACCTGGATTTCCAAAAGTTACCGTACAAGGACATGGGGGTAATTTAATTTTAGGATATTTGAATGATGTGGCTGTTGTATGTCTCCAAGGCCGAGCTCATACGTATGAAGGTTCGGAGAACTATGAAACAGTTAAAACCTATATTCGTGCTTTAAAACTATTAGGATGTGATTACTTCATAGCTACTAATGCCTCAGGCTCATTAAGAGAAGATGTTGGGCCCGGAGAGTTAATGCTTATTTCAGATCATATAAATTTGCAGCCCAGCAATCCTTTGATTGGTCCCAACGATGATGAGTTTGGTCCAAGATTTTATCCTTTAGATAATGCTTATGACAAACAAATGCGTTTTGACTTATTATCAATTGCAGCAAAAAATTCTATTAAGCTTACCGAAGGAGTTTACATTTCAGTTTTAGGTCCTCATTACGAAACAGCCGCCGAAATCCGAGCATTTAAAGTTTGGGGGGCTGATGCTGTAGGGATGTCTACTGTACCAGAAGTTTTAGTTGCGAATCATTGTGGAATGCACGTTGCAGTTATTGCAATGATAACGAACTATGCAACTGGTCTTTCAAAAACTGCACACAGTCATGAATCGGTGGTTGCAATGGCTGAAAGTGCTGCAGAAAAACTAAATTTAATTCTGCAACAATATATTGCGAGTATAAAGTGACCTTAGAAACCAATTTTAATGAGGCTATGGAAACATTGCTTGGCAACTATTCCAAAAGAATTATTCCTGCCAAGCAACTGATTCACACCATTGATCTTACCTTGTTGGATGAGCAAGCCACTAATGAAACATTATTGCAATTAAAACATAACGGAAATCAAAATCAGGTTGCTGCGTTATGTGTTTACTTACAGCATTTGGATCAAGTTTCTTCAGAAAATACTATTAATTTAGCTACAGTTATTAACTTTCCTCATGGAAGCGAAGATCTAAATAGTTCACTTGAATCTATAGAAAAGGCTATAAGGTTGGGGGTTAGAGAAATTGACTATGTATTTCCTTACCAAAGGTATCTTAAAGGACAGAAACAACACACATTAGATCAATGTCATGCTATTGCACAATTCTGTAAACAACATAAGCTCATTTTGAAAATAATTTTAGAAACGGGAACTTTTCCTGATATCACAACTACTTACAATGCAAGTAAAGAGTTAATTGATTCAGGCTGTGATTTTATTAAAACATCAACGGGAAAAACCCCTATAGGGGCATCATTAGTTGCCGCATTCGCCATGTTAAGTGCGATTCGAGACGCAAATACATCTTGCGGTATTAAGATTTCGGGTGGCATTAGGACACCACAGCAAGCACATAATTATGCAACCCTCGCAGAGTTAGTGATGGGAAAACAAATTAATAAGAGTTGGTTTCGCATTGGAGCGAGCAGTTTATTAGGAGAACTGTTAAAAATAAATTAATTCTCGGTTATACTTCGTACGGTCGCAAAATTAATTATTACGTGAGATAGATAATCCCTATTACTTAAAAGGTAATCACTCGCAGTCTATATAGGGCTCTTATCTTAATCATGTCCCTTACTGGAGTTAAGTATCTATGAACCGAAAAAACTTATTTAAACCTATTTTAGTACTTTTCTTTGGACTCATTTTAGCAAGCTGTAATAATAAATTACCTCCTGGTGAATATGATTCAAATGAAGTAGGCAAAATTAAAAAAGTTATTCCAGGTACAATTATTTCTAAGCGCCCTGTGAATTTACATCGAAACACAAGCAACATAACTAAAGGTAGTACTAGCTTTGAGGACAATGGCTATAACCAATCACATGGTGTTGAATATGTCATTAAGTTAAATTCAGGCGGAATTATTTCTGTGGTTCAAGCAGAAGATCTCAAACTGAAAACAAAACAAAAAATCCTTGTAATTTATGGAAAAAATACTCGAGTTGTTGCAGATAATGGTAGCGATACCTACTAAATCTAAATTACCTGGGGGACGCATAGCGGAACCCAGGTAATAAAATGCTGTCACTCCTATCTTATAGACTGATACAAACCGCCATCCACATTGATGCGCCATAATAGACACTCACAATAAAAGCTTTGAAGCAATCTCGGGGAATTCTTTTATTAATCAGTATTTGTTGATAAACCAAGATGAGGCCCGCTATAAACCAAAACATATAAAATGATTCATTTATTTGATTCATAAATGCCCAACATAACCACAAACTATGGAATGAACATTGTAACAAACCTATAATCATCCGATCATAATTAGCAAAATAAATCGCTGTCGATTTCACCCCAATTCGTAAATCATCCGCTTTATCAGCCATTGCATACATGGTGTCATAGGAAAGAATCCATGAAAAATTTATTAAAAACAATAAGAAGCATTCATTATTTAAAAATTGATTTGATGCAACATAAGCCATTGGTATTCCCATAGAAAATGCCAAACCTAGGACTAGTTGCGGCGCATCAAGAAAGCGCTTACAAAATGGATATAATAAAGATATAAATAAGGCGATCAATCCAAGATAAAAACAATTACGAGGAAGCTGAATCAATATAAAAAAGGCTGCTAAAAGTAATATTATTAATAATAGGAAAGCCTCAGGCAAAGTCACTTCACCCGCCGTTAATGGTCTTAATTTAGTGCGTTCAACATGTTTATCAATATTTCTATCAGCAATATCGTTAATCACACAGCCTGCCGCCCGCATCAGTATAGTGCCACATAAAAAAAAGACCAAGAGTTTAAGTGTTGGGATCCCTTTATTTGCCATCCATAAAGCCCATGCGGTTGGATACCAAAGTAATAGGATTCCTACAGGTTTATCAAATCGCATTAATCGCCAATATGCATTCCACTTCATGGGTTAATATTCTCAAGTTCAGGTAACATAATCTCGGCCAAATAAAATGATTCTTTTTGTAAAAATAAAAATTCAGTGAGCCGAACCCAAAGTATCCCGCTAATTGAGTTCAGATGCCTTTTTACCCAATGATACTCCAAACATTGTTGATCCACGGGATAAGTTGTCCCCTGAATACGATGAACTTTATCTTCATTAAAAATTAAGTTTTTTATGGATTCATTTTCTAAACGCCCAAAAAAAACAGGATCGAGTTCATAACATCTTTTAGGAATAATACTGCGTGCATACCAATACACAACATCATAACTTTTCATTATGATTTCGCGCTGAAAGACCAATTCATCCTGAATTTCTAGAAGGTTTCTATCCCACCAATTCACATTTTCCCAACCTTGAAAGATAACCTCGATCTGCGTTTCGCCCTTAAGTTGCTGGAGTTTATCAGTTAATGAGGCTTTATAATTAAGCCACTCTTTAAGTTGTTCCGAACTTTGTGCATTTATGGTAAAAATAGAATGAGTATTAATAGACATGTATTATTGCTACTTATGACAAAATATAGTTCAGTAAGATCTTACAAAATTAACGCATCAGCGACAAGTTATTGCTAACTCTTATTCTCCCTAGCCTATTTAAAATAATTAGCACCTGCTCATGGGTATCCATATTCATTAAAATGAAACGCCCATTGCTAATTGCTTGCCCAGGATAAGTTGAAAAGCTGATTTTCTTTTTCGAACCTGCGCCATCCCAATGCAAGTCCCAGCGGGGATGGTTCCATTGCCATTGATAAATTACTTCCCTTTGATTCGTTCTTTTGTTTAAAAAATTTAACACCATCCCATTTGACCAATTAGATGACCCATCGAGCGGAGAAACATATACCGGATTACCAAGAATTATCGCCTGCATCTTAGCATATTGTATTGCCGTACGAAGTTCATCAATAATTGTTTTTTGCTCATTTTTTTTCAAAAAATAAGTATATGAACCAATCCCTATTACTGATAAACCTATGAACACTGCCATCGTTATCAGCAATTCAAGCAGTGTAAACCCTTTTATATTCATAATAAAAATTTATTCCATTAATTCGCGAGTTAACGGATAAAATATCATAGTTCCATGAACATATTACATACTAAATGAAAATCCTTCATCAGACTCTAAATCTCCATAATCATCTTCATAATAAATGCCCGCTTTCACCGTTTGCATCGGCTCATATTTTCTGCTCAATGAACGGAGCATTCGAGGATTAACTTCAGAATTTTTGCTCATTAAATCGAGTATGCGTGAACATTGAGAAAAGGATAAATCCCAACGTGAGAAATACTCTTCTTTATATAAATTTTTATTACTATTAAGTAAATCAAGCAGTCGACTCATCTCTTCATAAACTCTCTCACAAGGATTTTTCTTCAATTGCTTTAATAAATTTATTGCGATATGAAAAATTACATGCGTTTCATTACGAATTTTTGCAAAATGAGTTAAACACTCAAACGGTGCTTTTAATGAAAAAACATGGCGGGCATAATCAAAAATCTTTTTATCGGCGCTGTCCTTTATTAAATCTTGTGATAGTTTTAAAAAAACAGGATATATCGCAAGTAATATCTTATGATGGTCTTTTCTAGTTGACGATGATAAGGCATTGGGTATTTCATTACCAAAAAAAGTCAATGGACTATCATCTTGCTTGGGAGTTTTAGGTGATGAAGTTGCGGTAGTAAAATAAAGTCTACGCAACTCCTGTGCTTGTTGCATTAACTCACTTTGATTAGGAGCGCTAGATTCTTCAATTAGTCGGAATACTATTTCAAACCAATGCTGATCACCTCGATAACAACAATAGGAAAGTAATTCACCCAGGGAACTAAAGGTAGTATACATAAACTCTTCATTTTCATATTCCTTGGCATCATTTTTGTGATATCGCATGTTCAAATAGTTGTTTGTCTCTTGATAACCAGAATCAATCATTTGCTTTCTAGTTTCTTCTCCAACGGTAAATGATGAGGTAGATACATTATCAACATTGATTACAATGGATTGACATGCATATTTTCTCAATTTCAAACGATCTTTTTCCCACCCGCTGGCTGGATCACTAACACCAGTTAATAATCTATAAATCCAATTTAAGACAACATTCTCTCTATAAACTCTATCCATCACACGATCGATCGCCTTTCTCTCTGGACCATCATCAAACTTAACGGCTAATACTTTTAAGTTATTACCATACTCGGATTCAAGTAGTGTGGAATGATCATCGAAAAACACATTGGTTGGTAAATTATTTAATATTCCACCATCACTATGTTCCTCTCCGTCAATGAGTGTTGCTCTATAAACTATAGGAAAACTTGCGGATGTTTTTACTGCCTCACTCACTTCAAAATTTGGTGAGCGTAAGTAAGAGAAATATCGAGTTTTTCCTTGGCTTTTATTTGTTGCTGTAACTACTAATTCCTTACCAATTCCACACCCCGGGCATTTCTGCCGAATTTCTTCTAAGGTTGCAAATGTGATTGGACCTTGGGGATATGGAATTTGGTATTTGAAAACAATTTGATCTAATTTATAAGCAATCGCATAATCAAGAGCGGTCTTTAGGGAATGAGCCTCAGAAATTCCATTGATATTTATATCAAAATGGACTAAATGCTCATGTTTAAAATGTTTAAATAATGCTTCAATTTCTTCCGCTGTATAACCTAAATAACACATTAAGGCCATAATGGCTCCTGCGGAGCTGCCTGCAAATTTTTCAGGATATATTTTGGCTTCATTCAGTGCTTTCCAGACACCAATATGAGCAAAAATTTTTGCGCCACCACCACAAAGAACTATATTTTCAATATTAGGCTTTCTTTCTCTTACAAGAATCTCATGTGATTTTAAAAACCTAAATATCTCGATTTTTTTGGTTTGATATAGAGGTACTACCTGTTTTTCTTTAATCGATTTGCTTTTAACTTTTTCCTCGTTTATCCAAGGAAATAACCAACTCCAAATGCGTACGTACCAAGGCTTTAATGACATATATCGCTGCATCTTTCGATAATCATGCATTTTATCTAGACGTTCTTGTGGATCGGACACTTCGATAGAATGAGGATGAGGGCTTTTACATATGGATTCAAAGTTAATATTTTTTATATTAAGCGAAATTAGCTGATCGACTAATTTATCGGTAATAAAAAGTCGTTTCGTATTTCCTAGAGGTTCTTGCTGTGAGTCATTAGGATCTTTATATTTTGTTCCCGTCCCAGGAACTAAAAATTGATTAAAGCCTACTAATATCCCATGATGACCATGGCACATTTGAATACCAGTTAATTGATAATTTGATATATTTTTCAGTGATAAATCTAAATCACTTATTTTCCAATGCTCTAAAAATTGCCCTTGAAACCAGCTTACTATTCTACCCCACCAGGTTAAAGCAACCTCTGCTGTGAAACCGCGATACTCATTTACTGTTACGCCCGATAAAAATGCTTTAGTTTTTTCCTTTTGGTGGGGATCCAACAGCCATTGGTTAAACAATGATCTTTTCTCATCACTTACGCGAGTAAAATCGAACATTGTTTGTTCGTTATCAAATAGATAATTACCAAAAGCGATTTTATTATCGGGGAGGGAACCATTAATTTCTAAACGTCCTAAATAGGCCGTCATAATAATTTTTTTTAATAAATCAAGATTTTGAGCATATGGGTGTGCGTCAGATTCAAGCAGCTGACTTATTACGTGTTGTGGTGTCATCACTTATCCTTAAGTTATGATAATCCATTAACTCCCTCAGCAATAATTAAAGCACTCCCTGCTTCCAGTTGATTTATTGCTGATTAGATCATGCTATATTTAACTCGAGTCTTGCTGTTTCCATCACCTTTTGTTCAAATGATTCGATTAAGATTCCTTTTTGTTTTATTATTTTTAACCATCACAAATATAATTAACACAAATTTATCAGAAATTAAATAGACCGAATTATTCCGAAATGAACAACTAATAGCTGCTATGAACTGTCAGATGTGACTTTAACGTATGATACTCAGGCACATTTTTGCAATGTACCTAGGGTATAAATAGGATTAATTATCTTGAATATTCTTTAAAATTTGAGTAACAACAAGTTCAGGATTTGATGCTTGATTGATTGGACGTCCGACAACCAAATAATCACTCCCTTCTTCAATGGCCTGTTTGGGTGTCATAATTCGAGATTGATCATCACTTACGTTATTTGGCAATCGGATGCCTGGGGTTACCGTTATAAATTGATCCCCACAAGAACTTTTTATGACCTTAACTTCTTGAGCGGAACAGACGACTCCATCCAAACCTGCTTCCTTGGTCAAAATAGCTAATTTTTTTACATGACTCATTACAGATGTGTCTATCCCAATTGAAATTAATTCATTTTGATTAAAACTGGTTAAAACAGTTACTGCAATTAAGATAGGTCTATTCGTGCCATATGAATCAATAGCATTTCTTGCCGCTTGCATCATACTCATTCCCCCAGAAGCATGGACATTCATCATCCACACTCCCAGCTCAGCACCTGCTTTACACGCTTTTGCAACTGTATTGGGAATATCATGAAATTTTAAGTCTAAAAAAACTTTAAAGTTTCTTTTGATTAATTGTTTCACAAAACTTGTGCCAAGCAGTGTAAATAGTTCGCTTCCAACTTTTAAAGCGCAACTTTTAGGATCCAGCTTTTCAACTAATTTTAAAGCATCATGCTCATTATCAAAATCTAGTGCAACAATTAATTTAGGCATCATTATACTACAGCCTCTTCATGATGTACTTTTAGTGCACTTTTTACGGCGTTAGCTATTTTTATTTGCTCTGCTTCCTGCAAATAAGGATGCATGGGTAAACTAATAACACGACTGCTTGCATATTCAGCATGAGGAAAATCTCCCATTTTATAACCCAAATAGGCCATGGCAGCTTGTTGATGTAGGGGTACAGGATAATGCACTGCAGTTGGAATTCCTGATTCTTGCATTGCCTTTTGGAATGAATCTCGATTACTTACTTCAATGGTATATTGTGCATAAACACTTGTATTATAACTATGAACAAAGGGCGTTTTTACAAGGGGTGACAGAATCTGATCATACGCTTTGGCGACTCTTTGGCGCATAATAATTTCATCGGGGAACAGTTTCAATTTTTCAATTAAAACAGCTGCCTGAATCGTATCCATTCTTCCATTAATCCCTATACGGTTATGGCAATAACGCGCATTTTGACCATGAATTCTTATTTCAAGGAGTTTTTGGGCTAAATTATCATCATTTGTGAAACAAGCTCCCGAATCTCCATATCCTCCTAAAGGTTTAGATGGAAAGAAACTGGTACATCCAATCGTTGATAAAGCACAGGAATATTTACCTTTATAAGTGGCGCCAAAACTTTGTGCTGCATCCTCAATTACTGGGATACCGTGATGAGCTGCAATAGCATTAATCTCGTCATGATCAGCACATTGACCATATAATCCGACGGGCATTATTGCCTTAGTTTTTCTGGTAATTGCTGCCTCAAGCTTGTTAGGGTCCATATTATACGTAAGTGGATCAATATCTATGAAAACAGGCTTAGCTTGACAAAGACTGATCACCTCAGCAGTAGCGAAAAAACTGAAAGGAGTGGTAATAATTTCATCTCCCGGCTGAATTTCCAAGGCCATCAATGCCATTAATAATGCATCTGTTCCACTTGAGTTGACAATTGCATGTTTAACTCCTATAAAATCAGCTAATTGCCGTTCAAGTTGTGCAATTTCAGGCCCCATAATATATTGACCATGATCTAAAACGTTTTTAATACTTGCTAAAATTTCGTTTTCTATTATTGAATATTGTTTTTTTAAATCGATAAATTGCATCATAATCTCTTAAAAAATTAGTTAATATCCTTCCAATCCATGGACAGGTTTCATTCTCCCCCAGTTTTTACAGCTGGGACAATGCCAATGAAGATGCTTGCCACCAAAACCGCAATGAACGCATCGATAAACTGGCTTATTGTCTAAAAATTTACTCGTTATATCATAAAGCATTTGTAATTTGTCACGTACCTTTCCATGGGCAGATTCAAGATGCCAATAGATTAACTGATTTAAACCTCGTATGGATGGATGTTTGCTCAAGTTATCCGCTACGAAATCTATAGCGGCATCCATATTTTTTTGTTGTCTTAAATATTCCGCTATTACAAAAATTACCGAAGCTCTAGGGTTATCCTCTAAAGTCTCTTCAAGATATTTGACACACTCATCCATTGTATTTAATTCTTTATGGCAAACAACTAGAGGTTCGATAATTTCTGTTAAAAAATCTGCATCTTGCTGAGGAACACGTTTTAACGAACGAATCGCATGTTTGTAACGTCCCTCTTTCATTTCAAGACTTGCGTTCATTAAACTGGCTCTAACTGATTCATTATCAACGCTTATAGCTTGTTTGATACAATAAGTAGCTTTATCAATGGCATTGCTTTTTAATGCCTGATTAGCCATTTCACAATAATAATGAGCCGCTTGGTTATGAAAACTTGTTCCTGTTGAAATTTCTAACTTTTTAATTACATCTAAAGCCTTTTCCCAAGCTTTTTCTTGCTGATAAATTGCTAACAAACCATGCAAGCTGCTTGTTTCTTTAGATCCACCTAGTTCAACAACTTCTAAAAATATTCGCTCTGCACGATCGAATAAACCAGCACTCATATAATCCTGGCCTAAGGCCATTAATGATTCTTTCCTTTGCAGAATACTTAATTGAGGCCTTGCAATTAAATTTTGATGAATACGTATGGCTCTATCAACCTCACCCCTACGCCTAAATAAACTTCCTAATGCAAGATGAGTTTCTACCGTATCACTGTCAACTTCTAGTAATTTAATAAAAACATCAACCGCTTTATCGGGCTGCTCATTTAAAAGATAATTAAGTCCAACAACATATTCGCGAGATAAGCGATTATATAGAGTGGGATCTTCCTTGGGTTTACTACGATTTGCCATCCACCAACCAGACCACGCAGCAGCAGGCAATAGTAATGGCCATAAATCAATCATTATTACCCTCCCCTCTGCTTGTTAGACTTTCATAATAATAAAAAAATTAATGTTGATCTTGCAATGGAATTGATCGTAAGTTTTTAATTTCTTTTTCAGTTAATTTTAATTGGTTTTTAATTTTGTGGCATTCAGCTTTTAAACGCCAATATCTTCCAATAAAAAGTATAAAGCCTACTACTATACCAATACCCAACATGATTGTCATGAGAACAGATATAGGGATTGTTATTGTTTTAAAATATAAATTAACATCCACTGAAGTTGCATTTAGAGCAGCAAAACTAACGCCAATAATGATAAGAAGTATATAAATAACTAGCATTAATATGCGCATAAATTCTTCCTTTTTTGTTTCCAGGGCAATTCGAAGCGGAACCCGGGATTCCAGGATGATACAGCAATATTAACCTGAGCTCCACTTCCCATCACCCAGGTGATTAAAATATACAAACAAAAAAGCGTAGAAAAATCTACGCTTTCTAACTAATTAACTATAAAGAATTAATCACTCTCTTTACTTGCCATTTTCTCTTTGAGTAAATCACCTAAGGTTGTTGTTGAAGCGCCTTCGGTTCTAGAGTATTTCTTGATTGCATCTGCTTCATCTTGAGCATCTTTCGCTTTTACTGAAAGAGTAATTGAGCGGTTTTTACGATCCACATTTATGATTTTTGCTTCAATCTCATCACCTTCTTTGACAAGAGTAGTCGCATCATCAACACGCTCATCAGACAATTCACTTGCACGAATAGTACCAGTAATATCATCTGCTAAAGCTACCGTAACTGTCTTAGGATCTACAGCTACAACAGTACCTTTAACTATGGCACCTTTAGTATACTCATCAACAAAACTTGCGAAGTTATCGCCTTCAAGTTGTTTAATACCTAAAGAAATACGCTCACGCTCAGGATCTATAGCAAGAATAACTGCTTCCAACTCTTGGCCTTTCTTGAACTGTTTTACCGCTTCTTCACCAGGAACAGTCCAGGAAATATCAGACAAATGTACCAAACCGTCAATATCTCCATCCAAGCCAATAAATATTCCAAAATCGGTGATTGAACGAATCTTACCACTAACTTTTTGGCCTTTATTGTGTGAGGCAGCAAATTGTTGCCATGGATTACCAACACATTGTTTCATGCCTAAAGAAATACGGCGTCGTTCTTCATCAATTTCAAGAACCATCACATCAACTAAATCACCCAGAGAAACTACTTTACTAGGATGTACGTTTTTATTGGTCCAATCCATCTCAGACATATGGACTAAGCCTTCCACACCTTCTTCGATTTCAACAAAGCAACCATAATCAGTAATATTAGTTACTTTACCTTGTAATTTTTTGCCTATTGGATAACGCTCTACTAGATCAACCCAAGGATCGTTACCTAATTGTTTCATACCTAGAGAAACACGGTTTCTTTCGCTATCAAAGCTCAATACTTTTACTTTTACGTCTTGGCCAACTGATAACACTTCACTTGGATGTTTTACACGTTTCCATGAAATATCAGTGATATGCAACAAGCCATCTATGCCGCCCAAGTCAATGAATGCACCATAATCGGTAAGGTTTTTAACAATACCATGAAGCTCTTGTCCCTCATGTAAGGACTCAAGCAATGCTTGTCTATCAGCACTACTTTCTTCTTCAACAACTGCTCGACGGGATACAACGATGTTGTTGCGCTTTAAATCCATTTTAATAACTTTGAATTCAAGCTCTTTGCCTTCTAGATAAGAAGGATCTCTTACAGGTCTGACGTCTACTAATGAACCAGGTAAGAAGGCGCGTATAGTACCAATTTCAACAGTAAATCCGCCTTTAACTTTTCCAGAAATAAGACCAGTGACTGTTTCATTGTTTTCGTGTGATTTAGATAATTTACGCCAAGCTTCCTGACGTTTTGCTTTTTCTCTTGAAAGGAGCGTTTCGCCGTAGCCATCTTCAACAGAATCCAGTGCTACTTCGACAGTATCACCTAGGCTAACTTCCAAAGCACCATCTTTGTCATAAAATTCTTCTTTAGGTACAATCCCTTCTGATTTTAGACCAGCATTTAAAATGACATAATCGCTATCGATTCCGATAACTTTAGCATTAATAATGGCACCAGGGTAAAATTGAGCACCGGCTATACTTTGCTCAAACAATTCTTTGAAACTTTCAGACATGTTAATAAACTCTTTAGTAAAAAAATGAAAGATTGAGTTCCACTCATCTTTCCCCCAACAAATAATTAAGCACGGTACAAACGCTCATTAATTAATTTTAATACAATATTAAACACTTGTACAATGGATAATCTGGTTGTATCAATTTGCACTGCATCATCCGCAGGCTTCAATGGCGCATGCGCACGAGCAGTATCCCTAACATCACGCTTAGCCAATTCTTCTACAACCTGCGCGAGGCTAACATTAATTCCCTGTTCTTTCAACTGTAAATAACGTCTATTTGCTCTTTCTTCTTCATTAGCATATAAAAATATTTTTAAAACAGCATCAGGAAAGACTACGGTGCCCATATCTCGACCATCAGTAACGAGTCCTGGATATTGAGCAAAATTACGCTGTCGCTCGAGTAATGCATGTCTAACCTCTTGAATCGCAGCAATTTGTGATGCATCTTGTCCGCATTGCTCACTTCGAATTTCGGAACTTATGTTTCTTTCATCTAAAATAGCTTGCGACCCATAATCAGCAGAAGATTCAAAACGTAAATTTAGTGAACGCGCAAGTGTAGTTAATTTATCTACATCATGAAAATCAATTTCATTCTTCCTAGCGGCATAAGCAAGAACACGATAAATAGCACCACTATCAAGCATATTCCATTTAAGATGTTTCGCAAGTAATTGACATAAAGTGCCCTTTCCAGTGCCGCTTGGTCCATCTAGGGTTATAACAGGTACTGCATCATTGTACATTATTAACAGATTCCTCTATTTGTAATTGAAGCTCCTTTGCCGTTTGCACAAACAAAGGAAATGAGGTAGCTACATTGACACAATTTCTAATAGTAACAGGTTCTTTAGCTACAGCCCCAGCAATTGCAAATGACATAGCAATACGATGATCGTCTCTGCTTTCAACAGTACCTCCTTGTAAGGTCCCTCCCTCGATTAGCACGCCATCGTCTAATGCATTTGCATGAATACCTAATTCATTTAGACCCTCAACCATTGCAGCAATCCGATCACTTTCTTTAAAGCGTAGCTCACTTGCACCATGCAGCGTAGTTTGTCCTTGCGCACAAGCAGCGGCGATAAAAATAACAGGGAACTCGTCTATTGCAAGGGGTACCATTTTTGGATCAATATTAATTCCTTTCAATGGTGCATACTGAACGCGTAAATCAGCCACCAATTCTTCTCCAAGTTGTCGCTGATCTAAAAGGGTAATATTAGCCCCCATTTCCAATAAAATATGCAGTATTCCAGTACGGGTTGGATTAATACCTACATTTCGAATGAGAATATCGGAGTCAGGAATAATAGTAGCTGCCACAATAAAGAATGCCGCGGATGAAATATCTCCAGGAATATCTACCTCAGTACCCATGCATTCGCTCTTGGAGTTAACCATTAAAGTATTACCAGAGCGGTGAACAGGATAAGAAAAGTTTTTTAGCATGAGTTCTGTATGGTCACGACTCACCCCTGCTTCTGTGATTCGTGTCTCTCCTTCAGCATAAAGGCCAGCCAATAGAATGCATGATTTAACCTGGGCACTTGCTTCAGGCATTATATAGTGAATTCCTTTCAGTTTTTTGCCACCTTTAATTGTTATAGGAGGTTTTCCATCTACGGTAGTAATATCGGCACCCATTTGTGTTAATGGTGTACTCACCCTCATCATCGGTCTTTTTAATAAGCTCTCATCCCCTGTCAATTGACTATCAAAAGATTGAGCAGCTAATAATCCTGCGAGCAGACGAATGCTGGTTCCAGAATTTCCACAATCAATAACGTGATCTGGTTTTTTCAATCCATGCTTGCCAACTCCATAGATTACGACTTGTTGTTCATCAGGGCCTTCTATTGTAACTCCCATTGCTTGGAAAGCTTTTAGGGTTGCCATGCAATCAACACCATCAAGAAACCCATTGATGATTGTTGTTCCCTTAGCTAAAGAACCAAAAATAATTGAACGATGTGAAATCGATTTATCACCAGGTACAGTGATCTCACCTTTAATTGACCGAACAGGTTTACTAACAAAATTAAGTACTCTCACTAACTATTTTCCTTTGCAAATTCAGACATGAACTCTATAAGCGCATCTACCCCAGCCATAGGCATTGCATTATAAAGACTCGCACGAATACCACCCACGAGTCGGTGTCCCTTCAAAGCATATAAACCTCGTAGCTGAGCTAAATGTAAGAATTCATCCTCTAATGTAGCATTTTGGAGGGAAAAACAGACATTAACTATTGAACGAACTTCAGGATCTACATGAGTAGTATAAAAATCGTTGTTGTCCAAATATTGATATAATTTACCTGCCTTTTGACAATTAAGCCGGTATATTTCTTCAACTCCGCCTTGTGCTTTTATCCAATTAAACATTTTATCCGCTAAATAACAATTAAATACGGGTGAGGTCGCATAAAGCGAATGATGCTCGGCTTGAGTTTTATAATTTAACATGGTTGGCACATAGGGTGTGGGTATTTTTTCTAATAAATCATCCCTAATAATCACTATGGTTAATCCTGCGTTTGCGATATTTTTCTGGGCTCCAGCAAAAATTAAAGCAAAATTTTTGACATCTATAGGTTCGCTAAGCAAAGCAGACGTCATATCAGCGATTAATGGAATTTCTTTAGTTTTTGGAACAAAAGGGAATCGCACCCCATTCACAGTTTCATTTGGAGTATAATAAATATAGGTTGTATTTTCTTTTAAGTCCCAACTTCTTGGATCAGGAATGGTTTTATAACCATTTTGTTCATCACTGGCAATACAATATGCTTTTTTCAAATGTTGTGCTTCAGAAAAAGCCATCTGTGACCAAACCCCAGTGACCAGATAACCTGCCTCATCTTTTGGCCCTAAAAGATTCATTGGAATCATGGCAAACTGAGTACGGGCAGCTCCTCCCAAAAATAAAACATGATAATTTGAAGGGATAAAGAGTAGTTCCCTTAAAGATTGTTCTGCACTGGATAAAAGAGCTGTAAACTCCGGACTACGATGTCCAACTTCAAGAACAGAAACGCCAAGATTTTTCCAATCGAGAAATTCTTCTTGTGCTTCCTTAAGAATAGTCTCAGGAAGCATTGAAGGACCCGCACCAAAATTATAGACTCGAGTTGTCATCGCCATTTTCTTCAATTTCAGTTATGTCATCAGACTCATTAGAATCCTCAGTATCCTCGCCCAAATCTTCAATTTTTTGCATGCCCACTACTTTTTCCCCTGGGCTAACATTAATTAGGCGAACACCCTGCGTATTCCTACCAATTACGGATAACTCATCAACTTTAAACCGTACCAGGGTACCCTTATCGGTAATCAACATGGCTTCATCTGCATCTGTAACTTGCACGGAACGGACCACTTTACCATTACGCTCACTAACCTGAATGGAAATGACACCTTGTCCACCTCGTCCAGAAACCCGATATTCCTCAATGGAGGTACGTTTTCCATATCCATTTTCGGTTGCAGTCAATATGGTTCCATCTGAATGAGCCACAACTAGAGATATTACTGCTTGCTTCTCTTCGATGCGGATACCTCGTACTCCACGGGCAGTACGGCCCATGGGTCGTACTTTACTTTCATCAAATCGTACCACTTTACCTGCATCGGTAAATAGCATGATATCTTTACTACCATCTGTAATATCAACCCCAACTAAACTGTCGTCTTCATCGAGATCCACAGCGATAATTCCATTAGATCTGGGTCTACTAAATGCATTTAACGGAACTTTTTTAACCGTTCCTTTTTTAGTAGCCATAAAGACATAATAACCTTCTTGGTACTCTCTGACAGGTAGCATGGCATTGATTTCTTCGCCTTCAGCAAGTGGTAATATGTTAATAATGGGACGACCCCTAGAGATACGACTGGCTAAAGGAAGTTGATATGCTTTTAGCCAATAAAGTTTTCCGAGGTTAGAGAAGCAAAGCAATGTGTCATGCGTACTTGCAATCACTAAACGAGAAACAAAATCCTCATCTTTAACGTTGGTCGCAGATTTACCCTTCCCCCCCCTACGTTGAGCTTGATATGCAGTTAGAGGTTGGTATTTTACATAGCCTTGATGCGATAGAGTGACTACTACATTTTCTTCAGTAATTAAATCTTCAATTGTCAAATCTTCTTGGGAGGCAGTGATTTCAGTACGGCGTTCGTCACCAAACTGAGTTTTTATATCTATTAACTCATCACGTATTACTTGCATGAGTCGCTCTGGAGAAGCCAATATTTCCAACAGCTCGCGAATTAACTGCAATAATTCCTCAAACTCACCTAAAATTTTATCTTGCTCTAATGCAGTTAAGCGATGAAGTCTTAATTCAAGAATAGCTTGGGCTTGAGCCTCTGATAATTTATATCCATGAGCTCCTAATCCAAATTCAGCAGCCAAATCATCAGGCCGTGATGCATCAGATCCAGCCCTCTCCAGCATTGACTTAACCATACCGGGTTGCCATAGCTTGGCAAGCAATCCTTCTTTAGCATCTTGAGGGGTTGGTGATTTTTTAATCAAATCAATCATTTCATCAATATTTGCTAAAGCAATTCCCAAGCCTTCTAATAAATGGGCGCGAGCACGTGCTTTCTTTAGATCAAATAAGGTTCTTCTAGTTACAACTTCTCTTCGGTGTTTAATGAAATACTCAAGAATTTGTCTCAAATTCAAAGTGCGTGGTTGACCATCAACTAAGGCAACCATATTAATTCCAAACACATTTTGCATTTGGGTATGAGCGTACAAATTATTTAAGATAACATCAGCAACCTCATTACGCTTTAACTCGATAACGACTCGCATACCTTGTTTATCGGACTCATCTCTAAGTCCAGAAATTCCTTCAATTTTTTTATCTCGCACCAACTCAGCAATACGCTCTACTAAACGGGCTTTATTAACTTGGTAAGGAAGCTCGGTAATAATAATGGCTTGGCGTCCTGAATCTTCATCGGTTTCAATTTCTGTGCGTGCCCTAATAATTGCGCGCCCTTTTCCTGTGCGATAGCCTTGTATAATTCCAGCCCGACCATTGATAATTGCAGCTGTTGGAAAATCTGGCCCAGGAATAATTTCCATAATGTCATCTAAACTTAGTTCCGGGTCATCAACCAGAGCAATGCATGCATTAATTACTTCAGTAAGATTATGGGGTGGAATATTCGTCGCCATACCTACAGCAATACCGGAAGAACCATTAACCAATAAGTTAGGTATACGTGAAGGCAAAACTACAGGGGCAAACTCTGTCTCATCATAGTTAGGACTAAAATCTACAGTTTCTTTCTCGAGGTCCGCTAATAAAGCATGGGCTACCTTAGACATTCTTACTTCGGTATACCGCATTGCCGCAGGTGCATCGCCATCTACAGAACCGAAGTTACCCTGACCATCAACCAAAAGATAACGCATCGAAAAAGGTTGTGCCATACGAACAATGGTGTCATAAACTGCGGTATCGCCATGTGGATGGTATTTACCGATTACATCCCCTACAACACGTGCAGATTTTTTATAGGGTTTATTCCAGTCATTGCCTAATTCACTCATTGCGAAAAGTACGCGTCGATGAACTGGCTTCAAGCCATCGCGAACATCAGGCAAAGCCCGCCCCACAATAACGCTCATCGCATAATCTAGATAGGATTGTTTTAATTCATCTTCGATATTAACTGGCAAGACTTCTTTAGCTAGATAAACCATAGTTTGGACGTATCCTTGACGATAAATTTTAATGATAAAGGATACCATACAGACGAATTTAATTAAATCATCTACACTAAAATGTACCTCAAGTACCGCATAACATGCAGTATCCTCCTAGGACAAGGGATAAAATGTACGGTAAATTTTAGATTCTCATCTCAACATAGATAAATTTGTTACTTTTTTACTGTTATTCTTTGAAATTCTAACCCATAATAAAATTGACTGTAAGTGCTCATTTTGTATATAGTGCCACGCACAAACAAACGAATCCTTTTCTCAGGAGAAGCAATGACAAAAAAAACAGCGAAACTTAGCCTTGAAGGGCAAGAGCCACTCGAATTACCAGTATATACACCTACGTTAGGAAATGATGTGATTGATATCACACAACTAGGTGCGCGTGGCGTTTTCACCTTTGATCAAGGTTTTTTATCGACTGCCTCCTGTGAATCTAAAATCACCTATATAGATGGTGAGAAAGGGATATTACTCTATCGAGGCTATCCAATCGAACAATTAGCCGAGAAAAAAGATTTTCTGGATGTAAGTTATCTTTTACTCAATGGCGAACTACCTAATGCCGACGAAAAGAAAAAATTTGTTAATTTAATTAATAACCATACCATGGTACATCAACAAATGTATCAATTTTTAAATGGTTTCCGACGTGATGCGCATCCAATGGCAATTATGGTTGGAATGGTTGGGGCTTTATCTGCCTTTTATCATGACACCATGGATTTAAATAATGCGGAAGACCGATTTATTTCTGCAATTCGAATGGTTGCTAAAATGCCGACTTTTGCGGCAATGAGTTATAAATACTCAATAGGATTACCCTATATATACCCTCAAAATAAAATGTCTTATGCTGAAAATTTCTTGCATATGATGTTTAGCGTTCCGACTGAAGAATCAACTCCTGATCCAGTCCTTGTACGCGCCATGGATACAATCTTTATTTTACACGCTGACCATGAGCAAAATGCATCTACCTCCACTGTTCGTCTCGCTGGATCAACAGGAGCGAATCCTTTTGCATGTATTTCTGCGGGAATCGGTGCTTTATGGGGGCCTGCTCACGGTGGTGCGAATGAGGCCTGCCTCAACATGCTTAAAGAAATTGGAAGCGTTGATCGCATTCAACATTACATCAAACGCGCAAAAGATAAGGATGATCCGTTCCGATTAATGGGGTTTGGTCACCGTGTTTATAAGAGCTACGATCCCAGAGCAAAAGTAATGCGCCAAACCTGCTATGATGTATTGGAAGCAGTAGGTGCAAAAGATGCTCCATTATTCAAACTTGCAATGGAACTTGAACGTATTGCTCTTGAAGATGATTATTTTATTGAGAAAAAACTCTATCCCAATGTTGACTTTTATTCAGGCCTGACTTTAAGTGCTATAGGAATTCCAACAAATATGTTTACAGTGGTCTTTGCTCTAGCTCGTACTGTTGGTTGGATGAGTCATTGGATGGAAATGGTTGCCACTAAATCAAGAATTGGTAGACCACGCCAGCTTTATACTGGTGAAAAAACAAGAAATGTTCCTTAGTATAATTAACTGGGTGTGGGTTTTCCAAAGACCATGCACCCAGGATCACTCGAATTCTCCAGCTCTTGTAATGCTAGGTTACACAACCTAATTTAGACTTTATCTTTTTATTTTTTGTAAAGCATGCCGCCAACCACGATATTCTTGCTCTACCTGCTCCAAAGGCCTTTGCGGTTTAAAGGATTGTTCTACATCCCAAATTGCATGCAGTTCATCCAATGAATTAAAAATTCCGCACCCCAAACCCGCTAGTATGGCTGCACCTTTTGCAGTGGTTTCAATATCTTTAGGTTTTTGTACCTCTAATTGACACTGATCAGCTAAAAATTGTAAAAACCACCGATTAACTGCCATTCCACCATCAACTCGCAATAGTGATAAATCCAATTGGCTGTCCTCTCTCATACAAAAACAGACTTCGCGTGTTTGATAACAAACCCCTTCTAATGCTGCGCGGGCAAAATGCGCTCTATGAGTGGATAGACTCAAGCCAACAATGGATGCTCCCGGAGCGGATAACCAATGTGGTGCACCTAAACCTGTAAATGCTGAAACTAAATAAACTCCCTCATTTCCATATAAGGAGCTTGCCAGGGCCTCAGTTTCATCAGAACTTGTTATTAATTTCATTGAATCGCGTAGCCATTTGACTGTGGTACCTGCATGATAAATACTACCCTCTAACCCGTATACTGTTTTTCCTTGAATTTTATAAGCAATTGTTGTTAGAAGTTTATGCTGAGATAATACGGGTTTATTACCTGTATTAAGTAATAGAAAGGCACCCGTACCAAAAGTTGCTTTTACCATACCAATTTTAAAACAGCCTTGGCCAATTAAAGCAGCTTGTTGATCTCCCGCAACTCCCGTAATAGGTAACTCATTGCCAAGCCATTGCTTATCAATAAGCCCAAAACGGCTATCACTGGCGCAAACCTTCGGTAAAACTGACTCGGGTATTTTAAAATAATCCAGTAGCTCTAAATCCCATTGTTCTTTTTTAATGTTAAAAAGCATCGTTCTCGATGCATTAGTCACATCGGTTAAATGCAAATGCTCGGTAGTTAAACGCCAGATTAGAAAGCTATCAATAGTACCAAAAGCTAGATCACCTTTCTTTGCAAGGTCATTTGCTTCTTGATTATTCTCTAGAAGCCACTTTAATTTTGTTGCTGAAAAATAAGGATCGGGAATTAAACCGGTCTTTTCTTGAATCATGGGTGCATCAATCGCCAGAGTATTGCAATATTCGGCTGTTCTGCGGTCTTGCCATACAATCGCAGGAGCAAGACATTTGCCTGACCTTTTATCCCAAATTACAGTAGTTTCCCTTTGATTTGTTAAACCACAACATAGTATTTGATCTGCTGGAACTTTTGTGACTACATCGCGCATTGCAGTTAAGGTTTTTTGCCATATTTCTTCTGGATCATGCTCGACCCAGCCTGCTTGAGGATAATATTGAGTGAGCGGATATTGACTACTGGCAACTAACCCACCACAAATATCATATATCATGGCACGGGTACTACTCGTTCCTTGATCAATTGCAAGTAAATAATTCATTGTTGCAGAGTTCCTTGTCCCAACTATTAGTGTATATTGATAGTGTATACTTTTTTTCTGGAGACCAAAACATGAATTCGGTTTTTGATGTTGCAATTATTGGCGGCGGCATCAACGGCTGTGGTTGTGCTGCAGATGCAGCATTAAGAGGATTATCCGTGGTACTTTTTGAGCAGGATGATCTAGCCTCGAAAACATCTTCCAGTAGCACCAAGCTTATTCATGGTGGATTAAGGTATTTAGAAAACTTTGAATTTGGCATGGTTAAAAAAGCAATTAATGAACGACAAAGACTTTTAGACCTTGCACCCCATTTAGTACATCCCCAACCCCTGGTTCTCCCCTATGAAAAACACATGCGTTCTGCTTGGTTTTTGCGTTTAGGGTTATTTATTTATGACCATTTAAGCGGTAAAAACCGTTTACCTAAATGCAAAATGATTTCTAGGAAGAGTAAAAAGGATTATTTCTCCTCCCTTATCGATAAACTGAACATGGGTTTTCTATTTTATGACGCAGTTACTGATGATGCTCGTTTAACTATTGTTAATGCCCTACAAGCCAAAAATCATGGAGCTAGCATACGAACTCATTCAACAGTAATTCATGCTGAAGTAGTCAATAACTTGTGGAAATTAACAATACAGCCTAAAACAGGTTCAAATTACACCCTCTATGCTAAATCAGTAATTAATGCAGCAGGACCATGGGTAAAATCAGTAGAAGAGCTCACTAATATTCCCGATCGGAAAAAAATTAGTTTAATTAAGGGAAGTCATATTATTGTACCCAAAATTTATGAGGGTAATCACGCCTATGTATTACAACATCAAGATAACCGTATTATCTTTGTCATCCCTTATCATGGGTTTAGTATGATAGGCACAACCGATATCCCATTAACAGAAAATCCTAATGAGGCTAGGATTAGCAATCAAGAAATTCATTATTTAATAGATCTGGTTAATTCATATTTTAAATGCACGATATCTGAAAAAGATATTTTCTATACTTGGAGTGGCGTTCGTGCCTTGCTTGCTCAAGAGAATAAGGAAGCCAGAGCCTTAAGTCGCGACTATTCCTATGAGGTCCACCTTAAACCTGCACCGATCGTTACAATTTATGGCGGTAAAATTACTACTTATCGTCAATTAGCGGAAGAAGTTATAGATCAGCTTAATTCAATCTTTCCACAAATTGGTTCTTCACTTACAGCCTCAACTCCCCTCCCCGGGGCCATTTTGGAGAATATGAATTTTGCGCAATATGTAGATTATGCTCAAAATAAATATAATTGGATGGATCCAAACTTACTTAATCGTTATTTATATACATATGGAAGTCGAATGGAACTATTTCTTGCCTCTTGTAAAAATCAAGAATCCTTAGGAAAGAAATACTGTACATACCTGTATCAAGTCGAGGTTGATTATTTGATATTGGAAGAGTGGGCTCAAAACTGCGATGATATACTCAAACGAAGAACCAAACTCGATTTGATAATTGATGAAAAAGGCAAGAAAGAACTCGCTACTTACTTATCACGAGTTACTTCTTTTCCTGCTGTTGAAGTTCCGCTTTTATTGCACTAACATCAACTGCTACTGCTTGTTCAACCAACTCTTTTAAAGTCGAAGCTGGCATACTGCCAGCATTTGAATAAATGACTATTCCTTCCTTGAATACCATCAGATGAGGAATCGAGCGTATTTCAAAGAAATCAGCCAATTGTTGTTCGACTTCAATATTAACTTTCGCAAATTTTATATTTGGAAACTGCTCAGCCACCTGCTCATAAACCTTAGAAAACTGTTTGCAGGGAGCACACCAGTCAGCCCAAAAATCAATGAACACAATGCTATTTTGGTCAATTAAAGATTGGAATTCTGCACTGGATACATTGAAGCTGGTCATATTGCTTCCTTAATTTCGATCGACTTAACAATTTTTTGAAAAACGTCGTCTACATCACCAGTACCGCAAATACTATGAAACTCTGGAGCACTAGGATCACCACTCTCAGCCCATGATTTATAATAGTGAACTAGAGGTGCAGTTTGACTGCGATATACTTCTAAACGTTTTCTTACTGTCTCTTCTTTATCATCTTCACGTTGAATTAAAGGCTCACCAGTAACATCATCTATCCCCTCTCGTTTAGGAGGATGGTTTTGAGCATGATAGACTCGACCTGAAGGGAGATGGATTCGACGTCCACTAATTCGCTTGATAATCTCTTCATCATCTACAGCAATTTCAATAACGTGATCTAAATAAATTCCAGCTTGTTTCAGGGCATCTGCCTGAACAATTGTTCTAGGAAAACCATCAAAAAGAAACCCGTTAGCACAATCACTTTTTTTTAAACGTTCTTTAACTAATCCAATAATAATCTCATCAGATACTAGACCACCTGTTTCCATAATTTTTTTAGCACTTTGTCCTAAGGGCGTTCCCTGTGCAATAGCTGCACGCAGCATGTCACCAGTGGAGATTTGCGGAATTTGATAACGTTCAATCAAACGCAAAGCCTGGGTTCCTTTTCCTGCACCCGGCCCACCCAAAAGCATTAATCGCATTAAAAACTCCTTAGTGATCTATATCAGTTTTAATAACTGTATATATTATTACTTATTAACCTATACAAATTCAAATGCAGCCATCGATTCAATTATCAATCCAAAGCCGCTACCTTTCTAATTTTAAAACCAAAATCGTGATTTTAATGATCTTTTACACGAATTGAGTTGCATTGCGTAAAGTTGAGAACGTGCTTTCACTTTACGTGCAACAGGAATTAACCACGATTTTCTCAAATAAGTTCTACGTTGATAGCCACCTATACCTTCATGATAGGCCAAATATAGCGCATAAGCATCTGTGCGAGGAATTCTTGCTTTTTTATAAGCCTCATTCGCATACCAACCAATAAAATCAACACCATCAGCAAAATTATCACGGGAAGCAAACCATCCCCCACAATTTTGTTTATAATGACTCCAGGTCCCATGTAATGCTTGGGTGTACCCATATGCTGACGAAGGTCGTTTCCAAGGAATGATACAAAAGAGTTTTTTCCGTGGTGGCCGAGCTCGAGCATTAAATTTGGATTCCTGATGGATAATAGCCATTTGGACGGGAATAGGAACCCGCCATCGACGCTCAACATCCTTAGCACTTCTATACCACTTTGGATGCTGTCTAAATATACTGCATACGTTGTTTATATCTGCAGGGGGATGACTAACACACGCAGTAAGAAAAAAAGTAAACAACAAAAATACGATGCGTAACTTCTTAATTTTTAATAATGCGTCCATGAGCAACCAAACAATAAAAAGATCATTTTAACAAATTTGCTAACTACAATCTACGCCTGCATTATTATCACAGGCAAGAGGGTTTAATTTAAGATGTTCTGTCCTGATTTTATTTCTTAGATCAATATTTTTCGCCAAATATATGTTCTAAGTGAGACGGTTTGCTATTTCGAAGTATTTTGGCGGGATTCCCAGCAATAACATGTGCTGGCTCGACATCGCGAATTACATTACTACTCATGCCGATAAATGCGTGCTCACCAATTTTAATCAGCTCTTTTAAACAAGAATTTGGGCCTATCCAGACTCTATCGCTGATACTGACAAAGCCGCAAACAACAACTTGAGCGCATATTATACAATTTTTGCCGATCTTAACTTCATGAGCGATGTGGCAATGTGCCGCAATTTTAGTTCCTTTGCCAATAATAGTATCCCCAGTAAAGCCCCTGCTGATATTGGTGCACGCTTGTATTTCAACATTATCTTCAATAATTAATTTGCCAATATGGGGCATAGTTATCAGATCCCCATTTTCATCTGCAATGACATATAAACCGTCGGTTCCTAAAGTACAGTGTTCATGAATAATTACATTTTTTCCAATGATGACATGTTCTGGAATACTAACACTAGGATGAATAAAGCTATTCTCCGTTCTATATTTATTAATTCTGGCTTTAGCAAATTCAATTTTTTCTGCTTGAGATTTTAAATGATTCATATCGGTACAAAGTTGTTAATTAAGTATATTTAGAGACGTCTTTATGGAACGCATCTTAACATAACGAAGTGTTATGTTGAAAAGGAATCTATAACCTCAATCAATTAATTTACCCAATAATATGCCAATATATAAGCACTAACATCATTATAAATGCTCTGGGCGCACATCGTGATTGCCGTGATTATTATCATGACAAACTCAAAATATGCTATTGTTTCTAAGAAATAAACTACTATTTCGCTGCTTTGCCCCATGTTAAGATATAGTTCATTCATAATAAGTTAAGCTGAACCAATGACCATTCTTGTATTTGATATAGAAACAATTCCAGATATTGAAGCTGGCCGGAATTTATATGATTTGCATGGACTATCTGATAAAGATACTGCAGATGCAATGTTTGCATTACGTCGCGCTAAGGTAGGTAACGATTTTTTACCTCATTATTTACAAAAAATATGTGCTATTTCTTTAGTTATGAGTCATGGTTCGCAAATAAAAGTCTGGTCTTTAGGTGATGAGTCCTCTGATGAAAAAGACCTAATAACCCGGTTTTTTTCTGGAATCGACAAACATACCCCAACATTAGTCAGCTGGAACGGCAGTGGCTTTGATTTGCCTGTGTTACATTACCGCGCATTGGTACACGGGATCACCGCCCCTACCTATTGGGAAGTCGGTGAAAATCAACAGAACTTTCGTTGGAACAATTACTTAAGTCGTTTTCATTACCGACATCTTGATCTCATGGATGTAATTGCAGGATATCAAAATAAAGCTTTTGCTCCGCTGGATGAAATCTCCAGCATGCTTGGATTCCCTGGGAAAATGGGTATGAGTGGTTCTAAAGTATGGGAACAGTATTTATTAGGACAACTAAAAAGTATTCGTGACTATTGTGAAACAGATGTACTCAATACTTACTGTGTTTTTTTACGATTTGAATTAATGCGCGGTGTGCTTCAAAATGATGAATATAACCATGCACTGGAATTACTCAAAATATATTTAAAATCCGAGCAAGAAAAAACACACCTACAAGAATTTTTGAATAACATGGCATAAAACAGTCGAAAGTAGATGTTTTCGCTTGGCGACAGCGAAAAAAAACTGGGGATATGAGAGATATTATATTCCCAGGTTCTGCTGAGCTGCCCCAAAACTACTTGATTTTCAGAAAGGCCGATGACCGTCAAAAGTGTTTTCCAAACGATCTGCCTCAATAATATTTAATGCATCTTTATATCCTTTGCTTTGCAAATTCTCCACAGTCTTTGCAAAACGCTCTATCCCTAAGTTTCGATATTCATCCATACTTACTGATTTTGCCTCATTTGCTAGTTGGGTCCAAGACCAAAGAGTAATCCACCACTCTACAACAGGTTTATAAGCGGTATACCATGCCCATATTGAATCTGAGGGCTTTTCTTTACCGAAATATGCACTTAAATAAGCTAATTCTTGTTCTTTGCTGAGTTTCGATTCTATAGCAAAATAAGCAAGGTCCCACATAAAATCGTTGTTGCTTGAGTATTCCCAATCAATTTGATAGAACCTTTCTTGCTTGTTTGTTCCCTCAACTGCCCTCATATAGTTTAAAGGCGTCGAATCATTATGACATGGGCACATTTCAATTTTATAAGAAGAAAATAATTTCTTTAAATAAGACATTTGTTCTATTACAAACTCAACTTTCTCAGGAAAAGCAAAATTTTTAAGTTTTAATTGTTGGAGCAATTGCTCATTACGCTCGAACACAGCAGTATCATTGTCAAAGCGTTCTGAGGCATGAAGTTTTTTTGCCATACCAGCTAAGGTTTGTAATATACCATCTCGTTGTAATGTTTCCTTATCTAAATTCTGAACTCCCTCTATGAATTTAGTAAGTTGTAAGCCATCCGGTCCAACGTACTCTATAGGAACATTAAGTCCTAATATTGATGCCTTATGAGCATTTTTTGCTTCATCCTTACGCGATACTGAAAATAACGATACATCTCCCGGAATTCTTAATACCCACCGTTGCGGTTTTTTACGTTCAATAATAACTGGATTGATCCCAGGAATTTTTGCAAGGTATTTAGAGTAATCTTGTTCAGTTTGTACCCTATAAACAATATTTGTCATGCCACCTGACATTAATTTTAATCTTAATACATCAAGTCCCACTTCAGAAAGCATTGGAATGCGATGAATTGTTGGCAATAAACTCATGTATTTTTGAGTTAAATCGACCATTTTTTTCCATTTATGATTTACCAAGGACGCCTTGAACTGCGAAGTTGGATCAAGTAGACTAAGAATGTAAATCATTAAATGTTCATTAATTCTCGGTTTGCCACTATCTTCGCCAAAAAAATGCCATTTCATAAGATTGTTTTGAAAATTGAACATCAAACGAGTATATAAAATTTAGACACAGATTTACAAGACAGCACACTTAAAGAAAAAAATAAACAACAAGGGCTCTTGCTATGACTGACCCCCTTATTCCTATAACAAAAAAACAGGCGCTTATATTTACCTGTTTTTTTGTCATGTATGAGTTTCTAACTTATATAGCAAACGACATGATCATGCCGGGCATGATTCAAGTTGTTCGTTCTTTTGATGCACCGGAATCTGTGGTAGCTACTTCTTTAAGCGTTTATATACTCGGAGGCGCAAGTTTACAGATCTTCTTAGGACCCATATCTGATAGCTATGGACGCAGGCCGATGATGCTTCTTGGTGCATTTCTATTTTTTATTTTTACTTTATTTATAGCGTGCTCCAATTCAATGAATCAATTTTTAATTGCGCGTTTTTTCCAAGGTATGGGATTATGCTTTATTGGTGTAATCGGTTATGCGACGATTCAAGAAATCTTTGAAGAAATGGATGCGATTCGCTTAATTGCAATTATGGCGAATGTTGCAATTCTCGCCCCATTACTTGGTCCTCTTATTGGAGCGCTGGTAATCCATTACACTTCTTGGCGCTACATATTTGTGACCATTGCGCTAAGTGCTCTTGTCGTATTATGGGGATTATGGCGCTATATGCCTGAACCAATAGGTCAAATCAAGAGGAATGGTCAATTAATTCCAAAAACTAAATTCTCAGCAAACAAAGTACTGCAGAACTATAAAGATTTGTTTACTAATAAAGCATTTTGTTTTGGTACTTTAGCGGCAGGTACAGTGGGCATTCACTGTATTGCTTGGATTGCGTTAGCACCCATTATTCTTATTGTTGAGGCAAAACTTACAGTAATTCAATATGGGCTTTGGCAACTTCCCGTATTTGGCGCTACCATTTTAGGCAATTGGTTTTTACATAAACTGACGTATAAATACAGTATTAGACAAATAGTTTTTCTAGGTTGTATTATTCTGATTGTGGGAGCATTTTTAACTTCTTTGCTTCCTTATTTGTTCGGGAATGCTTATTATTATTTGCTTCCTGGAACGATTATTTATTTTTTTTCACTGAGCATAATCAATGCGCCTTTAAACAGATACTGTCTCTTTGTAACCCCTGTAAGCAAGGGTACAGCTTCAGCTCTTGTTAGCCTGTGCGTTATGGTTGTTGGCGCGATAGGAACAGAAGGAGCTAACCTATTCTATAAGCATCATAATAATCTTCATTTTGGACTTTATTGTAATGCAATCGAGCTTATCTTCTTGATATTTATAGCATTAACTTTTCTACCTAAAAATCCGATTGCGGATGGGACTAAATAGTCAGGCATAAGAAACCATGCTTTTAAATATTGATTTCGCAAGCTTGATTGGACTGACTTGAATTTTTATAAAATTCATATTAAATCTATTAAGTTATCCGATACACTATTGCCAACACCCATTCTTAAGGATAAGACATGCTAAAGACAATCCAGATATCCTCTTTATTAATTGCAACCGCATTGTTCTCTACTGTTTCGGCAGAAACATATAGAGTCCCCGCCACAAAAGATACCGTAACTCTTGGTCTTTT
This sequence comes from Legionella nigrisilvae, assembly GCF_977063395.2. Taxonomy (NCBI): domain Bacteria; kingdom Pseudomonadati; phylum Pseudomonadota; class Gammaproteobacteria; order Legionellales; family Legionellaceae; genus Legionella; species Legionella nigrisilvae. The sequence continues at coordinate 309,688 of NZ_CDRUGZ020000011.1, forward strand.
TTCACTTGATAAAAAACCTGCCGTTAAAGTTCACTCTGGGGATTCGGTGTCTTTAGAGACTTGGAACAGTTGCTTGCATGAAATGGTCTTTAATAAAACCACACCGGCTGAAATTGCAAAATTTTATACAAAATATGACATTCAAAAAAGACGGGGTATGCATAGCTTAACCGGCCCTGTTTATATTGAAGAAGCAGAGCCAGGAGATGTTCTCGAAATTCGAGTTTTAGATATCAAGTTAAATGATTTTGGATACAATTTTTTAAGTCCCACACAAGGTATTTTATCAGAATTTACGAAACCACGAATTATGTACTTCAAATATAATAAAGAGAGAAATACCACCGAATTCTCCAAAGGTATTTGCTTACGCCTAAAACCCTTTCCGGGAGTTATCGCGGTAGCCCCACCCAAGGATTGGCCTGATGGCTGGCCCGTGAATTTAGAAACGCATATGGGACAACCTGTTCCAGGACAATTCAACTCCGTCCCTCCAGGTCCTTTTGGAGGAAATCTCGATCAACCGAGTCTGCAAACAGGATCCATTCTTTACCTACCCGTTTTTCAAAAAGGTGCTTTAGTTTGGACCGGTGATTCCCATGCGATGCAAAGTAATGGAGAAATTGATGTCACAGCACTCGAGACTTCTTATGAAGGTATCACCCTGCAGTTTATTGTAAGAAAAGATTTAAAAGCCGAAGGAGTATTTGATAAAACCAAACGAAATGGTAGTAACTTATTCACCTGGCCTATTGTTGAAAACGCGGATGAATGGATAATAATGGGTTTACATGAAAATCTATTTGAAGCCATGCAGCTTGCCTCTAAGAATGCAATTGACTTTTTAGTACGTACTCAAGGGTTCTCACCACAGGAAAGTTATCAATTTTTAAGTATGGTGGGTGATTTCAAAATTCCTGAAGCAGTTAATGTTATTAAAAATGTAGCTGTTCATATTCCTAAAGAGGCCTTCATACATAATGGAAAAATGAGCACGCTGAGCTCCGAAGGCAAGTTTCCTCTCTCAAGGCCTAAGAGCGATGAGAATACAACATGTGTGCCCCAAGAAGGCAAAATTGTTGAATAACCTTTAGGGAAAATAAATGAATAAAATTTTAGTTTATTTATGCTTGTACTTTATGGCTTCAACGGCCTTAGCTACTCAAATTGTGCTTGATAATAAAACAAATTACCCTACAAAAAACAATCAAGGTAAAATTGCAGTACAATGGAAAGCATCCGCTGAGGCCATTCAGGAGAGTAATAGAGCCATTGTCAATGGTTTCAAATTAGACTTAAGTTCCATAATTATTCTCTCGCAACAAGGTCAAATCCCGCTCGGTCTACCTAATCAAGCCCATTACTTCAGAGTGCTTGTCTGGTCAACTGATAAAAAAGAGCCTGATTTACTTACGAACTGGGTCGATATTGTCCCCAATAAAACTTATACCCTAAACCAAGACCAACTTGCAGCAGCAATACTGGTATCTGGAGCTGGCTGTTAGCAATATAATCTTTTTAAGCTTGTGGACCATTTAAACTGCAAGCTTAAAAATTTCTTTCAAAAGGAATATGTTCCTACTTTCAATCTGTCTAATTAAGAATTCGATACATTTTTTGTAACCGTTACTGTCTTTAAATGATTAAAAACTGCTTCATCTTTTTTTAATAAGACTCTTTGAGAAAATTAGTTGTAGGTATTTGTTTCACGGTATTAAGGTTGGTTTTAGGCCAGAAAATATTGAATCTAAGTTTAGAAAAGTATATGGTGAATGATGTTATAAATGGATGTATATTAATGCTTTTAAAAGAAAAATTATGAGCAGATTAATTTTTTTTATCTTATTTATTCTTATAAATTGCATTGATATTGTGAATGCAAAAACCTCAGAAACTATTCCCACAGCAACGAAACCCACGGCCGTACCTAATAGCTCCAGTATCAGTTCAAACCCCGCTGCAGTCAATGTGACTACAGGGTCGGGTGCAATTCAACGTTATATAGAGAAAAAACTAGGTATTGAAGATAATCATGGAATTATGGTTCAAGGGGCCTGGATTGGGGACACCAATAAGTTGTTTTCAGGAGGAATACCGGATGCTGATCGTATCACCTCAAACAGCGTATTTTTACTAGATCTTACGGTGGACACGGAACAATTCAATGGATGGAAGGGAGGATTATTTAGCGCTCAGTTTCTGCAACAAAATGCCCAGAATACTAATGCTCAAGCAGGCATTATTCAAGGATATAACTCATTACCTGATGTGTATCCTTTTAATCGATCAGAACTTTATGCTCTTTGGTACAGGCAAGAACTTTTTGATAAAAAAATGTTTGTACGAATTGGAAAAACAATTACCACCCTTGATTTTAATAATGTAATCAAGCCTGCCCCTCTCCGCTCTGATGAACCCAATATTCCTGCAGTAACGAGCCTAATTTATACTCCAATTTTTATTAACCCAGCTGTAGATGGTGTCATGCCTGGCTACACGAACACGGCTTACGGCATTACTACGACTTGGGCTCCGATTGATCAATGGTATCTTTCCTACGGCATATATGATGGCAATCTAGCAAGTGGTAAACAAACCGGTTTAAGTGGACCAACATTCAATGGAAATTATTTTCAAGTAGGTGAAACGGGTGGCGCCTGGACTATAGGTAAAAACCATCGCCCTGGCACAGCAGGAATAGGGGTATGGCATCAGACCGGTTTAATACGTCAACACAACCTCTGCGAAATGGGAGCGACAGGGGCTTATCTATTTGGTTCCCAACGTTTATGGTATCGGCATCCTGGATATGATATCAGTGGTGTTTCTGCGTTTTATCAATTGAGTATTAATAATTCTAGTGTTTTGCCCATGACCCGCTCTATTGGTGCTGGTTTTACCTTATTTGGACTTATTGCAAATCGTGAAGGTGACTCGTTAGGTGCAGGATTTTCTCTTGCTTGGCTCAACCATAGAATCACCAATCGCTCCTCTGAATTAATGTATCAAATTTATTATCAAGCAAAATTAATCCCCAATATCTATATTGAACCGGCACTTTCATACATACCTACTCCAGGTGAAGACAACCATTTACCGCCGGCATTCGCTGGAACGTTACGCGCTATTATACTGGCATAAAAGCTTTTGCTTGTTATTAGGTATCAAACAGTATAATCATTGCATTCACGGATCCAATTAAACACCATAAGATCAATCATTTGACATATATGCCAATAAATGATTAGTATCAAATTTAATACCTAGAGAACTCTTTTTTACTTCCAAACTTCATTGTGCAATCTAAGTATCTAAAGCAAGGACCATTAGGTCATATTTGAAAGGAATAAAAAACATGACTGTTGAACTCATACAAATAGGCAAAAAAGATACAAATAATTACGAGCAAAGCTTACTAGATCTGGGTTACTCAGAGTTAGATACTCCTCTCAAAGAAGATGTGATTGCCATTTGGAAGTTTTTTTGCAATGAAGAACTTATATACAAAGGGTTGGAAGAATTTGTATCAACCTATTTTGCATTTACCCAACACGACAAAAAATCTTTACGCCAATTTTTTGATGAATGGGGCAGTAAAAATCATTTTAATACCCCGGATTCTCGTGACATTAGTACAGAATTCCAAACCAGTCCCCAATTCCAATACCCTCAGCATACACCCGTTTTGTATGGTGAATTGACAGCTGACCTATTTAATAACGTTTTACTAAAAAATGGTTATCTATCTGCTGATGCAGGTGCAGGCCCCAAGCATGGTAAGTGGGCTCACTCCATTCAGTTTTACCTTTTAGAGGAAGCACGAAAGAAAGGTATTTTACAGCTGCATTCACCCACAATTTGCCAATTTGTTAAAAACATATCACAAATTAAAGGTTCTTTTGAAGCAATAAGTTTATGGGACATTCTATTTGACTCTTTTGAGGATCATATTTTTACTCAGCCTAATAACATTACTACGCTCTTAACCAGTTCCTGGTCCGGTTCAGAGGCAGCTAAATTTCTAGCCGCAAAGTTGAAAGCTTTTGACGAGAAGTTTAATCGGGTTGCCCATGAAAAAGGATGCTATGAAGCCTATGCAAAGCTAAAATATTTAAGTCGATTAAATGAAGCAAGTTATATTTTTTATAAAGAAAAATGTGCTTTATTATGGTTTGCACCCAAAGAAAAAAAGGACACATCTCCCTCGAGTTTGTTGGATCCTTTTTGCAACCTTGAATTAGGATCTTGAGAACAAACCAACTCATTTTTAAGTGAAAAATGAGTTGGGAAATAAAGGTTAATGCTTCTTACGTGCTGGATGAGACTCTTTGAGTATGCAGCTTGCAATGATCAAACTGGCTAGAAAGCATATTGGCATTACCACTAAGGCAATTTGGTAACTCGCAACACTATATACATGCGCCCCATTCACTACATGCCATAAGTTAGTGTGCTGTAATATATAACCTACTAGTGGCTGAAATATGGCACCACCTATCACTACGGAAAGATTATTAAAACCAGAAGCAGTACCCACCAGATCAGGAGCATTATTTTCTTTGACCACGGCAAAACTCACCGTTTGTCCACCTGCCCCTAAACCGAGAACAAAGAGAATAAAAGGTGTCCATCCGTAAGACAAGCCTGGCAAATACAAGAGAATCAACGTTGCAAGTAATCCTAAAATTGCACTAATAATCAGAGCAATACGACGACTTTCAATCTTATCACTAAACCATCCTAAAAGAGGACTACCCACGCCTATTCCAATCCAAATCATGCTGCATAATCCAGAAGCAGCAACCACACTTATTTGGAATTTTTCTTGTAAATATGGAACACCCCAGAGTGCCGCAAACACGGCGATGGGGGCCCATATAGTGAATGCATACGATCCTATTATCCAGGTATAACTATGTTTGCATACAGCAAGAAGTCGTTTCCATTCATCCCGCAAGTAATGTTGAGGAACTGATTGACTCTTTTGATGTGGATAATCTCGTATATACAGCCAAAAACAGGCTGCTAAAATGAAACCAATAATCGAAAGAATAAAACTTGCATTTCGCCATCCAACTGCTTGAATTAAATAAGCAAGCGGCATCTCACCAAATATAGCTCCTACTGAACTCATCAATTGGGCGACTCCTGCCAAAATAGCAAAATAATAAGGAGGAAACCAACGTGATAAAAGAACCAAAACCCCTATAAATGAGAATGCAGAACCAATTCCAATAAGAAACCTTCCAATACACGCCGTGAGCACACTATCCGTTGATGCAAAGAAAGCTGACCCTAGGGCACATAAAATAATTGCAAAGGTCATTAGTTTACGGGGGCCATATCGATCGTATAATACACCTGCTGGTAATTGCGTTGGAGCATAAGCATAAAAATAAAAAGCAGATATGACCCCAAACCCTTGACCAGTAACCCCAAAAGTTTTCATCATGGATTCAGCCATAACGCTGGGTGCTACTTGCAAAATAAATTCATATAAATAAAAAGATGCGGCAAGGAAGAATATAAAATAAGCGGCTGCAAGATTCGTGCTCGCTCCTTGATGTGTTTTATCTGTATAATGTGCGCTCAATTTAAGGTCACTCCGTTTGAAATTCAACATTTAAGCCTATACGTATTTATGTTGTCAATACGTTCTTAGTACATAAAAGACATATAAAAGATAATATTGGGCAAGTTTTAGGTTTAGACCGGTTTTTTGCTGCGCCGCACCCAAAGTTTTTCTTTTAAATTATTTAGTTACTGGATAAATTGCTCCCAAAATTGCAGGGCGTCGTGAGCCAGTAATGGTACGTAAATCCACTGGAATTCGATTAATCGCTTGAGCTGCCAACCAAGCAAACATCATCGCTTCCAAATAGTCGGGACTCATACCAACTTCAGCAATGCTCATAACACTGGTTTGAGGCAATAAATGGGCAAGCATTTGCAATAAAGCTAGATTATGAGCCCCTCCACCACATAAATAAATTTTTTTAATCGGTTCTTCTTCATTTAATACTGTATGTGCAATTGATTTAGCAGTAAATGCAAGGAGAGTCTTTTGAATGTCTACAGGTTGAAAACCTTCTTTTAAATACTCCTCTAGCCAGGATAATGAAAAATATTCTTTTCCTATACTCTTGGGTGCTGACGAACGAATGAACGAATCAGCCATTAAGGTTTCCAAAAGTGGTTCAATCACCTCTCCCTGCTGGGCCCAAGCGCCATCTTTATCATAGGATGTGCCTTGATATTTCATAATCCAAGCATCCATTAAACAATTTCCAGGTCCTATGTCCCAGCCTTTAATAGGTTTATTCGGATTAATAAATGTAATATTGGCAATACCCCCTATATTTACTACAGCGATATGGTTATTTGCATCATGAAATAATTGTTGGTGATAAATAGGTGCAAAAGGAGCCCCTTGTCCACCTAACACTAAATCCCGAGTTCTAAAATCTGCAACAACGGTGATTCCAGTTAATTCAGAAATAGTATGCGCACAACCTAACTGTAAAGTATATGGAATAGTGCAATTGGTATTATGACATAGTGTTTGACCGTGGCTTCCTATAGCAGAAATATCACTGGGGGATAATTTTACTTTTTGCAATAATTCATTAACGGCATTCGCAAATTCTCTTCCAATTAAGGTGTTTAATTGACAGATCGCAGCGAGACTTAAATCTGAGCCAGAAAGCGTCTTATCTATATGGGCCTTGACTTCTTTAGTGTATTTTTTAGTGATTCCACAATGTAGTATATTTTTTGACACATCAACAAGCGCGGTATCTATACCATCCATACTTGTTCCGGACATCAAACCTATGTATAAAGTCATTAATTGGTCCTCACTTCATCATTCAATTATATTAGAAACAACTAGATGTACCCGGATGCAATGAAGCGAGGCCTGGTATGACGAGAAGGAAAGCCCGTGTTCCGTTTTGCTGCACCCAGACAATTCATCCAGACTACACACACTACAATTTAAAACAATTATAAAAGTTATTTGTGGTAATTTCAGCAATCTCAGCGTAGGACATTTTACGAAGCTCAGATATTGCCTCAGCTACATACTTTACAAGAGCAGGATGATTTTGTTTGCCACGATAAGGTACGGGTGCTAAATAAGGCGAATCGGTTTCAATAAGTATTCTATCCAAAGGCACTTTTCGTGCCACTTCTTGAAGTGCAGTTGCATTTTTAAAAGTAACAATTCCTGAAAATGAAATATAAAAATTTAAATCAATCGCTTTATATGCTATATCCAGACTTTCAGCAAAGCAATGCATGACTCCACCAATTTGTTGCGCATTTTCCTCTGCCATTAAGGTTATGGTATCTTCTGCCGCTTGACGAGTATGTATAATCAATGGCTTAGAAGATTTTAAAGCAGCCTGAATATGCTCTCTAAAAAGGGCACGCTGGATCTCTCGCGCTTCTTCCGTATGGGTTCGATAATAATCCAATCCCGTCTCACCTATCGCAATACACGCTGGATTCAGTGCTAAATCACATAACATTTGTGAGGTAACTGGATAGTCCAGCTCCGTATTTGGATGGACCCCTACAGAAATACTGATATTAGGATATTCAGCGGCAAGACGTTCTAGGTGGGGATAATCATTGAGTTCAACACAAACACATAAAAAATGCTGCACGTCATTTGCTTTTGCTTGTGCCAAGACATTAGTCATATCATTATTAAAATCAGTTAGATCAAGAAAGTTTAAATGACAATGCGAATCTACTAACATGGAATGACCTCATAAAATTTTGATCAATTCAGTATAAAATAAGAACGTTTTTTCCAGATTGAATTGATCTTACATGGTATCTGTTAACTGGGAAGATTTTAACATGCCTGCTAAATAGGTCTCTATTCTATTACATACATAGCGGCTATTTTCTCCAATAAATTGCACGCCAATCCCTGGCACTTTATTACCCTGCGCTCCTTTAGGAGTAATCCAAATAACTTTACCCTCAACTACATGGAGTTCATCTTCATCCATTAATTTAATTGAGAGTTTAACTATTGAACCAAATAAATAATTCGTGTCCGTACGGATAAATAGGCCGCCTCCTTTCAAAAAAGGCATATAAGCCTTATAAAGAGTCGATTCATTAGGAAACGAGCAATTAATCTGTTGTATAGTATCCATCATAGATCTCCCTTATACATCTGGATTTCCTATAAAATCAAATTATGTATGCATTTTTATGGAAACATATTAGATTTATTATGAAGTCCTAACAATAAATCTTCTAATGCTAAAGTTTGATTTACATTCATATTATGGCTTAATTTTCGTTGCAATGTATTTATTTTGTCAATTTGGCAAAAAATCGTTACGGAATCTATTTTAGGCATTAAATGGTTTAATTGGTTTATAGCGGGGCCAGCAGCTGCTGCCCCATTAATTTGCATCATTAGGAGCTGCGCATAGACTAAATAGAGAAACCACAGTAATACGCCAAATTCAAACTGACTCCATTGAGCTGCAACCGCACTTGGATGCTCCTTTTGTTCCAATACATCAATTATTCCACCTAAAATAGATTCAGAGTGTTTAATAATTATTGCATGATCAGATTCTTCCGGAAAATACTCAGCCAATCGTAAAAAATTATTAAGTAATGCACTATCAGGCGAAGCAAAACGGACTATCTGGCATCGGCTTAAAACTGTTGGTAATACGGTACTTAATTGCCGGGCTAAAAGTAAAAAAATGGTCTGGGGCGCGGGTTCTTCCAAAATCTTTAGTAAGGAATTTGCAGCAGCAGTGTTCATGCGATCGGCCGATTCAATTACAATCAACCGATGCTTAGCCCGCTGTGGAGTTAAATAGGCGTAACTTTGTAGTTCCCTGATCTGATCAATTTTAATGGGTCCACCATTTTTTTCTGGCTTAACCCATTTCACATCAGGATGCTCGCCGCGAGCAACCATTTGACAATCAGCACATTCAAGGCAAGGTTCATTTTGGTTCTTTCTACAGAAAAACAACTGAGTTAATTTTCTGATTAAATCATTAAAGGCATGATCAAACGATCCTACATATAACATCGACTGAGGTATACGATTGTTGACCCATGCAGATTGAATCTGAGTCCACTGTGATTGATAGCGTTTCTTTTCATCCAGAGAAGAAAGGCTCTGCAGTTCATTAACGTGAGTCATTACTGCTGCTCTATAAATTTATTCATTGCATTTTGAATGGATTGTTTGACTTCCTGCAATGGGCGTCGTGCGTCAATAGTTACGGTATTATCACACAACTCAACATAATGAATATAGCGTTCATGGACTCGATGAAAAAAATCAATCGATTGCTGCTCAATTCTATCCACTTCACCTCTGGATTTAACGCGCCTCATTCCTTCTTCAGGAGTAATATCCAAATATAAAGTCAAATCGGGTTTAAATCCATGCAGTGCAAAAGAAGATAAACGATTAATCATCTCTTGATCTAATCCTCTTCCACCACCTTGATATGCCATAGTGGATAGTTCAAATCGATCCGCAATAACCCATATTCCTTGCCGTAATGAAGGCTTAATAACTTCTTCAAGAAGCTGAATTCTGGCTGTATAAAGTAATAACAATTCGCTTCGATCATCCAAAGTATCTCTGTATTCTGGATTTTTAATCAAATCACGCAAAATCTCACCTAGAACCGTGCCACCTGGTTCTCGTGTTGTTAGCGTTTTGATATCTCTTTTTGCTAGCAGTTCTATAACCGTGTTTATCGCAGTGGACTTACCAGCCCCTTCCAATCCTTCAATAACAATTAACTTCCCGGTTGAAGACAACATTAGAAATCCTTCCGTTTATATTGATTAATTGCTTGCTTTTGTTGTTGATAAGTTTCAGAAAACTGATGAGTTCCATCCCCTTTAGCAACAAAATATAAATAATTGGATAATTGAGGGTGGGCTGCAGCATCTAATGACTCTTTTCCTACCATGGCAATAGGGGTTGGAGGTAATCCTCGATAATGGTATGAGTTATAAGGTGAATCGATTAGTAAATCATTATGAGATAGTTTTCCAGTATAGGCCGCCCCTAAACCATAAATAACGGTCGGATCCATCTGCAAAGGCATTTTTTTATTTAAGCGGTTGATCATTACCCCGGAAATTAGCTTCCGCTCTTGTGGAACAGCGGTTTCCTTTTCGATAATTGAGGCCGCTATTAGTAACTCATAGGGATTCTTATAGGGCAAATTTGATTCTCTGTTGGCCCAACTTAAATTCAAATAATTAATTAAATTACGATGTGCATGTTCTAACAAACTTTTACCAGTGCTTCCACCCCGATATTGGTATGTGTCAGCAAGCAATAATCCCTCAGCATTCGGGTGATCGTCTTTGATTGAATTCCAATCTTGTGGATGATAATTCAAATAAGCCGCTTTGAGTAAATCTTGGGAAATTTTTTGCTGGGTTGTCCCTGCAATAATTGTAAAATTTTGCGTTAAGACATCTCCTGCTACCACTCGATGAACTAATTGCATTGCGGTTTCACCGGGTGTTACTTGATATACCCCTGCTTTGAGCTGTGAAGACAAGCCTGAAGCACGAATCATCATGAGAAGCATTGAACTGGAGCTGATTAAATTTTTATCTTTTAATATTTTTACAAACTGTGAGGCAGTGGCTGTTCGATCTAGAGTAATAATAACCGGGGAACCCTGCTTAGGAACAATAGGTTTAGTAATTTGAATATAGGCAATCAAAAAGAAGATAAAAAAAGACATAAAAAACAGTACAACATATAGTGTTAGTTTTTTATGTCTTGGAAATGTCATTTACACACGCTTAAACAGTAAACTACCATTTGTTCCACCAAAACCGAGTGAGTTACTAAGAACATAATTAATAGCTCGTTTTTGAGGTGTGTAGGGTACATAGTTCAAATCACACCCTTCATCTGGATTATCTAAATTAATAGTAGGGGGAGCGATTTGATCTCTAATTGCTAAAATACTAAATATAGCTTCAACAGCTCCTGCCGCACCCAGTAGATGACCTGTCATTGATTTTGTAGAACTCACAGCTAAATCATAAGCGTGTTGTTTAAATATACGCTTAATTGCTTTTGTTTCATTTAAATCATTAAGATAAGTCGAAGTACCATGTGCATTGATATAATCAACTTGCTCAGGATCTATACCTGCATCATGTATGGCGGCTTCCATCGCTCGAGCGGCACCATCAGCATCATCATCAGGAGCAGTAATATGAAAAGCATCACCCGACATACCAAACCCTACCAGTTCGGCATAAATTTTTGCACCACGAGCTTTCGCATGTTCATATTCTTCTAATACAAGAATGCCCGCCCCTTCGCCCATAACAAAACCGTCCCTATCTTTATCAAAAGGTCTAGATGCTTTTTCGGGCTCATCATTACGTTTAGATAAAGATCGAACTGCAGAAAATCCTGCTAGGCATAGTGGAGTTAAGGTCATTTCAGCGCCACCACATACCATAACATCAGCATCACCATAAGCAATCATACGTGCAGCAAGACCAATATTATGAGTTCCAGTAGTGCACGCAGTAACAACAGCAATATTGGGACCCTTGAGCTGATGTCTAATTGAAATCTGTCCAGCAACCATATTTATGATACCTGCCGGAATAAAAAAAGGAGAAACTTTGCGGGGACCGCCCGCCACCAGTTTATCCTGATTATTGGTAATTGTCTGGATGCCGCCAATACCTGCACCCACTGCTACACCAATACGATTTGATAAATTTGCGTCAATCTTCAAGCCCGAATCACGCATTGCTTCATCAGCCGCAGCAATGCCATATTGGGTAAATACATCCATTTTACGCGCATCTTTAAGTGGAACATAGTTCTCAATATTAAAATTCTTAACTTTAGCCCATATGCGTGTGCTGTATTCGCTGGCATCAAATTCATCTGCCAAAACAACACCACTTTTACCTGCTAATATATTTTGCCAAGTTTCTTCTACATTAAGACCGACAGGGGTAATCATACCCATACCAGTAATCACTATACGCCGCTTATTCAATGAAAGCTCCTCGTAAAACATTCTCATTCCTCTCCCACATACATGTAGGAGAGAAAGAGATCAAGCAAATATTATGCTTCTTCTTTATTTAAATTTGATTCAATATAATCAATCGCTTCTTGAATCGTGGTAATTTTTTCAGCTTTCTCATCAGGAATTTCTGTTTCAAATTCTTCTTCAAGGGCCATAACCAATTCCACAGTATCTAAAGAGTCAGCACCTAAATCATCAACAAATGATGCATCATTCTTCAGTTCTTCTTCTTTAACGCCTAGTTGTTCAACAACAATTTTGCGAACACGCTCTTCAACTGTACTCATAACTTGATTTTCCTCTTTCGGTTGATAGAAATTTAAAAAAATTTCGGGTTATTAACATACTACTTCCACTTAATTTTTCTTGCTTGGTTAATAAATCAAAATACATTTTATAACCTAATCAATTACTTATATTTTAAGCAACCCAAACAACCAAAGTTAAATGGAAGTGGTATAGTTTATTCATTTATACAGATAACGCAAGTGCATTTAGTCCATATACATGCCGCCATTGACATGAATTGTTTCGCCTGTGATATATTTAGCACTATCTGATGCTAAAAATGCTACAGCTTCGGCTATATCGTTAGGCTCTCCTAGCTTACGCATAGGAATTCTCTTTAACATTTCCTCCTTTACCATGTCAGGTAAAGCAGCTGTCATATCTGTATCAATAAAACCAGGTGCAACCACATTAACAGTTATTCCTCGGCTTCCAATTTCTTGTGCTAAGGACTTACTGAATCCAACGATACCTGCTTTTGCTGCAGTATAGTTTACCTGCCCTGAATTTCCACTTGAACCCACAACTGATCCAATAGAAATAATACGTCCCCATCGTGCTCTAAACATAGGTTTAATACAAATTTTAGACATTTTGTATATTGAATTCAAATTCGTTTCAATTACCTTATACCACTCCTCGTCATCCATACGCAGTAATAAATTATCTGATGTGATCCCTGCATTATTCACTAATATTGAAGGAGATTGATTCTCATGAGTCAGTTCACCAATTACCTGCTCTATTTGTTCCGAATTGGTAACATCAAGAACCAGACCTTTTCCAGATAACTTTTCTTTATCAAAGTAGGCATTAATAGCTTGAGCACCTTGTTCTGTAGTCGCTGTACCAAATACAAAAGCACCTTGTTGCGCTAACTTAAGGGCTATAGCCTGACCAATTCCTCGGCTTGCGCCAGTAACTAAGGCAATTTTTCCCTCTAGACTCATTATGTATTCCTCGATAGAAAATAATTATTTTTAAGGTTGTACCTTTGAATTATGCAAATTGCTCTTCAAGTTGATCCAGACTAATAGTATCGTAAACACTAATAGTATTTAAGCTTCTATCTATTCTTTTAATTAATCCGCTCAACACTTTCCCTGGGCCACATTCTAAAATAAGCTCTATGCCAAGATTTTTAAAGAGCTGGATTGTTTCAACCCAACGAACAGGACTATATAATTGCTCTTTTAGCTTTTCACGTATGTGTTGTTCCGAATGATAAACGCTTAAATCTACATTGCTTACTACATCTGTTTTTGTGTTTTTGAATTCAATTTTAGCCAGATATTCTGCAAAAGATACCGCCGCTTCAGATAATAAGGGACAATGGCATGGAACACTTACAGGAATTACTTTGGCCAGACGGGCACCCGCTTCTTCAGCTAATCCGAGTATGCGCATAACAGCTGGAGTATGCCCCGCAACAACAACTTGTCCGATTGCGTTATAATTAGCAGGTGTTACAACCTCATGTTCTTGACTCGCTTCCTTGCATAAAGACATTACTTGCTCATCGGTTAAGCCCACAATCGCTGCCATAGCACCTAAACCCAAAGGCACCGCATTTTGCATTACCTGTCCTCGACGAGAAACTAAACATGCAGCATCAAATAATGATAATGCATCAGCGCAAACCAATGCAGCATATTCCCCCAGACTATGGCCAGCCATAATCATGGGCTGAGCAATACCATGTTGGATTAATACTCTATATACAGCTACATCAGCAGTTAGCATTGCGACTTGTGTATGTTCTGTTTGATTCAGTTTTTCTTCCGGCCCATGTTGCACAAGTTTCCATAAATCATAACCTACTGCTTCTGATGCCTCCGCAAAAGTTTTTACAACAATAGGATACTGCAACTCAAAATCAGCCAACATACCTACTGATTGTGAACCTTGCCCAGGAAATACAAATGCTGTTTTTACCATTTAAAAATAGCTCCGAACTAAAATTTAATTCAAAATGTTGATGAAAAAAAATTATTAATAACGAATTACCATAGCTCCCCAAGTCATTCCACCACCGAAGGACTCAATCAATAACAACTCATCTCTTTTAATCTGATTGGTCCGAATAGAATGATCCAGAGCCAAGGGGATAGAAGCAGCCGAAGTATTACCCTGGCTACCGATGGTAACAATGACTTGTGACATAGGCAGGTCAAGTTTTTTAGCAATGGCCTGTATGATACGCATATTAGCTTGATGAGGAATCAACCATTGAATATCTGATTTTTTCAAATGGCTCGCCTCTAGAACTTCATCAACAACATCGCCCATAATTTTGACGGCAATTTTAAATACTTCATTACCACGCATGCTAATCGTTGCACGTTGATTCTCAAAGGTGGCATTACTAAGATTTAACAATTTTTCAGCATCATAAGCAGCATGTAACACACTTCCCATAACACCTTGTTTATCACTGGCACTTAAAACCACTGCTCCAGCACCATCCCCAAATAAAACACAGGTTGAGCGATCAGTCCAATCTACTGCTCGGGACATGCTTTCACTACCAATGACTAGTACATTTTTTGCTGCACCGGATGTAATATACTGTTTTGCGATATCCATGACGTAAACAAAACCACTACATGCAGCACCGACATCAAAAGCAGGGATAGGTCGTTTCATTTTTAAAGCATGTTGAACATAACAAGCTACTCCTGGAAAAAAATGATCAGGAGTACATGTAGCAACCAATATCAAATCGATTTCATCAGCATTTAAATTCGAAGCAATCAATGCTTGCTCGGCAGCTTTGGAAGCCATGTAGGAGGTTGTTTCATAAGGTTGTGCTACACTACGGCTGCTAATGCCGGTTCTGGTAACAATCCACTCATCAGTAGTGTCCAACATTGACTCGAGTTCAAGATTGGTAAGTTGCTTTTCAGGAATATAACTTCCGGTACCAAGTATTACAGCATTTTTCATAACAGCAATCCCTGATTTATAAAATCATTTATTTGGACACGTACTAAATCTACAACGTTATTTTTAACCTCAAGAACGGCTTGTTCAATAGCATGTTGAAACCCTAGTTCATTAGCACCACCGTGGCTTTTTACGACAATACCATTCAAACCGAGCATACTTGCGCCATTATAACGAGAAGGATCAAAGCGTTTCTTAAGATGCTTTAATGCCGGCCGGGCAATTAAAGCGGAAAGTTTGGTATACCAATTTCTGTTGAATGACTCCATGAGTAAACTTACAAATAACTTTGCAAGGCCTTCACTCGCTTTTAAGGCTACATTCCCCACAAAACCGTCACAAACCACCAGATCTACCTCTCCGGAGTAAAAATGATCACCTTCTACATACCCAACATAGTTCATAATCTCGCATTCAGCAAGCATATGAGCTGTGCGCTTCACTTGATCATTTCCCTTCATTTCCTCAACGCCAATGTTTAATAAGGCGATTTTAGGTTTAGGCTTATTGGCTACCGCTTGTACCAATGCAGATCCCATAACTGCGAACTGAAATAAATGTTCTGCACAGGAATCTACATTAGCACCCAAATCAATTACCCATGTTCTACCCTTCATAGTGGGTAGTTCAGAAACAATTGCAGGCCTATCGATTCCAGGTAAGGTCTTTAAAACATAGCGTGCTGTAGCCATTAAAGCACCAGTATTCCCAGCACTAACACAAGCCTGAGCCATACCTTCCTTCACCAAATTAATGGCTACACGCATGGAGGAATCTTTTTTATTGCGCAAAGCATGTGACGGCAATTCATCCATAGCCACTACTTCAGAAGCATGAACTATGGAAAATTGATTTGAAGATGCTACGCCCTGTTTTTTTAGAAAAGCATTAATCTTGTCGTGTACTCCAACAAGAATAAGTTTCAAATCAGGATCATTCTTTGCTGCACGAATACAGGCAGGAATCACAACATTTAAACCATGATCCCCACCCATCGCATCAATTGCAATGGTGATATTTTTCAAGAAAATTACTCTTGTTCGTAAACAGTATCAGTGTCAATAATTTTTCTACCACGATAGTAACCATCTGGAGTCATATGATGACGAAGATGAGTTTCACCAGTAGTTTCATCAACAGACAATGTTGGCTTTGTCAAAGCATCATGCGAACGACGCATGTCACGACGTGAGCGTGACTTTTTATTTTGTTGTACAGCCATTGTATTACTCCTAAACAAATTGCATTCATAAAGCGGGAATATTAGTGTTAATTAGATAAAATTTCAATAAAATTCATTTTTTCCCACTAAAATTTGATTTATTTCACTGCTGCAATCATCAATTCTTGGATGAAATTGAGGCGCATAGAGATGTAACTCATCAATTAATACATCTTCCAAGCTAACCTGCAAATTTTCGGAAACAATACATTCGTAATGTTCTAATATCTGTTCTGCCCTTTCATCATTCCGACATACAGCAACTACAGTCATATTATCATATGGAAAATTAAATTCGTCCAGACAACGCTGGCATTGAATGAGTAAATCACCTTTAACATGAAGATGAATTAAATAAAAATCTTCTTTAGCTTCAACATGATAAGTAGTATCCAACTGACAGGGAGAAGTAATAAAATTAGGTAACCTCTCGCTGATTGTGACCTTTTTAGTTTGTTGGCCTTGTTTAACCATTTCTTGTAAGTGCAGCATTATTGTCGTATCCTAAAGAGTTATATTTTTCGAATAATACTATTATAGAACAGCAGTTTGTGATCTATTTTCCACACTACGGTTCTAAATCCTAGAATATTAAGCGGTATCTTAATTTTATGAAAGCTAAAGTTATTGTTGGAATGTCTGGTGGTGTTGACTCATCTGTTGCAGCATGGTTATTAAAAGAAGCAGGCTATCAAGTTGAAGGCTTGTTCATGAAAAACTGGGAACAAGACGATAAAGATGGATTCTGTCCCGCGGCCATAGACCTTGCTGATGCCCAAGCTGTATGTAATCAATTAAAGATTCCACTACATACGGTTAATTTTTCTGAAAACTATTGGCAAAGGGTGTTTACGCATTTTTTAAGTGAATATGAAAAAGGAAGAACGCCAAATCCTGACGTATTGTGTAATAAAGAAATCAAATTTAATGCTTTTTTAAATCATGCATTAACACTTGGAGCTGATTACATTGCAACAGGACATTATGCTAAAAATAAAATTGTGGGGGACGTTGGACTTTTATACAAAGCTAAAGATCGTGATAAAGATCAAACCTATTTCTTGCATGCGGTAGATCCTAAGGCTCTAGCAAAAACCCTGTTTCCAATTGGCGATTATACAAAACCAGAAATTAGAGAGTTTGCAAAAAAATTAGGTTTAGTGACTCAAGCAAAAAAAGATTCGACGGGTATTTGCTTTATTGGTGAAAAACGTTTTAAATCTTTTTTACAAGAGTTCATTTTGGCACGACCTGGACAAATAAAAAGCGCTGACGGCAAAGTTTTAGGAAAGCATGATGGGTTAATGTTTTACACTTTAGGCCAACGTCAGGGTCTAGGCATTGGGGGTTTACACAATTCAACCGATGATCCTTGGTATGTTGTCGATAAAGAAGTAGCTACTAATACCTTATATGTAGCACAAGGAAGTCAACATCCTATGCTTTTTGCACAAGGACTGATTTGCGGCCCAATTCATTGGTTAGCTGATTGTAAGGATAGCTTACCTCTTACCTGTTACGCTAAAACACGATATAGACAAGCGGAACAAGGCTGCATGATTTCTCCTCAAAATGAGAATCAGCATTATGTGATGTTTTCGAATCCACAAAGAGCAGTTACCCCAGGACAATATGTAGTTTTTTATGATAAAAACCAATGTCTGGGCGGTGCTACTATTGAACAAATTATTCGATAATTGAGTTATAATTTATATGATACAACGGGAGTTAAAATGGCTGCTATTGATATATCCCCAACTACCAGCGACATTCACTTTTCTGTCAGTGCAGCAGATAAAGTGGCAGAGCTAATAAAAGAAGAAGATAATTTAAACTTGAACCTCCGTGTCTCCATAACAGGTGGGGGGTGTTCTGGGTTTCAGTATGGATTTAGTTTTGATGAAGAAGTCAATGAAGACGATACTGTAGTCATTCAGCAATGTTCAGATGGTGTGTCTTCAGTAAAACTTCTGGTTGACTCAATGAGCTATCAGTATTTACATGATGCTGAAATTGATTATGTCCAAGGAATACAAGGCGAACAATTTGTTATTCGTAATCCAAACGCAAAAACCACTTGCGGATGCGGCTCTTCATTTAGCATTGATGATGAGGATGATTAGTAATATTGCTAATATAATCAAGTATAATGAGGCAAATTCACTTTGCCCATTATACTTGATAATTCCAAATCAATAAGATTTAACAATAACTTTAGTTCCTATTTTAATAAAATTTTTACTAAGCCATTTAGCATCGCCTGGATGTACTCTAATACACCCATGGCTCGCATTATAGTTTGGGACTTCATACGAACCATGAATTGCATAATATTTAGAAAAGAACATGCAGTATGGCATTGGTGAACCACCGCGTCCTACAGGATAACGACTCGATACACATCCTGGCCCACCCTTGCTCCAAATAGTAAAAACACCACTTGGTGTTTTACATCCTCTGTGAATATCGGGGCAATATTTTTTACCACCAGATCCTTTTCCTACTCGCACAACTTTACCATTTGAATCAATAGCCTTCCATGTCAAGGTATTAGGGTTGAAAACAAAGGTGTTTGCTAAAGCTGCGGGAGAACAGAAAAGTAATAGGAGTAGAGGAATTATTAAAAAATAAACTAATGAAAATAAAATAGAACTTTGTTTTTCCATAGTAATTCCTAAATGATTTATCCATCTTCATCTTAATTTTAGTTTATTTTTTGACCAACACAAATTGTTTTTAAGCAAAGTAGAAATATTTGTCCTACTATTTAATGGAAGGATATTAAAAGGGTAACCAATCATGACTAAACATTTACTTACAGGGTTGTACATTTTGTTAGGTTGTACATTTATTTCTTTCTCAATAAATGCTGAAGACACATCCAGTAATGCTGCTGGTGCTTCTTCTAGTAGTAATGACTCTTCTAGTGCTAGTTCTAATAACCAAGTGGATATAACTAAAGACAGTTGGCTTAAATCAGTAACCCCTTTATTACCTGATCTCATATGCAAAGGATTTGAAAACGATCCTCAGCTGAAAAAAAGACTTGATGAAATTAAAATGACTTACGACCAGTGCGCTGCTAAGATTCCTGATAGCGTTAGTAAATGTCAGCAAGAACTTTATGGTAATATTCCTGAGAAAATCAACAGTGATAATGCAGGTATTTGGGGTAAAGCGCTTGGAGAATGTATTGGTAAGGATTTTGCGATAAAATTCCTCATTCCCAAAAGCCAATAGAGTTGAAATTATTGATAACTATGGATACTAGGTCCTTTGGACCTTGTATCCATTAGTTTATATGATAGAGATTAGAAGAAAAAGCTCCAGAATATCAAGCCTCTTCCCAATGATTGACACCTGATTTCTTACTCAAAAACTCCACAAAAGCTTGATGTGAATCAAGCTCTTCCCGCGCCGCACTTAACACAATAGGATTTGCTAATTGAAGTGCAGCAATTTCTTGCGTTTTGACTTTAGTTTGAATGGACGTTTCTTCAACTTCTGCAAACAAGCTGGTTTGACCCCCGGTCATTGCCAGATATACATATGCTAGGATTTCAGCATCCAGCAAAGCGCCATGAAGTTCACGGTTGAAGTGATCGATGCCAAAG
Source organism: Legionella nigrisilvae (assembly GCF_977063395.2). Lineage (NCBI taxonomy): Bacteria > Pseudomonadati > Pseudomonadota > Gammaproteobacteria > Legionellales > Legionellaceae > Legionella > Legionella nigrisilvae. The sequence continues at coordinate 329,853 of NZ_CDRUGZ020000011.1, forward strand.
CGTTTGCATAGAGCATCTAAACTATTTCGTTGTCCAGGATATTTTTCACGTGCCAACGCTAAGGTATCAACAATATTGCAATACTCTTCAAGCTTTTTGCTCCATTTAATCAGCTTGAGCTCTGAATTTAAAAATCCAACATCGAAAGGAGCGTTATGGATTATTAATTCTGCCCCAACAATAAACTGCCAAAATTCATCAGCCTTTTCCTCAAAGAGGGGTTTGTCTTGTAAAAACTCATCACTTATACCATGAACACGAAAAGCGCCCTCATCAACCTGGCGCTGGGGGTTGAGATAAACATGGAAATGTTTTCCTGTTAATTTTCTCTCTACTAGCTCCACACAGCCAATTTCAATAACCCGATGTCCTTGTTCAGGTCCTATACCTGTAGTTTCTGTATCTAAAATAATTTGACGCATCGTTTACTCACTTAATTCTTCAATCGCCTGATTTGCCAAAGCATCTACTAAATCATTTTCTACATGACCCGAATGCCCTTTTACCCAATGCCAGTTAATTTGATGACGAGAAGCTAATACATCTAATATTTGCCAAAGATCTGCGTTTTTGACTGGCTCCTTTTTGGAGTTACGCCAACCTTTTATTTTCCACGTGGGCAACCAATCGGTCATTCCTTGCCTTAGATATTGCGAATCAGTATACAAATCAACAGAACAAGGACGCTTTAAGGCTTCTAAGCCTTTAATTGCGGCCATAAGCTCCATGCGATTATTCGTGGTATGTGCTTCTCCGCCATATAAGGTCTTTTCTTGTCCTTTATAACGAAGCAAAACCCCCCAACCACCGGGACCTGGGTTTCCTTTACATGCGCCGTCGGTATAAATTTCAATAGTCACTTTAATTCCTAATCTTTATCCCATAAACGGAAAAATGGAGTAACAAATTCCTTATTTAAAATCTTTTGCTTAATTAGGGCAATGTCAGGCGCAAAATACCGATCAGTATTATATGGCGCCACATGAGAACGAATTTGCTGATAAATTTTATCTAATAATACAGATGACTTTAATGGTTTATGAAATTCAAGCCCCTGCCCCGCGGCTAATAATTCAATAGCTAAAATCGTTGCGGTGTTATCATTCATATCATGTAAACGTCGTGCGGCACTGGTTGCCATAGATACGTGATCTTCTTGATTCGCTGAAGTTGGAAGACTATCTACCGAGTGCGGATGAGCTAGAGCCTTATTCTCACTTGCACAAGCAGCTGCTGTAACATGAGCAATCATAAAACCGGAATTTAAACCACTTTCTTTAATTAAAAAAGCTGGTAAGCCACTAAAATTTTTATCAATTAGCAAGGCAATGCGCCGTTCAGCGCTCGCTCCTATTTCGGATATAGCCAAAGCAAGATTATCCGCAGCCATGGCAACTATTTCACCATGGAAATTACCTCCTGAAATTATTTGCTCTTGCTCACTGAAAACAAGCGGATTATCAGAAATCGCATTTACTTCAACCTGTAACGTTTCCCTTACAAAGCCTATTTGATGCAAGATGGCTCCCATAATTTGAGGTTGGCATCTTAACGAGTAAGGATCTTGAACACGAGAGCAATGGCGATGAGCCTCACGAATCTCACTTCCAGCTAATAGCTCCCTATAATATGCAGCTACATTTCTCTGCGCCTGATGGCCTCGTACTTTTTGAATTCGATCATCAAATGGCACATCACTTCCATTCGCTGCATCAACAGATAATGCTCCAGCAATAAGGGCTGTTTCAAATAACTTTTCTGTAGTAAATAAAGCATTTAAAGCAATTCCAGTAGAAGCTTGCAGTCCGTTAAGTAAAGCAAGACCCTCTTTCGCCTCTAATTCTATTGGTTTTAAACCTGCAATCCTCAATCCTTCCAGCGCACTGATAACTTTTCCTTCATGTCGAACATCCCCAACACCCAGTAAAGGTAAAGACAAATGGGCTAAAGGAGCCAAATCTCCAGAAGCACCTACTGACCCTTTCTCTGGAATGCAAGGATATACTTTATGATTAAATAAAGAGATTAATGCTTCAATTAGTTCTAAACGAACTCCGGAATATCCTTGAGCGAGATTATTTATTTTAAGCAATAAAATTAGAGCAACAATGTCATCTGCTAATAATTCACCCGTACCACAAGCATGAGATAGTACGATATTTCGTTGTAATTGTTTGAGATTTTCCTCTGAAATGGTCTGATTTGCCAAAGACCCAAAACCAGTATTGATCCCATATACCGTTTTTTTGTTTAGAATTACTTTCTTTACTGTTTGATGTGATGCATGAATCCGCTCAAATGACTCTTTAGCAAGAACGCAAGTCAATTGTTTTGCTAAAATCTCTTTGATTGAATGCAAGTTCAACTCACCTGGTTGAAGAATAAAAGACTCTTGCATTAACTACCTCCTTAAAAAATAGGTTGGGTTCTATGGCCCACCTGAGATCACAATTCGATTAAGATCCTTATTGGTATAAACCCAAACTACAAAATCTATTTTAGGATTCCATAGGCAACCAAAGCGAGTTTTCCTTAGCACATTTTTTTGCAAGCTTATACCCCGCATCAGCGTGGCGCATAACTCCGGTTGCGGGATCATTATGAAGCACTCTTGCCAGACGTTGTGCCGCTTTCTCTGTGCCATCAGCGACAATCACCACACCAGCATGTTGTGAAAATCCCATTCCTACTCCACCACCATGGTGGATGCTAACCCAAGTGGCCCCGCTAGCACAATTTAATAATGCATTAAGTAAGGGCCAGTCCGATACTGCGTCACTACCATCCATCATCCCTTCTGTTTCACGATTTGGACTTGCTACTGAGCCAGAGTCTAAATGATCACGTCCTATTACAATAGGAGCTTTAACTTCACCCTTACGAACCATTTCATTAAAGGCCAATGCTAAACGTGCGCGATCTTTTAATCCAACCCAACATATCCGTGCAGGTAAACCTTGGAATGATATTTTCTTCTTCGCCATATCCAGCCAATTATGCAAATGCTTATTATCCGGAATTAGTTTTTTAACCATTTCATCCGTTGCATAAATATCTTCAGGATCTCCTGATAAAGCAACCCATCGGAATGGCCCAATTCCTTCACAAAATAAAGGCCTAATGTACGCAGGAACAAAACCTTCAAATTTGAAAGCGTCCTTTTCTCCCGCTTCAAAAGCCATTTGCCTTATATTATTGCCATAATCAAAAACAGGGATTCCTCTTTTTTGAAATTCAAGCATGGCATGAACTTGTAGAGCCATGGATTTTTTTGCTTCAGCAACTACCTCGTCAGGGGCAGTTTTGCGCATTTTTGCCGCTTGTTCTAATGTCCATCCAGCAGGAAGATAACCGTTTAAGGGATCATGAGCGCTGGTTTGATCGGTGACTAACGCAGGAGAGGCTCCTCGTTGAATTAATTGTGGAAAAATTTCAGCGGCATTTCCTAAAACGGCCACAGATAGAGGGCTTTTCTTTTGACAGGATTCGTTTATCCAGGCTAAAGCTTCATCTAAATCCGTCGTATAACGATCCAAGTATCTGGTTTTAAGGCGTTTTTCTATTCGGGACATGTCGCATTCAACTGCCAAAACACTTGCCCCTGCCATTGTACCCGCTAAAGTTTGGGCTCCTCCCATTCCACCTAAACCACCAGTTAATATCCAACGGCCTTCCAAACTTCCATCGTAGTGTTTCTGAGCTGCAGCAACAAATGTTTCATAAGTCCCTTGCACGATACCTTGCGAGCCAATATAAATCCAGCTTCCGGCAGTCATCTGCCCATACATCATCAAACCTTTTTTATCTAATTCATTAAAATGTTCCCAAGTGGCCCAGCGTGGAACTAGATTGGAATTGGCAATAAGCACACGAGGAGCATCCTCATGAGTGGTAAAAACACCTACAGGTTTTCCTGATTGAATTAAGAGTGTTTGCTGATCGGTTAATGTCTTAAGTACTTCTACAATTTTATTAAAACATTCCCAATTACGAGCTGCTTTACCTAAGCCCCCATAAACAATAAGAGAATTCGGATCTTCTGCTACATTTGGATCAAGATTATTACACAACATACGGAGTGCAGCTTCTGTAAGCCAACTTTTAGCTTGTTTCTCGCTGCCTTGATTTGCTCTAATTACAGGGTTTGTTTTAAACTCTTCCATTAACACTGCTCCATAGCGAATAAAAAAAGAAGCATAATACACCAGAGCTATATCAGAGCATAGATATTCAATTTTAATTCCTAAATGAGCCCAACTCTTCAGCTCCTGATAGTTACAATTCGCGCAGTTCACGGCTCGTTTAATACAAATTTAAATCAATATGCCCGCGAGAGAAACACCTTGTCTATGCTAGATTACATTACTATGGTATAATTGGCCCATGTTAACTTATCGATCTAAATAAAGTGCACACCAACTCTGAAAAACACCCAAAGTCACTTCGTATTTTTTTCGCCACTGAGATGTGGGAACGGTATGGTTTTTACGTAGTCCAATCACTTTTAGCACTCTATTTAGCCTTACATTTCAAATGGCCAGACAAACAAGTTTATGCTTTAGTTGGATCATTTACTGCACTGACCTATCTTTCCCCTGTAGTAGGTGGATGGATTGCAGATAAATTAATAGGCCAAAAACGAGCGGTTTTACTTGGTGCAATTGTGCTCTTTGCAAGCTACTGGGTTTTATCATTAGTAGATAACACTACTGTTCTGACCGCAGCTCTTGCAGCGATTGCTGTAGGAACTGGATTGTTAAAGCCAAATATTTCATCTCTTTTAGGAAATGAATATCTTACGGGTTCCGCACGTCGTGAGAGTGGATTTACCATTTTTTATATGGGAATTACAACGGGTATTATTTTAGGCACCACACTACCAAGTATTTTGAATGATCATTTTGGTTGGGTTGCCTCATTCACAAGCGCTGCAATTGGTATGATCGTCGCCTTTGGCGTCTTTTTATATGGCATCAAAAAATACAATATTCAAGACTATAATCCATTTGTCTTTCAATATAAAAAGATTGTTGCAGCGATTTTCTTAATGATATTTTTATGGTCTTTATCGTTCTATATTTTAAATTCTCCTCAGTTGGCTAATATAATTTTTGGACTTGTTGTATTATTTTCAGCCGGATACATTTTGTACTCTGTCAGTGGAGAAAATGCCAATCAGTCGCGACAAACTTTAGTAATTGGTTTGTTGTGTATTATTTCAGTAGTGTTTTGGTCTTTTTACTTCCAAATGTTTATGTCACTTACCTTATTTATATCACGAGTTGTTGAACCCACATTTTGTGGCATTCAATTTCCAGCACCTTATTATGTGACTATTCAAAGCGTGGGCATGTTAATTATTGGATACTTTTTAGCTAAGAAAAATCCAAAACTTAACCTAGTAGAACGCGGATTAAGTATTGGAAAGAAATTTCTACTTGCAATCTTTATTATCACCGCTGCTTATGCCGTGATTGCTTTCGTCAGTAATTTCACTGACAAAAATGCTTTGCTAACACCACTTTTAATCATTCCAGCATATTTAATGTTTTCATTAGCGGAACTCCTTTTATCTCCAGTTGGATTATCTGCAATTACACTTCTTGCAGATAAAAACAAGGTAAGTACCTTAATGGGTATCTTTTTTGTCTCTCTTGGAATTGGCGGATTCTTATCAGGCAAACTGGCTTCATTAACAGCGATTCCCTCCGGTGAAACGAATATTGCCGTGTTAAAAACTCTATATGCTGCGGCCTTTACTCAACAATTAGGAATACTATTTATTGCAGCTTTATGCTGTCTGGTTTTATTTGCAGTGATTAAATTTTTATTAACTCATGTTCATGTAAATGATTCTTCAGATTCAATGGTACAGCCAATGCTGCGCATGCAAGTGAATGAGAAGTAATTGGGGTCATTTTTAATCTATTTTTTCTTTAAACTGGTATTTTGTCTTAAATGAATCGAGTGTATTGACTATAACTCTTTTTATATAAGCAAAATACTGTTATGATTCAGCGCCTTTTATAATTATTAGCTTATATATGTTAGATAAAAACCCAATATTAACTAAACTGTTGCAGCTGCTTGATGATAATCAGGCCATCGACGTAAAAGTAATTGATGTAAAAAAACAAACTACAATTACAGACTATATGATTATTGCTTCAGGACGCTCCTCTAGACATGTTAAAGCAATTGCACAAAAAGTTATGGAAGATATGAAAAATGCAGGGGCTCCAGCAAGGAATTGTACTGGTTTAGAAACAGGTGATTGGGTTCTTATTGACTTTGGTGACTTTATTATTCATGTCATGCAACCTGAATACAGACAATACTATAATCTTGAAGGTCTTTGGGAAGATCTCCCCGGGAACTAAATATTTTAAACGTTATGTTAAAAATCACCATCATTACTTTAGGCAATAAAATGCCGGACTGGGTTACTCAAGGCACAAATGAGTATGCCAAACGATTAAATGATGGTGTTCAACTCAAAATAGTTGAAATCCCTTTAATTCGTCGCAGTAAATCATCAGACCTATCACGGATATTAGAAAAAGAATCTGCGCTTATCAAAGATATGTTACCCAGCAATGCACGAATTATTGCTTTAGAAATTGAAGGTAAAACATTTAGCAGTGAAGAGTTAGCATTTAAGATTTCTCAATTGCAACAAACAAATAGTCATTTTTGTTTTATTATTGGGGGTCCTGAAGGCCTCTCACAAGAAATACTCAAATTAAGTGATGAGCGTTGGTCTTTATCAAAACTCACCCTTCCCCATACCTTAGTCCGTATTATTTTACTAGAAACTCTATATAGAGCGTGGTCTATTATTAATAACCATCCTTATCATAAGTAGTGTTTTTTCAAGTTGTAGTCACAGCAAACAAAGTGGGACCACACGGGATAGAAACCCAAACATTACTAGATTCCATCCAGACTTCAAGGGGCAGAAAGCTATAGTAAAGCATTCAATTTTAAGTTACTATGCAGGTCTTTAAGTCCAGCTACTGACTGTGCGTCAATGAGTCGAAATCAATCTTTTAAAAATTATAGGATGGAATCCCAGCATCAACTTTTTAGAATTAATTTGCTGGTTACTTTTCTTATTATTTTATCTTTAATTCTTGTCCTAAGACTAGCGTTTTTACAAATTTCAGAGTTCAAAAAATATCAGACCTTATCCTTAAAAAATCAAATGAGTATTATCCCAATTGCTCCACCAAGAGGAGTAATCCTTGATAGAAATGGGGTCTTGCTTGCAGAAAACATTCCCGTTTACGTTCTGGAGATAATCCCCGAACATGTAAAAAACATAGATCAAACCTTAATTGAATTACAAAAATTAATTCCTTCAATCTCTGAAGACGACATACAAAATTTCAAAAAAATACGAAAGCAAAACCGTTCCTTTGTGCCGATACCTGTTAAATTGAAATTATCGCAAGAGGAAGTCGCGATTTTTGCCATTAATCAATATCATTTTCCAGGTGTTAGCATCAAAGCGCGGCTGATGCGCCACTACCCCTTAGGTGAAATTACGGCCCATGTTTTAGGTTATGTAGGTCGAATCAATGTGGAAGAATTAAGATCGGTGGATCCAACGAATTATCGGGCTACAAACTTTATCGGTAAAGCAGGGGTCGAAAAATATTACGAAGATGTACTCCATGGAAAAGTTGGATACCAAATGGTTGAAACTGACGTAAGCGGGCGTACATTAAGAGTTGTTAATAAGATAAATCCTCACTCAGGAGCAAAACTCTACTTAAGTATTGATGTCAGACTTCAACAAGCGGCTTACGAGGCACTCAAAGATAAAAGAGGTGCTGTGGTCATGATCAACTCTAAAAATGGTGAAGTTCTTGCCATGGCAAGTTCACCAAGCTTTGACCCTAATATATTTGTTAGTGGCGTAAGTTCTAAAGAGTACAAAAAACTGTCAAATACCTTACAAAGACCTTTATTTAATAGAGCTGTACGGGGAGTATACCCCCCCGCATCTACAATCAAACCATTTGTTGGTTTGGCAGGCCTAGATAAAGGGTTTATTACTACGGCGACAACGATTTATGATCCGGGTAAGTATAAGCTCCCTACTGCTAGTCATATTTATAGAGACTGGAAAAAAACGGGCCATGGAATGATCAATTTTAAAAGAGCGATCACGGTTTCGTGCGATACTTATTTTTATCAATTAGGTAATAAAATGGGTATCTCTAATATTGAGGATATGCTCGTAAAATTTGGTCTGGGCCATTTAAGTCATATTGATCTTTATGAAGAAGCCTCGGGGATCGTTCCAAGCCTACGTTGGAAAAAACAAACTAAAGGAGTACCCTGGTATCCCGGAGATACCTTAATTACTTCAATAGGTCAGGGTTTTATGCTCGCTACACCATTGCAAATGGCAAATGCAACCGCTTCGTTGAGTCAACATGGACAACGATTTAGACCTCATTTGTTAACTAAAACGGTTAACAGTGACAGTGGAGAGACGGAGCAATATAAGCCGGTCGAAGAATATCCAATTTATCTTAAGGATGAAGCTAATTGGGAAGTCGTTGCAGATGCAATGCACAACGTTTTAACCAGCAATGAAGGTACAGGGTATCGATTTGGACGCAACCCACCTTATCCTGTTGCTGGTAAAACCGGGACAGCACAAGTATTTAGCGGCAGACAATATGAAAAAACAAAATATGAGGATATTCCAGAAGCATTACGCGACAACTCCTTGTTCATTGCATTTACTCCGGTTGAAAAACCTGAAATTGCCCTAGCAGTTGTTGTAGAAAATGATGTTGCTGCTTCAATAGTTGCACGCAAAGTCCTTGATACTTACTACCAACTTTATCCGATGAAAACAAATGAACAGACGACACAGTAAACCCGTTTATCGCTTCACCGCAAAATCACTCCATTTGGATTTTCCCTTATTAGGATTATTGCTTTTATTAATCTGCTTTGGTCTTTTAATTTTATATAGTGCATCGAATGCTAACTCGGGGATGATTTTACGACAATCAATGAGACTTATTTTCGCATCCCTCATTATGGTTGTGCTCGGTTTTATCCCCCCTCATAAATATAAGATATGGACCCCATGGATATATAGCATTGGATTAACTTTATTAATCGCTGTAATGCTTATGGGGAAAATTGGCAAAGGTGCCCAGCGTTGGCTTGAATTAGGGTTATTTCGTTTCCAACCTTCTGAAATCATGAAGTTAGCTGTTCCTATGATGGCTGCATGGTACTTTGATCGACAGACGCGTCCGAGTAGTTTTAAATCTCTGGCCATAGCCGGACTAATCATCTGTGTTCCAGCCCTACTTATTGCCAAACAACCCGATTTAGGTACGGCGATCATGGTTGCTGCGGCGGGTCTTTGTGTAGTATTTTTAGCTGGAATTCGATTTAAAGTTATTTTGTTGCTGATCCTTTTAGTCAGTTCAGCTATTCCAGTAATTTGGCATGTAATGCATGACTATCAAAAGCAACGAGTATATACGCTTCTTGACCCGGAACAAGATCCACTTGGAGCTGGCTATCACATTATTCAGTCCAAAATTGCTATTGGTTCAGGTGGATTAGCTGGTAAAGGTTGGTTACAAGGAAGCCAATCCCATCTTAACTTCTTGCCTGAACATGCGACAGATTTTATCTTTGCTGTGACCAGTGAAGAATTCGGCTTTGCAGGGGGATTTGCCATCATCGCACTGATTGTTTTGGTTTCACTAAGAAGCTTGAATATCGCATCGAATGCTCAAACAACATATACTCGTCTTTTAGCCGCAAGTCTTGCAATGTCTTTCTTTTTATCTGGTTTTGTTAATATTGGAATGGTTATGGGAATTATTCCTGTTGTAGGCATCCCCTTGCCTTTAGTTAGTTACGGAGGAACGGCAATGGTTACCTTTTTAGCAAGCTTTGGAATATTGATGTCTATCAGCTCACATAAAATTCTATTTAATAGTTTACGTTGAAGTAGATGGGTATGGTTTATCGAGAAATCATAAGTAAGTGTTTCCACTAGTAGAGGCCTTTCTGCATCATATTGATCCCATTAACTTAGGAAACCCTTAGAATGTTTTATGACTGCAGCACGAAGTGACTCAAAATGCTCTAACTTCTTTAAGCTGCAGTGCACTCAAACGGTATAAATTATAGCAAAGCGGCTACATGCTCGTAGCTTCGACGGTGAATCATACAAGGACCGAGACGATTTAAGGCTTCTCGATGAGCAACCGTAGCATATCCCTTATGTTCCGCAAACCCATACCCCGGATAGATAGCATCAAAGGCAACCATTTCTGCATCTCGCAACACCTTTGCAAGAATTGATGCGGCACTAATTTCGGGAATCAAATTGTCCCCTTGCACAATCGCTTTACAAGGGATACTCAACTTAGGGAGATGTATGCCATCAACCAATACTTGATCGGGTTTGATTGGTAAGGCCTCAACTGCTCTTTGCATAGCCAGCAGAGTAGCATGATGAATGTTTAGGCTATCGATTTCATCTACTTCTGCCCTGCCATAAGCATATGCAATAGCCTCTTCCTTTATTTGTATAGATAACAATTCACGTTTTTTGGGACTTAATTTTTTTGAGTCTGCCAGTCCCTCTATGGGTGCTCTTAAAATTACTGCTGCGGTGACAACAGCACCCGCTAAAGGACCACGTCCTACTTCATCAACTCCAGCTATAAGCATAATATTATTATTCCCTGTATCTAAAATCAGTGTATGGATAGACATAATGTTGGCCAATAATACTCTTTTAAAATTGATTTATCATCCAGGAAATGCGATCATTCGCGCAAATAATTAACATATATATGAATTATAAATGAATAAAACTCGTTGTGCTGTGGTTGGTGTAGGTTATCTAGGAAGATTTCATGCACAAAAATATCAACTTCTTCCAAATGCAGAACTAGTTGGAGTTTGCGATCTGAATTCCAATGCATTAGAAACTGTATCTCAAGAACTGAATGTTGCTGGTTATCACGATTATCACGAGCTATTTGGCAAAGTTGATGCAGTTAGTATTGCCGCGACAACGAACAAACATTTTGAAATCGCCAAAGCTTTCTTGGAGCACGGCATTCATGTATTAATTGAAAAACCAATTACTGAAACTGTATCTCAGGCAGATGAGTTAATTCAACTTGCCAAAAAAAATCGAGTAAAGTTACAAGTTGGGCATCTTGAGCGTTTTAATTCCGCGCGATTGGCTTTAGATGATTATTTAGAAACTCCTTTATTTATTGAATCAGAGCGATTAGCTCCGTTTAAACCACGGGGAGCAGATGTCAATGTCATTCTTGACCTGATGATCCATGATATAGATTTAATTCAAAATATTGTTAAGAGCCCTATAGTGTCCATTCTAGCACAGGGTACGCCTATACTGACTAAGGCAATTGATATAGCTAATGCTCGCATTGCTTTTGCCAACCAGTGTGTAGCTAATCTTACAGCCAGTCGAGTAAGTTTTAAAACAGAACGCAAAACCAGAATCTTCCAAAAAAACTCGTATCTTTCAATTGATTATCAAAGCAAAAAAGTAGCTGTATTCAAAAAAGGAACCGGTGAAATGTTCCCCGGAATTCCTGATATAGTGCGTGAAGAAACAGCATACGAACAAGGAGATGCATTATTGGAAGAAATAAAATCATTCCTCCGATGCGTCCAAGAAGATAATACACCACTGGTGACGGGTGAAGATGGTCTACAAGCACTGAAAGTTGCAGAAACAATTACTTCTTTGATACACAATAACTTAATTGAACGTCATGCAGGAATTTAAACGCGTTGTTATTATTGCTGGCGAAGAATCGGGAGATGTTCACGCATCTGTCTTAATTCGCCAATTAAAATCCACCTACCCCAATCTTGAAATTAGTGGAATTGGGGGGCGACACATGCAAGAAGCTGGAGCAGAAGTTATTTCAGATTTAGCGCATCTTGGTGTGACCGGGCTTACGGCAGTTATCCGTAATCTACATGTGATTCGCAAGGCATTTCTGGCAATCAAACAACATTTGAATCAGCAAAAACCCGATCTACTGATTCTCGTAGATTATCCAGGTTTTAACCTGAGACTAGCAAAATACGCCAAGCTAAAATTAGGTATTAAAATTCTGTATTATATCAGCCCTCAAATTTGGGCATGGAAAGCCAATCGCATTCACCTTATAAAGAAATGTGTGGATCGAATGGCAGTTATTTTGCCTTTTGAAAAAATTTTATATGAAAAGGCTCAAGTTCCAGTAAACTTTGTTGGTCATCCGCTAGTGGAGAAAATAGCCTCTGTGGACGAATGCCAATTACAGCGTACCGCATTAGGACTTCCCCAAGAAGCAAACATTTTCGCCCTTCTACCAGGTAGTCGAGCAAATGAAATTAAATATCATATGCCTGTCCTACGTGATACTGCACTCCTTTTGCATCAGCGTTACCCCAATTTGCATTTTGTAATTCCTATTGCAGATACCATTAACCCAGAGAAAATTAAACACTATTTTTCAAATGTGAATATACCTGTTAGCTTTGTACAAGGCCGAGCGCTAAACTGCATGGCTGCTGCAAATTTTATTATTGTTGCCTCAGGGACTGCCTCTCTTGAATGTGCTTTATTAGAAAAACCCATGTGTATTATTTATAAGTCTTCCTTTCTTTCCTATGTGTTAGCGATGAGATTTATTAAAGTTAAATTTTTTGGCTTGTGTAATCTTTTAGCAAACAGAATGATCGTTCCTGAGTTTTTGCAATATGATTGTAACGCTCATGAATTAAGCCGTTATGTAGATGATTTTTATAAGGACCCAAGCCAACCGACGAAAATGATTTCCAATTTAAATAAAGTAAAAAATTCATTGTCTTCAGAAAAATCCGATCGCACATTATTTGATCTTGTGGTGAATGAATTGCTCGAAAAAAATGCATAGTTTTCTCTTAAAAATATAGAATATCAATTATGCTTCATGTACAATTAATTTTGCTTTCATTTTAAATGTTAGCAATTGGAATGTGTGATTTAATTAATAATAAGGAAGTTAAGATGACTGTCATTGAAACACCTGAAGCTACTTCAAGCATAACTAAACAAGACCAAGGTCTCCAAGATTTAGTCTACAATCTAGTCTCTCGTTTTCTCGCTGAAAACAAAAGCAAAAACATTGACGATCTTTACGATATGATATTATCTGAAGTTGAGCCTCCGCTACTGCAAGCAGTAATGGAAAAACGTCGTGGCAATCAACTGCAAGCTGCTAAGATGCTAGGCATTAGCCGCGGCACAATCAGAAAGAAACTTCAAAGATATTTTGGAACTAAATATTTTCGTTTAACTGACGAATAATCTATTTAAATCACAATTTACTTATGTCTCTCAAAAGGGCTCGATATTCGAGCCCTTTTTTTACAGTAAACGTTTCATTGTTTTTAAGGATTATTACCTGATGAAAAAAATAATGTATCTCACGCCCTTACTAGGCCTTTTTCTTACCTCGTGCGTGACTGACAAACCTGATGTGATTGCAGATGATGCAGGTCAATTACACTACACAACTCCTTATCAAGATGATACAAGAGGCCGTAATGTTTTTCCCATGAAACAAGATGTCCATGGCAAGAAACTCTTTATTTTTGATCCTAAGGCCTATGCATGGGCTGCTTATGATGCCCAGGGGAACAGGGTCATGACAGGTAGTGCTTCGGGTGGAATGGACTATTGTGACGATATTCATGAAACATGTCGCACTGTTACTGGTATCTATCATGTGTTCAATAAAAAAGGGGCTGACTGCAAATCCAATGAATATCCTATTGCCCGTGATGGTCATGTAGTTGGTGGTGCTAAAATGCCGTATTGTATGCATTTCCATGATGGCTATGCGATTCACGCCGCTTATGAAGTTCCTAAGTATAATAGCAGTCATGGCTGTATTCGTGTCCTACCTGGGGCGGCCAAATGGCTTAACGAGAATTTTATTGATGTAGGAACCACTGTACTGGTGCTTCCATATGCTTAACCCCCTATCTAAATACTCATTAATCCTGGAGATATAAACACATTTCCAGGATTGACTAATTAAAATTAACACGTGTTGACTATTTAATGAACTCGTATAGAATGGGGCAAATCTTTGATTAAGGAATAAATAGGATGTCTCTAGCAAAATTAAATATCCAAGACTTGGTTGAACGATGCACGTCTGACTACATTTACGCTCATATTTCAGACTATTCTGCACTGCGCAATCCTTGTATTCTCCCATTGCCAGTTACAGCTGTAACTGATGCGGTTGCTATACAACTCGTTGAAATGCTTTCTCAGGATAAACAGACATCCTCTTCTAAAATAATTTTGAAAGCATGTATGAAGCAGCAAGAACAGGATTTTAAGGAGAACGAAGCTGACCATCAAGAAGAAATGGAGGATTGGCGCGAAGAAAAACATTTAAAAAGTCAATTACAAGAAGTTAATGAACAAATAAGAAAAAATAAGCAAGAGATAGAACACCACCAAGAACAAATTAAGCATATCCAGGTTCTTTTACAACGGGTTGATGAACAAATTACTATACCCCTCCCGCACTCAGAGGATATAACACATCATCACTCCCATTCAGAAACGGAAACATCCCCACATAATCATACCCATCCTAAAACAACTGTACAGCATGATTCAACGGAGCATACACATCCTTCAACAAAACAACACGCCGTAACTACCCATACTCCCATAAGTCCAGAAATTCATACATCTCCTAGTCATTTAAATGCAACACAACATGGACATCCAACATCTCAACTTGAACTCCAAAAAAAAGAACTGCTTCAAACTCTCAATTCCCATGAAATTGATCTGAGAAACAAAAAATTAGCTTGTGAGGGACAGATACGACACCAAAAATTAATAGAGGAAAAACTATTAAAATTTCCCTTAAAAGAGAATCAAAGAAAGGAACGTGCTCTTGGACGCGATTATAGAAATCAGGCTCGTTTATATAACGATCCCAATTTATTACAACTTTCACAAGAAAACCGTAGTGCAGTGAATGCAGCAATTAAGTTGGAACATAAAAAATTAATCCAACTAAACGAACAATTACTGCAAAACGCCAAGCAGATCAGTTATCAAATTTATCTAAACATGCTTGAAAACCTAATAGACCGCGTAATCAAACTAAATTATCCAGAAAATCAAGCGCTAAAACAGATAATTCAATTCATGAAAGACTATCTTGAAACTAAAGAAATAGAGTACGTTAAAAAAGGCATCATGGATGAAGCTCAGCGCTCTAAGAGTCAACTAGTAAAAAAATTGGACGAACATGAAAAAAAGATCGAACAATTTAAAAAATCAAATCCAGAGTTGGCATCCGCAAATTCAGCTTTAGTGGAAGAGAATAAACGACTAGAAATTTCGATTGAAAACTCACGTAACACTAGAAATACCCTTGCAAAAGCAGGACTTTTTTCTCTTCTTTTTACATGTGGAGCAACCGGAACTGGATTAGCTATTGAGGGAGGATTAATCGCACTTACCTCTTTAGTTTTTGCTCCTGCTGCATTACTTGCTGTTATTACACTGAGTATCTTCATTGCAGCCTTAGTCTATGCAATCAATGCAAGTATTGATCAAAATAAATTAGATAACAATAAAAGTACAATTGAACTTAATTGCACAAAAATTATAATGCAAAATAGTGAGATACATGATTTAGAAGAAAAGAAAATTCCGGAGCTTAAAACTAAAATCAGTAAAGCTGACAAAGAGATTCTTAAGGCAACTGCTGAGTACGTAGATATTTATGGAAAAGCTGAATTAAAATTAGAACGCGCAAGAAAAGTAGAAGTCATCTACCCAAGCCGCCAAATATTCCTTAGCGAACCATCTCTTTCCGCTATAAATCATGATAACTACAAACCAACAGCACCAGAAATAGATGATTTTACGGGATACACTTCTACTCATAAATAATTTCTATTATTAAGTGTCCTGTTCCGTTACTTGTATAACCTCTATCACCCTAAAACTGTGGATAGAGGTTATAACACTACAAAAAATTAAAATCCTATTAAACTGCAGAGGAAACTAATAATTTGTTCACTCGATTTACAAAATCTGCAGGATTATCTAACTGACCACCTTCAGCTAAAACAGCCTGTTCAAACAACATGGTCACCCATAATTCAAATAAATCATCGTCTTGGACATCATGTAAGCGCTTAATAATTTGATGCTCAGGGTTGATTTCAAATACGGGTTTGCTCATTGGAACCTGTTGACCAGCAGCTTGCAAAATACGTTGCATCTCTAATCCCATATCTTGTTCATCGGCAACAACACAGGCAGGAGAATCGGTAAGTCTATTGGTTATGAGAACATCCTTAACTCGTGAATCCAGAACTTTCTTAATATGGTTTAACAGCGGTTCCAGTGTTTTTTCCTGTTCTTTAATTTGTTCAGGAGACTCATCACCTAACTCCACTTTACCCTTGGAAATAGATTGGAGTTTCTTCCCCGCATACTCACTCAGATAACCAACTAACCATTCATCGACTTTGTCGCTAAGAAGTAGTACTTCAATTCCTTTCTTCTTAAAAATTTCTAAATGAGGACTATTTTTGGCCGCATTGTAACTAGATGCAGTGATATAATAAATCTTATCCTGTCCTTCTTTCATGCGACTAATGTACTCATCCAAGGTTGCTTCTTGCTTTTCAGAGGGAGTTGCAGTGGTTGCAAAGCGCAGCAATTTAGCAATGTTTTCTTTATTGGTAAAGTCTTCAATTGGACCTTCTTTTAACACCAACCCAAATTCATTCCAAAATTTTTGATAGGTTTCTTTATCTTGAGTGCTCATTTTTTCAAGCATGGATAAGACACGCTTTGTACATGCAGAACGGATGCTCTCTACTTGCTTGTTGTCCTGTAAAATTTCTCGTGAAACGTTAAGCGGTAAGTCACTTGCATCAACAATACCTTTTACAAAGCGTAAGTAACGAGGTAAAAATTGAGTAGCATCATCCATAATGAAAACGCGTTTCACATAAAGTTTTAAACCATGCTTCGTTTCTTGCTGCCATAAATCAAACGGTGCATGTGCTGGGATATAAAGCAAGGAAATATAATCATTCTTTCCTTCAACATGGTTATGTGACCAAGTCAATGGATCTTGGTAATCGTGAGAAATATGTTTATAGAGTAATTTGTACTCTTCATCAGTAATATCTGACTTTTGCATTGTCCATAAAGCAGTTGCTTTATTAACCGTTTCGTATTCGGTGGACTCTTTATCCTCTTCAGATATTTTTTTCATAACGATGGGCCAGCAAATATGATCTGAGTATTTGCTAATAATGCTGCGTAAACGCCAATTGCTCAGGAACTCGTCATTATCCTCTTTAATATGTAACGTAATTTCTGTACCGCGAGTTACTTTCTTTTCAGAATCAATGGTAAACTCTCCTTCTCCCTTAGATTCCCAAACAATCCCCTCTTCAGGTTTCAAACCTGCACGTCGACTTTTAACAGTTACTTTATCAGCAACAATAAATGCTGAATAAAAACCCACACCAAATTGTCCGATTAACTGAGAGTCTTTCGCACTTTCTCCAGTTAAATGGCTCATGAATTCTTTAGTACCCGATTTCGCGATTGTACCTAAATTTTCTACCGCCTCATCCCAACTCAAACCAATACCATTATCTTTAATTGTTATAGTTTTTAGTTTTTCATTAACATCGATAGTAATTTTTAAATCAGAATCGCTTTCATAAAGCGAACCGTTTGATAAAGCCAAAAATCTTAATTTATCTAATGCATCTGAAGCATTAGAAATTAACTCGCGTAAAAATATTTCCTTGTTGCTATAAAGCGAATGCACTACCAAATGCAACATTTGCTTTACTTCTGTTTGAAAGCCCATGGTTTGTTGCTTACTCGACATTTACCTACACTCCTATGACAGATACATTTTCTAATGATTATTGTCATATTGGGTTTCAGTCGTTAATTTCAAGGGGAAAAAGAAATTAAATGTTACGATTTATTTATAATCAAAACCAGGCATTGTTAAAGTACCGCCAGAATGAATAATTAATACATCTCCTTCCAAATCTTCGGTTTTAATATAGTTCCTAGCCTCAAAAAATAGTTTGGCAGAATAAATAGGATCGGCCAAGATCCCTTCTTCTCGTGCCAAACGCTTTACTTCCTTCTTAATTGTTTGATTCACCGAACCAAAGGCTTTAGCCGTAGTTGGATAAAAGCAACGAAAATTTGAGGGAATTACTCCAAGCCATTGTTGTAATTTACATCGAAATGTTTCCTCATCATCGGCTAGAAGCAATACATGAATCATTGCCGGATGATTTAATTGATCCAGTCCGTAAATGAGTGCTGCAGCAGAAAAACCTGTTCCTGCGTCAATAAAAATATGCTGAAATCTAACACCCAAAGTGTGCTCATTTATAAAAATATCATCAGCAAGAGTTAACGCACCGCGCATAGCTTGTGGAACACTCGCTCCTTCTTGCACGACAAATCCTGGCTCATTTAAGTCCTGTAAATAACCAGTGGCCAGTTCATTAACTTTTGGCCACTCATCCCGAGAAATCCAGACAATTTCCTGTTCCTCAAGAAATAATCGACTTAATTTATAATTTCCTCGAAGCTCCAATTTCCAAGGTTGAATCAAAAAAGCAGTGACTTTCAACCTGAATTCTCGGGCTAATTGCAGAGCAGCAAGTAAATTATTGGATTGAGCTCCGGCGATAATAATCAGGTGTTGAATACCTTGCTCTACTAAAAAAGGGAAAAGGCTGGCATATTTGCGTAACTTTGATCCACTAATTCCACAGCCTAATTCATCATCTCTTTTAACATAGCACCGCACCTTTTCATCAGGAAATTGATTTAAACGATGTGCTCGGCTGGATAAATTCCACATAATTAAATTAAATTTGTAGCCTGGGTGGACGCAGTAGAGCCCGGGAAGATAAGTTTCATATATAAACCCAGGCTCCACTTCGTCCCACCCAGGCCACAGATGTTATATTAATGAGCTTCTCTTACAAAATCTAAATGATTAGCTGCTGAGGTTGATTCATGAAACTTATAACCCAACTCATTAAATTGTTTAAGCTGCTCTAGATCATCTAATTGATTTTGCATGAGAAACCTAGCTATTGTTCCGCGTGCTTTTTTTGCGTGAATACCAATCATTTTCAGCTGATCATTCTTTTTTTCATAAAAATTGATAGTTATCAGTGGATAATTTAATTCTTTTGAATCGACGGCTTTTACATATTCATTTGAAGCTAAATTTATTAATACTGGATTTTTCTGAGCTGCTAATTCTTGATTTAAGGCTTGGGTAACAGTTTTTTGCCAAAATTCATATAAATTTTTTCCTGCAGGATTCTGCAAATGAACTCCCATTTCAAGCCGGTATGGTTGGATATTATCCAATGGTCTTAACATTCCATAAAGTCCAGACAAGATTCGTAAATGATTTTGTGAATAGTCAATCGTTGATTGATCCCAGCTTTCTGCTTTTAATCCTTGGTACACATCCCCTTGAAATAAAAATAATGCAGGATATGCATATGGGGAGACCTTATTTACAGAATAATCGTGGTAACGTTTATAATTTAATTCGGCCAAATCCTTGGACAAATCCATCAAAGAAGCGATCTCCGCAATCGATTTAGATTTCATCAATCCGACTAGAGTATTGGTTTTATCAACAAACATAGGATTCGATGTTATACCCGAATATGGGGCGTAACTCGTTAATAATTTTTTAGCTGGAGATAATAAAATTAGCATAATCAATCCGTAGAAAATTAACGTGGTGCCGTACCAGGAACCATACCTACCCGTGGCCTAAAGACATAAATTGTTATAGGCTCACTCTTATCAAGCACATTTCCCTCAGCATCGATAACTTGCACTGCCAAAGTATGAGAGCCCCTATACATCCCTTTTATTTCAAAGACAAGATTTGTTTGCGGTTCTCCCAGAGCAACATTATCGTAAAGCAGTTGTATTTTATCCCCAGGAAGCAAATCAGGCTCTATTTGTGCGGTCACCATAACAAAACCTTGATTATTACGAATCGTTGCACCAGGTGCAGGTTCAGCAATAGCGATTTCGGTATAAGAATGGTTTAGCTTGACGGTATCGGAGTTCTCTTCTGATTGTGGTTCTTGTCCTGGAGTTTGAGAAGTTGAAGGTGTTGGTGATGAAAAACTTTGTGAATCAGGAATAGTCACAATTTCAGCTCCCTCATGAGGAGTATCACTGAAATGAACATTGCCTTGACTATCAGTCCATCTGTAAATTTGCGCAGCATAAGATGCGCAAATTAACATTATCAATGAGAAAGAAACAAAAAATTTGCTCATCACCATTATTCCTAGAGACTGTAATATAACTCAAACTCATATGGATGCGTCAGACTTCTTATTTTGCTTATTTCTTCTTCCTTCATACGGATGTAATTATTAATGAAATCCTGAGTAAATACATCACCCTGTAATAAGAAATCGTGATCCATCTGGAGATTTTCCATAGCTTGTTCCAAAGAAGCACAAACTGTAGGTACGTCCACAAGTTCTTCTGGAGGTAAATCATAGAGATCTTTATCCATAGCTTGACCAGGATGAATTTTTCTTTGGATACCATCCAATCCTGCCATCATCATAGCAGCGAATGCAAGATATGGATTTGCTGTAGGATCAGGAAAGCGTACTTCAATACGACGGGCTTTAGGATTATTCACATGAGGGATACGAATCGCTGCAGAGCGGTTTCTTGCTGAATATGCCAACAGAACTGGAGCTTCAAAACCAGGAACTAAACGTTTGTAACTGTTGGTTGATGGGTTAGTAAACGCGTTCAAAGCCCGAGCATGCTTGATTATTCCACCTATATAATAAAGTGCTGTTTCTGAAAGACCACCGTATTGATCACCAGAAAACAGGTTCACACCATCTTTCACTAATGATTGGTGGCAATGCATACCACTACCATTATCACCAACTAAAGGCTTGGGCATAAATGTAGCCGTTTTCCCGTAATTGTGTGCCACGTTGTGAACTACATATTTTAAAATCTGTAATTCATCGGCTTTCTTGGTTAAGGTATTAAATCGGGTAGCAATTTCACATTGGTTCGCTGTAGCTACCTCATGATGATGCGCTTCAACAACAATTCCTAATGATTCAAGAGTCAAACTCATTGCAGAACGCAGATCATGTGAGGAATCTACGGGTGGAACTGGAAAATAACCGCCTTTTATCGCTGGGCGATGTCCTATATTACCCCCCTCTAACTCTTTTCCTGAATACCATTGTGCTTCTTCTGAGTCGATTTTATAAAAAGAGCCGCCAATGGTTGTTTCCCATTGTACACTGTCAAAGACAAAAAATTCGGGTTCGGGTCCAAAAAGAGCTGTATCAGCAATACCAGTGGATTGCAAATAAGCTTCGGCACGTAAAGCTAATGATCGAGGACAACGTTCATATCCCATCATTGTTTTTGGATCAACTACATTGCATCGTATAAATAAGGTGTTGTCTTGGAAGAACGGATCAGGTTTGATTGTTTGCAAATCGGGCATTAAAGCCAAGTCGGATTGGTGAATTTTCTGCCAACCTTTGAATGAAGATCCATCAATCATTTTTCCGTTCTCAACAAAGTCATTATCAACTGCTGAAATCGGCATTGTTATATGCTGTTCTTTACCCCGTATATCGGTAAATCGAAGGTCTATTAATTTGGCATCATGTTCCTTAATTGCCTCTAGTACTGTATTTTTGCTCATTATTACTCTCCAGGATAGTCTGGTTGTATAGTGTACCTTAAGTGACTTATTAAACCCAATAGATTAAACTCTATGTTTTAACATAAACCATAAAAAAGTATGGGTGCTTACCAATATCAGGCGCTTCAAAAAAATGGCAACACGGCAAAAGGAGTGCTCGAAGCAGATTCTGAACGTCATGCACGCCAATTGCTTCGTGATCAAGGATTAATTCCTACTCAAATTCGGGTATTGACTCAGCAACGCTCAGGTACTCAAACTAAAAGCAAAATTTCTGCAGCCGATCTCGCTCTGTTTACCCGTCAATTGGCGACATTGCTAGCTGCCGGTATCCCTGTTGAGGAATCATTGCGTGGAGTGAGTGAGCAAACAGAAAAAGATAAAGTTAGGGAACTAATTATAGGAGTGCGGGCCAAAGTGCTTGAAGGTTATGGATTAGCACAGGCAATGACCCAATTTCCCCATGCCTTTCCGGAGTTATATCGTGCAACTGTTGGTTCCGGTGAACAAACCGGACACCTTGATGTAGTTTTAGAAAAACTAGCAGACTATACTGAAAATCAACAACAAACGAAGCAAAAAGTACAGCAAGCATTGATTTATCCGCTTATTATGATACTCGTTTCCATTGCTATTATTTGTTTTTTACTCAGTTTTGTAGTACCCAAAATCATTGAAGTATTCACAAGCGGTGGACAAACCCTTCCTGAAATGACCGTATTATTAATTAATATAAGTCACTTTATTAGAGATTATGGCCATTACACTTTGATTGCTCTTATTTTTATATTCATTGCCTTTAAAAAAAGTCTCGCTAATGAAAAAGTTAAAACAGCTTGGCATCGTCTATTGTTGAGGCTGCCTATAGTGTCTTATTTAGTAAAAACAGTTAATGTTTCGCGTTATATACATACTTTTGGTATACTTTTCGCTGCAGGAGTGAGTGTTTTAGAAACCATGCGTGTTGCAGCAAGTCTAGTGACCAATGTGGTTATGCGACAAGCTTTTGATACTGCTGCTGTAAAAGTTAGAGAAGGATGTGGTATTAACGAAGCATTAAAAGAAACGAGTTACATTAGTCCCATGGCAATCCATTTAATTGCTAGCGGTGAGAAAAGTGGCCAATTGTCAAATATGATGGAGCGCGCAGCTGTTCATCTTGATAATGAAGTCAAACGGTTGATTGATACGTCATTAACGTTATTGGAACCAATGGTGATTCTTTTGATGGGTGCAATCGTTTTATTTATTGTTTTAGCTACCTTATTACCTATTTTTTCAATGGAGCAGTTGATTACTTAAATTTTAATACTTGTAGTCGGGTGAGGCATCAAATGATACGCTTCATTCATCCAATCTACGTTTAAGTCGAGGTAAAAATGAATAGACAAAAAGGATTCTCATTAATTGAAATTATGGTAGTGGTTGTAATATTAGGTATTCTCGCATCTATAGTCGTACCTAAAATTATGGGACGCCCTGATGAGGCAAGAAGAGTCAAAGCCAAACAAGATGTGCTTGCCATACAGAATGCTTTGGATTTATATAAATTGGATAACGGTAATTATCCTACCACCGATCAAGGTTTGCTGGCTCTTGTTGAAAAACCCTCCTCTAACCCGGTACCCAATAATTGGAAACAATACCTTAAGTCACTTCCTAAAGATCCATGGGGAAGAGATTATCTTTATTTAAATCCTGGACAACATGGCGATGTCGATATATTCACCTATGGTGCAGAAGGACAACCTGGAGGTACAGGTATAAATGCCGAGATTGGTAATTGGGATGAACCAAAGCAATAAATATTTTTGGGACACTGCTATAGAGAGTGAAGTAGGAAAGGATACAGAGCATGGAACCGCTAGGTACACTCACGTACAAGGGGTTTCATCAGAATATTTCCCCTCTGCAGTTTCCAGGAAATTGAATCATGGTTTTACTTTGATTGAAATCTTGATTGTTTTGGTGATTATAGGCATTACCTTCGGTTTTGCCTTAATTGCTTTTGGTGACTTTGGTGAAAGTCGACGTCTCTTATTTTCAGCCGAACAACTCGTGAACACCCTTCGTTTGGCCCAACAACAGGCTATTTTAGAAACCAGCACACTGGGTCTACGTATTGATAATACAGGTTATCAAATACTTCAATTACACAATAACGCTCAATGGAAGCCAATTTCCGATAAAGGAGTGTTTAAAATGACTTACTTTCCCAACGACACTCATATTACTTTGAAAACACTTAATTCAACTCCGGTAGGAACCCCTTCCATTATTATTTTTGCCTCGGGGGATCTTACTCCTTTTACATTAAATTTTGGCAGCAAAAAGGACAATAATTTAGCTATGCTTATTGGTAAACGAAATGGGGATTTAACTCTCAATGTGGTACATACTAAATGAGTACCTATCATCACAAATCAGGATTTACGCTCATTGAGGTATTATTAGCACTTTCTATAATCGCTATTGCCTTAACCGCTTTACTTAAAGCAATATCCCAAAATGTCGAAACCACACGCCGGGTAAAGGAGAAATCAGTAAGTCATTGGGTTGCTATGCAAGGGGTGACCATGATTCAGCTTAATTTATTACAGCTCAATCAAAGTCAAGAAACAACCCAAGATACCACCATGTTGAATGAACATTGGTACTGGAGAGCAAAAGTTAGTTCTACACCTCTAAAAAATATTCAAAAAATAGTTATTTCAGTCAGTACGGAAAAATCAGGTCCATTTAGAGAGGAACTGCAAGCATTTAGGTTTGTACCATGAAAAAAAACATAACCTCCAAAAAAATTAATGGTTTTACTCTGATTGAAATTTTAATTGCGCTTGCGGTATTCGCCATTCTTGCAACAATCACTTCATCCGTATTATATAACGCATTCACCATACGTTCTCGAGTGAATGCCCAAAGTGAACGCCTCAATGAGTTACAACTTGCATTAAGTCTCATTCAACAGGATACCCTCCAAGCTGTAGAACGTCCTATTCGTAGTAATGAGATGCGATTATTACCCGCATTAATAGGACAAAAAAATTATCTTGAATTCACACGTGACGGTAATGTAAATCCTGGCAGCCTTGAAAAACGCAGTACTTTAAAGCGAGTGGCTTATCTCTGTCAGCAGGGAACACTGATTCGTAGAACTTGGAATAGTCTTGATATAATTGATCAGAAAATTTATGAAGATAAACTCTTATTAAAACATCTCACTAATTGTCATTTTGGTTACTTAAATCAAGATGTACAAATACTTCCTGAATGGAGAGAACAAGCAGTAAGCTTAAATCAGCGTAAAGAGCCTTTTCCTAAAGCAGTTCAAGTTAATTTGACTTTTCGGGATCAGGGGGAAATAAATTTACTTTTTATATTACCGGGTGCACTTTATGCTTCAAGTTAAAACCTTAAAAGGAAGCGCCTTACTCACCGCGCTTTTCATTATGACCTTGGTAGCAATTGTAGCCACTGCTATGAGTACTAAGGTTCAATTAGATATTTATCGTACACGTCTTATCATTATTCACGATAGAGTCTATCTTGCTTCACAAGCAGTTGCTTTCTGGGCACTTGGAGAGTTAAGTAATAAAAAAAATAATTTTACCAAAGCGAATGCTCAAGGAGTGGTAAGTTTCTTCCCACATACTATGGAACATATTGACAGCACAGTCACTCTAAAAGGTGCCCTTTACGATTTACAATCTCAATATAATATCAATAATTTGGAAAACAGAAAATCAATGCTAGGATTTGTAAATCTCATGAATGCAGCGGTACCGCAAAATGCGGAAGCGGAGAAGGTTAAGTTAACCCTTGCAATTACAGATTGGCTTTCTTCTTATGATCTCGCACGCGGTAAAGATAATTACCTATCTTATTATATGAGTCAGAAACCGCCCTATTATCCAAGTCACCAACTCATGAGTAGCAAATCAGAACTTCGTTTAGTGAAAGATGTGAACGCATCGCTTTATTCAACTCTGGAACCTTTAATTACTGCATTGCCTGAATCCACACCCATCAATATTAATACGGCTCCCATAAAAGTCCTCAAATCGCTCAGTAGTACAACCAAGGAAACTCAACTTAATGAATTAATTAAAGCGAGAAAAGAAAACGGTATAAAAGATCTGAGCAAAATTTCTGAGATACTCAAAAAACTAAATATAGCGAATGATCAAATTACCTTAGAGAGTAGTTATTTTCTCAGCGTTGCTTCAGCAACGAGCGAAAACCTCAATCTAACTGTATATACTTTATTGAAACGGAGTCGTGATAAAAATGGAAAAATATCAGTCAACATCCTCAGAGAAAGCTTTAATGTTTTTTAATTTAAAACATCTACGAGTTACTCTTCTTTTTTAGTCGGTTGAATGGTGTTCTGATGAAGTATTTCGTCAGCTAACTCATTACCTGCTTTAATATCCGATTCAGAAAGCTTATTTCTTAGTAGCTTAAGTTCTCGAATTGCTTCTTCATTTTTATTTTTCGCAGCAATCTTAAACAAAGCATATGCTTTGATCCAATCTTTATCTACCCCCAACCCGGCAAGATACATATAACCCAATTTGGACTGGCCAACCGGGTTCCCTTGAACTGCAGATTTTGTAAACCAGTACACCGCCTGTTGATAATCTCGAGGGATACCGGTGCCTGTAAGAAGTAATTGACCTATTTCAGCTTGCGCTTCAGATTGCCCGCTTTGAGCAGCTGCCTGATACCAATAAGCTGCTTTTTCTGGGTTTGCCTCCACTCCATATCCTTTAAGGTAATAATAAGCCAAATAGGTTTGTGCTTTTACATGACCTTGATTTGCTGCTTGAGAAAACCAATAAAATGCCAATTTATCATCTTGAGCAACACCTTCTTGCTGCCCGGTATATAATAGACCCAAACTGTATTCAGCCCTCACATCGCCTTGATTGGCTGCCTGCTGATACCAGTAAAATGCCTTATTAACATCTTTTTTTGTACCTTCTCCCATAATGTAATCGTATGCGAGATTCACTTGTGCCTTGCTGTATCCTTGTTTTGCAGATTTTTCAAACCATTCAAATGCAGTTTTTTTATTAGCTGGAACACCATCACCAGATACATACATTAGTCCAATATTTCTTTGAGCAATTGCATTACCTTGATTTGCTGATTTCATGTACCACTTAAACGCTTCAGAAAAGTTCTGTTTTACTCCTTGCCCTAAATCATACATAAAACCCAAACTGAGCTGGGCTAAGGCATTATTTTTTTCGGCTGATTTTTGATACCAATTTATTGCTTGTGTATAATTTTTAGCAACACCTTCTCCGTATTGGAACATTCGGCCAAGTAAATACATTGCCTCAACATTTCCCTCTCGAGCGGATTGCATTAAATAAGGGTAAGCAGTACTATAATCTCCATTTTGATATGCAGCGAAACCAACAATTTCATCTGCAAATGCAGTATTCATTACCAGCAATGCTGCTAAAATCACCCTGCGCATGCGGACTCCAATTCAGTCTTCTTATCTAAAGCGTAGAATAAAGAATCAACAAAGCAAGTGCGCTGAAAAAATTATAGATAGTATGTGCTTTGAATATTATCTAAAAAAATCGAAAAATACGTAATATTTACTTGAATTTTTTATTCGTCATTTTCCCATCTTATGGTAAGTTTTGTGGACTTTATTCTGCAGCCGGGATTTCTGGTATCAATAGATTTAGCCTTAAAGTAATCCCTGCAACGATGCAGGGACTCTTATTTTTTTACTTGCCAGCAACCATCATTTTTTCAATGAGAACTGAGCCACATCGTGTCGCGATATTTGGATTAATATCATTACCTACCGCAAGAATGGATTTAAATATATCTTTTAAATTACCAGCAATCGTAATTTCATCAACTGGATATTGAATTACGCCATCCTCCACCCAATAGCCACCGGCCCCCCGAGAATAATCACCTGTAACAATATTTATTCCTTGGCCCATCAATTCAGTGACCAATAATCCTGTACCCATTATTTTTAATAAGTCAGCAAGATCACCTGCCGTAGGATCAATTGTTAAATTATGGACTCCATCGGCATTTCCAGTTGTTTTTAATCCCATTCTACGCGCAGAATAACTTCCTAAGACATATTGCATCACACGACCTTTTTCAACAATTAGATTAGGACGCGTTGGGACCCCTTCGCTGTCAAATGCTGAACTTCCTAAAGCACCTTTCAAATGAGGCTGTTCATAAATACGAATAAACTCAGGAAAAATTTGTTCTCCTATGGAATCCAACAAAAAAGTATTCTTTCTGTAAAGATTTGAACCACTAATTGCATTGATAAATGTTGAGAATAAGCCACTGGAAATTCGGGATGAAAAAATAACTGGAATGGCTTGTGTTGTAATCTGTTGCGCCCCTAAACGATTCACAGCGCGATCTACAGCATTCTTAGCAATTACATGGAAATCAATCAAATCCTTTGGATTACGGACAGTAGTGTAGTCGTAATCGCGTTGCATCTCCTCGCCATCCTTCGCGATTAAAGAGCAACTTAAACTGTGGCGTGTACTGTGAATAAATCCGGATCCACCCGATGTATTAGCAAAACCATGGTGCGATTCATAAGAAGATACATTCACCCCATCTGAATTAGCTATTCGCTTATCCAGCGATAAAGCATAATGTTCACACTTTAAAGCCATATCAATTGCTTGTTGCGGACTCACATCCCAAGGATGAAACAAATCAAGCTCGGGATGATTTTTGGTCATTAACTCTTTATCTGCCAATCCGAAGCATGGATCTTCTGCGCTTACTCTTGCGATATCACAGGCCGCTTTAACCATCGCCTCCAAAGCAGCAGGCGACGTATCTGTACTACTTGCCCCACCTTTGCGTTGACCTATATATACAGTCAACCCCACCCCTTTATCCTCACTAAATGCAACGGTTTCAACTTCTCCCATGCGCACATCAACTGAGAAGCCTTTGTCATTATTCACTGCGACCATCGCATCGGTGGCACCTTCTTTTCTTGCAAGCTCAAGCACATCATTCATCAAACGAGTTAAATCTATTGTTGACTTATGTACTTCACTATTGTTATGTTGCGTTTTAATTTGCATAAGAGATTCCGTGGTGTTGAATGATGTACATAAGGATACAATAACATGTCTTCACAAACCAATGTTTATCCTGCAAACAAATCATATTTGTTCCATTTATTATTTGTTTTTTACTTCATATTTGCCCCCCTCCATTCTTATGCTGAGGGTTATTGGCGAACATTAAGTCCTGGTATTGAATATCAAGATCTTGCCGGAGGAATACTTTCCCCCTGGGCGCATATTTATACTTTCCGTATCGATCTCAATAGAAATAAACTGGCGCTGATCAGTGCAAAAAGATTATCTCTAAAAAACGCCTCTGCCGATCAATTTGCTGAGCGCAGCAAAGCCCTATTAAGTATTAATGGAGGTTTTTTTGATCATGAGTTTAATCCTCTCGGACTAAGAATTAATAATAAAAAAGTGATTAATCCTTTAAAACGAATTAGTTGGTGGGGAGTTTTTTACATAAAAAATAATAAAGCCTATATTTCGAGCCTTAAACGTTTTAACCATGACAGTGACATTGATTTTGCTATTCAAAGCGGCCCTCGGCTATTAATTAAGCAGAAAATACCCTCTTTAAAACCCGGTATTGCTGACCGATCTGCTCTGGGAATTACGGCTGATGGAAAAGTAATTATTCTTGTATCAACCAATGCGGCAATGACAACCAATAAACTTGCGCACCTCCTCAGATCGCCACCCTTATCCTGCATTGATGCAATCAATTTGGATGGAGGAAGCTCAAGTCAACTGTATTCGCATATTGGTTCCTTTCTGCTAAATGTTCATGGATTTTCCAATGTCAGTGATGCGGTTGTCGTGAAAAAAAGATAGGCAAATGCTTTTAATTAGTAATCTGAATGAAGTGAAAAGGGGGACGTGTTAATGAACTTCATAAAAACATATCCTGCCTTATTCACAAAGCAACAAGTTATGTGTGAATAAACCCACAACTTATCCACAAAATACTCCCATATTATTCTCTTGACCATTCCTCAAAAACACATTATCTTGTTATTTAGCTTCAAATCAAACCCAATATATTGTGCTATAATCCAATTAACCGTTAATAAATTTAACTGACTGTTAATAATAAAATAATAATAAAAATGCGTGGAGGAAAAATGTCCGCAATTCTTGATCCGGTAAATGATGTGCCGCAAACCAGTCAACTGGAATTGACCGCTAATGCCCCTGGTTTATTAAAAACTATTAAACGCAACGGTAAAGTAGTAAATTATGATGATACGAAAATTAAAGTTGCAATTACTAAGGCATTCATTGCTGATGAAGGCGGTACAGCTTCCACCTCAGATCGTATTCACCAACAGATTGAAGAACTTACCCGGCAAATAACACAAGTGTTCAAACGCCGCTTACCCAGTGGTGGTGCTGTTCATATTGAAGACATTCAAGACCAGGTCGAATTAGCACTCATGCGCAGTGGTCACTATAAAGTTGCTCGCGCTTACGTATTATATCGAGAAGAACACCGTAAAGCCCGTGAAAATGAATTAAAACAACAGGCTAGCGATAATAAAATATTACTAATTACTATGCCTGATGGTGAATTAAAGCCATTAGACACCGATCGCATGAATACGATTGTTGATGAAGCATGCCGTAATTTAGAGCATGTTCAAGCAGAACCTGTTCTAAAAGATGCGATGCGCAATCTTTACAATCATGCAAAATTTGCAGACGTGCACAAAGCACTGATCATGGCAGCACGTACATTAGTTGAAAAAGAGCCGAACTATACCTATGTTAGCGCTCGCTTGTTATTAGACAGTTTGCGTATAGAAGCATTGAATAAATTAGATATTCAAGCAGACGCAACTTTTGATGAAATGAGCAAACTCTACCCTGATTACTTCAAAGTATATATCGCTCATGGCATCAAACAAGGAATGTTAGATGTAAAAATGGCTGACTTTGATTTGGAAAAACTCGGCAAAGCGCTGTTACCTGAGCGGGACATGCAGTTTAGTTATTTAAGTTTGCAAACCCTATATGATCGTTATTTCATTCATGATCAAGGAATACGTTATGAGCTGCCTCAAGCATTCTTCATGCGTGTTGCTATGGGACTGGCTTTACGTGAACAAGATAAAAATGAAAAAGCTATTGAGTTTTATCAATTACTGTCTTCATTTGATTATATGTCATCAACACCTACCCTGTTCAATTCAGGTACTATTAGACCTCAGTTATCCAGTTGCTATTTGACTACTGTTCCAGATCATTTAGATGGGATTTACAGTGCAATTAAAGATAATGCCCTGCTTTCAAAATATGCTGGCGGTTTGGGTAATGACTGGACACCAGTACGTGCGATGGGTTCACATATCAAAGGTACCAATGGAAAATCACAAGGTGTAGTTCCCTTCTTAAATGTTGCTGATGCCACTGCAGTTGCAGTAAACCAAGGGGGTAAACGCAAAGGTGCTGTTTGCGCTTATCTGGAATGTTGGCATAAAGACGTAGAGGAGTTTCTTGAATTAAGAAAAAATACTGGGGATGATCGACGTCGTACACACGATATGAATACTGCATTATGGATTCCAGACTTGTTCATGGTACGTGTACGTGAAAACGGGGATTGGACTTTATTCTCACCTGATGAAGTACCGAATTTACATGATCAGTACGGTAAAGCATTCGAAACACTCTATTGCGAGTACGAAGAAAAAGCACGCCAAGGTCTCATCAAAAATGCAAAAACACTATCTGCAGTTAAACTGTGGCGTAAGATGTTGTCCATGCTGTTTGAAACTGGCCATCCTTGGATGACCTTTAAAGATCCTTGCAATTTACGCTCACCACAACAACATGCTGGTGTAGTTCATAGTTCTAACCTGTGTACTGAAATTACACTCAATACTTCAGAAGAAGAAATTGCCGTCTGTAATCTGGGTAGTATTAATCTTCCCGCACACATCAAAAAAGGCAAATTGGATGCTGAGAAATTAAAACGTACCGTTAGAACTGCAATTCGTATGCTGGATAACGTGATCGATATTAATTATTATTCCGTACCTCAGGCACGTAACTCCAACTTGAAGCACAGACCTATTGGTTTAGGGCTAATGGGTTTCCAAGATGCATTATACGAGTTAAAAATTGATTATGCCTCTCAAGAAGCGGTGGATTTTGCTGATTCATCTATGGAGTTAATCAGCTACTATGCAATCGAAGCATCTTGTGATTTGGCAAAGGAGCGAGGTAGTTATTCTAGCTACGAAGGTTCTTTATGGAGTAAAGGTATATTGCCAATTGACTCAATCAATCTATTGCAACAAGCTCGCAATAAATACTTAGAGCAAGATCGTTCACAACGTCTCGATTGGGAAAACTTACGCATCAAAGTTCGTACTCAAGGAATGCGTAACTCCAATGTGATGGCGATAGCACCTACAGCAACTATTTCAAATATTTGTGGTGTATCACAATCCATTGAGCCCACATACCAAAATCTATACGTAAAATCTAATTTGTCCGGTGAGTTCACTGTCATAAATCCCTATTTGGTCGCAGATTTAAAAGCTTTGAACCTTTGGGATGAGGTGATGGTCAATGATTTGAAATATTTTAATGGTAGCGTTCAACCAATCAGCCGTATTCCTGCTGAATTGAAACAACGTTATGCGACTTCTTTCGAAATTGACCCCCTTTGGTTAGTTGATGCGGCTTCTCGTCGTCAAAAATGGATCGATCAAGCCCAATCATTGAATATCTACATGGCTCAGCCATCAGGTAAAAAATTGGACCAACTTTACATGCATGCATGGACACGTGGACTAAAAACCACATATTACTTACGCAGTTTAGGCGCCTCCAATGCGGAAAAATCTACTGTGACTGATGGTGCACTCAATGCGGTTAAAATAATAGCTGAGGAACCTAAGGTATGTTCCATACTCGATCCAGACTGTGAAGCGTGCCAATAACCAGGAGAATTTAAATGTCAGAAAACATAATACAACAACAAGATACAATTCATACTGGTGCCACTGGATATGAACCGCTCGAAATGGGGGCGGCGCGAATTCATGTTGATGATAAACGCATCATTAATTGCCGGGCAGACCTAAATCAGCTCGTTCCCTTTAAATATAAATGGGCATGGGACAAGTATTTAACTGCTTGTGCCAACCACTGGATGCCTAATGAAATTAATATGAGCGCTGACGTAGCGCTCTGGAAAGATCCTAACGGGCTTACCGAAGCGGAACGTTTAATTATTAAACGTAACCTAGGATTTTTTTCAACAGCAGATTCATTAGTTGCCAATAATCTAGTACTCGCTGTTTACAGACATATTACGAATCCGGAGTGCAGACAGTACTTGTTACGTCAGGCCTTTGAAGAGGCACTACATACTCATGCGTATCAATACGTCATTGAGAGCTTAGGCCTGGATGAAGCAGAAGTCTTTAATATGTATCGTGAAATTCCATCCGTAGCGACTAAAGCGGCCTGGGCACTACCGTTTACTCAAAGTTTGGGGGACGAAACATTCCACACAGGAACTGTAGCAAATGATCAGCGTTTATTACGCGACTTAATTGCCTTCTATGTCATCTTTGAAGGGATCTTTTTCTATGTTGGATTTACACAAATTCTCTCCATGGGTCGTCGCAATAAAATGGTTGGAACTTCAGAACAATTCCAATACATTCTGCGTGATGAGTCCATGCATATGAATTTTGGTATTGATGTCATTAACCAAATTAAAATTGAGAACCCACATTTGTGGACGCCTGAATTTAAAGAAGAAATGATTCAACTAATTCACGAAGGTGTTGCATTGGAATATCAATATGCCAAGGACACCATGCCCCAAGGTATACTAGGGATGAACGCTGAAATGTTTGAAGAATATTTGCACTTTATTGCTAACCGTCGTTTAAACCAAATTGGCTTGCCCGAACAATATCCCGGCGCTACCAATCCATTCCCTTGGATGAGTGAAATGATGGACTTGAAAAAAGAAAAGAACTTCTTTGAAACTCGCGTGATTGAATATCAAGCCGGCGGTACTTTAAGCTGGGATGACGAATAGAGATACTTTTAATAAAAAAATCCCCTATATCTGGTTGGGTTGAACCCCACCCAGATATATTAATTCACTCACTGATTTTTTACTCAGAAAACTTTATAAAAACTTATTCTTTTTAATAAGAAAAAAATAAAGATGACATTTCTCTTCCCTATAGTAGAATCTTAAAGCGTTCGAAAATTTTCGACATTGCTTAATGAAATTGATTTCATCCAAATTTATTTGGTACAACACATGAGGTGACAAATGACCAAGAAGACTACACAACAGGAAGAGGATACAAATTATAGTTTTTTACTCAAATGTATGGCAGCAATAACTGCTGCAGCCATAGCCACCGCAGGAATTATAGCTATAGTCTCTCTAAACTCCGCTGCAATAGCAGCAACTGCCGTAGTATCAAAAACATTACTCGCGTCAGCTTTAATTTTCACCCCAGTACTACCCATTGCCCTTTTTGCAATTGGACTCATGCTTGTATTACCTCTTTTATGTGGGTGTAATAATGATTCTTATACTACAGTAAGTACTACTCCAGGGTACAGTAGTTATGGTTTTTACTCTCCATCTTCTGTTTATAATGGGTTTTCCTATTCTGATTACGGTACCAGCACGGTATATTCAAGCAGCAACTCACATGGCCATTCCACTAACGGAACAGTTCATGGACATAATACTAGTCACACACATGGACATGATACTAGTCATACGCATGGACATGGTGCCAGTAATACGCATGGACATTTTTAAGGGATTCTTCCCTCTTCTGAGGGAAGACTAAACCACTTAAGTAGCTGATCTGGATATCTTTTTATTTGATACTCTAAAACTAGAAAATTTGATTTTTGCCCAATATGGCCTACAATTGCTCAGGTATATTTTTTCAAAAAGAATGTATCTTAGGGATCAATGAGTCAGAAAGACACCCCAATGAGGAAGTTATTAACCGCTTTATTGCTAACGGTCACTACGGTCTCTTTAACTGATAATGTAATTATCACTATAGATGAGAAAGCACACACTTATACTACTGTTGAAAGAACGTCAGTCCCTGAAGGTGATTATTATACTTATCATGGATATCGTTTCCATGCCGGTATTCCAAGTGGAAGTGATATATATTGTTAGCAGAGTAAACGACAAAAAACCTCGCTTACTCTATGGCAGCCTGGATGCACCATAGGAGAACTCGAAAACAATAGTTTTAAATTTACGTTTTCACTATTCGGTACCAGGCTACAATTTATTTAGGACCTCAAAACTTTTTTTACTTGAGTCAAAGAAATTAATTTTTGCTTAGCAATTTCTTTCGCACGTTTTCCCGTTGAATAATCAGGTGTAGCATCACCTTCAATATATTGAGCAAACAAGATAGTATGTGCATCACGCTCTATCCACCCAACAAACCATCCAAGCTGCTTGTCCATATTTCGTGAACCATCTTTCTTAAACGGATTGCCCGATCCTGTTTTACCGTACAGCTTCCAACCTCCAGGTAAATTCTCAATAAATAGTAGATCACGAGTCATTTGCATCGAAAAGTGGCTTACCGGGAGCTTATCTTGAGTTAAACCAGATAAAAACTCGACTTGCTCCTGGGGTGAAATTTGCAATGAACTTGAAAGCCACGCGCGAACTAAGCCATTGTTCATGCCTTTATCACCAGAAACATCCTGATTCCCATAATTTAGTACTTGAACATAATGCTTAAATTGTTCCATTCCTAATTTTTGAGTAATAAGCTGACTATACCAAACGCAACTGTGTTGTATCCAAGTAGTTGGATTATGCGGTTGTTTCCAGACATCTAGCCAATCATTGTATCCTTGTTGGAATGGCCATTCAGGATGAGTTTTATCGGTTAATATCCCCTTATCAAACCCCATTAAACTGATAGCAATTTTAAAAGTGGAACAAGGTGCATGGCGCTGAGCACATTGGCCTTCTTGCTTTAGCGTGACACCGTCCTCTTTAGCTATAAAGCAGTTATTGTTTGCGAAAACAATAGAATTAATTACAAGAAAAGCAATAAAAACCAAACATTTTTTCATTTTATAAAACCATCCCATTAACTTGACTATCCCAAAGCATTTTAAAGTAGCTTTCTTTATTATTTATCAGTTCGTTAAAAGTACCATCTTCGATAATTACGCCCCCCTCCATCACCACAATTCGATCCATATGACGAATGGTAGAGAGACGATGAGCAATAGCGATCACTGTCGCATTGTTTTGTTCCAACATAGCATTAATCGATTGTTGGATTTCTTGTTCTGAAAGGGTATCTAAACTTGAGGTCGCCTCATCAAGTACAACAATGGATGCATTTTTTAAAAATGCGCGTGCAATTGCAATGCGTTGACGCTGGCCGCCTGAAAGCTTCACTCCCCGTTCACCCACTAAGGTATCATATTTCTCAGGTAATGATTCAATGAACTCATCAATATTAGCCATAACTGCGGCCTTTTTTATTTCGGCTTGCGTTGCATTCTCTTTTGCATAACCAATATTTTCACCGATAGAGCGGTGAAAGAGCATAATATCTTGAGGAATTAGCGCAACTTGTTGACGCAAAGAATCGGAAGTTATCTCCGAAATCGGTTTATCATCAATCAAAATTTGCCCCGATGTAGGTCTGAAGTTCTTCAGCAGTAAAGAAATTAATGTTGATTTTCCTGCACCTGAATGCCCTACCAAACCAATTTTCTCTCCAGGTTTGATGAATAAATTAAGATCTTTAAATACCCAAGGAGCTCCCTCGCGATATGCAAAGGAGAGTTGTTTGAACTCAATTTTACCTTGATCTATCTGATAGTCCTCTGCATGGGATGCATCTACTTCATCATGAGGCATCGCCAAAATACCAAAAGAGGATTTAAAATCTCCTATTTCTTTTAAAAAAGTACAAAGACTACTCATAAGCGTCCATAAATCAAAAGAAATGGTAATGGCCGTGAGCATAACAAATAAAAAATCGCCAGTAGAAATCTCCCCATGAATACGTAGGTAAATCATAAAGATAAAAACAGCAATCAGCATGAACCAATACAGTACTGAGCCGACTATATTAAATTTAAAATCATACTGATAAAGTTCAATTTGCCGTGGTACAAAATCAGCCGACATCAACTCATTAACCCGTCGATGTTCCGCTCGCCGTTTCGAAAAATAAAACAAAGAAAAAATATTAGTAATGTTATCAGAGAAAGACCCTATAATCTGATGTTTACTTTCAGCCATATTATTAGACAGCTGATTTAGTTTAAGCGCCATAGGTAGCATTATTACCATAACTAACACACACCAGGTCAACATAAAACAAAAAACACTAAAATTGACGACCAATAAAACAAAAACAGAAACAACAACCACACAAAAATGTTTTCCGACAATATGATGGAGATTAGCAAAAACACTATCATATCCATCCAAAAGACCTTTAAGTTTACTAATTACCGTTCCACTAGGCGTATTTTGAAAATAATTATAAGAATGATGTTGAACATAATCGTAAGCGGACGACAATAATCGCTGCCGAGCATAAGGTTCCGCTTTCCATTCCGCAAAATCACTAATTCGCCAAACCACATCCAATATAATTTGCGCTGTGATAAATAGAACAATAGGAACTAACAATTGATGATAGGAAGCAATAGTCTCACTTGAAAACGCATCCACAAGAAGTTTAAAAGAGTAGTTATTAGCAAAAATATAAAACGCGGTGAGCACCGGAGCCTGAAACATTAAGACATACCACCAACGATAAGGCTTAATGACCTGCCACAAAAAATCCCAGGCTGAATGAAATGGATATTTTAAATCTGAAGTGTCCATCATGCATGCTCAAATAAAAAGTCGATGGAGTATACCACATTTAGCCTGCAAAATGCTCATAATTAACTCATTATTAATGATTAAATCTAGAATGAAAAATCACATTTGCGGCAATGTAACGTTGTTATTTTTTCATGATGACGGTAGACTTACGCGTTAGAGTCCCGGTGGCACAGCTGGATAGCGCAGCCCCCTCCTAAGGGGCAGGTCGGAGGTTCAAATCCTCTCCGGGACGCCAGTAAATAAAGACTTGTGTGAAATTCCTCCAATCTTTGTTAGGTTACAGGGGGCGAACTGAGGAAGGTACATAGCGTAAATTATGAAACTATAAATGCTGATGCAAAGCACAATGTGAAAAAGAGCCTGGAGATTGGGCAATAACTTAGAGAGGTAACCAATAATCCTGTAATCAAACGCTATACAGGAATTAAGGTATTGGGAATGTTATTCAATATATTGAACCCCACCAGATAACCAGCATGCTACTGTTCCGCTCGGCATATTAGTTATAGGACATTAATCTTTTCTTCGTTATTCTTAACTGCCTGTGAATAAGATTAATCAATCACTCTCATCGAGCTAATTAATTTCATCTCATTACCTTTGCGATATTTTCTCTTAAACAGTTAGAAATTTATGCTCAATTGTTTCGCATCATCAACAATTACCATCTAATTATTAAATTTATCTCTAAGAAGACTATAAATACATACTGCGTGACCAATTTTTGTATATAATTTTATATCTATGTATAATTATTGTATTATATACAAATTTGAATTGGTGATCTTCATGAAAAACGACAAAGAGAAAGAAAAAAATTCGTCTGTCCCTTCAACTACCTCAGGAGAAAAACAAACCTCTTCCGCTTCAATCACGTTACAACTTTTAAACAAAGAAAAAGAAAAAATAAAAGAAGCAGAAAAAAAAAGAGTCTGCTGCGGAAGCTGCAAAACAACGTTGCAAAATTTGTTTTAAAGAAACCGCTCCGAACCCCAAATGTTTTGGACATGGAGGAGGCGGCGGTGGAGGTGGTGGTGGCTCTGGTCAAACCTCAGAGGAAAAAGCAAGTTCTGGGCAAGATAAATCGCAGGATAAATCTGGAAAAGTAGTTGAGACCACCGATGAATTGATTGGCGAGTTTGCTTCAATAGGAGATAGTGAAAAGCTTGATTTAGAGTCTACTTTTGATCCAGAAATAATTGAAAAACTAATTGCTGACGGGAACTTGTTGGTTGATAGTGATCGTGAATCAATGACTCTTACTATTAAATTACTTTGCGATCCTGATGAATTAACTGAGGAGCAAAGAGAAGAATTAAAAAAATTCATGAAAGCGATTCTAAAGGAATTTAATGAGTTTAAAGTGGAAAATAATCTTTCGGAGGATTGTCTAGAATTGATGGAAGATGAGAAAGGAAACATACTCTCTCTTCGTATTACTATGCCCACAATAGCTTTATACGATGCATTTATTCAGCGGTTAGCAAATAATTTAGTGCCGATACACAGTCCAAAAGCACTAGATAAGGAAAAAGATACAAAAGAACAGAATTTTGCTCCCAATCCACTTTCGATGGAACTCAAACCCTCTATTAAAGTGAAATCATGTAAACAAGAAGAAATTGAGTATAATAAGGATCTAGAGCCCAAGGAGACTGAAAATGAAGAAGAAGTAATCTTTAACCCATCCCCTTTTAAAAAACCCTGGTAAAGAATAAGCGCGAATATAAATGATTTACTTTATCCGCATTCTGGATCCTAATATAACGTTGTTTCTGAAATAAAATTTGAAAACTCTCTCATTTCAGAGACTTGTCTAATAGTTTATCAGGAGCAACAAAAGACCTAGACGAGCAACATACTCGAGCTATAGGAGTTTACAAGAAATGGCGTTTAACATTTCTAATAGCTTAGAGGTTGATGGAAAGAGACCGTTATACCCAATACTGCATATGGCCTGAAAGCGCAAATTTTGCCATAAACGGGATCACTACCCTAACCTAGGGTTTCTGGGGCATAGAAATTGAACTCAATTATCTATTTCGTAAATAAGTCCAGTGTCCTACGCCTTTGCTATAATTATGTTTGTTTACAAATAATAAAAGTCTAGGCAGTAACTATGCGAAATCGAGAAGAATCTGACGGTATAACTCCCTCCATCAATCTATCTAAAAGTGTGGTAATTATAGAGCTGCAAAAAAAAATAGCTTCTCTCCATATGAGCGAAAGAGAAAAAGTGCTTGAGGAATTTTGGCATCGTATTGAAAACGGTAAAGGCTCACCGCTTATTGAAAAAAATGAATCTGGAGATTATACCGTAACCTTTCTCTATCGTTCCAAAGAAGAGGTAATAGTAGAACTCGATTGTAATGATTTGAATGAGCAAAAACTTGATAAGGATGGAAAGGTAAGATTATTTGATAGGATCCCAGATACAGATATTTATCTGTTTACTATTGAAAACATGCCTGGAGAAGTTATAGTTCCTTATGGATTCACGGTAAATAAGCAGGATGTTCAAGACATGCTAAATAAGAATACATTTCATTTACCCCTTTGCAATTTAGGTAATGGTGAAACCTTTCTTGATATACGCAATTCGTCAGTACTAGCACTTCCAAATGCAAATAGAGACCTTAACTGGTATAAAGGTAATATTGTTAAGGAGCAAGGCAACCTTTATCCTCAAGATATTGAGGATAAAAAGCAAGGCTTTGGTGAACGTAGACTATGGATTTACACACCACCAGACTTCAACGTTAAACGAAACGAGCCCTATAAATTAATGGTTATTACAGATGGCGGCACCTACGCCATGATAATGAAACCTCATTTAGACCAACAGCAGATAATAAATCCTATATTAAGAAATACAGTAGTTGCTTTTGTGGGCAATGTTAGAGAGGGTTCGGTTAACTATCATCCTATTAATTTAGTGGAAAACGAAACAAACGATGACGCTGAGCACCGGCAATATGAGTTTTTAGAACATAGTGAAGCGTTTTATGAAGCCGTCATTGCACCAACCATAGAAACCCTCAGACATGACCCATCACTTCACTTAAGCCAAAAGCCAGAAGATACTATTTTAGCTGGATTTAGCTTAGGTGGTCATTTTGCTCTAGAGTCTGGATTAACTCACCCCGAAAATATAGGAAATGTGATTTGTCTTTCCGGTGCGTTTAATACAGCTGTAAAATCCCTTTACCCTTCTTTAGAGAAAAATAATAAAGACTTGAATATCTTTATGACTGTGGGTCAATTAGAAACATTAAGTCAAACTCCTAAAAACCAAGGAATATATCATGTAACCGATGAAACTCGGCTTCAAGCAAATGAAAGACTCGCTGAAGAATTACGGCATAAGGGATATAATGTCAAATTAGTCACACTTCCAAGTGGGCACAATGAATTATCAACTCTCCATAGTATTACTGACCAGGCGCTTCCATTTTTTTGCGCGAGAAACCTATCTAAAGAAAAGGCACGTGGCGCTTCAGGGCCCATAGCATTACAGCCACCAGAGGAGCAATTACTAAAGGCTCGCGAGCGAATACACGAATTTAAAACAAAGGTATCTTGTGAAGCTCAAGCGGATAATAGCTTAAA
The DNA here is from genome assembly GCF_977063395.2 of Legionella nigrisilvae. Lineage (NCBI taxonomy): Bacteria > Pseudomonadati > Pseudomonadota > Gammaproteobacteria > Legionellales > Legionellaceae > Legionella > Legionella nigrisilvae. Next base: position 371,318 of record NZ_CDRUGZ020000011.1, read on the forward strand.
CTCATCCTTAAAACATGACCCCTAAGCCGCCAGGGAGCGTATGCTGATCCTCCTATATGAATTTAATTAAGCTCTTCAGCAATAATTTCTTCCCTGCTTTTATTATCACTTTTCATAAAAAATTTTATATGTACCGTCAGTATACTTACTTAGTTTTGAACTTTTTTACGCAAATGTTTCATAAATCTTCCTTCTATGAATAAGCTTCTACAATGAGACTGGATTAATTCCTCAATGTTTTGCATACATCCTTCGTTCTTCTCTTGTTATTTTTGCGTTTGAATTAATTTATGCACTTAATGTATCACGCGTCCATGCTTGTTCTTTAGTCCCGGTAAGCTAATTTTATGGCGCTCATCATTATCTTTGACTTTATTCATAATGAGCAAGTTTTGTCCCCATGGAATTTCTGCGACGAGTTGTCGCAGATTTGAATGATCTTCATACTCCAAATAAAATCGCCGCATATCCCTAAGTTTCTGGCGAAAAACCAAATTTTGCATCTGGAAAAATCTTCCGTAAATCTGTTAATAATTACTCTACAAACGATTTTCCCCAAGAATGCTCATTTTGATGATGTACAATCTGTTCCCCAAGCCACCAATAAAGAGATATGGCTTCCTTATTTACTGATTTAGCCACGAATACGAGTTTGACGTTTCATTAGTTACTTGTTCTAGGAAATTTTGATATTCTGGTAGGTGTTGGGTTGATAGTTCATTTATATATAGCTCTCTATCCATAGGTGATTATTTTGTTTTAAATCATGTTTCCAATAAAACTGAAATATTATATCCTTTTCAAATCTGGGTGCATAAGGATGCAATTTATTTGTAAAATAAAGTATAGCAATGTATTTCTATGTAATTAAAAGTGACAAAACTCTTTATATTAAAGAAGTTATTCTGCATAGAAATAGATGGAAATATCTGAGATAATTATTAACTCCCCCTCCTAAGAGGCAGGTCGGAGGTTCAAATCCTCTCCGGGACGCCAGTAAATAAAGACTTGTGTGAAATTCCTCCAATCTTTGTTAGGTTACAGGGGGCGAACTGAATGAGTTTGTATATCGTAAATTATAAAAATATAACTGCTGATGCAAAAAGTAATAACGAAAATAGTTTTTTGCCTTGAGCCCTAAATCAATAGAAAGTAAGTTGTATGAAGAAGTTTAAGTTAATTATTTTATTGTCATTCTCCCTCCCTTCTTTTGCTTTTGATTGTTACCCAGAAATCAACCCTAATCTTCCACAATATATTGTTGGCTATGGAAGTTTAATTGATGAGACATCTAAAAAAAGAACTGATCCATCTGCTGAAGAGAGTGTTCCTATTTTGGTAAAAGGATATAAGAGAATTTGGGCAGGACATGGTAATTTACCTGGAGTTAATGCCACGTTTTTATCTGCCATTGAAAGTAAAAGCTCATCTTTTATTGGTGTAAGTTACAAATTGAGTGAGCCGGAAAACATCAGAAGCTATGATAAAAGAGAGAGCTTTTATTGTAGAAAACAAATTGATCCGGACAATTTGATACCACTTTCTGGATCTTCTAACTTTTCAACTCAAAAGCAAGTTTGGATATACACCATAGCCTCAACGGAAAATCAACTTCCTAACAATAATTTCCCAATTGTCCAATCCTATGTTGATATTTTTCTACGTGGCTGTATTCAAGTTGAAAAAAAATTTAATATTACAAATTTTGCTAGAGATTGCATTGAAACTACAGAAGGATGGCCAGATTATTGGATAAACGACAGAATTTTTCCTCGACGCCCATCCGTATATGAACCTTTTGCTGCTCAAATTGACTCTTTACTAAAAGATATTATACCTGAAAAATTCAAGCATATTAGCTTTGAGAAAACTGTGATCTAACTACAGCTTCTCTTTTTGAATTTATTTTCTGTGTCGATAATATTGGGAGCAAAAAAGGAAATATAGTGAAATCGTAAATGTCTCTAAAAATGAAGGGATCATGGAAATATCATAAAACCATTCCATAGATTATTTTTCGATTCGCAGGTCACCTTCATATGCTACCTTTAACCCGGAACCACGCAAGACAATATATGCATGACGACTTCAGGAGTTGCAGGTAATTTTCCACTCTATGCCTCCAAAATGGCGAATATCACTGCGGGCAAGCTTATGGGTGTTATCTCTTGTTGCGAGATGGAGGTAGGGGTTATTTAATTCAACAATTTCTATTTAGCAGTACTTGGAATATTTCAATTGGATGTACTGCACTTTTATCTTCCATTTTGATATCTTAAATCATAGTCGGAAATATTCTTATAATGGTGGAAAATCGAGTTTTTTTTGACTGGTTATGAATCCTTCACCTTCAATTAATTCGCTATTTAAATTTTTAATATAAAATTTATAATCTTTTATAAAATAATCACCATTCAAATATGATGTTAGTATTGCATCCAATGTACTAGCATCAATGTTAAAGTCATAGTCTCTATATGTTATATGATAATCTTCCCCATCAGGACCAAATTGAATATCAAGTTCATACACTCCTCCAATGAAAAAACAAAGTGGCAGAGATTTCGAGTTTTTTGGAAAAATTCTAATTTCGGTGCAATCAACAAGATAATCGGTTTTTACCTGGTATTGTTTTTTTTGTATTGATTGTATTTTACTAGAATGTAAATTTACCCAATTCATAATCCTTTCTTCCGTTTCACTGTATGATAAAGATTTATAAGTGGACTTAGTAAATAACGATGCAATCGATTCTATGAAGAAATCAAGGACAAGAAACGGAATTGTTAGTATCTTTGAAATCTTTTTCATACGTTTAGAAGGGTCAATTTTGATCAATTCAATGAATGGTAGTATAGCAGAATTTGGGGTGTAACAAGCAACGGAACGAAAAGATACTCTAAGCAATTTTATTAATGAAAAGTAATGGTTCTTTCAATATTAATATTTTGATAACGGGTTCTTCCACAGGACCTAATCGAGTTAATCAGTATGGTGCTTTAACTCAAGAACACATTTTAAGTCCAGATCCACGTACTCCATTTAAGCATAAATTTGAAGAAAGCTTTTCGGAATGTAGCAATAATTTACCCAAAGAGCTCATTGAAAACTAGGGGGGCTCACGAAATCGCGCAAAGTGAGCCCCAAATCAATGAATAAATCAAATTTATGAATGTGCAATTTGCCACTGCCCCTTTAAGAAAAAGGGTTGTGTCCACTGCATTTGTAACTGCTCATTTTTACCCTTAAGGGATTTCGTTAATTGATTTGATTTCACGGTAACTGAATGTATTGAATTATCAATCTTTTTAATAGAAATTAAATTGCTTTTTTGATAGTTAATAAATTGGGGCAGTACGATCTCAACATTAGCGTCTGCAGCATCAACATCAATAATACAATCATCAGGATTAGCGACATACACAAGGTTTTCATTACTATGAATTGTCCTGTGTTTACAATAGTTTGCCGAGGTTACCAAGAGCTCATTTTCTTTATATTTATTAGCTTGAGCGAGACGATTCAAAAACTGGGCAAGATCACCACTATAGCCACATAAGTTAATGCGGACGAAGGCATCTGTAGCGCCCATCGAATTACCGTTATCTACAGCAACATTAAGATCTTGAAGCAGAACCTGCTCGCCAGTCATATTTGGAATGCCTGGACTATTTAGCTTTGCAAAAAAAGTAGGACTACCTGGAATGCTTATGACCTCTGTTCCAGGATAACGCTTAAGCATCTCTGTTTTGACAAGATTATGTCGTTTTACAATGGTATTAAAAGCATCGGTGCGAAGAGCTTGCCCCCCATCAGGAAGTGCAACTAGAGCAGACATAAGATTTAACGCCTCAGCAACTCCTGGAGTGCTTTCTCCTGTTGTTAATTTCCATACATAAGAAAAGAAATTATGAAAAATACTAGCAGCATAGGCATCACTCATAGGAAACCACATATAACCAAGGCGATATCCTGGTCTACCCAGAGCTTTAGAAACGGAGTTAAATGCCAAAACATGTTTGCCCTCATTCCTAGCCTTAGAAAGCCAGTCAATATTTTCTTTGATATATCCCGTACCATCACTTCCATAAGTTGGAGAAGAAAAGACTAAATCCGCAATGATAATATTCGCTTGAGTGTAGGGCTTGCGAAATGTGCCGTCAGGATTATTGGGTGAGGTTACAAATTCGACTAAAATTTCATCTGGTTTTGGCTTCACTTCACTAGGATCATTAAACCCCTGAAAACGCGCATTTGGATAGGGTCGATAATTGACTGCGTGCTCATGGAAAGAATAAAAAGGAATTTTTTCAACAAATAGAAAGTTTTTTTGGGGTTCGGTCGCAGCGATAGCATAAACAAGAGCAAAAATAATTTGCAGCGATCCATTCGACGGACAAAAGGAATATTTTGTTTCATGAGGATCAAGAAACAATTCTTTATTACCGATACGCGCATGATAAGCTCGAAGTGTTTCATCAACATCATTAAAAAAAGCAATACTAGAAGGGATTAATAAACTATTTTCACCAGGTTGCCCCAAATAAACGGAGCTGTCATATACCTGCACTGCAGGAGGGTTAAGCAGGCCATACCGCTGGTACAATTCAGTGAACATGGGTGTTTCGTTGGGTCGCATGTAAATGAGAGGATCAGATGCATTGACCGAGGCAGTGAATATAACAAACAATAAAAAAATCTTGAACTTAAATACTGCCTGCACAAAATTCGTCTTACGCATCCGTAATCTCCTATAATATGGATAAAATCCTTTTACTCATAGTTACAATAAGACTCAAAAGGATCAAGTTTTTTCTTTATAATTTGAATAACCCCCACCCCATTGTCCTGAGCGAAGTTAGGAATCTCCTGGTATAACACGAATTTTCTACCTCTATCGGACATTTGCTGAACCCGAGGATCATCCCTTCAAAACAAATAAACCGCATGCACATATTATTCGCGGAGGCACTGATATCCTGATAAGCCCACGTGCCAGCGCAGATCCTGCCCTCTGCATCAATAAAATTACTTGAAGCGATCCTGCAGCATTTTGGTATTAATGACGCCAAAGCCAAGCTTGTCAATCTTCCAGGGAATGATCTCCAGTAAAACGCATGCACTGCTCGAAAAATTAGGCTGGTTTTTATCGTATTCCTCATATTTAGCTGTGACTGAACGACGTATCACCTATCGTTGGAATAATGAGATATCTTTATCACGGTTCCTGGGCATTCTAAAATTTCCTTATTACCTTACTAGAACTATATTAGAGTATAGCTATAGTTTTTTATATTTTTTGTAACCAGTGGGTAATTTGGTATTTAAATCAAGATATCCCTCGATATAATCATCAGGAAGGAAAGTCCGAGATCACTACACCTTTTAGATTAACTAACTGATGCATCCGCATCATCCCTATCTAAAACAAAATAACATCCTTAATCTTTTCTACCATATGTTGTTCGGTCTGCTGGTTTGGGAATGAACAGAATATCAAACATATAGACATCTTTCATCGATTTGTCAGCTTGCTCTGCCAAATTTTTAGGTAAGGTCATGTCAAAATTATGCTATTAGCAAATTTATTGCGCTGATAATATTTGAATTAATTCAAATCCTCTCCGTGACCCCAAATGAATAAAATATTTCTGATTTTCTAGTCTACAGATACTTTTAATGTCCTAAACGTAATTGAGTATCGTAATTGTTTTACCGGAGCAATCCGATGTTCCCAATTCCAACGTATATCGCCGTCTAGAGTATAAGCCGAGCCCGGATTAAGTAGTAATTTATATTGTTCCTGGTGCTCTTTTCGTTTTCTAAAATGAATTAAAGTAGAGCTATTTAAGGAAATGCCGCAAATTGTCTCAAACACTGCAGCATCCCGATGCCAGCCAATTCCAGCATTAATAGGATATTCTGTAATTAACACTTCAGCAATTTTGTCGGGATGTACCTTTAATAACCCAGCACTTCGAATTTTAATTTCATTTAAAAACGCGGGGATGGGTTCAGCTTTTTTTACTGTTCGCCGCCCGTAATGATAATCCATTCCAAAATGAACAACTCGACGTTTTGCTATCTGGCCAAATAATGCCACTTGTTGCCACCTTAGCTCCTGAATATTTTTTAGTAGTTCTGCTTCTTCTAGTTGAGTAAGAAAGTCTGGCTCATAAGAGAAACCAACTAAATTATTCATGATACATTCCGAGTATGAAAAAGAAGTTATTTATTTGCTTCTTTAATATTTCCCAATCATTATCCTGATCACTTCGATATTTCATTTTAGCTTATCCGTGATTCTCTAATAAAGATTATAGCGAATTTATCAAGGCTAATTTACGTGATTTCTATTAAGAGGGTTATAATTATTGGAGACAAGTTAATGTTATTTATTGTATTATTTTGATACAATGTATTTTTCAAATGAAGTGGCAATCTATGGATACACCCGAAAACAGAGCTCTTTCCTTTTCAGCAACTCAAGAGCTTAGAGCATTGTTTGAGATCGACAGTACTAATAGAAAATCTGCTTGGTATAACCGTCTCATAACGTGCTTGCCCCACGCTATTTTCACTAGTGGTGAACCTGAGATCATCTTCAATCCCGCAGGCCTTACCTACTATAATCTTGAACTTCCTGAATCCATCCCTGAAGACGGAAGTACTATAACAAGCTATACCATTCCTGAGCTAATCGATACTTTTTTAATTAATGAAGGGGTTGGCATAACCATCGAGGCGCGTAATCCCAGACAAGCCATCGACCTCAGCTATGGTGACATCTTAGGTTTTCACCTCTATCGGACATTTGCTGAGCCCAAGGATCATCCCTTCAAAACAGATAAACCGCATGCACATATTATTCGCGGAGGCACTGATATCCTGATAAGCGACGTGCCAGCGCAGATCCTGCCCTCTACATCAATAAAATTACTTGAAGCCATCTTGCAGCATTTTGGTATTAATGACGCCAAAGTCAAGCTTGTCTATCTTCCAGAGAATGATCAGCATGAACTGGTCTTCTCAATTAACAAGAACCAATTTACATCCAGTAAAACACAAGCCCTGCTCGAAAAATTAGGCTGGTTTTTACCTAGGTATTACTCATATTTAGCCTGTGATCTGAACGACGTATCCCCTATCGTTGGAACACACTAAACCAATTTAGCTCATTGTACATTGTACCATTCACCTGTTTTGAACGAGTCTTCGTTTAGTCTTAGATGTTATGAAAGTTAATTGGAGATGACCGATAAATGGTATAAATATTAGTAATATCACCATTATAAATAATAGGATCAGGTCTTATAAGGATCAAAAGATGTCGAAAGCGGTGTCGGATTAAATACCTGGTCTTCTTGTATTTTATCCTCTTCCTTTTGCTCAATTTTCTGGTCTTGCTTGACGGAGTCTACTTCTTTCTCTTCAGATTTAGTGTTTTTTGCTGAGGGTACTGGTTTAGTTGATAAGGGAGTAACCTTCATTTGATGAAACATTTTTTGAGTACTATCATTAGACTCCGAAACCCTCTCCTTCGCTAATTTAGATGGGTGTTCAACAGATTGAAGAATTGGCTCCAAAGTGGGGGTAGGTGTTTTTGTTTTGTAAGCCATCTCTTTTAATTCAGATTTTAAGAGTTTAGGATTCATACCATGAAAATTTGTTCCATCCAACTCGTCCGCATTGCGGGCAAATCCATAGGTCGGAAAAAAATAATCCAGTCCCGGTTTTAGTATATTAGGTAAAATTTGATCTGCGAGAATATGTCCATTGGGTGATTTTGTCAGATAAACAGTAGCTTCAACACAATGTTTACTTAGAGGATCAATTACTGCTCCAACTCCCGAGCGAAATTCAGCGGTGTTATTGCCCATATCCCCGGTATGATAAGCTCCTATAATTTGACCTTGATTATTTTTTACCAGTCCTATTCCTAACCCCCAGGCGACAAGGTCTCTATCCTTGTTATCAATTTCTATCTTTTCAACCAGTTTACCAATTGATGTTGGGTTGGGGAAAAAGTCATTTTTCATAGATTCTGCAGGTGCTACAGGGTCAAAGGCATAATTTAATTTATCATCATTGATCCACGCTGTTATGAATTTGGCATATTCTTCTGCTGTTGTTTTTAGACTATTTGCAGCGATACCTTCAGGGCCATAGGTACTTTTAGACATCTTTAAAGGTCCAAATACGTGCTCTTGAGCTAATTTTTCAAGATTGATACCCGTTAATTCTTCAATCGCTATTTGCAAACATTCAATACCAGGTCCCGAATAGGCGTAGCTGGTGCCCGGTTTAAATTGGAATTGATACGGCGGACTACCCACTATGGGTAAGCCTGTTGTATGTGATAAAACCATTTCAGCAGTTAATTGCTTTGCTTGTTCTTTATCACTGAATTGTTTTAGGAAAGGGTTATTATCGCCCTCAAGTACTTTCCCTTTGTCTTTAAAAACTGAGTACAGGGGGGTCTCTAAATCAAAATCTGTTTTAAATTTACCCGGCCAATCCTCTTCGGTATTTGTTTTATTAACCTCAAGTAATTTTAAAACCAAATATGCGAATACAGGCTTACTTAGGGAAGCACATTGAAAAAGCGTGTCTTCTTTGACCTCACTTTGTACATCGTGATCGAGGATATTACCTACAGGGATCGGTGTAATATCACCTTTAGAATCAACAGTTGCAAAAGATGCACCGGTTATTCCTCCTTGTTGCATTATCCTTTCAATATTTATTTTGTTTCTCATTTTCGATTTTGATATTAAAACTTTGTTCTCTTATTATAGACTAGCGTTTAATAGTCTTATTTTGCTTAAGCGAATTACCCAAAGTAAAATTTCTAATTAGGCAATTTATAATTGATTTAAGGCACTTTCTAACATACTCTCTCAAACTGTGATACAATTGCCCTCTAAATAAACATTTTGAACAATGTACAATATTATCTCCCTACACTGATATCAATATATAAAGGAAAACAGCATGAGTTTTAAATCGTTAGGTTTAATTGAACCATTACTTCAAGCCCTTAACGAATTAAACTACAAGGAACCCTCCCCTATTCAAACTAAAGCGATTCCGACCGTATTATCAGGTAAAGACGTCCTTGCTTCGGCTCAAACAGGAACGGGGAAAACAGCAAGTTTCGTATTACCTATCTTACAAAAACTCAGTTCAAAACCTCGAGCTAAAAGCAACAGTACTCGTGTGCTCATTCTTACTCCTACTCGTGAATTAGCCAGTCAAGTACATGAGAGCATCCTTGAGTATGGGCGACATTTATCACTTCGCTCTGCGGTAGTATTTGGTGGGGTTAAAATTAACCCTCAAATGATGAAATTACGTTCTGGTGTTGAACTTCTAGTCGCCACCCCCGGACGTTTACTGGACTTGCATCAACAACGAGCCATACAATTCGATGAGGTGGATACATTAGTCCTGGACGAAGCAGATAGGATGCTGGATATGGGCTTCATTCATGATATGAAACGAATTATTAAACACCTACCAAGAAATCGCCAAAACCTCATGTTTTCGGCAACGTTTACAGATGAGATTCGTACTCTTGTCAAAACCATTCTAAACCATCCTGTAGAAATTGATGTTACGCCTCGAAATACAACCGTAGTTAAAATCAAACAAACAGTCCATCCGGTGGATAAAAGCCGGAAAGCCGCTTTACTGAGCCATTTGATCCATAAAAACAAATGGGGGCAAACTTTGGTATTTTCTAAAACCAAACATGGTGCAAACAAATTAGTGAAGCAATTGGAAGAGGCACAAATCCATGCTGCGGCAATTCATGGCAATAAATCACAATCACAACGTACTAAAGCTTTAGCAGAATTCAAATCAGGTGAGTTACATATCTTGGTGGCCACAGATATTGCGGCTCGAGGTATTGATATTGATCAATTACCTTGTGTAGTTAATTTTGATTTACCTCAAGTTGCAGAAGATTACGTCCATCGTATCGGTCGAACGGGTCGCGCTGGCGCTTCCGGATTAGCCATCTCTTTAGTTTGTGCTGATGAAGTCAATCAATTACATGCTATAGAAAAACTAATTCAACACAAATTAAACCGGATTGAAATTGAAGATTTTGAACCCAATCATAATGTCCCTCAAACCAATCCTTCTTCGAAACCTAAGAAACCTATTCACAAGAATAAACCCAGCTCAATGTTGAACAATCCAGGGAAAAAACGATTTACAAAGAACGCAGGTAAGAAGAGCTCCAAGACTTAGAATAAGGATTAATTCCGCAATTTAATTTGAAATGATGAGACCTTGTTGGATGGCTTGGATACGAAATTATAAATTTATAACCAATATAACGGTTTAGAATCCAATAGCTAAAACATCAATAGATAGAATCAAATATGGATACCTCCACAAAGTGAGTAAATTTTTTTTCACACTTGCAATCTTGGTCAAATCGAGAGAGGATAAAAAAAAGTTCTCACAATAAATAAAAATGAATCTATATGTGCCAGTGGTGGAAATAACTCCGGTAGGAGAACCTGTTACACAAACAACATCATCTTCTTTCGCATCCCTGTTTGTGGGGGCTCAAATTTTAAGCATAATCGTTGGCGTCGTATTTCTTTTTATAGCATTTTATATGCTTCGTCCCAGAGAAAGAGAACAAAGACGCATCCAAGATCAATTTATGTTTTACTTGATCTTGGGACTTTTTTTCATTTTTTTCTTTTTTCTACTCGAATATTTAGCATAATTGAGGTGAAGGCATAACTAAGCAAGGATATTGAAATTACCTCCAGCTTGATATTAATTTTTCTATGCTTTTAATCAAATTAAGCAATTGTTAAAACGAATAATTAGGGAATTAACCCTGCTTTAAATTTTGAGTACTTTAGAGTGATTGATCTATGCCTAACATAGGTATTATGCTTGATGAACAAAACAAGAAGAAATAAGCGGAGCCTAATTAGGAGCGTGGGATGCAAGAACAAATCAATCTCCTGAGCTCATGCAGAAGTTTGTTGTTTGTTTTATTATTCCTAACTTATACAACTCCATTCGCAGCAATTGATACTACACTTGCCAGCGAACCTCCAACTGTAGGTAATTTTTCTTTACCCACTTCACAACAGCCAGGCCCATTTTTTTCCTTTGGTCAAAATATCGTTGATAAAAAACAATTAATCGTTTCATTTAATCCCGATTATTTATATAGTCAAAGTCAGCGTATCTTAGATGTAACCCCTTCCCTCCTTTACGGAATTACAAACACAGCTTCTTTATTGCTTACACTACCTGTTGCTTTGAGTTATATAAATGACAACCAAAACTCATCAGGCATCAGTGATCTCGAGCTAGATTTAGAATATGCTTTCTATAATCAGGACAACTCAAAATATTCAGATCAAGCCACTATTATTTTTTCTCCTACCTTTCCCATCAGCACCTTGGATTCAATTTCTAAAAAACAGGATCCTAGTAAACGTGTATCAGGATTTTCCAAAAAAAATAGCCCTTCAAGTTTTAATGCTATGACTTATTTTATTGGCGCTACTTACTCTCGTACTCTAATTGATTGGTATGGCTTTATTGCACCAGGGGTTTTATTTATCGAGAAACAGGATTCCATACAGCAAGGCACTCAATACTATTATAATTTGGGAATAGGTCATATTATCAAAAGCTTAGAAAAAAAATATATATGTTCTGGATTGCTCGAATTTAATGGTGAGTATAGTGAGAAAACCCAATTGGCGTCGCATGTTGTTCCAAATACAGGAGGCAATATCATTTATGCGACTCCCTCGCTTTGGTTTTCCACACCCAAACTCATTGTTCAGGTCGGTATTTCTTTACCTGTTTCCCAGCATTGGTATGGTACTCAGGCTAATATCTCTTACTATGCAAGCAGCATAATCACATGGACTATTCTTTAGAAATTTTAGTAAAAACTACTGCTAAGACTCTCTTGTGCATGTAAATATCTGGGCAAAAAATTCCATCTTGAATTATTTATATTTCAGAACAAATCAATAGAGCGTGCCAGAGACTGGATTCTTACACAAACTACATTATGTAGGCCCAAAAATCAGCCGAGGGATCCCATTTTATTTAAATGTTGCAATGATTAATAAGTGTTAATACTGCCTTAATATTGATCAGATAGAATACCAGTTACTCATCCGTAAAATTAAGTAAGAGGTAATGTATGCAATCAAAATTTAATTTTGACATGGGCTTCGATTTTTCAAATGACGATGACCCCCCGGAAGTTAAAAAGGAAGATTCTAGTATAAGTAGTGAGCAAACTATAACTTCAAGTGAAAACCAATCTTCTGGTACTGGGGAGGCTGAAAATCTTGATTCTTCTAGAGAAAACAACCCGACTCCTACTCAAGTTACACAAGAGGTCGACGGCATTCCTGTGGAAGACTATTTTGATACAGATTACAACAAAACAGAGCAAGAATTGCAAACTCAATTTGGTGAGACACCCAGCTTTTATGAAAGTGATAGCAGTAATTCATCAACCAGCTCAAGCAGTTCAAACAGTTCAGAGAAAAATGGCGATCCATGGGCAGGAGCTAAACTTCTATTAACCCCCATCACATTTATTGCAAATTTTATATCTACTCCTTTCAACGGATCGAAAATTACCCCTCCCAGTACGGAGCAGGAAAAATCAATAGATGAAGTTCCTAACCCAATATTCGATGTAAATTTTGATGGAGTAGACTATCAAGATCATCAAAAAGATGTGGGTTCAACAAATAAAATTATAGTGGCGATGATTGATACGGTTAAAGGGGCGTCACAAACAAATATTGAAGAATGTAAAAACCATACGTTTCAATATCCCGAACGAGATAAACTTCATAAGAAAACTGGTGGTACAGATAATATTGAAATGGTTGGTGTTAACGTTTTTCTCGATAAAAGTGGAAAACCCTTGTTACCTGGAGCTCGCAAGTCATTGAAGCAACATGCAAACGCTAAACAAGAATCATTCAAGGAAAATAATTCAGAAATTCATCCTCCTAGCGAAGCAACTTCTCATGCCAAAAAAGAATTTGAGATTGCCCATGAATTTGGAAAAGGCGAGGATCATTATGACAAAGCAGGCAGCTTAATTCACACCGGGAAAGGTATTATTGAATTATCAGCTCTTGATCTAGAGTCCATTCAGGGCGGCGTCACTTCTCAACCGGGTTTTGTTACTAAATCCCCCAGTACTGCCTATTTAATGAGTAAAATCAGAGAACGTTCTGATAAGGCGCAAAAAAAGGACAGTACAATTACTAGTACCACTTCTAGTGAAGAGCTTGAGAAAAATTCGAGTGATGTTTCGTCTCAGAAAAAAATATAGCAACCTAACCATCTAATGAAGACTACCTAAGTCTTCATTAGATTTTTGTAGATCCTTATACGTACAGCGATAAATTTTTGTTAAGAACTCACCAGTAACGTATTAGAAAAGTCATTTTATGGTAATAAATTCCTCACTGTGTTAACATAATGACATGCTACCCATCTAATAGTATAGGAGGAATTGAATATGGAGGATGCGTTTGGCGATCCAGGTATTGTGAGTGATGTTCGAGACTCACTCTCAGTTGCTACTGTCCCTTTGCCATTAGAATCTGATACTCAATCTGGAATTCCCGTGAGTGATTATTTAGATACCGATTATAATGTACTCGATATTGAACATCAGGAAACATATGAAAGCTCACCTAGCTTACCTGAGACCAACAGCAGCGATCAGGAACAGTCATTAGGTAGTAGTAATGAAATATATAACGCAGTGGCTCAGTCAAATTCGAGTTCATTACTTACGCCAATTAATCTCGTTTTCAATTTTGCTGCAGCTCAATTCTCCGCTTTGAAAAATGCTGTTTCAAGTCGTTTAGACTCAAATGAACCCCAACTTGAAGAGGTCAACCCTGAATCAGATGCGAGTTCACCAAAAAAAATTGTAACCTCTCTTCTTGTAACTCCCCAACCCCCTTCCTCGGATAAAACCTTTACAACCCAAGATGAAATTTTAGATGAAGTAGGTGCATCCGCTGATGAAAATGGTATTTGCTCGCCAGTAGTGAATTTATATTTTGAGAAAAAATTAGGTCTTCGAGATGATAGTTTTATGACAGGAAGCGCAGAACATATTTATAAAGAGGCCATTAAAGAAAAATTACACCAAATTGATCTGATTCATCAGGGCAAAGACGGTTTGCATGCAGTATTCGTAGATCATAATATTCCTTATAAGACGAAACAAGTTAAAGCAAGTGAAAGTGAAAGTGAGGGAACTGTAGAAGCCTTGCTCCAGGATTACGATCAGGCATTAATTACTTATCCTACAGTCAGTAAAGACGGAGAACGGGACAGACACCAAATTTATGTGGAAAAAATTGGTAATCAATGTTCCCGTTTTGATGTCAATAAGAAAGGGGGCGTTGAGGAAATGCCCTGTACTTTGTTTTACCAGAAACTTGCCAAGAAAATTGCCAAAACACATGATGAAAATGAGGATGAGGAAGTAATCATTGCAGGTATAAAAAAATAATAGTTCAATGTTCAAGCGAAGGAAAGCGTACGATGCATTAGCATTTGTGAATCTTAGTTCATCTCCAATTTAAATAACACTAATTGTCATTTAAATTGGATACATCGAGTTTTGGACCATCCCCTGTTCTGCTGGGTTAATTGAACCTACAATTGCTATTGGATTGTCAAAATTCCATTACTAAAAATTTCACATTAATTTAAAATAGTACTCGAAATAAATGGGCAAAATGATGTAAAATTGAGCAATGTTTTAATATGCAGGATAGAGTTCTTTGAAATCGATTGATATAGAAAAAAGCTTGCACGCACTGGAAGCACGTGTATCCGTAGTTGAAAAAATTAATGGCATTACTTCAGCCTCACCCAAACAAACTAGTTTTTTTAAAAGTAAACTAATGCCCCATCGTTCAACAGATAAACCAATGTCAGGAAATTGGTTGGGGTTTGTAGCTTCAGTTTGTTTTATCCTAGCAGCGTGCTTCATTGTTAAATTATCAATTGAATCCGGATGGTTAACTCATGAAAAGCAACTTGGAGTAGCTACATTATTGGGGATGGCCCTATTTACCGGTGGAATAATAATTTCAAGCGCTGATCGAATATATGCTTGCTTTTTACCCGCTGCAGGAGCTACCGTACTTTACTTAACATGTTTTGCTGCCTACCAGTATTATTTGCTTATCTCATTTCAAACCGTCATTGCCTTATCAACGATTATTTCCGGAGTCTCTATTTGGTTTTATTTACGATTTAAACATGATATTTATGCGATAGTTGCGGCCCTAGGCGCATATATCGCCCCTCTTGTTGCTGGTGTTGAAAATAACGCTATATTTTCTTTGTATTATTTCACCATTTGCTCTTTGAATTTCGCGACACTTGCTATTTGGGTGGAGTCACGCACTTTAACCATGATTTCAGCTTACTTAGCGATCTCAATTACAGCAGTGGTAGGATTAAAACTCCATCAGGATGTGTTAATTGCAACTGTACTTGTCATTAATTTTCTCATTTACTCAGTTGGTACTCTATTTCATACGCAGTTGACTAAGAAACATCTCACTGAGAAAGAATCTTGGAGTCTTTTCCCAGTATTATTAATTTTCTATGCTATGGAGTATTATTATCTAAGCCGTATTGACCCTACTTTGGCTTCTTGCGTTTCTCTAGCCTCAGCGGCTCTTTTGGTTGGGCTATATTACTCAGCGAAACGATGGTTTCCTGAGCGGCGTTTTAATAGCCGTAATGTATTGTTAACCTTTGTAACGCTTGTTTGTTTCCACTCGATCTATCTTGGCCTAATTCCTTTAAGTTTAAAACCATGGCTTTTTGCTGTAATTATTTTTGGATATACCTTTTTCCATGCAAAAATTAAATCGATTCAATGGAGTATTCCCTTTTTAATTCCATTCGTAGCGCTTTCTGCTATTTTGGGAATTGAATACCTTAACATACTAAGTCACTTAATTAGTAGTAATGAGCTAATTTGGTCTGTAGTAGCTTGTGTTTCTTTTGCCAGTATTTGGTTTTTATTAATCCAAAACCACAAAGATTTAGCTCACAAAGAAGAATATTGTTATGTTTTACTGGCTGCTTCACATCTCCTTGCAATTATGAGTCTTTACCAACTGACCATCGAATACAGCACCTTAGCTGTATCTGCTTCCTGGCTAGCATACGTACTTATCATATTGCAGGTTTCAACTCTGAGAAACAATGTACTTATTGCCAAATCGGTCCTCCTCGTTTTATTTTTTGCTGCAGGTAAAGCATTACTTTATGATGCATCATCCACACCAACAATTATCCGTACATTATCTCTGATTCTTACGGGTATTGTTTTATATGCTTCAGGACTTGTTATTAGGAAAAAAACAAACTGGAAAGGTAAACTCATTTAGTAATTGCTCATAACTCATAAGCTGCAGAGGAATGCAGTAATTATGAATAAATGAACATGGCCCCTATTTATTACTAAATTCAGATAGTTGCTTTCGGGAGCGGCTATCTGTAGTATAAAAACTCATGATTATCAATTCTTGCCATTTTCTACATTTTATTTTTTAGTGTAATTATAGAGAATAAATATATGCGTATTGACTTTACCTTATTAAGGCTTTTGCATCTTCTTGAGTATCAAAAACCAAAGGGAGAACAGTGTCCACTCGAATTGTTTCGAAGGACAATAAATCCAATTGAGATTTCGACTTGTATGCGTCACCTCTATTTGTTCACTGCAGAACAAGTAGAACTACATGACGAATTTTACAATCATACACTTGTAAATTTGAGAAAACCTCGGTTATATCAAAAAATGCCTCAACCCGATGTCCTGGAAGGAATAGAAGTCTATCGTTTTCTTTTATTTTGGGTAATTGGAGGGTTAAATAAAAAAAAACCATTTAATGACGAACGTATTTTAGGTGATCTGAGAAGAATTAGCAGAAGCTATGAAATTTCTCAATCACCCTATAAAAAAGAATCTTGGAAACAAAATAAAGCTGTTGTTCAAGCGTTACTAACTGATGCAAAATATTTATTAAAATTAACAAAGATTGAAATGCCATTAGAAAAAAAGAAAGAACTTCTAAAAACAGCCTGTGATCATTGTGCCTGGGTCAGAGAAAAGGGCTTTTTTGAGATTACTCCATGCATTGACTATTCTTCTTTTCTTGATAAAAAAGAAATGTTTGTCCATCTTTTCGAAATGCTCGAAATAATGCGTAAAAAAATCGATACTGAGCTTGATAAAATATCTTCAGAGAAAGCTTCTCTTCATTTTTTATTTTCCAAATCTGCCGATCGATTGCAAAATAAAATGGAATGTCTTGATAAATTACACGCACTGCTAATATGTGAAGAGCCATCGCTAATGCGAGATAATGAATTGAGCCTGGGTGTATGAGAAGGAGGTAAACTAAAACACAGTCTACATAATTTATGGAGAAAGTCCTCTCTTAAATTTATGATTAAAACCAGAACCCATTTTTATTGTACAACAAGACTTTGTTTTACTAATTTTTCCTCTTTCATTTTAAGTCGATTTAAAGTAATTGAACTCAACAAACTAATCAAAAATAGCAAACACATGAAAGAATTTGAGTCTGTGATACCCATTGCACTGGTAATAAAACTAAATAGTGCAGAGCAATTAAATTGACAGAAAAGGGTTAAAGCTAAAGCCAAACCCATTTGTTTAGGAAATGGACGCACCACAGCAGAAGTTGCGCTCGCAACAATAAATCCAGTTCCAAAATAATAGATCATCATTGGGATAATAAAGATAAGGTAAATGGTGTCAGACATTAGAGAAATTACCCACATTAAAAATGCTGAGAAAGCAAAAGAATAAACTCCAAATGCAGTGAGTTGTCTACTAGAGAAATATTGAGTAAGTACACCACAGCACGCTGTTCCTAATAAATGCATTATTGCCATAGTTGTTTTTGCAAACCCATATTGGTTATAGGTCCATTGAGCACCTTTAATTAAAATAAACGATGCTGAAGTATTAAAGGCGGATTCACCAGCCATCATGAGTGCAGAAATAAATAAATACCCAACAAAAATTGGATGTCGGAAAACTGTATTTATTATTTTTTTTAAATTTAAACTTGTTGAATCCTTAGGTTTGGTCTCTTTCATTCCGATACTCAACGGAAATAGTAACAGCGCATATAATGCAATGATTATTGATGCAGTCTGCCAACCCCAATGACTATTAATTAAGCTCCCCAAAAAAGGTAAAAAGCAGATTAAAAATCCTCCGAAAGTGAAGCACCAGGCAAAGTATTTCGTTGCATGCTGTTCATCATGACTGTCATTAATCATTGCCCTTCCCATAAGTAACGTCGCTCCTACAGCCAATCCTTGGAAAAATCGGCAAAACAATAAAGTTTCAATAGAGGGGCTCCATGCCGCAAAAAAATTAAAGAGCGAATACAATAATAAACCCCACATAAATATAGGTTTTCTACCATAGCGTTCGGAAAGAATTCCCCAAAAGATCATACTCAATGCTTTACCCAATAAGAAAAGACTAATGGTTAATTGAGCGATGCTTGGCTTTACCATGAAAAACTCAGCTAGTTTAGGCAGAGCTGGAGTAAGAAAATGAATATCTAGATTCCCAAAAAACCAGCTAAATAATATGAGCAGAAGAACTTTATAGGTCATGATGCTGATCAGAATAAATATTAGACATCTGAGGTATTGGATTGGTAAAAAATCCATGAAGCCACAGTACCATCAAAGCAAATAAACCATAAAGGCCAGAAATAATTATAAAAAGTGATGAGTAAGACAGCCAATTGATCAGCATACCTCCGAGTAACAAACCAATAAGATTACCTAGTTTGGCAAAAGAGTTGGCAAGACCAAGCGCATAACCCGGTAAAGAGTAACGGTCACTCAAAAGACTAAATAATGCAGGTAGTAAAGCAGCTAACACCACCCCCCATAGAATTCGGAGGCTTCCAAAAACGATAAGATTGTTTGTGCTAGCCTGGCATAACATAAGAATGAAGCCTAAACCACTGTAACGTAATAAATAACGATGGACTAAAAAAGGATTCGATCTGCATCGATCAAACTGACGTCCGCACCATTCCGAACTCAACAACATTCCAACTGCGGGAAACGAATAAACTAAGCCAATGAAAATTAAATTCGAAGAAAACGAATCATTTACGAATAAAGATAATCCTGGATCGGGTAAAAATTTGATGATTTGGGTTAATGTAATTAAAAAACAAATCATGTATATAGGCTTGGAGTCGAACGTCACCTCATTGGGTTTTTGATCTATATTTGCTCCTACATTTTTTGGGATAGTGGGTAGGTAATATTGCATCACAAGGGTAATAGTGAGACAAACAACCGTTGCTATGGCATATAATCCTTGATAATTAGTAAACGATAAGATAATCCCCCCTGCAGAACCCGCTAGAGTTGTAGCAATCGCCTTTGCTGATTGCAAGCGGGCTAACTGTCGACTTTTATAGTGCCATTCACAGAAGCTTAATGAATAGGTTTGCATGGCCACGATAAACCCTGCAAAAGCGCCCTGGAACACCCGAATGATTAAAATCCAGCACAGAGAGTTCACAAAAATCATAGCCAGTTGGCTAAATACCAAAGCCCAAGCGGCACGCATGAGCATGAGCTTATAACCGTAACGATCCGCAGCACGCCCCCAAATCGGTGTCATGATAATATTTGCAAGCATAGGAAGTACCAAACTGAGCATGCTGTAAAATACTGCATTCTGCCGTGATAACTCGTCCTGTGATGCAATCAACAAGGATAAAAAAGGGTTTGTCATTTCCAAAGCCAAAATCATAAAAAATTGACTGATTAAGAGAAGCGACTGCATTGATTTAGGCATAAGCTCTGCTCAAAGGATTTCGAATCGTAGAGTAAAGATCTTGGTCTTGATCTTCATGGAGTCGCATAGCAAGCAAACATTTTTGCTGCCAAGGTTCAACAAGCAATTGTTGGCGATACCAATGATGGATTCGAGGCTCAATTTCTGGTCGCAATTCTTCTAACAGATGATCTAAAATTTGGCGTATCTTTCCCCACAGCATCGATTTAGGAAGCTTATAATCCACACTCAAGCAGTCAATCCCATAAGCCAAATTACTCAGTAAATTACCGTGTATGAATTTATAGGTTAACTCATTTAACCCAGAGCAAGTTATTGTGGAATCAGGATGTAGTGCTGGTTTTGCTACCCTATCATAGAATACGTGAGTACAAATTTTTATACCGCCCAAGTCACGCAGTACAAGACCCGAAGGACGATGTGCTTGAAAAATAACCAAAGTATTTTGTTGGTGAGCCTCTAAGGCAATTCCATAACATAATAATAAGTGCAGTTGACTTGCCAAAACACACCGGCAATAGTCCATAAAGTAACCTATTGGAGTACTTTGACTAAGCTCAATAAGTTCACTAAATAATGATTTTTGACTTAGTGGTGAACGTTTAAAGAGCGATGCAAGCGGCACCAGTTTCTGGTTTAATCGAAGCCATTGCAAAGGATTTTCACGGACTATAAGACCAAAATGTTTTTTTTCGTCATTAGGAATAGATGAATGTATCGCGTTGATCCCCGCTAAATCCCGAGCTAAAAATAATTGGCCCTTATAATATTGATTTTGTGTCAGTAACTCATTAATCCATTGCGAGAGTGCAGACGAGTTATTTACCGAGGCAGGAGAAACAGTACGCAATGATGAAGTAGTATGAACACCCACTGCTAATTTAAGATGAGGACCATGTTTTGTAAGAGGCATCATCGTTCTAAATGACATCGATGGTTTGGTTTGTTGATGGATTGGGTTGAGTATAAATTGATGCTCATCAAATAAAGAGTTGGCTACTGTTTGTAATTTATTAGTCCACTGCCAAGGATGGATAGGGAATGGGTAATAATCTTCTGGCTTCAATTTCTTTAATCGTAACGCTTCACTCCACAAGCTATATTCCTTGGAAAAATGATTACTAAACAGCCAATGAAAAGCAGACTTAGATGTTGAAATAAATGCAAGGGAGTGGTGAATGGCAGCCCAACCGATGGTTACTTCAGAATTAAATTCCGGAGAATATTGCACAACCTCTTTACGATTAAATCCTATTTTGGCACGAAAATTGGGATGAGATGGATGCCCCATGCAACCCCATTGTTCCAAGAAATTAAGTATTTGTTGCTGACTGGAATGTTCAGTTAACCAAGACCATAAATTTTCATATCCTTTGGCCTGCCGCCGAATTGTTTTATGCCATTGGTACTGATACGCAAGAGCTAAGGCTTGATTTGCAATACTTTCATTTAATTCTTCATGTAATGAATGCCAATGTTTGAATTGAGTTGTTTTATTTTCAGAATAAATTCTCAGGAGATCAAGATAAGTAGTAATGGAGTGACTCGTTATTTTTTTATCGATTAATCCTTCTGAAATGGCAGATCTTCGTAATCGATTAAAACACTGTTGATAAGATGCGAAAAGAAAATGTCCCATTTGTTTGGATGAAATAGGAAGATCAGTATTCGTTAACAAGGAACATAATTGGAAATTTAGTTCGCTAGCATAAGAATTCGATAAAATCATATATACCACCCTCTTTATTATCTTTCGATTAAAGTTGTTACTCTTAGAAACACGTTCTAATTAGGAATCTGTTGAGAACAACAAAATGAGAATCATTATCATTTACAATATAAACGATAATGATTCTCATTTGCAATAATTAAAATGGGATTATTTAGGAGGATGGGGATTGAGTCATTTTGAATATAGTGCAGTTAAGAAAGTTCTAGAAGTTTAAAATAAGTTGTAAAGCTAATGTATTTACTTTGGCAGATGTACCCCAAATAGTTTTATTTAAACCTGATGCTTCGTCTTTGGAACTGTATTCATAATCTTTGAAATACTGAAATTGCACTGTAAGATAATCTTTAGGATAGGCCGAAAGTCCAACACCAATTCGTTGTTTGGGTATTCGTAAAGCTAAAGCCTCATAGGAATAATCATAAAATCCAATCAGTTTCCCCGGCATTTTTTTTATCCTCACGTCATAAGTGCTTTGAATACTAAAGGCTTGGGGTTTTGCCCCTTCATTATTGTAACTGAGTTCTGAGTTTTGGAATGACTGAAGTGCTGTAACATAGGTTAAATAGGCGCCCATTTTTTTATAGTTCAAATTTATATAAGCAGCAAAACCGGGAACTTTACTGCGAATTGTGCGTCTTAAAAACCCCCCAAAACCCTTGTTGTATTGGAAAAGCTGACTCTCGGCTAAAGAATGGAGATAACTGCCACCTATATCATAATTTTTTTTATGTGTCCCTATGTTTAAATTGTAATAAGGAAGATTAGATGAATGGACGCGTGTATATGGAGAAAACAAAGAGACGTTCATGTAATATTCTGAGTCGTACCCCATTGCTGCAACTAATTCATTAGTTTGCCCTAAAGCTTTAGTTAAAGGTTTGTAAATTAGCTCATTTTTATAATTACCAAAAGCAATCCATTTTTTCCCTCCCTCAAGATACCAATGTGAATGGGGATTTTTAAATTCGTTATACAGTTGATCAAAATAAAATTGAGGATTAATGGGAGTGGGTAATGTATTATAAATTAGTAATCCTTTCACCTTAGTCCAATCGTTCATCTGAATTTCAGAACCAAGTTTAATATTTGATAATTGCTGATTAAGTAAATATCTTTCTCCCTGAACTGCCGAATTGGTCGCATTAAAATATATATGGCCCTCATAGGAAAACCGCTTCGGATGCATTTGGAATAGTGCCGATTGTGCAAATACATTCAGCGGAATCAGCAAAATTGCAGCAAAGATTGCACTTATTTTAATCATAATTAATAAAAATAGAGAAATACGGTACACATCCTAATTGATAATGATAATCATTATCAATTAGGATGTGCAAAAATAGAGCTGAATTCTCAGTCTTTCACTTGAATTATTAGGAATGTTTGCACTGCAGTGTATGGAGAAGGGTTTTAAGAGCCTCAGATTGATTCTTGATAAATTATCACCTATCAAACCTGAGGCTGAAAAATTTACAATTTAGTTTTTGAATTGGGTTAATAACTGCAAGGTTTTATCTTTAGATATTTGTCCAACAGAACTTAAATTAGCAAGCTGTTGCCCTTGCTTATCATAAAATAGCATTGTGGGAATACCATAAATGTGGAACGCTTGACGAATTTTCGCTACGGCATCTGTCTTTTCACTGATATCAACCCGCAGATTTACTGAACCTTGCATGGCCTCAATAACGGCTGCTTGATTGAAGACATGCTTATCCATAGCTTGACAATCGCTACACCACCCAGCAAAAAACTCAATAAAAACCCGTTGCTGATGTGTCTTTGCTTCAGCTAACTTTGCATTCAATTCCTCAAGTGTATGTACCCTAGTGAATGGTGCTTGTGTCACAAACTTATTATCAGGTGTAGGTATAAAAGCTTGATAAGCCAATGCGCCCGCCCCCATCATAGATAACAATGCCAGGCCTTGCAGAAACCGTCCTCCCAAACGATGTTCCTGACGAAAAGCACCAAAAATCCATGCACTTATAAGCAAGACAACAATCCAGGACAAATCAACCCAAAACGGAGGCATAACACGACTTAATAACCAGACTGCCATTGCAAGCATCATTATGGAAAATACCTGTTTGATCCGCACCATCCAAGGGCCAGAACTGGGTAACAAACGACCATACCCTGCCCCAACAATTAATAATGGCAGTCCCATTCCTAAAGCCAACACAAAGAGCAATAACCCCCCTTCCGCAACGCGATTGCTCTGGGCAATATAAGTGAGAATGCCAATCAAAGGTGCAGTGACACAAGGTGAAACGACCAAAGTAGACAAAGATCCCATCAAAGTTGCTGACAAAATACCATGTTGTTTTCGTTTGGGAGTGAATCGTGTAAAAATGGGTACTCGTAATTCAAAAACACCCAACAGCCATAATGCCATGAATATAAATAAAATGCTGAAACTTCCAATAATCAGCGGTTGCTGCATTAGTGTTTGCACCGTCGACCCAAACCAAGCTGCCAACATTCCCGCAATAGCATAAGTCACTGCCATCCCCAAAACATAACCTAAAGATAATTTAAAGGCATGCCTTCCAGTATGAGCTTCTTGTCCTGTAATGATACTGGATAGAATCGGTACCATAGGTAAAACACAGGGTGTAAATGCCAATAAAACACCAAGGCAAAAGAATGCAGTCAAATAAAAAATCGGACTATGACTTTGGATAAACAACATTGCATCGGCAGGATTCGCACTGCTAATTCCTGATGCAAAAACAGAAAATGAGACAAATGCCATCAGCAATGACAAAATTAGTTTTTTCATTTTGATTCCTTAATAATTATTTTTGAATTGAAAAATAAATAAGAAATCAAATAGGAGGACGATAAATCTCATCCAAAGGAGAATTATATTTTGAAAAGATGAGTAAAAAGCCTAACAAACCAATGAGATTTCGCATTATCCATAACGAGCTCAAATGAAATTCATCCTGAAGCCAATAAGGAGCTGACACACAAATACTATTCATTATTTGTTGTACTGAACAAGGCGTAATTGCAAAAGAAACAACGGTTGGTGGAATCCCACTTTGTTTTGGGCAAGACGGTTTCTTAAGTGGTGTAAAAATAACAGCACTTATAACTAACAATAGGATCAGCAAACGATATTTGTACATTTGATAACCCTAGCATAAAGGTCATCAATAAATCAATGACAAATGACAAGGCAAGTCATGGTGTTTATTTGATAATCTTAAAAAATATCCTGCTTTGTTTTTCGCGAAAAGGGATAGTTAGTGAGTTTTTTTGAAGATCTGAAAAGAAGATAACTATTGGGAGGTTTTAGCCCGTACTTCAACTAAAGATACACGGGCATCTATACTTTTATTTTGGCATTCATTTGGATTTAAAATGGCAAGCGCCTTTCTTAGGTCGAACAAACCGCTTCCAGTTCCTCTGATCCTAAATTGATGAGATTGATTTGGGTGCCAGATTCTGCACTTACAGACACACTACTGTTATTTTTAACTTTGATTAAGGTCCCTTGACCAGTAGATAGTTTTTTTCCATTAATTACGCCGCTATTTTTAATTACATTAATTTTAATTTTGCCTTTATTCTGATTTGTACATTGAACAACACAAGTAGCATTTAGCGTCCAAAGTGTATTGTTAGCAAGAAGTTTAGTTTCGTTAGGGCTAAGTTTAATGGTTTTTTGGGCATATACTTGGGAACAGAATAATCCAAAAATGATAAAAAGAGAAAAAGTCAAAATTTTATTCACCGTTGCATCCTTAAGTACGTTAACAGACAGGTTGTTCAATTATTGAATTGATAGAACATATTTTAGGCTATTAATATTAAGGTTTTATTAAGGAGAATAATAAATAGGTGTTAAAAGGTGTTTTGATCTTTAGATTTATTATTCCTTCTTTTGACAAAGCTTGCTCATAGAACGATAAAAGAAAAGCCTAATATATTTTCTTTTTAAAATCACTTTAGAGGGAATTAAGCAAGAATGGATTGAAGCTAAAGACTTTAATTGCCGACCTTGCCCGCATGAGTTCCAATCATACGGGCATAAATACTATTATGCACGTTGAGCTTGATCCACACTCACTGCAATATCAGCAGCATCATCACTAATGAATTGAGTATTTTTACACAATTTTACGTATTCTTTATGCGTGATTAATGCATAAAAAAGAGCCGACATTAACGAAATGTAATAAATATTTTGATAAAAATAAATTAACCATAGATAAGTAAGAAAAGGAGTTGATAAGACTAGTAATGTTGTGACTTTCATTCGTCGTGCAATTTGTATTGATCCATAAATTACCATCAAAATTGAAATCGACAAATTCATCTTTAAAAAGTCACTCGCGGGGAGTGTGCTCATCATTACCCCAAGGATACAAAAAATGATTAAGCCGAATAATCTAGTATTTGGCTTAATCGCTCCCATGCTAATTGGTGCGGCCATATATCCTATTAAGTGATATCCAGTCACAATCACCATTAATGAGGCCCAACTATCAGAATTCCAGAGAAATATTGCAGTAAGAGTAAAATTAATGAGCAAAGAGCGACGGCACAAGTTATATTCAGGATGTAATTTGCCTATGGTTTTCTTTGGCATTTGACCTTCTTTTGCCATAGCATAGAACATCCGAGAAGCGCCTCCTAGATATGAGTATCCTGTGCCTGATGGACTCACGACACTGTCGGCAATCAAGATCATCGCTAAAAAATTCACCCCAAGTAACATAGCTAAATTAATCAGAGGTGAATGGAAATTGAGGGAACTCCACCCACTTGCTAACATGTCGTGGGGTACAGCACCCATGAATGATAATTGCAATAACATATAAACAAACATCACAATTACAATGGAAAGAACGATTGATAGAGGTATATTCCGTTTTGGATTCTCTATTTCGCTGGCAAAAGCCACTGCCAACTGAAACCCATTGTAAGAATAGATTAACCCCGCTGAAATGATTGCGGTAATTGCTGAACCCACGCCATATTGGGTATTTGTAGCCAAGCTAAAATTGCTAGTATCAAAACGCATGATCAAGAAAATAACAATTGTAAAAATCGGACTAAGAATCTTAATTACGGTGACTGTATTATTAATTTTGGCTAACAACTTAATACCAAAATAATTAATAAATAAATAAATGACTAAGATACTTAAAGCAAATAATTTACCATAAAATGTTAGGACGTTATCTGCGATTAGAACATCACTTTTAATTGCAGCAGCTAAATATTGTGTCGTTGCTTGAGCCTCGGTACCAATAGTAACCATTAAGCCAAACCAGTTAGCAAAGGCAAACGGCATACCAAAAATACCATTATGCGATAATGCACTAGAGCGAGCTGTTGCTCCACGCACAGGATAGATGGATGCAACTTGCGCGAGGCATAATCCTACAGCCATTACTAATAAGGCTGCCAGAACCCATGCAAGGAAGGCATAATTTCCGGCAATTTTAGCATTTAATTGAGCGCTAAAGAGCCATCCAGAACCAACCATAGCGGTAGCAGACAATGCTGTTGCGCTAAATAATGAAATTTTGGCATGCTTACAACTTGAACCCATAATCAATTACCTTAGAAAGATACACATTTTAGAATAAGTGAAAACAAAATATCAATTTTGCATATTTTTCAGTCAGCGTCAATACTTCCCCTATAAAATGTCCTTAAAAAGGTATAGGAAAACCAATCTTTCCAAAAATAGAAAGGATTCTGCGTATTTATTGAAAAAATAAGTCCCTGTTTTTGTTATATTTATTTATAAAATATAAGAAGTGGCAATTTATTGTTCTCTTAAGTGAAATTCGAAACAAAACCCCATAAGTGCTCCCTTTTTGATTGAAATCCCCACAATTAGAACTATGAAGTGGTGGCATCCTGCGTTGTCGGGTAATGGGGAGCATCTTTTGTTATCTCGAAAGATGTTAAGTATTTTTATTGCAAAATAATTCGTATGATACATAAAAACCTGTTCTACAATTTAGAATACAGCATAATTTGCGAGAATAGACGGAGTTGTATAATCCACTATCAAGTTAATTAATTCATTCCATTGGGACTAAGGATGAAAACAACACGATTAGAGGCATTTAGCGACGGTGTACTCGCGATCATCATTACCATTATGGTATTAGAAATCAAAATTCCGCACGGCGATGACTTCGTGAGTCTAACCCCACTTGGCCCCATTTTCCTAAGCTACGTACTCAGTTTTATTTATATTGGTATTTATTGGAATAACCATCATCATTTATTCACCGCTGCCCGGAGTATTTCAGGGAAAGTGCTTTGGGCAAATTTGAATCTTTTGTTTTGGATTTCACTATTTCCTTTTGCAACCGGATGGATGGGAGAAAACCATTTTAATGCGACACCAACTTCAGTTTATGGAATAGTTCTATTAATGGCTGCTATTTCCTATTCGATACTCGTCCATGTACTTATCTCACATGAAGGCGCAGAATCGCTAGTGGCAACAGCAATTGGAAAAGACTATAAGGGAAATATTTCCATAGCCTTGTATGCTTTTGCCATTCCTTTTGCTTATATTTCTACATGGATTTCCCAAATTTTGTATGTAATTGTTGCCATAATTTGGTTCATTCCTGACAAACGCATTGAAAATAAGATAGAGAGATAATTCGGTGTAAAAACCGAATTATCTCAGAGAAATCACACTATTCTGCAGGTTTTGTTTGCAGTTCACATGTGATTTTTGTGCAGTCACGACAATGCTTCATCGCAAAATCAAATGCAGAAGTTCCAGCGGCCGCAGTATTGGACATTTTTTGATCTGCTTGTTCATCAGGCGAGCCTGATGTTGCGCTACTGGCATTGGTTGTACATATCCACATACTTGCATTCACGGTTGTTTTCTTAGTAGTGGTTACCGTAGTGTCAGCAGCCATTGCATAATTTGATAGTCCAAACATACTACCTAAAATGATGACCTTTAATATTCCCTTCATGATGTGCTCCTTATTTAATGCTCATTTAATTTACAGCTAGACTAATTATAGTAGTTTTTCTAGTATTGCAATAAAAGGTTTACCCTTAAATTCTTAATTTATTATCATTCATCCTGATCTAAATTTGGTAATGAAAATCCGGAATATGAATAATCTGGATCTGATGCTAATTACTCTATAAGCCCGAACCACCGCCATAATGATCAAAAAAATAGCTTAATCGAGATCAATTAAGAATTCGTTAAGATTGCTCCGGTATAATTTAAAACCTTTTAGATCAAATCAGTATCAGGTGAAGAATGTTCCAAAAACAGGATCCGATAAAAGGCTTTACACTTAAATATACCGGCACACGATTTAAATATGATGATACTTCTGTTCATGGAATGGAGGCATTAAGAAAGAATTTTTCCGAAATGGGGGCATTAGCCATTCGATTACAGTTAAGTTTGGCTCAGTTTGCTGCTTTAATTGAGCCCGTCTGTGAAAAGGACTATCAAGAAAACTCCACTGAGCATACTGCCGAAGGGAAAAATGAACTTGATTTATTTGGTCTTTCTAAAGCACTCTCACCAGTCTCCCAAGCGACGAAATTTTTAGAACAATCCAGTCATTATATTGTAGGGAAAGGAAAAATATTAAATGAGCGAAGTCAGCCACTCAAATATCCTAACACCCAAGATTTGCATGGAGGTGAATCAATTTGGGACACCATACATTATTCAGTCTGGCAAACGGGAATTAATCTAAGTAGTCAATTAACCAAGCAAGGTTTTCTTTATCTTTGCCATCCCATAGGAGTGGATCCCCAACAATATCAACGTATAACTGAGGAATTGGAGAACGGTGAGTTTGAAATTATCTCCGAACAGGGTAACAAAGTTGTTAAGACCCGTTCAGGAATTATGATTCAAACATCCACTATTCCATCATTTACTAAAATCGATCTTGATCCTGAACATACACAAACTTATCAAAACAATGGTCTGGTAATTAATGTAAATGAAAAGCCAGCACCAATGGGATGGATTATCAAAGAGGATAATAAAAAACTTGTTGAGCATGGTTACGCTGAAGATATATTTCGTGTGATACGAATCTCAAAAAGTGGTTTTCGACGTTTACCTGAAGCCCAAGGAAAATTGTTAATGCTGGGTTTAATGAAAGGAAATGAACACATCCTGCATACACAGAATCGCTCATTCAACGCGATGGATATCCTTCTTGAAATTCTAGAAACAGAATATGGCTTTGATCCTGAAAAACTAATGGACTCAAGGACAACAAAACGCGTATTTGAGCAAATGCAAAAAGATGCAGAGGATAAAAATATTGTAGATGATCTGTTAACCATAAATCTTGCATTTGAAATGATCCAACCTTTAAAAGCAACCCTAGCACAAAGTGTAAGACATCCTTTATTAAAACAATTAACGAACTCTTATCCAGCAAATCAAAATACGCTCAAAGCGGTTATCTATGCTTTTGATTTAGAGAAAAAAAATGGCACCCCTGCGCTTTATTTGGATCAACACAATCCCCTTTCGATTGACGAAGGATTAATTGATGTTCGAATTAATGGGCAGTTGGCAAATCCTGATTTAACAAACCCCAAAAATGCAGCTGCATTATTATCAATAGCTCTTCTTGTTTCTGAACAAATGATCATCGAACAGTTGCTGCGAGATGCAGTACTTTATGAAGATGAACATCCTAATGTCCAAGCCCTCAAACTTATTTTGAATGATGAAAGCTTATTTTTAAATCTTCGGGAACAAGTTTCTCATTTACCTAGCAATGAATCTGGGCCAATTCTGGGGTTACAATTTCCTTACTGCGAAGAAATTATTGCTTACCTCAGAGAGGAATTTGGTACGCAACATCTTATTAAGATCGTTCACCAATTAGAAAATGGCGAGTCTATAGATATTGATCCGGATGCTCTAAACGCTCTTAAAAGATTATTTAATGTGGGTGAACTATTGCAGCAACTTGAACAAACGTCTGCAAGTAAAGCACACTCAAGAGGAATTAATGGTGGATTGAGTGTAGTGATCCAAAAGATAGCTCCTTCACTCTACAAAGAACTTTCTTACAGAGTACCTTGTGATTTAACCAATTACGCTTTAATCCCTATAGAGTCTAATAAAGAAGACTCTTCCATAGATGGTTGCCCTTTTCTTAATGGACAGTTTGGAAAACAAATCGACAAAAATCATCATCTGCCTAAAGAAGCAGAACAATATGAAGAAAAAAACGAACAAACTGTTGAATCATGGTGTGGTTTCTTTACTAAAGTAGTAGTTACAACAGGAGTAGCTGCCGCGAGTATTTATATTGGTAGCCAGATTCTCTAACAAGTATCTCCTAAGAGCATTGATTGATATTCAAAGCCTAAGAAGGCTATGGGGCTTTGAATATTTATGTTAATCATTTATGTTAATCAGCAGCACTAATTCAATATCTAAACGACACTATTTTATAAAAAGACAATAATCCCAAAAGTTCATTTCTCACTTTTTAAATTCAAATCTATAATAAAAGAAAATTATCGTACAAGGACGACTCTTATGAACTATATTACAGGACTACTTCTAATATTTTCCTTAATCTATCAAAATGCCTATGCGGAAAAAGCACTCTCCCCGCCCTCTGGACAATCATCCCAATGCGCAGAGGCTTATGAGCATTCTGGACAAATTAAAACAATAGGTAATGTTTTTAGTAGCTTATCCAACAATTGCTACTCCGCTGGCGGAATGAAATTAATGCATAAAATACTATTATCGGAAAATTCAAATGAGCCAACAGGTGTTTTATTTACATGCTCAGGAAGTGATTTAAATTTTGTTGTTTTCACTTGCCTCTATTCAACAAATTAGTTGATCTCTGAAATAGAGCTCCACGAGTGCAAGTGCTTATTTTATCAATAATTATTTTTTTAGAAAAAAATCGAACATATGCAGCATCATTGAATTTCTTAAAGTTTACAAGAGTTCGACAGACTATAAACAGACTTATCCACAGAAAATGTGAATAACTTTAAGGATACAAAGCACCCCCAAAATGAAAAAAAAGACAGACGCAGCAATGGTTATTCAAATTTGCTTGAATTTAAATTTAAAAAAAAGTTGAATAAATATCCACAAGGATTAGATATAGATAAGAAATTAGCCGTAGTTATCTTAGCAAATAAAAAATCAAAAAAGCAGTCTTGACTCAAATTATTTTTTCTATTTATTTAAATGCTTTTGCTAAGCATTTTTTTAAAAAAAAGGCATCGACTTCGAGTCGTTGTTGAGGTAAAATTATAAGCAAATTTTTATTATTTTAGCCGCTTCGTTTCCTATTTAAACTATGCCATCCTTAACGACAACCAGTATTTATATTTACTGCATATTTTTTTTGGTAAGTGCCCTTATAGAATGCATTTCCTTTAATGCACTGGCTCCACCGGGACAAAACATTGTATCCAGTCGAAAAAAACTTCCTTTTATGACGGATTTAACCAGCATCATTAAAGTATTTTTCTTTTCATTCATCATTATCTATATCAGTCTTTGGAAAATGCAATATAAAACCTATCTATACAGCAATAGCAAGGAACTCATATTTATTTATCATGTTTTCATGGTTTTCTTTGTTCTCGCATTTGTCCCCATTATCAAATACTTACAAAGCGATATAAGAAATGAACGTTTACCCCAATGGTATCTAAAAAATATATTAATTGGTGATTACATTCATTTATGGGGTATTTCATTAGCGTGCTATGCCTCAATTCCTAATTTTTGATGAACAATTACTTTGTATGTAGAAGCATCTCCGGATTTAATATGAAAACCCCTGATTGATGCTTCGCTTGCCCCAACAACTAGACTCGGCTATTCGATATATAAAAACAGGAACCATTTATTTTATCTTTAGATGGAGAATCAGGAAAAAAATTAAGACCTTTGACCCTGCTTTCAATATAAGGTGAAGGGTCTTCCCATAACTCCAATTGTTTACGAGGTTTAATTGTTAGCAACCCCATTCCCCCATTCCTTTGTAATGGTGTCTCATAATTAAAGTGTAACTCCAAATGCTCTTCGGCTGTGAGCTCAAATTTATAGACAGCTAGCATACGAAATAAAGCCATTACTTCAGTCATTGCAATTCGAAGGCCTGGACAACGACGTGCTCCAGTTTTAAAGGGTAATAATTGCCCTTCTTTCTCCATGGTATTTGGAACATAGGATACAGGGGTTTCAGCAAAAAAATGCGCATTGTAAAATTCGTCAGAATTGTTTTTTGGACCCCATCGCTCTGGAAAAATATCGTTAGCGCTTATTACTTTTTTACCAAAAATTCGCTGTCCTTCACTCGAAAGCGCAATGTCAGGAAAATATTTTGCATGTGTGTGTACTCCTTGCATAGGAATAAATACAAGAGCCCCTGGAGGCAAGGTGAGTGAGCTACCCTCTATGTCAATATTGATGGATTCATGTACTATTTCTGGCACAATAGGAGCTGGTGGAGCTAATCGTAAAGCTTCCAAAAGAACAGCTTCCGCATAAGAAACCCCTTTGTCTGTGCGGGCATCCCAAGGAGAATGTAATTCAAAAGCTTCGCTTGTAGAAATTTTTTGCTGAATTTCCTGTTTTATTATGGTGTAAATGCGCTTATCCTGAAGTGCGATTCTTAAAGCGGTAATCAATGCAGTGGCTGTGGCATCAAAACCTAATAATGGAATGAATAAACTTTCATTCACCACATCCCTTACTAAATTTGATAATAAGGTAGTGTCCGCATGTTCTATTGAATACTTTATCAATGATTCACATTGGTCTGCTGTTAATTCTTGCTCTGAATCTATTCCGAGTTGTTGCAATTGACTCTTTACATCAGTACTCATTATTACTCTGACTGTAAGCAAATAATTAAGCCAACTTTGTTTTTCCATTAGTTGTTTTGTTAATTCAGCGGATGAGAAAATAACCTGGCAAGCTAATTTAAATGTTTTATCTCTTAAAGATATAAGATTTTTTTTCTCCTTATCCTTAATAGGATCTAGACTAAAAAGACAAGCAATTAACTCTTTCGTTAAACTTGGATGATAAAATGTTTCAAAAGATTTAATAATACCCTCTCCAAAATAGGTTGTGAGCAATACTCTTCTGGACAATTTATCCATTACTTCACTAAGAGGTCTTCCATGCTGACCTTGTTCCAATTCATATTCTTTAAAAAATGCGGCAACCATGTTGGCTACGTGAGGTCTATTTGTTTCATTCCGGGAAAGAATGGATTGGCGAATCCTTGAATGAGTATCCGAACCTAGTATAGAAGACATGAGGTTACCAGAGCCAAGTATCACTGCTAAACGTCGAAAAAACTGTCTTTGTCCGAATTTCTTTTCATTAGATTTTGCGTACAGTTGTTGAATTGCAGATTTGTTTGACAATACGAATACTGGAGTAAGATCAGGTAATTTAAAATACGCAATGCCCGAACCTTGTGCATCAAGTGAGTGAGAACCAAGATCAGCTATAAAGGTCATAAAACGTGTTTGTAATTGAGTTTTCGCAGAAGGATCGGTTCTTAAAAGAGTAATATCTTTTATTAACGAAAGATAGCTCATTGCAGAGGGATAGGTGATTCGTGCAGCAGATGCATTCTGATATATCTGATAAATTTTCAGAACAAAACCAATGCCCATAATAAATAAAACATAAAAAAGCATATCGCTCCTCATTTAGAGTTAAATGTTTTTATTTGATATGGAGTTAGGAAACTCCCGGATAGACGCTTTGCTATTACCCAGGAGTATGGAAATAAACCGAATTCTAATTCATATATTAAATCACGAGGGGAACGATTTTATAGGGAACCAATTCACAATATTTTTTCCAATCATGACCATACTTAGATGAACATCGCTTATCATCACGAAATGCCCTATCAAATAAAAGAACTGTTAAAAAGCAAAGATAAAAGTACGGGGCAAAATTGTCAAATAAAGCAGGTACGGACCAAAAAAAAGTACCGGCCAGCTCTGGAATATAATGGAAATGTCTGGCTATCCCCCACCACCCTGAAGCCAGTAGTATGGTTTGTTTTTTATCACCTTCTGTAGTCTCGTAACGAGCCAACACCGTAACTGGCTTTTTACCCCAAATTTTGCATTCACCTTGGGTAGCTCGCGCAATAAGTCTTTGTTTATCCGCAAGATAATTTATAATTATACTCGCAAAACCTAACCCTAAAATGAGAGTAGCCCATACAAAAGATAAATTGATTGGATGGAGGACAAGATACATACTTGGAGAAGTATAAACGCAAGGAACCCATACCATACAACCCCAGCAAATATAAAAACCGGCTCGATCATGCATAATGTCTAAAGAGCGTAAATAGCCTTTTTCCCACATATAAAATTTGCTCAGATAGACAAATTGTAGGAGGACTGAAATCATTATTGAGTTAGATAATCCGCCTAACTCAGCTTGCTTGGCACAATAAGAAATAAGAAACAGCCCCCAACTCATCATCCCAAAACGACATGTAATGAATTTTTTGATGCTCCATCCCAGGATTTGAGGATAAAGCTCTGTTCCCCAGTAGTAATCAAATAAAATATTATTTGTTATACCTGAATCTGTCGATGAAGGGAAAAAACGTCCTTTAATATACAAAAAAACACAAACGATAAGGCTAAATAAATTCAACGCGCCAAAAAGAGCCCCCAGATTGTCATAAAGTATAGAAGCTGAAAATAGATTGAAGCCAAACGATGCGATGCAAAAGCTTGTCATTGTGACAATAAATGCCAGGACTCCATTATCTTTATAAACAGGGATATTCCCTTTGGGTGTAATAGGTCCTTCAAATTTTTTACCTGGCAAAATTTTCATTAAAGCCAGTTCAAATACCGTAAAAATTAAAATAATCTTCCAAGCTATTGCAGACCCCCAAAAATACGGTTTCCAAACAGAAACTACTGTTTGGTAAAAACCATCCCTAATCATTAACTCCCACAAAGCAGACAAGGACCCTTGGAGCTGAGTATTGGTGTACCACATCAACATAACAAAAACAGGGCATGAAAGAATGAGAAATAAGGGGCCTAGGGTATTCCTAATATTGAAATTCATAATGCTTCCTTACATAGACTAAAGAGAATTATGATACAGGAATTTTTAGTATTTAGTATCTCTTTAATATAGTGAAAAATGAAATTAAAACGATTAAATAGTATTTGAAATTTATCGCATAAAAATAAAAGAATCCTGTTTGCTTTAGTTATTATTTTGATATTTACTTTAATATATATACTTTCATAGAAGTAACATCATGCTCCAATATCATATCGAACGAATGACCCGTGAAGAAGTTGGAATTGCTATAGATTGGGCACGAAAAGAAGGCTGGAACCCAGGATTAAATGATGCAGAATGTTTTTACCAAGCTGATCCTCAAGGATTCTTTGCTGGTAAATTAAATAATCAAATTATTGCAGTTGGTTCCGCTGTAGTTTATGACGCACACTTTGCTTTTTGTGGACTTTATATCGTTGATAAAAAATATCGTTCTCAAGGATACGGAATGAAGTTAACTACTGCTCGTCTTAACTATATTAATAATCGCAATGCGGGGATTGATGGGGTATTTTCTATGGTCAATAACTATGCGCACATTGGTTATCGACTTGCGCATAACAATGCCCGCTATGCTTTAAAGCATCCCCGATTAAGACCAAAAGTAGATCCCCACTTAGTTGATCTGAATACCGTACCTTTTGAACAACTAATTCAATATGATAAGCAGTATTTTCCTGCATCAAGACCTAAATTTCTTTCAGAATGGATTAAACAGAATACTGCATTAGCACTTGGTTTTGTTTCGGAACGACAGCTCATGGGTTATGGAGTAATCAGAAAATGTTTTGAGGGTTATAAAATAGGCCCACTCTTCGCAGATACACCTACTATTGCCCAGAAACTTTTTGAACAATTAGTCGAATACGCTCAAGGAGAGATTGTCTTTC
The DNA here is from genome assembly GCF_977063395.2 of Legionella nigrisilvae. Lineage (NCBI taxonomy): Bacteria > Pseudomonadati > Pseudomonadota > Gammaproteobacteria > Legionellales > Legionellaceae > Legionella > Legionella nigrisilvae. The sequence continues at coordinate 408,007 of NZ_CDRUGZ020000011.1, forward strand.
TAGATATTGTCGAGAGTAATCCTTTTGCCGTTCATTTGGTTAATAAATTTAAGATGTCCAAAATATTCGAAACAGCAAGAATGTATTTAAAAGGAGCTCCTAAACTGTCTACCGAAGGAATTTATGGAATTACTACGTTCGAACTAGGATAAGATGCGTGATAGATTAGGCCATGGCTCCAAAGAAAAATATTCTTGGCACAATGATATGCACTAATTGGGTAATGAATTAAAAGCAGAATTAAGCAGACTTCCCTTTTCTACTCAAAGCCAAAGGACAACGAAATCTGAGTATGGAATTGTTTTATGAGTATGCCAATCCAAAGATTAAATAAAATTAAAAAGAGATAATCCCTGAATGAGCACAAAACTTTGTTGTGCGACCTCTAAATTGTACAGTTCCTGTTTGAACTCCGTTGCAGCAGCTAAAGGATCTACTTCTTGCAAGCGCTTTAAAATTATTTGGCTTTGCTCAATTACATCGGAATTTGCTGTTTCAGCATGTTCCAACTGATTTAAACGTGCTCCCAGATTGGCTCGGGCATCAAGGATGGTACTCAAAGCACTATCTATTTGGGCTAAAATTTGATTATTTACAGTCGTAGCTGCTGCCTTTTCGGTGGCCGTTGAATAAGGTTGATTTAAATTATTAATCATGTTTTGTATAGTGGCAAAAACTGATTCATTTTGAGATGGAGTAATTAAAAAAGAATCACCAGCATTCGGCAAACCCGAAATAGCCATTTCCATTCCATTAAAACTAACCGTCATTCCATCTTGATATAAAGGTGCATCATCCGGTAAACCCGTGGGAGGGATAACATTACCGCTCGTTGCACCACTAACCATGACGACCAAACTTCCCTGGGAGTTCAATGCAAAACTCATTGTGTAATCATCCGGTACATACGCTGAAGGGGTAATTAATGAACCCGTATTTAATGAAGCAGTTCCAGTATTTGGCGTTGCAGTTTGCTTGATTGTAAAACTTCCATTTCCATTGGGTATACGCATGAACAGATCCTCCCCAGGATCGTTTATGGCCATTTGTAGGCTGCTTCCTACAAGCTGAAAACGTTGTGTACTATCACCATTGTATACATATTGCCCCGAAGTATTGATTGAAAAAGGCAAAGTAGAAGTCTGTCCCCCACTAAACATATAATCGCCATTGATATCTTTGGCATTCGCATAATCAAGCAATTCTTTCAATATAATATTGGCCTCAATGGCCAATGCTTTACGATCTTGTTCTGATAATGTCGAATTTCCAGCTTTAACTTGAATTTCTCGTAAGCGTTGTAAACTGATGGTGCAATCATTTAAAATAGATTCCTCCATACTTAACGCACTATCAGCACTTTCACGATTTTTTTGTAGAAGTTGAGTAGTATTTATTCGTTGATTCATGAGTTCAATCTGTGCGAACGCGATAGGATCGTCAGATGAGTATCGTACCTTTAAAAAATTTTCGTTGAGTTGCTCCTGAAGTTTCGCTACTCGCTCTTGTTTGTTCAATAAACTATTCAAGCTATTCTGATAAATTTGATTCGTCGAAATACGCATTTATCACCTCATTATTTGAAAAAGTAATTCCATCATTTGATTGGCAATTTCCATTAGCTTTCCTGCAGCTTCATAAGCTTGTTTGAATTGAAGTAAATTTTGCGCCTCTTCATCCAAATTGACACCACTTATGCTCTCTTGATAATCCACAGATTGCTTATATAAAACTTGAAACGCATCAGCACGATTTTTAGCCTCATTAGTTTGACTTCCTGTTTCAGAAAGTAAATCAGAATAAACATCAAAAATTGTTTCATTACCATTAGAAAAAATACTTTGCTGTTGAACTCCGGCTAAAAGTAAGCCATTACGATTATCACCATATCCTCCTTGATTATACTGGGCCACAAACTGATCGCCGGTATTTGGAGCACCGGATAATCTAATAGAGTACGACGGATTGATGCTATCTGGAATCTGAATCACATTGTCTGTATTTGGCACGTACGTGATTGGGCCACTTGTAATACCATCTGTAACGTTAACCAAATTGAATTGGGTCGGTGAAATAAAATCAATGGTATATTGTTTTGTGACCTCGTTAGTATTGAACACAGCTCCTAAATCAATTGTTCCGTTTCCTGTATTGTTTAGGGAAGCACTAGTTTGTACTGGTGATGCTAGAGCTAATTGGCGAGGATCGCTCACCAAAAGAGAGAAATTCGCAGCAGCCCCACGCGTTGGCATAATTGTAAAAGTATCATTATCAGCAAGATTAGCAATGTTGTCCACGATAATAGTCATGCCATCGACGACAATTTGCCCCGCAGGGGGAGCGGGTGGGTTACTACTCCAATTTAATGTGACTGCTGACCCATCTGAATCACGGATGAGTGCTATCTGATTAGTTCCTGCATTAGTAACAACTAATTGATAATCGCTAATTTTGGTTTGGGAAATATCAGAAATATTCACGGACAACACTCCTGATCCACCGTTTGTTGCTGCAGCAACCGCCCGATTTAACTGCAAAGATTGACTGTTGTAGTCCGTAAAAATATTCTGGCCTAGCTGATTATTCAAATCCATGCCCAAGCGATTTTGAGCATTGAATGTCTGAGCTAATCCAATCGCCATTTGTCCTATAATTTGGCTAGATTTAGATAAAATATTTCGTTCATAATTCAATAAGCCACCTAAGGTGCCGCTGGCTAATTGATTTGTAATATCTGTTTGTCCCGCACCCGAATCCAAAGAAATACGAGTCCCTTGAGCTGTGAGTTGATCATAACTCACAGACAAAGCTCTTTGGGTCGTCCCAATTACCAACATTTGACCACTACCAATACCCACATTCACCAGCCCATTGTCCTGTTCAATTACAGTTAAATCGGAGAATTCAGACAACTGCTTAAGTAATTCATCTCGTTGATCCAATAATTCAGGTGAGTTGGGTGAGTTCATTATTTGTGCGTTTACTGCTGCAATGTTTGCTGTTAGTTGATTGATTTTACCTGTTATTTCTTTAATCTGGGCTGTTGAGTTTTCTTGGTATTGATCCAAATTTTGTTGTAAGAATAAAAATTGACTGGCTAACAATTGGCTTTGACTCATGGCAACATTTCTTGATGCGACGCTGTCTGGTGCATTATTAAGTTGGCCTAACGAGTCAAAAAAAGACTGTAATGAGGAAGATAAACTACTGCCATCCTGAGAAAGTAATTTATTAATCTGCAGAGCTTGCTGATAAAATGTATCATATTGGGATTTAATGCTTAATGTACTTCTCACTTGCGCATTAGCAAACTGATCAACATTGCGATAAACATTATTGACTGCGACCCCTGTGCCAATGAAAGAGCCCGCAAAGCTCCGGGATGGAGTTGGAGCAAATTGAATACTCTGTCTTGAATATCCACGCGTTTTGACATTAGCAATATTATTTCCAGTAACGCTCAATGCGTTTTGAAAAGCACTCATTCCTGAATAAGCAATACTTAGTATTGACATGGTTACTCGCTCCCTGACCTAATATTCAAATGTCTTATAACTTCTTGTTTAATAGTTAATATACTTGATCAATCCACTCTCAGCGCAATATTGTTTCAAATTTGCTCTGATAATTCACAGCGTTGGATTGCCTGCTTCAACTCCTCACCATGATAAATTGATAAAATCTTAGCACCATACTTAGGGTCAGTCGCATAACCTGCTTTGTGTAGTTCATTGACATAGACCTCAGGATTTGCAGTGCTGGCCAAAGCATTTTGATATCGTTCGTTGTCCTTGATTAAGGAAATATAATCATTGAAACTATGTTCCGTAGATGAATATTTTTTGAATGATGCGTTTACCTTAATTGGGGTGTCTGCGATATATTCTGTTGTTTTAACTTGAACGGTTTCAAGTTCGGTACTACCTGATTTAATGTTGAATAAATTGTTACTGCTACTGCCATCAACATCCTTAGTAACAAATTTCCCCCACCCTGTTTCTAATGCAGCTTGTGCGATCAAAACTTTAGGATCTAAACCAATAAGCGATGCGGCTTGTTTAGCTTGAGGCCAAATTGATTTGACGAACTCATCAATTGTATTTGGTGGCGTATCGGGTTGAGCCTGAGTGGTGGGAGTAGGCAATGAAGGAGAACCCACGCTTTTAGGCGGAGTCATTTTGTTGGGTTGTTCGGATGAAGACAAATTATGCTCCATTTGTCGTGTAAGCATATCTGCCAAACCAATACTCTTTGAGTTTGCAATAGTACTTGCATATTGAGCATCCAACATATCTTGAAAAGTTTCCCGATCTTTACCTCTAAATGGACTCGACTCTTCAAGAAAATGTTGTCCCATACGCATACTTTTCAACATAGACTGTATGAATATTCCTTCAAATTGCTTCGCTGCCTCAGGTAGTGCTTCTTTTGCATCATTTTGAGCCTGAACTTTTAGTTCATTTAATGCATTAAAATCACTGGTGGCAATTCCATGTACCGTCATGTTAATCCTTTTTTCAATGGATCAGATCCTTCCATATTCAAGGCGTACCAACAGATCAAAAAATTATATGAGCCTTGATAGGTTTCCCTCTTATATCACAATTAACGTAGCATTTAACGCGCCGGCTTGTTGTAGTGCTTCAAGTATGGCAATCACATCAGCTGGCGTTGCGCCTACAGCATTAATACCTCTAACAATGTCTTTTAATGTCACACCCGGTGGCAAGACAAAAGCATGATTATTTTTCTGTTCAATGGATACCTGTGATTGTTGTGTTGAAACGGTTCTTCCATTTGCAAATGCATTTGGTTGGCTTATCACAGGAGTTTCCGTCACACTAACCACCAAATTACCATGTGAAACGGCTGCGGATTTAACAACGACATTGGATGAAATCACTACCGTTCCTGTACGGGCATTAATAATAATTTTAGCGATGGCTTCAGCAGGCTTGAATTCTATATTTTCCAGCACCGATACATAATCCACTCGCTGCGACATTTTTTGGGGGGCCGTAACCACTACAGATGCAGCATCCAAAGCTCTTGCTGTCCCGGGGCCCATCATTTCATTAATGGCATCGCTCATGCGTTTTGCAGTTGTAAAATCAGGAGAATGCAAATTAAAGGTTAATTCTTTTGTAAAATAAAAAGGGTTGGGAATATCAGCTTCAATTGTTGCACCATTAGGAATTCGTCCCCCGCTAGGAACATTTACAGTAACGCTTGAACCATCACTTCCTGCAGCACTGACACCGGATACGATTACATTTCCTTGGGCTATTGCATAAACTCGTCCATCGACTCCTTTTAATGGGGTCATTAATAAAGTCCCACCTAACAAACTTTTCGAGTCACCAATTGACGAAATATTGACATCCATAGATTGACCCTTTTTCATAAAAGAAGACAAACTCGCGGTCACCATCACTGCTGCCATATTTTTTGAATTAAGTTTGGTACCTGGCTGTATGTTCACACCTAATTGGGTAAGCATGTTTGCAAACGTATCTTCAGTATATCGCGTACCGGTTTTATCTCCTGTACCGTTTAAGCCAACAATCAAACCATAACCAATCAACTGGTTGGTACGAACACCAGCAAGGGTAGCAATATCTTTAATACGTTCCGCATAAACCAGATTTGAGATCAGGTTCATGAGCAACATCCATGTGATTATCAGCACTCGCCGCATTACGATTCCTTAAATGAAGAACTCTAATTAATGCAAATCCTATCTTTTTTTCCGCTCTAACTGGGCAAACAAGTGTATACTCTATGTCTTCTGAATTTCATCGTATCAGATATCAACTCGATTAGGTTGGGAACAAAGGCCCCCACATAAATCGTGCCAACCATCCTTGAGCATTCGTATTATTCACCTGTCCTGTACCCCCATAAGCAATACGAGCATTTGCCAGACGATCTGAAGTTATGGAGTTGTCAGCACGAACATCCTGAGGCCGGATAATTCCGGAAACACGTACATACTCTTCACCTTGGTCGATTTTAACCCATTTTTCGCCTTGCACTACCATATTTCCATTCGCCAACACTTCAGATACGGTAACCGAAATACTTCCAGCCAACTTATTATTCTGTACCGCTTGTGCAGAACCATTGAACTGTCTCTGGTTGTTCAAATCAAAGTCCATACTGTACCCATTACCAAAAGAGATTGGCCTTCCCAAAAAGAGTTTATTTTTAATTACGTTGGTATCGGTTTTCATCTGTTGCAATGTTGCATTTTTTGAAGCGTTAGTACTTTCTACTAAGAATACTGTGATGATATCGCCGGGATGTCTCGCTCTAGGTGTTTCAAAAAGAGGTAACGCAGTTTCAGCACTATAAATTGCACCAGACTCTTTCCTCAACTCCTTCGGATCGGGCGTTGTAGGATATGTAGGTGCATACTCAGGATCCTTCCCGCGTTGAGGGGGATTTAAAAGTTCACACCCCCCCAAAAAAATGGCGACTGAGCTTATAACAAGCAAATTAAATAATTTCATCAATGAAATCTTCTTAAACAGTTTGATTTAAGTATTGCAGCATGTTATCCACTGTCTGGATCCCCTTTGCTGTAATCTCATAGCTTCTTTGGGCTTGAATCATATTAACTAGTTCTTCAACGACATTCACATTAGACGCCTCTAGAGAGCCTTGCAATAAAGTACCTACACCTGATGTTCCTGGATTATTCAAGGTTGCTGCGCCACTTGAAGCAGTTTCTATAAATAGATTTTGTCCTATAGGTTGAAGTCCGGTTGGGTTGGTAAAATTAGCTAACTGAATGCTTCCCAATACTGTTGGGGTATTGCTTCCAACGACTGTAGCACTCACTACCCCGTCCGTACTTATAGTTACCCCTAAGGTTTGGCTAGGAATATTTATCGCAGGTTGCAGCGGATACCCATTCATATTTACAAGCTGTCCTGTGCTATCCACTGTAAAAGTTCCATCACGTGTATAAGCTTGCGTACCATCTGGCATTAAAATCGTAAAAAATCCTTGACCTTGGATCATCAAATCATAAGGGTTGCGGGTATTTTGCACACTTCCTTGCTCAAATATTTTTTCTGTGGCTGCTAGATGCACCCCTGAACCTGCATTTATTCCTGTAGGAATTAATGAGTTTTCTGAAGATTGAGCTCCAGCTTGGCTTGAGTTTTGATAAAGTAGATCTTGAAATATTGCCCTATCCTTTTTAAATCCAGTGGTATTTACGTTTGCTAAATTGTTAGCAATTGTAGCAATATTCTTTTCTTGTGCTTCCAAGCCTGATTTACTGACCCATAATGCTGGTTCCATGGAGCTCCCTCCGCAATTATTCTTATTTTTCTAATAAATGGTATTCATACCTGCAATACTTGTGCCAATTTCTGAAGATTGTCTTCCATTGTCGCAATCAATTTCATATGGGAATCATACTCTCGTCCTGAAGTAATCATCTCTACCATTTGATCAACGGCATTCACATTAGAGCCTTCAATAGCTCCGCTTTTAACTTTAACATTCCCATCAGCAGCAATTGGAGCTCCGCCATTTTTCAATTGGAATAATCCCTCTGAATTTTTAATAATATTATTTTTATCCAGTGTTACTAATTTAATCCTATCGAGTATCACCGCACTTTTAGGATCCCCACCCTGCGGAACCACGGTAATCGTTCCATCGGTTCCTATATCGATGGATTGAGCTGGAGGTATAGAAATGGGACCTCCATTACCTAAAACAGGATGGCCAGATGCCGTAGTTAATAAACCATTAACATCCAATCGTAGGTTACCTGCTTTAGTATACGCTTCTTGACCTTGACCAGTACCTACAGCAAACCAGCCATTGCCTTCAATCGCTATGTCTAAATTCCGCCCTGTGGTCATAATATCCCCAGGACTTAAATCAACTGTACTGGGGTTTTGTATTGCGAAAGCTGGTCCACCATTGGATCCGTTCATATTTGCATACAATGTTTGTGCTTGGTACAGGTCCGCTTTAAAGCCAGGAGTATTCACATTCGCCAAATTATTGGCGATTATCTCCTGACGTTTAAAACCGGTTCTTCCACCCCCTGCTGCATTATATAAGATAGGATCCATGGTTTATCTCCTAACGCATATTAATAATTGTTTGTGTAATCGTATCACCCGCACGAATTGACTGAGCATTCGCTTGAAAATCGCGTTGAGCACTAATCAAATCAACAAGTTCGCTGGTTAAATCAACATTAGATTGCTCCAACATCCCCGATTTAATTGCGCCTAATCCTCCAGTTGTTGCCACACCAATTAAGGGTTGTCCTGAAGCTGAAGTTTCACCCCAGCACACATTTCCCATATTCTGCAGACCAGTAGGATCAGCGAAATTAGCCAATTGAATTTGGCCCATAGCCATAGACTGACCATTGGTATAAATTCCTAAAATAAGGCCCGAATCATCGATACTTAGGCTAGCCAAACTTCCAGTTGTATAACCATTGGGGGCACTCGATTGAACAGAAAATGGACTTCCGAACTGTGTACTGTCGGATAAGTCAATATTCAAACTTAAAGGATCAGCACCATTATTTAAGTTAAGTGATAATGGAATCAGGTTATTTCCAATAGGGGTGCCTCCTGGGCTTGCGACTCCGGCAAATGATCCATCCGAATTAAAATTCACTTCAAACAAGTTCGTTGTATTATCTGTACCTACATTCGTAGGTACATTTTGGTTGTCAATTTGAAAAGCAACATACCATTGATTCTCTGTACCCGCAGGAGTTGAAGCATTAGGTTGCCCCACTGCTGCAGCGGAATCTGCTTTGATAAAAAACATACTAAGTACATGAGAATTCCCCAAACTATCGTAAATAGTTAATGCGGTGGGATTATTATAAGAACTGCTCAGTGGTGAAGCCCCCCCTACCCAATCAATTGCCGGAGGAGTGCTTTGTGAATTTAAATTCACCCCAGTCGTTACCATAGTGCTCGCCTGTGGGCTTATATTTTCCGTACTTATCTTTAAATTCCCTGACGTTCCGGTAATATTTCCTTGGCCATCCGCAAGCAGTCCAGTAAGATATTGTCCATTAGCATTAGTAATATAATTTTGGTTGTCTAAATTAAACTGACCTGCACGGGTATATACAGCGCCCCCCCCTGGATTGTTTAAAATGAAAAATCCAGAACCATTCACTGCCAGATCCAAACTATTTGTGCTATTGGTTAAATTTCCAGATGCAAAGGATTGCTGAACTTGAGTCAACATTACGCCACCACCAATAGCTGTGCTACCGGAGCCAAAGCTCCCATATCCACCAAAGGCATAAATATCACCAAAATTGGCACGAGATCCCTTAAATCCTATAGTCGAAGAGTTTGCAATATTATTACCAATAACGTCTAAGTTACTGGTTGCTGCCTGAAGTCCACTTAATGCTGCGTCAAAAATCATCTTAGCCTCCTGCTTTTAAACTGAAATTTGTCTAACCTGATCCAATGATATTGGTCCAATCCCTGCTACATTCAATTTTAAGCCCTCTCCATTTTGACCAAGGCTTACGCTATCAACATTTGTGGAGGTCATCGTTTTTAATGATACTTCTTGCCCTCCATAAACAGCATGAACCTCAATTTTATATTTACCTTCTTTTACTCGATTGCTGTCGTTTCCTGTACCATCCCAATTAAACTGAAAAAATCCAGGTGAAGGTTGGCCTAATGGAATGGTTTTTATAAGTTCACCGGATTCTGAATAAATGGATGCATTCAAATTACTGAGTCCAGGAGGAATATCAACGGCTGCTTTCGCATCTCCTTCTACTCCAAGTTGAAGCGCGTTACTATTTACCAAAACCTTGCGACCAACTAAAGCTGAAGCTTGTAAGGCCTGATTTGATTGCAAAGAAGTTGCCATTTGTTGCAAGGATTCTTGCATTTTAGCAACGCCATCATTAGTGCTAAACTGCGCTAGCTGCGAGAGGAACTCACCATTTACCTGCGGTTGCATAGGATCCTGGTTTTGAATTTGAGCTACCATTAAACGTAAGAAATCCTGTTGCCCTAAGCTTTTTTTCGCTGTCGCATCAATTTGATTAAATGATGGATTCGATGTGTTAGTTCCATTAACTGAATTTGTTGCCATTTCCTTTTCTCCCTTATTCCCCTAACCTCAAGGTCCTTTGTAATAGTTGTTTTGTTGTATTAAGCAATTCAACATCCATTTGATACGACCTTGATGCAGAAATCACATTTGCCATTTCTTCAACATAATTCACATTCGGTGAATAAACAAAACCCTTTTGATCTGCTTGGGGGTTATCAGGGGCATAATGCTTTATCGGATCTAAAGTACTTTCATATGTTCCCTTTAGCTGAACGCCTCCAGATATTTGTTCATCCATCCACTGATTTGCATGCTGCTGTACCGCTTTGAATATAGGATATTTTGCTTTATACACTTCGTCAGCATTACCTGTTTCTACGTTAGCATTACTCATATTCTGAGCACTTGTTGTTAAACGAGCTGTTTCAGCGGTCAATGCAGAACCTGCAATATTAAAAACTGCACTTAATGTCATGCCTATTCTCCTTTCAGCGCAAGCATCATGGACTTGATTTTATTATCCAGAAAACTCAAACTGGCTTGATAATGAAGTGAGTTCTTGGCAAATTCTGTGGTTTCCAAATCCTTATCCACGGTATTACCATCTAAAGACATTTGAGAAGTAACCCGATATTTCAAACTCGCTGCAAAATCGGCATTTGTATCTATATGATTCGGAGAAGTAACCTCCATCTTCTGTGCACTGCCAGCCATACTCGCTGCTAAAAATTCATTGAAATCGACATCTTGAGCTTTATAATTGGGTGTGTTTACATTAGCCAAGTTATTCGCTAACTGTGAAGCCCTATGATCACGAGCGACTAGAGCTTTAGCATGTATTCCAAAATATGAATCCAAATCTAACGCCATATGTCCTCCTTTTAAAATAAGTACCACAAGAAAAGCAAACATTGTGCCAATTTCAAATAAATGAGAAAATGAGCGAGTTATAACCTGGTGAGGCTCAGCCATGTCAAAAAAACATACTCTTCCTGAAAACGCTATAGAACAAGTAAAAACCTATCTCTTACAATTACAAAATACAATTTGCTCGCGACTCGAGAATCTTGATGGTCAAGCTCATTTTATGGAAGATTCCTGGAAACGACCCTCGGGTGGTGGCGGAATGACTCGTGTTTTAACTGGAGGGGGGGTTTTTGCAAAAGCAGGTGTCAATTTTTCTCATGTAACCGGAGCTCATCTTCCGGCTTCAGCAAGTGCCCATCGTCCTGAATTAGCGGGTAGGAATTTTAATGCCCTAGGCGTATCATTAGTCATTCATCCAGATAATCCCTATGTACCTACATCGCATGCAAATGTACGTTTTTTTCTTGCAGAGAAAGATGGAGCTGAGCCCGTTTGGTGGTTTGGTGGAGGATTTGATTTAACGCCCTACTACGGTTTTGAAGAAGATTGCAAACATTGGCATCAAATTGCTTTGCGAGCCTGCGAGCCTTTTGGCCAAACGATTTACCCTAAATTTAAACAATGGTGTGATGAATATTTTTTCATTAAACATCGAAATGAAGCACGTGGAATTGGTGGCTTATTTTTTGATGATTATAATGAAATAAGTTTTGATCATAGTTTTGCTTTAATGCAAAGCATAGGTAATCACTATATTGAGGCTTATGCTCCAATCGTATCCCGTCGCAAATCCCACCCTTTTGGTGAAAAAGAGAAAACTTTTCAAAATTACCGAAGAGGGCGATATGTGGAATTCAATCTGATTTATGACCGAGGAACCTTATTTGGTTTACAATCGAATGGAAGAACGGAGTCAATTTTAATGTCGTTACCTCCGGAAGTTACTTGGGACTATAATTGGCAACCTGAAACACATAGCGCAGAAGCAAAACTATATACGGATTTTCTGCCTGCCCGTGATTGGTTAGCGTAAAAACTGCCCCAGGCTATCAGCCCCACTGCCATTAAGTCTAAAGAAAAACTGTCATGGCCGCGAAGCGGAAATCTATTTCTAGCGAGGCATAGTATTAGAAAGATCTCTAAATTCGCGGGAATTTCATTTAAGTTCAGGACTATTGGCCCATCCTAATTATTTTTCTGGCAGAACCACCCTCTTTAAATAAATCCTAGCTAACAATGCAACAACAGCATTTAATAAACTCAAAATTAAAAAAATTTGTGGAATTGCAGCACTAAAGTGCAATAAACCAATGACCATAAGCGTCCCTATAACCATAAATAGAGAATTGTAAATATTATTGGTAGCAATAACTCGGGCTCTACCATTAGGAGGACTCGCAACTTGCAAGTAAGTATATAGGGGAACTAAAAATAAGCCGGAACTAAAAGCCAACATGAATAAATCAAAAGCAATACGCCAATGCGCAAATCGGGTGAAGAAATTATTTAAAGAAAAGAGGATGCCTTGTTCTGTTGTGGGAGTAGCCCAATACAAATCCATAGAAAAGCAAGTAAAAGCGAACATTGCCCAGGGGACCATTGACAAATTAATCCGTCCTTTAAAAATAAAGTTAACTGTCACTGAACCGCAAGCAATTCCTACGGAGAACAAAGCAAGAAATAATGCGAAGATGGCATTATTTGCACCCAAAATATAATTCGTATAGTCCGGTAGCTTGGTTAGAATGACTGTACCTAATAACCAAAACCAAGATAAAATCAAAATAGATAATAAGATACCGAAATGCTCTGTAGCCTGCTTCAACATCCTATAAGTAACTCGCCAAATCTGGGCATCGATTTTTATTTTTTCACACGAAGATGGAACTCTAGGGATAAACAGACTGGAAATTAATCCAATCACTGCAACTAATACCGTCAAAAAAACTGCCAGGTAGGGCTTTGGATTGTTCATTCCAATGGATAAAGAACCCATTGTAGTTCCTAATAAAATCGCTATGAAGGTACTCGCATCAATTAACCCAGTTGCCCCTAATAAATCTTTTTTGGGTAAATGATCTGGTAGAATTGCATATTTTATGGGTCCAAAAAAGGTGGAATGTACACCCAACCCTGTCAAAGTGAACATCATTAGAAAAATATTGCCCCAATATAGAGCCAAGCTTCCGATAATCATTAACAATACTTCTAATAATTTAATCACTCGGGTTACTAAAGCTTTATCGTATTTGTCTGCTAATTGTCCTGAGGTCGCTGAAAGCAGAAAGAATGGTGATATGAATAATGCACCAGCTATAGCTTGGTAATATTCAGATTGAGCTTGATCATGAGTTAAATGATAACTAATCAAAGTAAGCATTGCTAATTTGAAAGCATTATCGTTGAACGCACCAAAAAATTGAGTCAGAAAAAAAGGCAAAAATCTACGTTCTCTTAAAAGGTAAAAAGCACCAGTGCCCATGGGCAAAACTCCATTGATAAATATATAACCGTTCACGTTCTACTAGGAAGTGAATACTACACTGAACGGTTATATATTTCTGCATCTAATGTTAATAAAAAACTTGCAAGTCTGAGCGACTAGGCTTTAAACCTGGAGGGAGATCATTATGCTTTAATACCAAGCCTTCAAGATGATCATGAGTGTCTGCCTCACGAACCAGCTGAGATAGCCCTGTTTCTGAAATTCCATTATCGGACAAATCTACATATTTTAAATTAGTATTTAATTTTAATGCTTGTGCAATATACTCAGCGCCTACATTACCAATTTTATTACTCCTAAGATTAAGATGAGTCAAAGATTGTGATTTAGTGATCATAGCAGCAATGTGTTTCGCGCAATCTTCGTTCAAGTTATTGTACGATATATCTAAAATCGTTAATGAAGGGTGTCTCAATACGTAATGATGCAATGCCTTCGTTCCAGCCAAGCTAAAATCATTACAGCTTAATACCAATTCGTTTAAATTTGTATTGGTTTCAAGTGCGTCTAATAAACATTGTACTCCAGCATCACGTAACCAGTTTAATGATAAATCCAAAACTGTTAGTTTCTTTTTGGTCAGAAAAGAAAAAAAGTGAGTAGAAATTTTCTCACCTATCCAATTATCTACGCATCGAATTGTATTTAGTTTTTTATTAGGCAAAGACTCAAATAAATAGGTGAGATGATCGGTATCGATATGATTCGAATAAAAGGAAACCTCGCTTACTTTTGACGATAATTTTAGAATGTCATGGAGTGCACTATAGTCTTTATCATCCAAAGTGGATTGTTCGATGCTAATTTTTTTGATTGATTTGCATTGTCTTGAGCCTTTTGATTGTAAATAGTTCTTAAGATGTGGAAGCGCTAAATGGTGTTGTAGCTGAAAAAGCTCGATCGCTTCTAGTGTCCCATGCTCATGTTTTAGTCGAATTGTCATATCACATCCTCTGTAAATTGATCACTTAATAAGTGTAGATGATATTTTTCTTCTGGATGTGGTGAGGTATAAAATTTTAATTCGCAGCGGAAATCCCCATGAAACCCGAGGTGCTCATAGGAATATCCGTTTTTTGGGGTCGTTAAATTTGCGTTACCAAACGGGTCAATACCTTTCCTGGCCCTACCTCAATAAAAACAGTTTCACCTTGATTTTTGAGATAACGAACCGTTTCCGTCCACCGAACAGGATGAACAATTTGTTTCACCAAGTTGTCTTTAATCATTTTATCGCTATAAGGCTCTGCTGTAACATTAGCAATCACTTGTGTTTTGAGTGGAGCGAATTCGAACGGTGCAATAAATTGTGCAAATTCATCAGCTGCTCCTTGCATATAACGAGAATGAAACGCACCACTAACTTTTAATGGAACGCACATCAATGCCTCACTGGCAAGTAATTCATTAGCCTTGGCAATATCGGCAGCAAGTCCAGAAAGAACTATTTGTTTGGGTGAATTAAAATTAGCAAAATCGACGGAATCCAATCCATTGACTCTCAGTAAAAATTTAATGCGATCTTCAGGTAGATTAATTACTGCCAACATTCCCCCGCCACTTGCTTTGGCCATTAATTCACCACGTTTTTGGACCAGTTTTAATCCGGTAACAAAATCAAATGCCCCTGCCGCAAATAAAGCAGCATACTCGCCCAAACTATGGCCTATGAGGTATTGTGGAAGGGGCTCTTCAGCAGCTCTAGCTAAAAAAGAGAGTGCTTCAACAATATATAATGCAGGTTGAGTATACTCAGTATTACCCAATTGTTGTTTGGGATCATTTAAGCATAAATCTTTAATGGAATACCCTAAGATGTCATCAGCTTGTTTTATTTGCTCAGGGAAATGGGAAAATAATTCGATCCCCATCCCCTTTGCTTGAGATCCTTGTCCAGGGAACATATAGGTTGTCATAGATACTCCTTTCTAATACGAACATTCTAAATAGACATTCATGATAAATAGAACCACGAATAATGTCATTAAATAAATTGAACAAAGAAATAATTGAAAATCATGAATTAAATGATGCAATTACTCTGGTTTATTACTAATCCGAACAAATAATTGTTTCGCCAAAGAATTGACTGAGTCAATTTTAGATGTAGAAAATCACCATGCTTATCTCGAATCATTCTGAGTTTTGTCATAACTCGTTGAGAACCTATATTATCAGGGACAGTAAAGGCAACCACATAAAGGTATAACTTTTTCAGTAAGTTGTGCATTCATTCGCTCTATAAACGAAGTAACTACATCCATAGTCCAAAATTAGCAATGTATTGCATTACCCTGGGAGCCTGGTTCATAGAAAGGAGCAATGTCTTCATCGCTCCCTGCTCTTAATAAAAGTCCTGTTGTCTCTAGAGCGCTCATGGCAAGTAAATTGTACCTTCTAAATAAAGATGACTGGTTCCATACAGAAAGACTCGTCCTTCTTTAACTTCACATTCCAATTTTCCCTGTCGGTTTCCGCCCTGCATAGCAGTGATATGCGATGTCCCTAATTGTTCACACCAATAGGGGGCAATAACGCAATGTGCTGAACCGGTAACAGGATCTTCTGGAACATTACATCCTGGGTAAAAACACCGTGAATAAACGTCGGTACTTATACCTGGGGCGGTTAAAATGAGACCTCGGTAATCCAAACGAGCTACTGCATCCAAATCCGGCATCGCCATTTTTACGTCATTTTCATGTTCATAAACAAACATTAAATCAAATTGGCTTTTAAAAACCTTTTGTGGTTTTTTTAAATTTAATTTCAATAACTCCGATGAGAGTTCAATAGGGAAATAAGGCAATTCAGGGAAGTCCATCATTAGGCCATTATTATATTTACGAACTATAAGTATCCCACTCTTACAATTAAATTTTATAGCAGGACCTTTAAAATTTAATTGTTCAAAAATAACATGGGCGGTAGCAAGGGTTGCATGGCCACATAAAGCAATTTCTTCATTTGGAGTAAACCATCTTATGTAATATCCATCTCCTTCAGGGACAAAAAATGCTGTTTCAGATAAATTATTTTCTGAAGCAATACTTTGCATTTCTTTATCTGTTAACCAATGATCCAAAGGACAAACTGCTGCAGGATTACCTTCAAAAAGAGTGGATGCAAATGCATCTACTTGATACATGGACAAACGTTTCATACAGATCCCCTAAAGTAAAAATTAAATAACAAGAGAGATATATGAAGTTGTTTTGGTAAAATTCAAGATCGAGATTGTTTTTTTTAGAAATTTAGATAAAAAGAGAACATTGATTAATTGCCACATTCCCTGTTTTTGAGGTTCTAGTTCGTAAATAACCTTTACTAGAACACGATTCCTAGATTGTAGCGCTAATCAAAAATCCATTGCATGAGAAGTAAACCCAGGTTACGGCTCAAATCCTTAGCCCAGGTTAAACTTAACACGCGCGATAGCTGAGAATATGTTATCCGTTACTTTACTGTTCAGTAATTATTGTAACGTCTTGTGCTTTTAACCCTTTAGGTCCTTTATCAAGCACAAAGGATACTGGATCATTTTCATGGAGGGTTTTAAATCCAACACCTTGGATATCTTTATAATGAACAAAAATATCGTCACCATTTTCATTAATGATAAATCCAAATCCTTTTTTCTCATTGAACCATTTTACATGGCCCGTTTCTCTTTGCGACATTAGCTATCCCCTTTGTCTTAAGCTTTACTATCCAACCATTACAGATGTTTATTTTTAGCCCAAAAATAATTACTATTAAAACGTTGGGTTATAATAAACATTCACTATACGTAAGAAATGTTTCCTTACATATAGATTAGCATAGCAGTTTTTTATTGATTGTTAAGAATTTTTTAAAAAAAACAATTACTTTATCTTTTTTTTTTCTATTGGAAATACACAATGAATCAGATGAAATCAGCTTTTATAAAATTAGCGCTTGATTGCCAAGTATTAAAATTTGGTGAGTTTACTTTAAAGTCCGGCCGAGTCAGTCCTTATTTCTTTAATGCAGGATTATTTTATCAAGGAAATGCTTTACGACAATTAGGACAATTTTATGCAAAGACCTTATTGGAGCATCACGTTCAATTCGAGCATCTGTTTGGACCCGCTTACAAAGGTTTACCTCTGGCTACAGCAACAGCTATAGCTTTAGCTGAGTTAGGCAAAGAAACCACGGTTACTTTTAACCGTAAAGAAGTAAAAGATCATGGTGAAGGAGGCCAATTAATTGGGGCACCCTTATCCGGGAAAACTATTGTTGTTGATGATGTT
Source organism: Legionella nigrisilvae (assembly GCF_977063395.2). Lineage (NCBI taxonomy): Bacteria > Pseudomonadati > Pseudomonadota > Gammaproteobacteria > Legionellales > Legionellaceae > Legionella > Legionella nigrisilvae. The sequence goes on from NZ_CDRUGZ020000011.1 coordinate 425,743, forward strand.
ATTACTGCAGGTACTGCTTTTAGAGAGTCTCAAGTTTTAATTAAGGAGCATGGAGGTCAATTAACTGGTGTCATCATCGCTCTCGATCGATGTGAACGCGGATTAACTAAGGAATCAGCTTTATCTGAAATTAAAGCACAAGGTATTGACGTATATTCAATTATTACTTTATTTGATTTGATTGAGTACTTAAAAAATACACACCAAAACGAACACGTTAAAAAACTTGAAGCATATCAAGCCGATTATGGGTGTTAACGTATAAAAAACTCAGTAAATCCCCCCTAGAATATTTTCTTTGTTGCCTGGATGAAGGCATAGTCATAACTCAAGGTTTCTTGCTTTCATTTCCCGTTTGTACGCGGGATGACGGCAAGAACATTTAAAATTCTATGATCATATCCATTGACAGTATTAAAAATAGTCATTAAAATTGTTCTAATGTTATAACACGCTAATACATTAATATGAAAACACATACTACAATAAAACATTCTGCGCTCCCTGATTTAATGCATGCGATTAGCTTGCTTAATAATAAAGATGAAGCATTGCAATTTTTTACCGATTTATGTACTCCAGCAGAACTCGAAGCAATGGCAGATCGGTGGCAAGTTGTTCCTTTATTGAGACAAGGGATTCCCTATCGCACAATTCATGAACAAACGGGGGTCAGCGTCACCACAATAACTCGTGTAGCACGCTGTTTGAGTTTTGGTACGGGCGGTTATGAATTAATCGCGAAAAAATTGGAGTTGTCGTGAAAAATCGTTTACGTTTAGCCTTGCAGAAAAAGGGGCGCCTATCAGAAGAGTCCTTGAGTCTTTTACAAAAATGCGGTTTAAAGTTCCGTATTAAACCAAATAGCTTACTTACCCATGTTGACAACTTCCCCATTGATTTACTTTTTGTCCGCGATGATGACATCCCTGTTTTAGTATTTGATGGTTTATGTGATGGCGGTATCGTTGGCGAAAACGTCTTATTAGAGGCTTCCCTTGCCAATCCATCCAAAGGATTTAAAAGAACAGCCAGGTTGGGTACTTGCACCTGTCGTTTATCTATTGCCGTGCCTGAGTCCATGGACTATCAAGGCCCCGGCAGCCTGGATGGCAAACGAATTGCTACAAGCTATCCTAATTTATTAAATCAATATTTACGTGACAAAAAGATATGCGCGGAAAGTCTTGTACTATCAGGATCCATTGAAGTTGCTCCTCGAATGGGTATGGCTGATGCGATTTGTGATCTGGTTTCAAGTGGGCAAACCCTGGAAGACAACAAACTTAATGAAGTGGATGTGGTACTTTCAAGCCAAGCCGTATTGATTCAAAGTGACCAAAAGCCGGCAAATATATTTCAAGATTTATTTGCCATGCTTGCGCGAAGGATTCAGGCAGTCCAACAAGCACAGGAACGAAAATATATTGTTTTTCATGCTCCTAAATCTGCTCTCGATGCAATTGCAGAAAAACTCCCCGGAGCAGAATCACCTACAATTTTACCTTTGCCAGGAAATATGGACAAAGTAGCTGTTCACGTGGTTTCTAGTGAGCGGGTGTTTTGGAACACCTTAGAAACCATTCAAACCCTCGGCGCCAGTTCTATATTGGTTTTACCCATAGAAAAAATGTTGGAGTAGTACGATGTTATCCATTAAAACTTGGCAAGCCCTATCTCAAGAGGAAAAAGAAATCTGTTTAACTCGCCCCATGCAAACCTCCTCAGTGAAAAGCAAGGTAAGCGAGATTATTAAACACGTGCGAACGTTTGGGGATCAAGCCTTATTTGCATTCACAGAACAGTTCGATGGTGCTTTTTTGAAAAGCCTGCAAATCCCCATGCAAAAAATTGAAACCGCCTGCATCACTCGTGCTTCTCTTAATGCTATTAATGAGGCTATCAAAACCATAACTGCTTACCACCAGGCCCTACTCCCGGAAAATAAAAATATAAGCACCGCAAAAGGAGTGAATATTTATTGTACCTATAGGCCAATCCAACGCGTAGGGTTGTATATCCCTGGAGGCAACAAAACGCCTTTGGTTTCTTCATTGTTAATGCAAGCTATACCTGCATTGGTTGCAGGATGTCCCATAAAAATATTATGTACGCCTCCTGATGCATCAGGTTCGATTAATGAACATTTACTTGTTGCCGCACGTTTATGTGGCATAGATACCATTTACACAATCGGAGGAGCTCAAGCCATTGCTGCGATGGCTTATGGAACTGAAACGATTCTTAAAGTAGATAAGATTTTTGGACCAGGAAACAGTTATGTCACGGAAGCAAAAACTCTGGTTTCATCAGATCCAGCTGGTGCTGCTATAGATATGCCAGCAGGCCCTTCCGAGGTGATGATCCTGGCCGACGATCGAGCAAACCCAGCATTTGTCGCTGCGGATCTACTTGCCCAAGCTGAACATGGAGTCGATTCTCAAGTAATTTTGATTTGCGACACCCTTCAGTTCGCAGAACAAGTTAATCAACAGCTACAAACACAATTTATTCGCTTATCCAGAACTCAAATAATCAAACAATCTCTTGCAAATAGTTTGATTATTATATGTGCAGATAAAACAGCTCAATTAAATATGATTAACTTCTATGCCCCGGAACACTTGATTATAAATCGCGAAGATGCAGAAGATTTACTGGATCAGATTTATAGCGTTGGTACTGTTTTTCTTGGGTCTTGGGCTGCTGAAACACTTGGTGATTATATAACTGGCTCAAATCATGTATTACCCACAAATGGTTATGCCAAAAATCATAATGGTCTGAGTACACTCGATTTCCTAACTCGCTTTAATGTGCAATCGATTAGTGAGGAAGGCATTAAAACCTTAGGACCTTCCGCAATAACACTGGCACGAATTGAAGGTTTGGATGCTCATGCACAGGCTGTAGCCATTAGGTTGAACTCATTGGAGATTTAAATGTCTGTACTTAACTTAATACGCCCTGAATTATTAAACAAAAAACCCTATGTTTATAATAGTGCCCCTAAATGCCGATTGCATGCCAATGAGCTTCCTTGGTCTGCATTAAATACGGATATCGATTTGAATTTTTATCCAGAAAAAAATCTGCTTGACCAGTTACAAGAACAATTGGCAAAACGTTATCAAGTTGATTCAAATCAAATGGTATTAACTCGAGGATCTGATGATGGAATTGATTTAATTACTCGTTTATTTTTGAGTGCGGGCCAAGATGCATGCATGCAGTTCTCACCTACCTTTTCCATGTATGAATTTTATGTGTACCTCCAGAATGCACAACTTATTGAATGTTCGTTAAATCCTTGCAACAATTTCGAACTATCACTAGCAGATGTGCGAAATAGTTGGCAAAAAAACTGTAAGCTTATTTTTTTGTGTAATCCTAATAATCCTACTGCAAATCTAATCGATCTGGATTTTATTGCTTCTCTTTGTGATGAATATAAAAATCGCTCCATTATTGTTGTAGATGAGGCGTATATCGAATTTGCTCAAGCTCAAAGTGCAACATCACTAATTACCCAATTCGAAAATATAATTGTTTTGCGTACTCTTTCCAAAGCTTATGGCTTAGCTAATCTTCGTTTAGGGATTATTTTAGCCCAAGAACAGGTAATTCAAGCTTTTAATAAAATTATGCCCCCCTTTCCGCTTTCCAGTGTAGTGATTGATCTTGCGCTACGTGCATTGGAAAAACCCGAATGGTTGATGCAGTCGATTAGCACAATTAAAGAATCTCGAGCCCAGTTAGTGAAGGAATTACAATTCTTTCCTGCGATTAAAAAAGTCTATCCGACTGAAACAAACTTCATTCTTGTCCAAACCGACTATGCCCTGGAATTAACTTCTTGGCTTGTTAATCAAGGCATAGCAATCAAAAGCTTTTTAACTAATTCATTACTCCATGAACATATACGGATCACCGTTGGTAGTGAGTCACAAAATCAGCTTTTGCTACGGGCTTTATCTTCTTTTCAAAACAATATTTCTGGATGTAAAAATGCAAAAAATCTTATTTATTGATCGTGATGGCACTTTAATTGAGGAACCTTTTGATTTTCAAGTAGATTCTTTAGATAAAATTAAACTCACACCCCATGTGATTCCCTCATTACTGCAATTACAAAAAGAAGGATTCCAATTTATTATGGTGAGCAATCAAAATGGAGTAGGTACCTCTTCCTTCCCTGAAGATGATTTTATGATTTGTCATGAATTTACTTTGGACCTGTTTTCTTCACAGGGGATATTTTTTGAGGAAATATTTATTTGTCCTCACATGCCTGAGGAAAATTGTTTGTGTCGAAAACCAAAAACAGGTTTGGTGGATCAATTTCTAAGAAAAAGAGTGATCGATACATCATGTTCCTGGGTTATTGGTGATAGAGATACAGATCGACAATTTGCGGATAATCTAGGTATTAAATTCCTGCCAATCTCACCGAAACATGGCTGGGATCAAGTGACCCAAACCCTGTTGAATCAAAAGCGAAGTGCAGTGATTCAAAGAATAACAAAAGAAACTCATATCAGCCTGACCTTAATGTTGGATACAGATCAAAATAGTATCATAAACACACCTATACCCTTTTTTAATCACATGCTGGAGCAAGTAGCCAAACATGGCGGATTTAATCTTGAAATATATGCCCATGGGGATGTGGAAGTTGATGATCATCATCTAATAGAAGACACCGCCCTCGCTTTAGGAGAAAGCCTAAAAAAGGCACTTGGTGACAAATGGGGGATTAACCGTTATGGATTTACCTTGCCCATGGATGAAGCTTTAGCTTCTATCGCTATTGATATCAGTGGGAGAGGTTTTTGCGAGTTCAAAGGCCAATTTACTCGAGAATTTGTGGGAGGGATGGCAACGGAAATGGTACCTCATTTCTTTAATTCATTAGCCACTGCACTGGGTGCAACCATTCACATTGAAGTAAAAGGTCAAAATCATCACCACATGATCGAAGCCTGTTTCAAATCTTTAGGTAGAGCTCTAGGCCAGGCCTGTATGAAAACAAACAATGCGCTGCCATCGACTAAGGGGGTATTATGATTGCCGTTATTGATGTGAGCGGGACGAATCTAACCTCTTTAGTTAATGCATTAAAAAGATTGGGATTTACTTATCATTTAACGCACGATGCGAAAGTAATTAATAATGCAAGCCATGTCATTCTGCCAGGGGTGGGTACTGCGGCTTATGGAATGAATGCATTACGTCAGTATGACTTGATTGACGTAATTACTTCCCTAGAACAGCCTTTGCTGGGGATTTGTCTCGGTATGCAATTATTGTTTGAACAAAGTGAAGAAAATGATATCCGTTGTTTAGGTATGGTTCCCGGGACAATAAAACGTTTGCCCCGAAAAGAGCATTTCCCGGTGCCTCATATGGGTTGGAACCAATTGCGATGGCGCACTGAGTCATTCTTACAACAAGGATTAAAAGAACAAGACTATGTCTATTTCGTTCATAGTTATGCCCTTGGTGAAAGTGAGTATGCTTTGGCTTATTGTGAATACAGTGAACCATTCGCAGCAATAATTCAAAAAAATAATATTTGGGGCATGCAGTTCCATCCGGAAAAATCTGCAGAAACTGGAATGACCTTACTAAATAATTTTTGTAACTTAAGAGTCGCTTAGACTAAATCGTCAAGCAGACCTCACTAAATGACTTAAAATATGGAGGCGGTATGATCCTGATCCCAGCAATTGATATTCAAGCAGGTCGTTGTGTACGTTTACGGCAGGGCCAATTCGATCAAGTCACACAATTCGATACACTACCGATAGACCGTGCCACCTACTTTGCTCAATTAGGGGCGAAACGCCTGCATATCGTGGATTTGGATGGTGCTCGAACAGGAACCATGCACCAACTGTCTTTAATCTGTGCAATGCAAAACACGGGAATTCCCGTACAGGCTGGAGGCGGAATTCGCTCTTTAGAACAAGCAACTTTATGTGTTTCATTAGGAATATCAAACCTGGTCTTAGGCAGTATTGCCATTACTAATCCTGAATTGACTGCACAAATTATTAAAAAAATAAATCCCCAACATATTATTTTGGCGTTAGATATTCGAATGCAAAATAAGATACCTATTCCTGCTATTCACGGTTGGCAAACAACATCAAATAGTAATTTATGGGAAGTCGTTGCGCACTATCAACAATTGAATGTGACACAAATCCTCTGTACTGATATTGCTTGTGATGGAATGATGCAGGGACCAAATTTTGATCTTTATAAAGAGGCAGTAGATCGTTTTCCACAAATTAAATGGCAAGCCTCAGGAGGTATCCGTCATGCAGATGATATTAATCAGTTGGATGCCTTAGGGGTTAGCGCGGCGATTCTGGGGCTAAGTCTTTACCAAGGCAGTTTGAATCTGGAGTCAATGTTATGTATGTGTACCTCGTAACTTATTAGAAGCGCTGGAGAACCCTCATCATCCCGAGTGCAATGAAGGATCTCCAGGCTGTAGGACAGGGAGATTGTTAATTACATCAGAATCACGAGATCCCGTTCCGCTGCGCTTAACCAAAAACATTATTAAATTGAGTATAAGATTATGTTAACCAAAAGAATTATTCCATGTCTTGATGTTCGCGATAATCAAGTCGTCAAAGGAGTTAAATTTCGCAATCATCGTATTGTTGGGGATATTCTTGAACTTGCGTCGGAGTATTCCGCATCCGGGGCAGATGAACTGGTTTTTTATGATATTACTGCAAGCTCTGAGCAACGCTTAGTTTGTCCTGATTGGATAAATCGAGTAGCTAGTATCATCAATATTCCTTTCACTGTAGCGGGTGGAATTCGGTCCCTTAATCAGGCAAAATCAGTATTAAATTCTGGAGCCGATAAAATATCCATAAATAGTCCAGCGTTAGAAAACCCCGATTTAATCAATGAATTAAGTCGAAATTTTGGAAGCCAATGCGTTGTAATTGGGATTGATAGTCAATTTATAGATGATGATTATTATGTCTATCAATATACTGGAGATGAGAAGAAAACACTTAATTCCAGACGTAAAACAAGAGAATGGATCAAGGAGGTACAAGATCGGGGGGCAGGAGAAATAGTACTAAACTGCATGCAATCAGATGGTGCGCGCAAAGGCTATGACTTAGATCAATTAAAATTAATGCGACCACTATGTCAGGTTCCATTAATTGCATCAGGAGGTGCAGGAACACTAAATGACTTTACTAGAGTGTTCCTTGAGTCTCGAGTAGATGGAGCTTTAGCTGCCAGCATTTTTCATAACAAAATTTTGACGATAAACGAAATAAAATTAGCACTTAAAAAACAAAAGATTGAGGTACGATTATGATTCATATGGAAATTAACTCTTTAGACTGGAAAAAAATGAATGGCCTATTACCAGCCATCGTCCAAAATGCAGAAAATGGTAATGTTCTAATGTTAGGTTATATGAACCAGGAGGCTTTGATCGCTACACTTACTACTGGCCAATTAAATCTATATAGCCGAAGCCGTAAACGCTTGTGGCGTAAGGGAGAAACCTCTGGTAACAGCATGTCAGTACAACACATCAGTGTTGATTGCGATAATGACAGCCTGTTAATTCAGGTTTTGCCTAAAGGTCCTGCATGTCATTTAGGGTACACCAGTTGCTTTCAGCCCGCCCATCACACCAACCTTGGTTTTATCCATGAATTGATTGAGTTGATTAATGAACGTGCGGATTCAAACCATGAAAACAGCTACACAGCAAACTTATTAGATTCCGGACTCTCGCGATGCGCGCAGAAGGTAGGAGAAGAAGCGGTAGAAGCTGTAATTGCAGCGGTAAATAACAACCGTGAAGAATTAGTTAATGAATGTGCTGATTTAATTTTTCACTTATTTGTTTTATTAAAAGCGTGTGAACTGAGTTTTTATGATGTGTTGCAATGTTTACAAGATAGAGACCGATCGGTTCATACTTAAATATTACACAGTGACTGGGCAAAGCGCAGCAGCCTCCGTCTTCCCGAGCGTAATGGGAAAAACCCGGGGTTCGCTCTGCTCCACCCCGGCTATGAAATGATTACACTACAGCCAATAAAACGGCGGTAAGATAACTTCCTTCTGGAAAAGATGCTAAGGTAGGATGACAACTTGCTGGACCATAAACACCTAAAATCCGGGCTTGTTTCCCTACAGCTCCAGCTTGAACACTTACCAGAGAACAAAATTCCTGAGATGAAAGTGCTGATGAACAATTACACGTCATTAATAAAGAACCTGTTTTCATGTACTTAAAAACTTCACGATGTAAAAACCGATAGTAGTTTTTAGCGCGCTCAACATGCTGCTTGGATGGAACCAATTTAGGAGGGTCAAGAACAACTACATCATAATCCCCCGCTTGTGTTAAATATTCCCGTGCGTCCGCTTCAATCCATTCAATCTGCGACGTTCGATTTAACACTGCATTCTTTTGAGCTTGAGCTATTGCTTGCGCAGAACTATCCACCGCTGTCACCTTTAAGGCCCCTGCTTTCGCAGCATGCAATGCAAAACCACCACTATAACAGTAGAGATCTAATACCTTCTTTCCTTTAGATAATTCAGCTACACGTTGATGATTTTCTCGTTGATCGAGAAATAATCCGGTTTTTTGAGCTTGAGCAAACTCCACTTCATAAATAACCCCTGCTTCAAGCACCTGGGTATTATAATGTGTCTCTTCTACAGTAATTTGCTTCCAGCCATCCTGTCCCAGGGGTTTACTTTGTGGCAACCATATAATTTTATCTGTGGGGAACAAATTGCGTAACACGTCAATAATAAGTTCTCGATTGGACTCAACCCAATAAGCGGAACTGGAAACCACAAATGTTTGATTAAATCGATCAATGGTTAAGCCAGAAAGGCCATCTGCTTCACTATTAAATAAACGATAAGCCGTAGTTTCTTCATTGGGTAAATTTAAACACTCTCTTACTTGCTTTGCTTGATTCAAACGATGGGTAACCAAAGTGTGTAAATTACTTATATCAATTGATTCACTGATAAGCCCCAAGACCCTGACCCTGTAAAGAGAATGCTCATTATAAACACCTACACCAATAAGTTTCTCATCTGCATTATAAATATCAACCAACTGTCCTGTAATTAATTTTCCCTGAGTCTTCGCAATAGCCTTGGGGAATATCCATGGATGACCTCGTAATACAGTATTTTGTTTTGCTGCAAGCAAAATAACTTTTGCATTCATTTTTCTATTTCCCAAAGAACAAAAATCGGCTAATCTACACAAAGAACACTAGACCTGCAAGAGTTCGTAAAATTTATAAAACCTAAGAAAGTCATTCTCCCTCCAATTAACTGGTGGAAAAAATAAAGTTAGGGATAGTATAGCAAATATGAAAAAACTCTTTATCGCTCTTTTTGCTATTCATTTAGCAACGCATTCTGGTAATTAATATGGAAAACACACACAAGTTCTCTTATGGTCTTACCCTTGGAGCTTTAGGCGTTGTATTTGGGGATATAGGAACCAGTCCTTTATATGCTTTAAAAGTAACTCTAAATAATATTCCTATTACTCAATCACACATTTTAGGCGTACTTTCGCTGATTTTTTGGTGTTTAATTCTCGTTATTTCCTTCAAATATCTAATTTTGATTTTACGTGCAGATAATGATGGTGAGGGAGGTATTCTCGCACTTTTGGCACTCATGAAGCATAAAAGCACCAAATATACGCCATTATTTTACATCATAGCAATTTTTGGGGCTGGATTACTCTTAGGTGATGGGATGTTGACTCCAGCCATCTCAGTAATCAGTGCTGTAGAGGGTCTTAGTACACTTTCAGCTTCCTTTACTCCCTTCATCCTGCCTATAGCTATTGTTATTCTCATTCTCCTGTTCACATTACAAGCAAGAGGAACAGGAAGCATTGGCAATCTATTTGGACCCATCATATTAATTTGGTTTTTTACGATCGCAATTCTTGGCATCGTACAAATTGCTAAATCTCCTATCGTACTTACGGCGATCAATCCTTACTACGCATTCGATCTAATACGAGATACAGGATTAAAAGGCTATTTACTGTTAGGCGGTATTTTTCTCGTGGTAACCGGAGGCGAAGCACTTTATGCCGATATAGGACATTTTGGGAAAAACCCTATTCGAGCCGGGTGGTTTGCCGTTGTTCTCCCCTGTTTGATATTAAATTATTTTGGCCAAGGAGCTAACTTACTGATTAACCCTAATGCCATTAACAATCCTTTTTACATGATTGCTCCTGAATGGTTTTATATTCCCTTAATTATCCTAGCTACCATTGCAACAATAATCGCATCCCAAGCGGTAATCTCGGCTACTTTTTCTTTGACTAAACAAGCTGTTTTGCTGAGCTTATGCCCTCGTATACCCATAATACAAACATCTAAGGAGTTTTCCGGCCAGATTTATGTCCCCCAAATTAACTTCATTTTGTTTATTGGAACTTTAACTTTTTGTATTGCCTTTAAAACTTCAGATCGACTTGCTCATGCCTATGGGATCGCTGTGAATGCAGATATGCTACTGATTGATGCAATGGTTGCATATACTGCTTTATCAATTTGGAAATGGTCCAAAATTAAAGTTATCCCTATATTTGGATTATTCCTTATAATAGATTTTGCATTTTTGGGTTCAAATTTACATAAGTTTTTAACTGGTGGATGGGTCCCTGTTACCTTCGCTTTATTTATAGCAACCATCATGTATACCTGGAGATTTGGCCTAGAATACCTACGCGAAAATTATTACATGAATAAAGATGATATCTCCAAGATTCTCAGGCAATTAGAGTATAAAAGCTTGAATCAACTTACCGATTTGACTGCGGTATTTATCACTGATGTTTATGATAAAAGTGGCGGAAGCTTTCTTCATTTCCTTAAGTTAAGCCGAGCAGTACCCGAACGCGTGCTGATTGTAAATTATGTCGTAGATAACATTCCCTACATACATTACAGTCAACGCTATGAAATTACTTGCTTGCATGAAAAAGTATTCAACCTTACTTTGCACTATGGTTTTATGGAGACTATTTCTATTCCCAGAGCCCTAGAGCGCGCCTCGAACAAAAACCTTTTCCCCTTTAAGTTAAATGTAGACCGTGCTACTTATATGGTAGAAATACCTAATATTACCGCATCAAAATCAAGAAAATCATTAACCTTTTATTGGCAGGAAAAATTATTTGCCTTTTTAATACGAAATTATTCAGCCAATTTAAACATCGACTTTTATAAACTACCCTACAATAGAACGATGGCAATCGGCACTTATTATATTATGTAATCTCAGGAGTTTTTTTATGTGGTTTAACAATGCACTAATCTATCAATATGAACTGGATGAAGCGAGCGATTTAACAGCATCCCTTGCTGAAAATATCTTAAAACCTTGTCCACCTCACGCTCGGTTTGTTTATGGTTGGCTTCCTGCCTTTGCAGATGAAATGGTTCAGGAAGTTGCAGGGAGTTCCCTAATTTGCATGGGTAAGGAAGAGCGTTTATTGCCCCGTGGTGTGATTAATAAAATGCTTGCTGAAAAAGTGCACGCACTTGAGACCCAACAGGGCCGCACTATTAAACGTGCAGAGAAAGCACAAATGGCCGAAGATATTGAATTTGAATTACTACCCAAATCATTTTGCGTCCAAAAAAAAATGTTTGCCATTCTTGATAGCACCAGCAAAAGAATAATAGTAAATGCCTCCAGTAATAACCAAGCGTCACAGCTTACTTCCCTTTTACGTAAGTCGGTAGCAGGAGTTACGATTGAACCGCTCACTCACACAGAGAATTTGGCTTTACGATTCGCAGAATGGATTCACTCTCCAAGTACTCTTCCTAACCATTTTCAATTAGCATCGGATTGCATTCTTTTTGCTCTTGATGATGAAAAAAAGCGAGTACATTGTAAGGGTTATGAGCTTCCAGCTGAAGAAATTATAACTTTATTATCACAAGGTATGGCAACAGCTGAAATTTCGTTAATCTGGAAAGAAAGAATCCAATTTACCTTAACCCACGACTTTACATTCAAAAAACTTAAAAGTCTTGAATATTTACTCGATGATTTTAACGAAATTAAACAACTTGATGAAGAGTATCAACAACGGGATGCTGCACTTACTTTATTAGCGGGTGAGTTACGTGAGTTGACCAATGATCTTTTCGTTGCAGTCAAAGCAAAAGAACCTGAGTTAGTAGAGGCTCTATAAATAAGGGGGCATTTAAAGGCCCCCTATTTCCATTTTCCTACCCTTTTAAATTCCGTAGCGCTATCCATGATTTTATAAGTATAAAGATGGTTATCCATCGATAAATTAGGTAATTTTTTCCATTTTGGCAGTATGATAAGTTGCTTTATAAACAGCCAATGCCTCTTCCGCAGCTTGATTAAAACCTAAAGCCATATTGGCATCATGCATAACAATTAAAGCTTGTTTTACGCTTGGAGCTTGTGGGTAATTTTTAACGACATAACTGGCTCTATTAATTGCTGCAACATACATCTGACGTTTAAAATAGAACGTCGCTACATTCAACTCATGCTGGGCAAACATATTACGTAGATAAGTCATACGTTGTAATGCATTTGGTTTATATTTACTGTCTGGAAACTTTTGAATCAAAGTACCGAAATCGGAATAAGCTTGTGTTTGCGTTCCAGGATCTCTCCACGACTCATCCAGAGGTAAAAATTTGGCAAAAACCCCTCGACTCTGTTGGAAATTAGCCATTCCACGCATGTAATAAGCATAATCAACATTTTTAGCTCGTGGATAAAGATGTATAAATCTCTCTGCAGTTGCTGCAGCAGAGGGATAATCTTCATTTTTATAATATGCGTAGATTAATTGCCGCTGTGAATTTTCGGTATAATCGCTAAACGGATACATTGTTTCAATCGCTTCGAGATGTTTTATTGCTGTGGCATATTCCTTTTTATGTAAGTCCTTCTGTGCTGCTGTGTAAAGCTGCTCAGCGGTCATCCCTTTATAAGGATTATTATCTTCATCATCTTTACCCCACCAGGTTTTACATGCTGACAAAGAGACAATAAGACCAATTAGGAACAACATTTGAATTCGTTTCATAAACTACACCTATCTAAATATACATCTGTTGCATCCGCGACAACAGCCACAAAAGTTGGAATATTATACCTAGGACTATTTAATTTGCGAACATTCTTCAGTTTTTTTTAAAAAATGGTAAAAATAAAAACAGCAATCAAAAGGGGTTGCCCAAAATTACATAAAATATCAAAAAATATTTGCAAAACCAAAGACGTTAGGATAGTATTCACGCCTGGAGAGATGGCAGAGCGGTCGAATGCGGCGGTCTTGAAAACCGTTGAAGGGCAACCTTCCCAGGGTTCGAATCCCTGTCTCTCCGCCAAGTCGTAATCCCTTATTCTTCAAGTATAAAAACAACCATCTATTCTCAATGTACAGTTTCTTTTCACACTAATTTACATTTCGACAATAAAACCATATGGAATATTGAAATTATATAAGCCATTGGTATAGTAGGCTCATCTATTATCCGTGGAGAATCAATATGTTAAGGAATACCGTAAAACGATTTGGTAGTATAACTAAACTGCTGCATTGGCTAATTTTTATTTTAATGATCGCACAATTTTATTTTGTTTGGTCTCTTAGCGAACATTCACCGCTTACAGATCTTTATATCATGTTGCATAAGTCTGTAGGCCTGACTCTCTTAATATTAGGAATTGTTTTTTTTATTTGGCACATTATTAATAGCAAACCTCGTCCCCCAGAAGATCAACCTCTTTGGCAATACATTGTTTCCAAAGCGGTACACCATATTCTTTTCCTGCTTATAATACTTATGCCAATTATTGGATATCTGTTAACGTGTGCGGATGGAAAACCTATTAATTTCTTTGGTTGGTTTACGATCCCTTGTCTTATCTCAGCGAATGAACACTTTGGAGGCATAATGTTTTTAACTCATGAAACACTTGCTTTTATTATTCTATTTTTTGTGGGAATTCATATACTAGCAGCTCTATATCATCATTTTATATGCAAAGATTCTGTAATGAAGCGCATGTTTCCATTTACGTCTAATGAATAAGTGGTATAACTAGGTCATTACACAGAAGGATTTAATCGGGCAAAGATAAACTTTACCCGATTAAAGCTACACCTTTAGATGTATTGAGGGGCTGTAGGCTCGTACGGGGCTGTAGGTTTTACTACATAATATTGTGCTTGGGGCTGCGAATAAAAAGATGGCGTATATACAGGTTGGGGAATTTCACAGTCAAACCATAAACCACCTACCTCAACAATCCTCAATTCACCTTTACGTAATTGTCTTAATGTTTTCAGTAAGTCGTTAACTTGACTTCCATTTTTATCAAAATAGCGAGTAAAAAAAGAAGGTATTGGTTTTTCATTTTCTAAAAATTTCGCCATTTCTGCGCGCAATGCAACCATTGCACATTTGACAGCGAGCGGATCAATATTTTTTTTAAGTAAAGCCGCTTCTTCTGACGCAGTTAATTGAAATCGCTGTGGATCTGCGGGATCCATAGACTCTTCATTCTTCGATTGATTAATTGAATCATAAATCATACTCATTGCCAAACATCCAATGCCAGCACCGATTGTTGTAAGCAATACTGTGGCCAGTATCACTACCCCAACAGGATTGAATCCGGCTGCTATAGCAAGAGCAATTAGAGGTGCTGCAGCAAAATTAAGGGTCAAAAGAGTTGAACCTGCACCGAATCCAAGGGAAGTTGCGAATAACAATGCACCTTTTAACCAACCCTCCCCATACCAAAATCGTTCAATACCGTTTGCAAATTCATCAATCATGTAGGCTAAAGCAATGAAGGCCAGGATAACTGCAAGCGCTGCTAATGCAATAATCAGTAAACCTAGGATTAATTTGCCCAAATCATCATCCGAAGAGGAGTTACGTCCGTGATGGTTAGAAGGGAAACAGCAGCTCGAATCGTGAGAATGAGCATGGCGGCGAGAATCGAGGATAGTGCTCAAAATCAACCAATTTGTTAGTGTTGAATCGTGGCAATTATAATAGTTATACTCATTAATTACATATTTAACTTCTGGGTCAAATTTAGGTTTTTTAGGATTAAAAGTACGCTGATTTTCAGTTGGTAGTTTTCTAAATAACGGCAAAGCATAAAATATTTTATTAAAAGCAGCATACGCTTTAGTTTTTTCTTCTCGTTCTAGAACATAAAGAGGGCTCATTGGCGATTCTAGAGAATATTGCACTGCCAGGAACATCTCATTATACATTTGAGTAACATCTAAACCACGGTCAACGCAATTTTTATAATGAGTTAATACATGACCATAAAACTGCTTCAATTTAAGGTCTGTAAATTTTGTACTTAAACCAGACATAGAGAAACTCCTATTATTGGGTAACACCGGCAAACCCTGTTATTTAACTTCTAGAAATAAGAAGCCACTAACACGTCTGCTCTAGAACCTAATGCCTCACAATTTGTGCGCGACTAATTAAACTTTTTTCATACAAGTCATAATCCATCATGCCATAGCTCGCTTCAATTTGCTGAATTAAGCTATCCTGTTGCTCCCTGTCTAATGTACTCAATTTCCCATCATGTATCTGTTTCAATCTGACTACTACATAATCGCCATTTGACATAACAAGTCCATCACGACTTTCAGGTCGTAATAAATTAAATGCCGTATCATTAATATCAGTATCAACCTTATCATTATCACGGGTTGACTTAAGCTCGGATTTCCATAATAAATGATTTGAACTTATTAGTTCTTGCTGCTTCTTATCTACAACTGGACTTAATAAATTCATCCCAATCTCTTTGGCTTTAGCTTCAGCTTTTTTCTTAACTAAAATTTTATTAATTTGATCATGGACAGATTCCAAAGGCTGTTCTTTTTCATCCCAGTGCTGATTAATTCTAACAACTACAACTGAATCATTATCAATTTGTATTGGTTCACTATTATTGCTTAAATCAAGAACATCATGGCTGAATGCGGCATTTATTACCTGTTTATTTTTAGTAATATTATCGACACCATCCCCTCTTGAAAAAGGTTTTGTAGTTTGAATTTTCAAATTTAAAGCCTCTGCAACTGGCTGAAGTGAATCAGGGGATTGATAGCTTAAATCAGACAGCTGTTCCAAAGCTTGAGTATATTTGTTTTGGGCTGCTTCAGTGTTTAGTTGTTCTTTGATCGATTGCTCGACTTCAGAAAAAGATTTTGTTGAGACCGGCTTATAAGCAATTAGTTTAAAAATTTCATAACCGTGTTTCGTTTTTTCAGGTGCGGAAATCTGCCCTGGCTTAGTTAAATTAGACAAAATTCGATTATAATCATTCTGTCCTGCAGAAATCCAAGGCAATACACCCTTATCTGTTACAGAGAGTTTGTCATCGGATAGCGTTGAAACAAAATGGTCAAATTGCTCTGGATTTTTTTGTAATGCTTGATATGTATCATTCGCTTTTTTCTGAATTTTTTCCAAATCGGCTTGACTTGCATCATCTGGAACAGCAAATAAAATATGGGCTACTTGCCAACTTGCAGGAGTTAAATAGTTGTTTTGGTTTTCTTCGTAATAACGTTTTGCATCATCATCAGAAATTTTAATTTTGTTCTTAATATCATGCATTGATAAAGAAACATAATCCAAACTGACTTTTTCAGGAGTCATGAAATCTTTTTTATGCTTATTATAATAGTTAGCAATTTCCTCTGAAGATATCTGGACATCCTTCTCAAAAAGTGCTGCAGGGATAGTTAAATAATCATAGTCCCTGCTTTGCATATACAAACTTACAAACCGATCAATCTCATCAGGTAAAGCAAAAGAACTTCCCATAAAAGCAAATCGTTGTTGATTTAGGAGCATTCCCTGTTTTACTTCATTTTGAAAGCTTGATTGTGTGAATAACGCAGCATTTAAGGCTTGCTGATATTTTTGGGCGGAAAAATGACCGTCTTCTTGGAACTGGGGAATGCTCAAAATTGCTGCATTTGCTTGGTTCAAGCTGACATCAAACCCATTTTTGCGAGCCGCTTGCACTAAAACTTCATTAGTAATCATTTGATCTAGAACTTGATTTTGCAGCTTTTTCTCATCAGCAGCAGTCATCTGTTCAATATCTTGCATGGAACGGGCGCGTCTGTAATTAGTCTCAAATGCTTGCATTGTCAAAGGCTGACCATTGACAACAACCTTTGAGTTTGTTGTTTGGCGTGATTGTAGATAGTAATCCACACCAAAAAGTGTGAACGTAATACCGATTAAAATAACTACTAACCAAGCTACTACACCCTGTATACGTTCATTTAACTTTTGTAACATGTCCCGAGATCCATATATTAATTAAGGCTTTATTTAATTAGCGAGGCTGATTATACCCCAGACTGAAAAAAATCAAAACAAAAACAACAGCTCTTATTTTTCAAAATTGGTTTTTCCTAATTCAGCCTGAAATTAAGGTGTGGGTATGAATTTTTTTCTTCATACTACATCTAGCTTTCTCTAAATAAAAAGAAATCAGAAATGAAAGGAAATAAATTTTGACATAAAAATTCATTCCAGATAAAAAAAACGCGCCTTTCGGCGCGTTAATCTGGCGGAGTGGACGGGGCTCGAACCCGCGACCCCCGGCGTGACAGGCCGGTATTCTGACCAACTGAACTACCACTCCATTTCTTGGTGGGTGCTGTAGGGATCGAACCTACGACCCTCGCCTTGTAAGGGCGATGCTCTCCCAGCTGAGCTAAGCACCCAGAAAACTTATGCTTCTTGCACTGCTTCTTTCAGGTTTTTACCCGCTTTAAACTTGGCTACTCGTGACGCTTTAATTTGAATAATTTTACCAGTTTGTGGGTTTCTACCTGTTCTTGCTGAACGATTGCCTGTTGAAAAAGAACCGAAACCAGGTATTACCACTTGATCACCATTTTTTAAAACATTAGTAATAGTATCAGTAAAAGTTTCGAGAACTCGGCTTGCGTCAGCTTTTGTTAAACCCGAACCGCTTGCTATAGCATCAACTAATTCGCTCTTATTCATTGCTTCCCCTATACTGTTAATCTTCCATACTTCAAAGTTAATTTAACTTACTTCATTAAACTAACCGGTCGAGTAGTTACTTCCTTGCAATGCCCGCTAGTGGCGGGCTACGAAACGAAATATACCTCTAATTAATGGGTATGTAAATCATTATTTTTAATTTTTTTTGATTTTTTACCTACTAAAGCCTCAGACTGTACATTTGTTGGCTGATCCACCCAAGGAGTTCGTTGTAAAGCCAGCTCTAACACCTGTTCTATGGTCTTAACAGGATGTATGGATAGCTTTCGCAGAACATTGTCTGGAATCTCTTCCAGGTCTTTTACATTCTCCTCAGGAATAATGACATGTTTGATTCCGCCTCGATGAGCAGCCAATAATTTCTCCTTAAGCCCACCAATTGGCAAAACCTGACCTCTTAGAGTAATTTCTCCTGTCATGGCTACATCCGCTTTTACAGGAATATGTGTCACTACAGAAACTAACACCGTGCACATACCTATACCCGCACTTGGACCATCCTTGGGAGTAGCACCTTCCGGAACATGGACATGGAAATCATTCTTATCATAGAAATCATCTGGCAAATCAAATTTCTTGGCTCGGCTTCGTACTACCGTCATTGCGGCATGGATAGATTCCTGCATAACCTCACCTAATTGACCGGTATGCGTTACCTTACCTTTGCCAGGCATCATGGATGCTTCTATTGTCAGCAATTCGCCACCCACACTAGTCCACGCCAACCCTGTAACCTGCCCTACTTGATCAAATTCCTCAGCTAAACCATAACGGAATTTTTTTACACCTAAATATTTTTCAATATTGCTGGTGGTTACTGTCATTTTTTTAACTTTTTTATTGGATAAAATTTCTTTTACGACTTTTCTACAAACACTCGCAATATCCCGTTCTAAATTACGTACGCCTGCCTCACGTGTATAGTGCCGAATTACCTCTCGTATCGCTCCTTCACTAATATGTATTTCTTGTTTACTCAAACCATTCAACACAACTTGTTTCGGAACCAGATATTTTTCAGCAATACTTACTTTTTCATCTTCCGTATATCCTGCAAGTCGAATTACTTCCATTCTATCTAATAATGGTGCCGGAATTTCTAGCGAGTTTGCTGTCGCAATAAACATCACGTCACTCAAATCATAATCTACTTCGAGATAGTGATCGTTAAAGGTATGGTTTTGTTCTGGATCCAAAACTTCAAGCAATGCTGCCGCTGGGTCACCACGGAAATCCATAGCCATTTTATCCACTTCATCCAACATAATAAGTGGATTTTTTACTCCCGCCTTACACAATTTTTGAATAATTTTTCCTGGCATAGAACCAATATAAGTTCTCCGATGACCACGAATTTCTGCTTCATCTCGAACACCACCTAAAGCAATACGAATAAAGGTGCGCCCTGTAGCATTCGCAATAGATTGCCCTAGCGAGGTTTTACCCACTCCTGGAGGTCCAACGAGACAGAGAATAGGACCTTTCAATCGTTTCACACGTTGTTGAACAGCCAGATATTCAATAATGCGTTCTTTAACCCGCTCCAGGCCATAATGTTCTTTATCTAATAATTTTTCTGCTTTAGGCAAATCAAATTGAATTTTAGTTCTTTTTTTCCAGGGCACTGCAAGCATCCAATCAAGATAATTGCGGATAACCGTGGCTTCAGCAGACATTGGAGACATCATTTTCAACTTATGAAGCTCTGCTATGGATTTTTCTTTAGCTTCCTTAGGCATGCCGGCTTTATTAATAGAATGTTCCAGTTGTTCAATCTCACTACCTTCTTCACCTAATTCACCTAATTCTTTTTGAATCGCTTTCATTTGTTCATTGAGATAATATTCTCGCTGACTTTTCTCCATTTGTCGCTTAACTCGTCCTCTCACACGCTTTTCTACGTGCAATAAGTCAATTTCATTCTCTATGGCTGACATTAAGCGTTCCAGACGAGTGCCAACATCCATTGTTTCTAGCAATTCTTGTTTATCATCAACTTTCAAAGTTAGGTGAGCTGCAATGGTATCTGCTAAACGTCCAGGTTCTTCTATACCCGCGAGAGGAGATAAAACCTCAGGTGGAATTTTTTTATTCAATTTAATGTATTGCTCGAATTGAGACATCAAGGAACGCATTAAGATTCCGATATCCGGTTCCTGAACTGCAGCATTTTCCTCCTCCAGCAATTCCAGATCCGCTTCTAAATATCCTTTTGCCTGATTATATTCCTTTGCTTTGGCACGCTTCTCCCCTTCAACTAGAACTTTCACAGTTCCATCAGGAAGTTTCAACAATTGAAGCACACTGGATAATGTGCCTACGTGGAAAATATCTTCGGCTCCAGGATCATCATTGGATGATTTTTTCTGTGCTACTAAAAAGATTTGTTTACTATCAACCATAGCCGCTTCCAGGGCTTTTATTGATTTTCCTCGCCCAACAAATAGAGGAATAACCATATGGGGGTAGACCACTACGTCTCTTAATGGTAATACAGGTATACTAGACAGTTTTTCTGTCTCATTCGAAGTCTCTTTAATTTCAGTGGACATAATGAACCCTTATTCAAACGGAAAACTTTAATATTTACGTGACTACTAATTATAATTTAAAAGGAAGGGAGAGTTATTGCAAGAAATCAAAGCGTTATAATTAAGAAAGTTTCTAAGAACCTCTCTCCCATCTTATGGATAGGAGAGAGATAGAGCAAAAATTTTACTCTTGGGCACCGGCTGCACTCTTCATCCCATCTTGTTCATAAATAAGGATGGGTTTAGATGAGCTAGTCACCGCACTTTCATCAACCACAACCTTAATTACTCCTTCAAGAGAAGGTAATTCATACATGGTGTCTAAAAGAATATTTTCAAGTATGGCACGCAAACCTCGTGCACCCATTTTTCTTTCAAGAGCTTTCTTAGCGATAGCATTCAATGCCTCTTCTCGAAATTCAAGCTCAACCTCTTCCATTTTGAATAAAGACTGGAATTGCTTAGTCAAAGCATTTTTAGGATTAGTTAAGATATCAATAAGAGCAGATTCATCCAGTTCCTGTAAGGTGGCGACCACGGGCAATCGGCCAACAAACTCTGGTATTAATCCATATTTAATCAAATCATCAGATTCCATTTGGTTCAATACCTTGGATATTTCATCATTGTTTTCTTTTTTATTTTTTAATTGAGCAGAAAATCCAATGCCTGACTTGTCACTACGCTCTCTTATTACTTTTTCTAGCCCAGCAAACGCACCCCCACAAATAAATAAAATATTAGAAGTATCCACTTGTAAGAATTCTTGTTGTGGGTGCTTACGACCACCTTGAGGTGGGACTGAAGCAATTGTACCTTCAATTAGTTTTAAAAGTGCTTGTTGAACACCTTCTCCAGAAACATCGCGTGTAATTGAAGGATTATCTGATTTGCGTGATATCTTATCGATTTCATCAATGTAAACGATACCATGTTGTGCTTTATCTACATCATAATCACACTTTTGTAGAAGCTTCTGAATAATGTTTTCTACGTCTTCACCTACATACCCAGCTTCAGTAAGTGTAGTTGCATCTGCCATAGCAAAGGGCACATTGAGAATACGAGCTAATGTTTGTGCTAAAAGTGTTTTTCCACTGCCTGTAGGTCCGATGAGCAAAATATTACTTTTTCCAAGCTCAACCCCATCTTCACTTTTATGTTGTAATCGCTTGTAATGATTATATACAGCTACGGATAAGACTTTTTTTGCATGTGATTGCCCAATAACGTACTCATCTAAGAAGGTTGAAATTTCTTTAGGTGATGGCAAGCGCACTTCTGCTTCTTCATGAGACTCGTGTGTTTCTTCACGAATAATATCGTTGCATAACTCAACACATTCATCACATACAAATACAGAAGGACCAGCAATCAATTTTTTTACTTCATGTTGGCTCTTTCCACAAAAAGAACAATACAAAACTTTATCGCCACTTCCGTTACCGGATTTACTCATAACCAAACCCCTTCTTACAACGATTATCGGAAAAATAGATAATATATGTAAAATATTAGTCAATCAGAAAAAGATATGCCACTGTCACTATTTTTTAAAACAAAGCGAATACGAAGAGGTAATAATGAATCAATCTAAAAAGGCCCCCTCGCATTCCTAGCCTGGGTGCAGCGAAGCGGAACCGGAAAAACCTTAACCCAAACCCAGGTTCCGCTTCGTTACAGCCGGGCGATGATACATTATAGTTCAGTCTTTAAATTTAATGTAAATAATTACTCTACTTTACTTGCTGATTCACGATCATAAAGCACTTGATCAACTAGGCCATATTCAACAGCTTGTGTCGCACTCATAAAATTATCACGCTCTGTATCGCGCATAATTTGGTCAGGAGTCTTTTTCGTGTGCTTTGCCATAATGGTATTTAATCGTTCTCTTACAGCTAAAGTTTCACGAGCGTGGATTTCGATGTCAGTTGCTTGACCACGATAACCACCTAAAGGTTGGTGAATCATTACTCGTGAGTTTGGTAAGCAGAATCTCTTACCCTCTGCGCCAGCACAAAGCAGTAAGGCAGCAGCACTTGCTGCTTGCCCTATACATAATGTACTTACATCTGGTTTAATAAACTGAATGGTATCATAAATTGCCAAGCCTGCAGTTACTACTCCTCCAGGTGAATTGATGTAAAGAGAAATATCTTTTTCAGGATTTTCAGACTCAAGAAACAACAATTGAGCAACCACCAAATTAGCCATATGATCTTCAACTTCACCCAATAGAAAGATAATACGCTCTTTCAATAATCTTGAGTAAATATCATATGAACGCTCACCGCGTGAGGTTTGTTCAATAACCATTGGGACTAATCCACTGGCATTCCTAATTATGTTCTCTGAATAGCCCGACATATAATTACTCTCCTTTTTTCTCAGTTGCATCAGTCTCTGGCTTAGGATTCATTACTGAATCGTAATCCTTATTCTTGTATTTAACTTTTGCATCCTCAGCAATTTTATCTGCAACCATCTCTTCCATAACCAGTGCTTCAATTTCGGCCATATGTTCTTTACTGCTTTGATACCAAGCACGAAGCTCATCAGGATTTTCATAAGCACTAGCAAATCGCTCAATCACTTCCTTAACTTTATCTTTATCCGCTACGATTTGGTGCTTTTTAACATATTCGGAAAAGAGTAAGCCAAGATGAACACGACGTTTTGCTTGTTCAACGAACAATTCACGAGGAAAATCAGGAATCTGTTCGTTATCATGATGCTCATGTCCAAAAAGACGATGATACATATCATGTTTCAAATGTTCGATTTCTTTGTCAATTAAAGCAGTTGGTAACTCAATAGAATTAGCTTCCATTAATTTATCAAACAACTTTTCTCTATTCATCATACTAACCCGGCGCTCTAATTCACGCGCCATATTCTCTTTAATATCTTTTTTGAGTGCCTCTACGCCACCTTCCTTGATATTAAATTTCTCTGCGAATTCATCATTAAGCTCAGGAAGCTTTCCTTCCATTACATTATGAATAGTAATTTTGAATACAGCTTCTTTACCTGCTAATTCTTTATGACCATAGTCTTCTGGGAAGGTTACTTTGATATCAAAAGGTTTTTCCTTCTTATTACCGATAATCCCATCTTCAAATCCAGGAATCATTGATCCGGAGCCAATAACTAATTCATGGCCCTTAGCACTTCCGCCATCAAAAAGCTTATCGTCTAGAAACCCTTCGAAATCGATAACTACTTTGTCGCCTTTTTTAACAGCTCGAGATACATCATGCCATTCTTTATTTTGCTCACGTAGTTTATCCAGCATGTTATCAACATCTTTATCAGTTACTTCTGAACGTGCCAGTTCAACCATGGCTTGGTTTAATTCAACAATCTCGAATACTGGCATTACTTCAAATCTTGCAGAATATCTGAAGTCTTTCCCTTGCTCAATTTGTTCAGGCTCTACAGAAGGATACCCAGCTGGAACCAATTCGTTTTTTTGCAATGCTTCGAATAAAGTTGATTGTACCATGTCGCGAGCGACCTCTTCACGAACACTTTGAGAATAACGACTAACAACAACATGCATGGGTACTTTACCAGGACGAAAACCGTCCATTTTAGCTTTGCGAGCAAGATTCTTGAGACGTAAGCTCACTTCTTCCTCAACTTTCTCCGCAGGTACAGAAACTGTTACCTTACGTTCCAAACCTTCTAGGGTCTCAACAGAAACTTGCATTAATGTCACCTCTTGGAATTTATAATGATAATGGTGCGAAAGGAGAGACTCGAACTCTCACGGGTCGCCCCGCTGGAACCTAAATCCAGTGCGTCTACCAATTCCGCCACTTTCGCAAATCAGGTTGGATTATCAATCAGTAATTCGGTCTTGTAAAGACTCAGATAAATCTTTAGCGATAAACCATTTGTTTCTTTCTCAAATGGGGTGAACGATGGGACTCGAACCCACGACAACCGGGATCACAACCCGGGGCTCTACCAACTGAGCTACGCTCACCATAAAAACTTTTACCAGAAATTCTTATGATAAATAAAATCTGGGCTGGCACGCCCGGCAGGATTCGAACCTGCTACCCTCGGCTTAGAAGGCCGATGCTCTATCCAGATGAGCTACGGGCGCAAATTTGGTCGGGGTGGAGGGATTCGAACCCCCGACATCCTGCTCCCAAAGCAGGCGCGCTACCAGACTGCGCTACACCCCGTAACCCGTCCCAAGGACAGAGCGCAGATAATACTAGGTGCTTTCATCAAGGTCAATATCTTAAATCACTTAATTTTAATTAATTTAATTTTTTTGTGTTTGCTATTTATTTGGCTTGAACAACTAGGCTTTTTTTAAACCATATAGCCAATCACACATACAATATCTCAAGCTGGCCCTACTCGTATCTTCATCGTTTTTCAGCTAGCATTGAGAATTATATTAACTCCCTAATGAATTTATGAAATTTAAACTACTTCCTATATTTGACAACATAAATTATCTCCATAAAAATCATGAGCACGCTATATTGCCTGATTTACATTTTCAGCAGGATTTTAACTATGCTTTGAATTTTCTAAAAAGCTACACGGGGAGCCAGGGTACATTCAATAGTTACCGAAGAGAAACTGAACGGTTGTTGCAATGGACCTGGTTAATTAAAAAAACAACCTTAAAAGAATTAAAACGTGACGATATAGAACAATACATTCATTTTTGTCAAAACCCACTCAAATCCTGGATTAGTTTGAAAAAAGTACCGCGTTTTATTGAAAGGGATGGGAGACGTATTCCCAATGAAGAATGGAGGCCTTTTGTAGTAACAGTTAGTAAATCTGCACTAAAAAGCGGCCATAAACCTGAAATCGACCAATTCAATTTATCTCAGGGAGCGATACAAGAAATCTTCGCTATTTTAAGTACTTTATTTAATTTCCTAATCGCTGAAGAATACCTGGTTTCCAATCCAGTTGCCCTCATTCGACAAAAAAGCAAATTTATTCGTAAGAGACAACAAAATGCCCCCATACGGAGACTTAGCCTGGTGCAATGGCGTGCCGTTTTAGAAGCCGCTGAATCACTAGCCGAAGAATCTCCCTTAAAACACGAACGCACTCGTTTTATGCTCAGTATGTTATTTGGGATGTATCTCCGTATCTCGGAACTCGCAGCAAGTGAGCGCTGGATTCCCAGCATGAATGATTTCTCTAAAGACAGTAACGGCCACTGGTGGTTTACCACGGTAGGTAAAGGAAATAAAGAACGCCAAATCGCGGTAAGTGATGCGATGTTAGATAGTTTAATGCGATGGCGATGTTTTCTAGGGTTATCCCCTCTTCCTTCCCCAGCGGATAATAGTCCGCTTATTCCAAAAATTCGTGGCAACGGCCCCATGAGTGATACAGCCCCGATACGTAGAATTATTCAACGATGCTTTGACTTGGCGGGTGAGCAACTTCGGATAAAAGGATATACAGAAGCAGCCGATAATTTGGCTGCAGCTACGGTCCACTGGCTTAGACATACTGGAATCTCTGAAGATGTGAAAATTCGTCCCCGTGAACATGTTCGCGATGATGCAGGCCATAGTTCCAGCGCTACAACTGATCGATATATCGACATTGAAAAGCAAGCTCGTTATCAATCGGCAAGGAAAAAAACTATAGAACCTGAGCCAAGTTAAAGGTATTTGTGTTAAAATTCATAAAATATGCGTGATTCATAGCGAGGATTGAGCATCTGTCTTTTATTTCGTATTATCTACACCCTGCCCTCGCGACTTATTACGTCTAACGCAGTTCCTCTGGAATTGCGCAGACAAGTCGCAGACTGTCGAGAGCAACTTTTACTTTTTTTCAGAGATATGTAGATTTAGATACAACAGAGGTGACCAAGTTTTGCTATGAATTCTTAATTTTGTACCTACTCAATTTATGGCTAAAGATTTATCATGCTTACTCTTCGTCAAATTACTCTAAGTCGTGGCAATAAAGTTTTATTGGATCAAGTCAATGTCACCCTTTATGAAAAACAAAAGATAGGTCTTATTGGCCATAACGGCTGCGGAAAATCAACATTATTCGATTTTTTATTAGGAAAATTAGCTCCCGATACAGGTGAGTTTTTAATTAACCCTCAACTGAGCATCAGCCACTTATCTCAGCAATTACCTGACAGTGATGAACAAGCATTAGATTTTGTCCTAGGCGGCGATGATGGTTATATGAATTTGCTTCAACGCTTACAAAAAGCTGAAGAAACGGGTAACGATGCTGAAGTGTTAGCGTGTCATGAGGAATTAAGCCATTCAGGCGGCTACAGTAAACCCGCTCAAGCAGCTACAATTTTGTCTGGTCTTGGTTTTAGTAGTGCACAGCAAAAGTCTTGCGTAAATAGCTTTTCCGGAGGGTGGCGAATGCGCTTAAGTCTAGCACGGTGTTTAATGAAGCCGGCGGATTTACTTTTGTTAGATGAGCCTACTAACCATTTGGATATGGAAGCCATTTTTTGGCTAGAACGCTTTTTAAAACAAAGCCCCAGTACTATTATTCTTATTTCTCATGACCGAGAATTTCTTGATGCCTTCGTCACTCACATTTTACATATTGAAAAACAAGATCTATCGCTTTATGGCGGCAATTACAGTTGTTTTGAAAAAACACACGCACAACAATTGGCCTTACAACAAACGATGTATGAAAAGCAACAAACTAAAATTAATCATATGATGTCATTTGTAAATCGTTTTAGAGCAAAAGCAACTAAAGCAAAACAAGCGCAAGGACGTCTTAAAGCTATAGAAAAAATGGAAATTATCGCAGCAGCCCAAGTTGATTCACCTTTTTCTTTTGAATTCTTTCAATGTCCCCGTGCAGGAAACCCATTGATACAATGCACTATGGTTGATGCAGGATATCAATCAGAAAAAACGATATTAAAGAGAATTAATCTTTCACTCAATCCAGGTGACCGAATCGCTTTACTTGGTCCAAATGGCGAAGGAAAATCAACATTAGTTAAGACTTTAACTGGTTCCTTAACTCCTTTGAATGGAACTATTCATCGTTCAGCTCATTTGAAAATTGGCTATTACGCACAACATCAATTAGAACAGCTTGATTGCAATTTAAGTCCAGTGGAAACGATCCAAGCTCTATCTCCAGAAACACGTGAACAAACTATTCGTGATTTTTTAGGTGGCTTCAATTTTGCTGGGGATATGGCTGTTCAGCCTATTACCCATTTTTCCGGGGGTGAAAAAGCACGCCTGGCTTTGGCCAAACTTGTGTGGCTTAAGCCTAATTTACTTCTTCTTGATGAACCGACAAACCATTTGGATCTGGGGATGCGCTCAGCTATCGAGCTCGCATTACAGAGTTATGAAGGCGCATTAATTTTGATTTCTCATGATCGTCATATGCTGAAAACGAGTGTAGATAATTTCTATCTTGTTTATCAGCAAAAAGTTCAACCTTTTGAAGGGGACTTAGATGATTATTATTCCTGGCTTCAAACTAAAGATTCAAACAAAGAAAATACAATAACTGCCCCCACAACTGATTATAAAGAAAAGAAAACGTTACAAAATCGTCTCAAAAAATTGGAACAATTGATTGAACAATATCAAAATGAACTTTCCAAACTGGATATACTGCTTGGCGATGCCAGTCTTTATGAGGACAGTTCCCAACAAAGTAAACTCAATCAGTTACTGCAAAAACGTACTGATTCACATACTTCTTTAAATAATGCTGAAGAAGAATGGTTAGAAATTAGTAGCAGCTTAGAAGGTTTAATTTAACTATGCCTGTGTAGCTCCTTGTAATACGGGATAAATAAATACCTATACTGACTCGCTGGACAAGTAAATCGTTGGCTCCGGATATTTTTCTTTTTAAAGCCTTTGATTTTTTATTACAGCTGAAATTATTTTTTATAGCCTATAATTTAACCATATGGTATTAAATTGAGGCTAAAATGGAAGCGAAACTACTCGAGAAACTCAAAAAAATCAATCCCTTGAATGCCCAGGGTATTCCTAAAAACAAAGGAAATTGCCAGTGGTGTGCTATTGAGGGGGCTCGGGTATTATTACAAGGCGTGGAGCCAAAGGAAATACCCGAATACGATGAAGGAAATGACCCTGTAGAAGGGTTAGTACATAAGGTCCATGACAGTGAAGAAGTCGATGATTTAGAGGAGTTTTTCAAAAAAATACAAGAATTAAAAAAAGGTGAACTAATGTTAGTCAGTCTGGAAAGCACCAGTGAAGAAAAAGATAAGGATTTAGATCATACCTACATCATCTATGCAAGCGATAATGATAAAGCATATCTTATTGATCCCGACAGACAGGTTTTTGTTCAGTTAGAAAAGAGGGAGGATTTTCTCCAAAAAGTTAAGGGCTGGGATAAAGTTAACACAGTGAACTATCTGAATGGGGATCTAAATTCCAATTTTTCGGATCATGTTAACGTTTGCGTGTGTAAATTGACTAAAGAAGCCGTTGATGAGGTACATGGCGAACCATTACCAGAGTATGGAACTGAGGTTCCCAGCTTTCGCTTTGGCTAGATTTTTTATTTCCAGCTACCCTACCCTTTGTCTAGATGGGTCTTAAGAGTAGCCAGAATGATAAATTATGAGTGGTTATAAATTTCAACGGCGACCTGGCTAACATCTTTTTGAATTAGGAAAGCGTCATTTAGAGATTCCAAAGGCGTATTAGAGACTGCAATAATAAAGGCAAGTAAATGCCCATTCTTCGCGTTAATATATCCTGATAATACTTCTGAAAAGGAATAAAACCGTTGGTTCGCAAAGTCATAGGATAACGAGGTACCTGTTTTCCCATGAATCTTTCCGACCGCAGGAATATTCTGGGCTGCTTTCGCAAGACTACCATCCACACCAAGTATAGGTAATCCATCATAGAAGGCTTTAAATTGAGGTCCAGGCAGCTTATGCATATAAGTTAATAATTTAATAGCAGCCTTGGGAAGAAGCCTGTTTGTATCCCCACCAGCACCATCACCGAATACAAACTCATTTTTATTTAATCCTACTTTATCAAGTAAAAATTTTGCAATATGAGGCAAACCTTGAGCAAATGATGTTTCTTTATAGTGTTCGGCTAATATAAGCGGTAGTAAATCAGCGCCTATGTTATGACTTAATTTTAAAATAATTTTAATATATTCAGAAAATGGTGGAGAAATATATTGCGCAATTGGAGTAAGCTGCTTATAGGTTTCAGCATTGGGTAGCTGACTACTTTTATTATCAAGATGAACAATAATCCCTTGTTGTTTTAATGCCGCAATAAATGCTTGCTTGGCAAAAAGAGCGGGTTTAAGAATAGGTGCTACTCTCAATAGCTCTCCGGAATTGGCAGCAATTTGTCCTTTTATGACCAAAACAGTGTCACTATTTTTACTTGAAATTTTGATATCAGTTTTTTCCCCATCACGAACCGTTATAACCTGGTTATCGATAGAATAACCTGGAGCTTGTGGGCGCCATTTTATTGATGCTTTCTTGCCTACAATGGTCGGTTTAATTTGAAAATCGAACAAGTTTTCATTAATCATGATCGGGGAAATAATGTAATTGCGTAAATGTTCTGTTTTGAATAAACGGTTATCTACTAATACATCACCATTAATTTGTGTAATACCTTTGGCTTTAATTTGTTGAGCAAGGTTAATTAATCCATTCAGTGGGTTTTCTGGAACCATACCTGCTCCAGGTAACTCATTTGCATAAATATGATCGATGTATCCAAAAGTGAGTTTGTCCTCATGAACACGGCCGCCTAATTCTAAATCCCCTTTACCAACAAGAATAAGGTTGCCATTTAAGATGTTGTTCTCTTGATGTCCCATAAAATATACTGGTGTTTTAAAACGGTAGTCGTCACCTAAAACATTCAACGCAGCTGCAGAAGAGAATAATTTAGTTACAGAGGCAGGCATTAATAATTGGTTGCCATTTAATTGATAAACCATTTCTTGGGTATTCAAATCTTTAACTTCAATCCACCATTGTGCATTTTGATAACGCGGTTGATGCATGACATTGAGCAAGTCCTGATGCAATAATTTCGTTGCGTGGGAAGAAGCAGATAGTAAGCACATCAAAAGAAGGATAAGCGTGTTGAACTTTATTTTTATTGATTTCAGTTTAATGTGCACAATTAATTCCCTATTTACCTAAATAATCCTTAAGATAAGGTGTCAGATATACATCATCATATCAAGTTTCTTGAATTCTTTTTTAAGATCATTTAAAACAAAATTTAGGATTACGATTGCCATAGCTTAAGTACAGGCAGAGCAAAGTAAACATAAAGTGAACCTTATCTAATATAGGGAGCGCCTCATGCGTTAAACAATCCAAATATTACAGTGATTTGGGGGAACGCAATAGTTCCAACATTAACTTTGCAGCTAACTGTTCTGCTTTTCTACGGTTAGAGCCTTCGCCAAAAGTTTGTTGTTTTGTTCCCATTACTGTACAAGTTATGTAGAATATTTGATTGTGCTCATCACCTTCCACCTTAGTCAACGTGTACTCTGGAAGAGCCATTTTTTCAGCTTGCAAATACTCTTGCAATTGAGTTTTGGCATCTTTTAAACAATCGTTCAAATTAGAATCTTCAAGTCTAGAGCGATATAATTTTAATATTACCTCTTTTGAAGCCTCTATCCCCCCGTCTAGAAATATTGCTGCAAAAACAGCTTCCATAGCATCTGAAAGAATCGAGGCCCTGCGAAAACCGCCGCTCTTCAACTCACCTTGTCCAAGAAAAAGGAAATCACCTAGCTCAATTTCTTTAGCCAATTCACCCAGCATCTCGCCCCGCACTAAAAATGAACGCAAGCGGCTTAATTGGCCTTCACTTTGTAAAGGAAAACGATGAAACAATTCATTGGCAATTACAAAGCTTAAAATTGAATCTCCAAGAAATTCAAAACGCTCATAGTTTACACTTCCTACACTACAATGCGTTAAAGCTTGCTTAAGATAGGCAATATTATTAAATTGATAATTTAATCGCCTGCATAACCTTTCTAAATCAACTTTCACTGCCTGCTACAACCTCTTCAGTGTGATCAAAATCAAATAATAAGCTTATATTATATACTAGGGGCTTAATAACTTGATATTTCACTTTTACTCTAAATTTATTCGTCCCTATAGGCTCAATCATTAATTGATTTTCCTTTAGACTCTCAACCCCATTAATATTGAGGCGCTTATCTACGGTACTCTTTAAAACATTAACATCTGCCATCGGATCACCACTTAGTGAAGATACAGACATTGTATTCAATCCTTTTATCGATTTGATAACCGAGTAATACTGCAAATAAACAGGAATAACACGCATTACAACGATTGCAGCCATAACAATCACCGCTACAGTAAGTATCATCCCTATAAAAGTCATTCCCTTTTGTTTATGCATTTGCTTATTCCTTTCAATTTTAAGTGAGTGTTTTTGCTCAGATTATCAAAGATACCGCATACTTACGGAATCAATTTTCCTATTCTAGACCAACGAACGTTATCTGTTTTACCATTCCAACTCATCCAAACTAAAAATGCTTTACCTCGGAGATAGGATTCCGGTACAAATCCCCAGAACCGGCTATCTGCACTGTCATCGCGATTATCACCCATCATAAAATAATTCCCCTCGGGAACCACGATATCAAAATCTACAGCTGGAACATCCGTTCTAACAAAAATATTATGTATTGTACCATTCAAATCTTCTTGATATTTTGCTACTGCTTTCCCTGAACTTTCATCAATAGTGTACTCAAGAAAAGTCTGTTCTGCTTTTTTTCCATTAATTGTTAGCACTTTATTATGATAACTAATTTTATCGCCAGGTATTCCTATTACCCTTTTGATGTAATCATAAGAAGGATCAGGAGGCCAACGAAATACTGCAACCTCTCCTGTTTTAGGATCAGAAATCGAAACCACTTTCTTTTCCCAAACCGGAAGTCTTAATCCATAAATAAATTTATTAACCGCTACAAAATCACCCACCAATAATGTCGGTTCCAATGAACCAGATGGGATACGGAACGGTTCAATTAAAAATGAGCGTAAAATTAATACAATGAAAAATACAGGAAAAAACGATCGTGAATATTCAATAATACGATTTGGTTTTTGGTCCTCAGCACGTTTTCTTGCCCAAAAGAGAATATCTAAAAGATAAATAAAACCGCTGATGAACGATAGGACAACCAATATTAAAGCAAAATTCATAAATTATATCCTAAACTTAGTTTCGTAATAATACATCCAACAGCATTGTGTTTGCTCTTGTACTATTTCTTTTTATCTGTTTGGAAAACCGCCATAAACGCTTCTTGTGGTATTTCCACGTGTCCGACCTGTTTCATACGTTTTTTCCCTGCTTTTTGTTTTTCCAACAACTTTCGTTTTCGAGTCACATCTCCACCATAACATTTTGCAGTAACGTTTTTACGTAATGCTTTTACTGTTTGTCTGGCAATAATATGGCTTCCTAATGCGGCTTGAATAGCCACATCAAACATTTGTCGAGGAATTAAGTCACGCATTTTTTCAGCGATTAATTTCCCACGACTATGTGCTGAAGAACGATGAACAATAACTGAAAGCGCATCTACACGTTCGCTATTAATTAAAATGTCCATTTTAACTAAATCAGCTTCTTGAAACCGTAAAAAATTATAATCAAGTGATGCATATCCACGGCTAACTGATTTTAATCGATCAAAGAAGTCCGAAACCACTTCACTCATAGGAATATCATAAGTTACAGAAACTTGACGACCACTGTAAGTCATATTGACTTGTATCCCGCGTCGCTCAACACACAAGGTAATTATTGAACCCAGAAAGTCCTGCGGTACCAGTATGTTTGCCCTAACAATAGGCTCATACATTTCTTTAATTTGTGGCAATGGAGGCAATAGAGAGGGATTATCAATCAGCATCGTCTCGCCTTTGTGGGTCAAAATTTGATAAACCACAGTAGGCGCAGTAGAGATTAAGTCCAGGTTATATTCTCGTTCTAAACGCTCTTGTACAATTTCCATATGCAACATGCCCAAGAAGCCGCATCGAAAACCAAAACCCAATGCTTCTGAAGATTCAGGTTCATAAAATAAGGACGCATCATTTAAGCTTAATTTAGCTAAAGCTTCGCGGAATGCTTCGAAATCATCGGAACTGATAGGAAATAGACCTGCATAAACTTGGGGTTTCACACGTTGAAATCCAGGAAGTTGTTTATCCGCTGGAGTTTTTTCTAAAGTAAGTGTATCACCAACAGGAGCACCTTGAATTTCTTTAATTCCTGCTACCAAATACCCTACTTCGCCAGCATTTAATACATCCAATCTCGTGCGCTTAGGAGTGAATATGCCTACTTGGTCGACTTCGTAGGAACGTCCTGTAGACATTACTCTCATCTTATCCCCTTTACGGATTGAACCATTAACAATACGTACTAAGGAAACAACACCAAGATAGCTATCAAACCATGAATCAATAATTAAAGCTTGTAACGGTGCATTAATATCACCTTCTGGTGGAGGAATACGCGTTACTAAAGCTTCAAGCACATCGTCCACCCCTAAACCACTTTTAGCACTAACTCTTATTGCATCATGTGCATCAAGACCAATGATGTCTTCGATTTCTGAGATAACGCGTTCAGGTTCAGCTTGTGGTAAATCGATTTTGTTAAGGACCGGCAAAACTGATAATGATTGATCAATAGCGGTGTAACAAACAGCAACCGTCTGAGCTTCTACACCCTGTGCTGCGTCAACAACAAGTATCGCACCCTCACAGGCAGCTAAAGAGCGGGATACTTCATAACTGAAATCCACATGTCCAGGAGTATCAATAAAATTCAAGAGATAGTTTTTACCGTCTTTAGCCGTGTAATTCAGAGAAACACACTGTGCTTTAATCGTGATGCCTCGCTCTCGTTCTATATCCATAGAGTCAAGTACTTGAGCACTCATTTCACGTTCGGATAAACCACCACAAATTTGGATAAATCGATCTGCCAAAGTAGATTTACCATGATCAATATGGGCAATAATTGAAAAATTACGAATTCGCTTTAAATCACTCAACTGAAATAACCTTTTTCCAAATAGCGCATTCTAGCTTAAATATGCGCGACCTTAAAGTATTTGCTAATATAGTGCATTTTTAATAAAATTTATCATTTCATTTTTATTAGGATGCGCTATGCGACGAAAACCAAGTTTGGGGTTCATGGCAATAATATTGCTAATTTTTTCATTCTCAACTTATTCAGATACCGCATTTACTAAAAGAAAAGATGTACAGCTTTTTATTAAAAGTATGGTCAAAGAGCACCACTTTACTGCTAAAGAGCTTACAGAAATAATGAATCAAGTCGTCATCCAGCCTGATATTATTGAATCCATGGAAAAACCTTATGAGAAGAAAAACTGGGATGTTTACAGAGATTTGTTTCTCACCCCAGCACGTTTAAAAGGTGGATTGGACTATTGGGTTGCTAATAGAGAGGCTTTAGATAGAGCACAAAAAAAATATGGTGTTCCACCAGAAATTATTATTGCAATTCTCGGCGTAGAAACACTATATGGAGAACGACAAGGAGATCATCGGGTTTTAGATGCTTTGGCTACCTTGGCGTTCAACTACCCCAAACGCTCGCCCTACTTCACTAAAGAATTAAAAGAGTATCTGCTTTTATGTCGTGAACATGGAGTTCCTGCAACTCAATATAAGGGATCTTATGCGGGAGCTATAGGGCAACCCCAATTTATGCCAAGCAGTTACCGTAATTTTGCTGTTGATTTTAATAACACAGGCAAGCGCGATCTCGTTTCTAATAATGCGGATTCTATAGGGAGCATCGCGAATTACTTCCACCAACATGGTTGGAAAACCAATGATGGGGTAGCGCAGAATGCTAAATTGGTGGGTTCACTGCATAAACGTATTCAAATGAATCCTAAAAGACCCAATTATTACTATTCACAGCTCCTTGCGCATGGAGTCAAACCAATAACCGCCGCGCATAACCACCCCTCGCGCGCAGCATTGATTGAATTGGTTACTGCAGAAGGAAATGAATATTGGATAGCTTATCCTAACTTCTTTGTTATAACCCGATACAATTCCAGTCCTCAATATGCGCTAGTAGTTTATCTTTTAGCACAACAATTGAAGCAGCAGTGGACCGTAATGAATAAAAAAAAACTTAGAGCATATGCTTAGGAATGGATACTCTTTTTCTCTTTACTAAACATCTTGATGAAACCGGATGTTTTTGTCTTCAATTAAATGAAGGTGGGACATTAACTCTCCCACCCTCACAACGAAGTTTTGCAGAAATTAAATCATTGCAAACGGATTGCAGAACTTTAGTGATCGAAACTTGTGAGCAAGTTAGTCTTCTTGATCTGGAGTTTTCATGGCTTCCTGAAAGAAAAGCAAGAACCGCAATTCCTTATGCTTTGGAAGAAAAGGTAGCACAACCCGTAGATGAGCTTCATTTCGCTTTCGATAAAGCTAGGTATCAAAACAACCACTATCTTGTTACTGTCATAGGAAAACAGCGAATTCGATATCTGATGGAATTATTCAATCAACAAAATATTGAATTTTTTGCAATTACTGTAGATTGGTTTGCCTTGGAACCCCAGGAACTATGTATCAATGAAACCACTTTACTCATCAATACAGATGACTTCAAAGGTGCACTTTCTGGAGAGTTAGCTAATATCTATCTAAAGAGCCATCCACAATACCAACCCTTACTTTTTACAGACAGCGCAATGCAAGTTGATACATCATCTGCAATAAACCAGGAATCATCATATACCTGGATTGCTCAACGGATATTAAAAGTCAAATTGATGAATCTCTGCCAAGGAGAAATGCAACACGGGAATAAAAGTGATTTAATTAAAAAAGGCTATCAGCTAGTCGGCCTCCTTTTTTGTATCTGGTTAATTTCCCTACTTGTTGTAAATGGAATCAAGTTGCATCTCTTAAATAAAGAAACTCAGAAAATTGATGAGCAAATTGCAGTGATCTATCATGAGTTTTTTCCCGATGCCAAACAAATTATTAGTCCTAAATTTCGCATCACCCAGCTTTTAAAAAATAGTAACACAGAGGAACAAAATCGTTTTTGGTTTTTACTCAATCAATTAGCTAAAGTAATGAAGAATGATCGTAATACTGTAGAGCAATTGCGATATCAAAACAAAACCTTATCTGTAACTATAATAAGCATGGATTTCGCCAGTTTAGAAGAGTTGGAAAATGAATTAAAAAAACTGCAACTCAAAGTAAAACAAACTCAAGCATCAACTCGCGAACAACAAGTCGCCGCCACCTTGGAGTTAATGTGAAAGCTTATTTAAGTACGCTTAATGAAAGGGAAAAATGGATGCTAATTGGAGCAACACTTTGTCTTTTGCTCTATATTTATTATTTATTTTTATATAGCCCATTGAGCCTGAAGGTCTCCCAAAAATCAACTCAGCTCGTAGAAAAAACTGCCACATTGGCATGGATGCAAAAAATAAAACAACAACATCTACTAAAAAAAACAAAGAAACAATCAGTAGATAACAGTCAACTCTTGACGACGCTAGCGACCCAACTAAAAAATGATCCTACGCTGAAGTTTCCTTATCAATTACAACAAACTGGCTTAGGAGATATTCAACTTACGTTTGATGCCGTAGCTTTCAACTTATTTATTGCTTGGTTGGAAAAATTAAATCAACGTTACGCAATTACAGTGAAGCAGTTTGAAGCAGACCGCTCAAAAACCCCTGGCGTAACTCGTTTAATGATTCTAATTAGTTCCGCTTCTAAAACAACATAGCCTCAATTCACCGCAAATTAAGATATCTCCTAATTTGCGGTGAATTGTTCGGTTTATTGTTGTACATTACCCCAGTTAATTACTGTGGCATTACCCCTAATTTCAGGTGGTAACGTACTTAGGGCCTTTTGTGCTTCTTCCGCTGAACCGTAAGTTCCATACACACCCTTATAACGTGTTTTGCCATCACGCTCATATTTGATCTGAGCCATCCGATCTTTTTTGGGGGCTTTATAAAGGACTTGCGCTACTTGAGATGCCTTATCACCCTCTGTCAACTCAATAGTATACCCTTGTGGATTTTGGCTATTTACCCAATTCTGATCTCTATCCTTAAAAGAAACAGGAGAATGTAATTCACCAACATGATACGAATTGGGAATATTAACTTCACGTCTTTGTTGATACTTATAATCATAATTTACCATACGGTAGCTATTTATAGCATAGGGTTCAGTAATGTCCGTATATGAGTAAGCGGGATAGGAGAGATATTCACTATCCTTGGTACAAGAAGACATAATAAAAGCACACAGTACCATAAGTGCTAAGTTTATTTTCTTATCCATTGTTCTTCCCCTAGTTTATTGTTCTTATTATTCACTTCTTGATAACTGTATCTACATATTTAGAAAAAACTTTAGAAAATTGTGTTGTTAAAGAACAAATTTTGTCTTACAGTAATTATTTTTTCATTTCTACGGCCAAAAACTTATGTGGACACATCGACGTTCGGGACAAACTAATCAAAGAGGAAATCTGGATCATCGAGATCCTTATGAACGAGATCGAACCCGAGTGATTCACTGTCCTGCATTCAGACGACTGCAAAGAAAAACACAAATTTTAGGAACTGACGAAGGAGATTTTCATCGAACTCGATTAACCCATTCTCTGGAAGTGGATTCTATAGGACGAAGTATTGTCCACAATCTCTTGATGAATCAAGAAAAGCAGATTAGCCTAGCTGGCTTGTTACCCAATGATGATCTAATCTCCGTTATTTGTTTACTTCATGATATTGGTCATCCACCTTTTGGTCATGGGGGTGAAGTAGCGCTAAATTATATGATGCGCGATTATGGTGGATTTGAAGCTAACGGCCAAACACTAAGATTGCTAACTAAAGTAGAAAGCAGCTATGGAACCTATGGTCTTGATTTAACCCGACGTGCACTGCTTGGCATTTTAAAATATCCAGTGAAGCGCTCTACGGTTGTTGCACCCAACCAAGCGCCAGTTCATGAATCCATCCATAAAACCATTAAGATTAATGATTGGCTACCGCCCAAAGCTTATTTTGATTGTGAGCAACCCGAGATCGATTGGTTGCTATCGCCTTTTTCCAATAGTGATAAAGAATTATTTCAATCCCTGTCGCAAAAGCCTCAGGGCACAAAAACAGGAAAATCGGCCTATCATAGTTTTGATTGTTCTATTATGGACATCGCAGATGATATTGCTTATGGGGTTCATGATCTTGAAGATGCGATCCATTTACGTCTCATCAATCCCACACACCTAGATACGCTTGAATTTCGACAGTTATTAAACAATACATTGTTATCCGGTCGTCAAAATCAATTAATTGAGTCTCTTTTTTCTGCAGATCTTTATTCAAGGAAACAAACCATCGGAGAAATGGTTAATTATTTTATAACTTCAACCCAAATCATAACCACGAATGAACAATTCGAAAATCATTTACTTAAATACAATTTAGCCCTTACTCCTGAAGCAAATGCACTTTTGAATTATTTAAAACAATGCATCTATAATAATGTCATCGATTCTCAAGAGGCCCGTACTTTTGAGTATGGAGGCCAAACCGTGGTATTAAGACTCTTCGATGCCATCAGCTCCAATCCCGGTAGTTTATTAGACAATAAAAACAGAGTTTTGTTTAAACAAGCCGAAGATGAAACAACGGCTTATCGAATCGTTTGCGATTATCTGGCTAATATGACAGATGAGTATGCCTATAGGATGCATGAGCGCTTATTTGGATTTAACACAAGAACAATATTCGAAAGATTATGATCATTATCTATGGGGGTGTCTCATTCATTAAAGGTGGACAATACCTCTAGGAAATCTTCACGATGATTGGATAAAAGAAGAAACAATAGAATGATAAATGTGGCGTCCCCAAGGGGGTTCGAACCCCTGTTACCGCCGTGAAAGGGCAGTGTCCTAGGCCGCTAGACGATGGGGACCTGGATCTTTATATTTTATACTTCTTACTACTAAACTACAACACCAATAATGGCGTCCCCAAGGGGGTTCGAACCCCTGTTACCGCCGTGAAAGGGCAGTGTCCTAGGCCGCTAGACGATGGGGACCTTGAACGTTTTCCCCATCAACATCAATGATGTTGATGGTGGAGCTAGGCGGGATCGAACCGCCGACCTCTTGCATGCCATGCAAGCGCTCTCCCAGCTGAGCTATAACCCCAAAATTAGGTTCGCAGTTTAATGAGCTCCCCAAGATCTGTCAAGTAAATTTTTGCACTTTTCCTAAAGAAGTTAATTTTGTAATCGAAAAACCAAGAATAAACTTTTTAAACGCCTTATTAACAGAAAAATCAATAGATGTGATAGCAAGAAGGAATAAAAACACGAACTATGGGTACAAAATTAATCCTCAAAAAAATACTCATTAAAGTTCGACCTTAAATGAATAATTTTTTTACATATAGCATTGTATATATTCTTTTTTTTCCAATATAATACGCTTCACCATCAGCGAAATAAAAAAATATTCATTACATCTTTAACGCTTAATCTCCTGTTAATAATAACAATGTATTCTTTTATTTCTTTTGATTCTGGGAGTTTTTGCTGTGCCACAATATTCAGAAAACAAATACATTCAGTCCCTACTAGAAAATCTAATAAGTTCATATGAAACTGAAATAAACTATACTCCCTTAGAAATAGAACTTGATTCAAAACAATTCGCTGAAAAAGATATTGACGCCCTCCTCAACTTTATTAACGATGATCGTAAGCGCCTCTTTATTTTTAAAATTCCAGAAAACCAACAGGCATCAAATCGACTTGGACTTATTGCACGTCGAATAATATTAAATAAAACAGCAGAAACCTTACTTAAAAATACATCCAACGAACCCAAAATCAACCCTTTAAAGTACGCATTAAGTTCTAGCTCTCCTGCAGTGCGTGCGCGCATCCAAATTCAAAAAAGCATTCTTTTACCTAAACCCCCAAGTATCCAGAAAGTCATTCACCTCGAACAGAGTGAACATGTAGGAGGCCCCGACCTCAATCTTGTTCCAATTGAATCAACTGAGATTCCTGAATTAATCAAACAACTCAAAGCTTTAGGGATTGATAATCTGCAAGAATCAGCACTCCCCTTGATAAAAGAACATATTTACGCGTTTAGTGACGGTATCATTCCTGGAAATCTTCCTAAAGGATTTTATATAAACAAAGATAAAAAAGCGCTTTGTTATACGGATGCACCAAGAAAACTACCCTCTGGTTTAGCCCCTGTACTCAAAAAACAAGAATTGTTAACCTTACCCTCAATTGAGGAGGCAACGGCACTGTTGCCCCATCTTCCTCAAAATACTCTTTCTCTACTTTTGAGATCTAAGTTCTCATTAGCCAAAAAAAATATGCTTCTAAGTCTTATTCCTGCATATGAAAATGAAATTAAAACGTTTTTAATGGAGCTGTATAAATCAAATGGCTCTCTCTCCCCTAAACAACACGATGAATTCATCGTTCCTCTCCTTTGTAAGCAATATATACTTGGAGGTGAAGCACATACTGTTTTATTGGTCAGACTGCTAAATACTTGTTTAAATAAAAAAATAGATCTTGAGTTTCTTAAAAATCCTGAAGTACAAAATTCACTTTTGAGTACGCGTGGAATTAAAAACCTACAAAAATTAACCCAGCTTCCATCAGAACAAAAAGAATGGTGGAATACACTGGTTCGGTCGCATTTAGAGTATGATAAAAGCAGTTTTGATTTTAATACCTTCTTTGATGCTTATACGCAAATCATTATTCCCCGTATCGCTGAAAAAAATCTTACGCTTCCCAATCCGTGTCCGATTCATCATAAGGGACATTTCCTCGTTACATTAAATAGGGTATTGGATGTAATCGAACATGCAAAAAATCCGCAGGAGCAGTGTCTCTCTTTATCGGATCTTAATTGGGGATCAACAGGTGTACATTATGCCATGTTGCAAAAACCAGCTTCAGAGCAATTTAGGCAGGTTGCTGCGTGTATGCAGCTTGAAAACCCTGAAGATACAATCACAGATCCCCAACTCATTTATCAGAAAATTACACCGGAACCCTATGAGCTTACTCCCTGGCTATTTCGATACATGGGTCAGCATTGGAAAGCTGAAATAAGATTAGCCGACATTCAGGAACAACTTCGTGAAATTGAAAAACTTACTTCATGGACTTCAGCCCAGAAGAATCAATTAACATTTATTTTGGCCTGTACTTTTGCAAATAATGCGGCTTTGGATCCTGCGCAATGGAAAGAAACTTTAATTCATTGTATCCATTCATTACAAGGTCTGGAAGAAAACGAGCGTACTCATTTATTGCAAGCATTCTCTCGATGTTTTTTATTCAAACCTCAACCTTCATTGGTGCAAATTAAAACATTAATGAAACAATGTCGGGAATTTAAAACTGAATTTCCTGATAAAGACCTCAACGTCGATTTCATTGTTCCCCTGGTTTCATGTCTGGAAAATGAAGGGTTTGAATTACTCAATACACTGCAAGAACGTATTCAAAAAACTGCTCCAGCCGAAATCGATAAATTTTCTCTATCCGTTACTGCCGCATTTACAGCGATGCTGCAAAAAAATCGCCAAAACTTCTCTCCGGAGATCATTAAATTACTCGCAAAGCTCAATGAACCTGATTTAAATCAGGAAAGTCTTGAGCGATTATTAGGAACAATTCAAAGCATAAGAGATAAGAAAGGCGAGCTCTTTCATCACGTTATATTAAGTACTTTAAGTCAAATTAATCTTTCAAAGTCTCAAACTTTGCCTAAAGCAGAACAAATTCAACTCCTGCTCCAGGGACTTGCGGATTCAGCAGAGACAATCCCTTCTGAGTGCAAAACTTTAGAAAAACAGGAAGCATGGTTAAAAGCGATCATCATTGAAAAAAATCCTTTTCCGGGTTGTGTGCTGGGTAATGGAGATATTTCTAAGCTCGATGATTTAATTGTTGATGCCCTAGTTGAAGCAATTAAAAAAAGAAGTGCTGTATTCAAAATTGATCTCCTCAAAAAGGCATTACAAAAAAACCTAGACAATTTAATTGTTCCTAAGCAATTACGTGATCAACTGAATAGAGAATTAATACCCCTATTTGATGCAGTTGAGGACTTAGTTAATCTATTACAAAGCCCCAATCCCAAATTTTCTGAAGTGATCGAAAAACTTCGATTTTTCGAAGAAAAAAAACCCCTCTTACTTGAAGGAATGTATAGTCTTCTCATTGGAGAGACTAAAGGGGAATATATTTTAAGTTTCCTACTAACTGGAAAAAGAAAAGCTACCGATCAAACAACTAACAAAACGTTTGCTACTGTTTTAGGTCAAGTACATAACCTGTTTCTTTCACAAATGAGACCTTTTTTTGACAATCCTTTGAATAAGCAAATTGTCAAAGATTTGGATTTGAATACTTGCCTATCGTGGATGGCCGCTTTTAATGAGACACATTCTTTGACATTCTTCTTCAAAGAGGAACTGATTCAGA
The DNA here is from genome assembly GCF_977063395.2 of Legionella nigrisilvae. Taxonomy (NCBI): domain Bacteria; kingdom Pseudomonadati; phylum Pseudomonadota; class Gammaproteobacteria; order Legionellales; family Legionellaceae; genus Legionella; species Legionella nigrisilvae. Next base: position 469,119 of record NZ_CDRUGZ020000011.1, read on the forward strand.
AAAAAGTACTACCTGCCCTGAAAAAAACCTTACAACAATTAAATACTCAAGATTCTGAATTTGAAAAAAGCATTCTTGAGGAAGCGGCTTTAATCGATGAAAATGCTCCCGCAGATCAAGCATTAGAAGGTTATAAAAACAAAATTGAGTCATTGGCTAATTATCTCAACTTGCTTATAGAGATAAATGATCGACTTCCTCAACAATTTATTAAAATTTACAAACAACTTAATACAGGAAGCTTAGCTCGTTTAAATTATCAGCAAAAACATACCTTAGTTAATAAATTAATTAGTGACAGTTCGGAGAAACTGGATCTTTATTTGAAATTAACAACCCAAACTCTAGATGAACATCCTAATGCAGATAATATTTCCATTGGACGCGCTGTTGATGGCCTAGTTGAGCTTTTTGATTTACCGGATCTTGATCCCGAAACTCAAACCATGTTTTTCAAAATGAGCATGGCTCATAACTTGAAAAGTACTACAGCCTTCCCACTTGCAGCATTAAATAAATTCAAGAAATCAGATCTTTCAGAAGAGACCAAATCATTAATTATCAAACAAATTATTCAAATTTTAGTTGGGCTATCGACTACGGAATCGGGACTCATCCCAGAATTGGTTGAAAAGACTCAATTATTTTTAACTCATAATATCAATCAACATGAACTTTGTATTGCACTACTCAATAGAATCTCTCAGGATAATGCCACACAGAATATGAGCACTTATCCTCATATTCTCGAACAATTAGCTGAAATCAATCCAGAGGAGAAGAGAGCAAAAGTAGCTACGATTTTGACTGGTTTAGCTAAAAATAAAAAAGACTCCACCGTAACTCTAGCTTCTTTGTTAGAAATCACTAAGGGATTAAAACGGCGTTTGTCTGCTGATGTCGATCAGGTCCTTAAATTATTCAGTACACCTCCTTACCCCAATGCACAGAGTCTCAACGCTGCATTACTTGCGCACGACTCTGAAAAAATTAACGCCTATTACCTGAGCTTTGACACGAATCCTTTTGCTAAACCGGGAGAAAAAAGAGATTTAGTAAAACAGTTTGCAACCGATCGAATAAAAGATGCCTTAACTAATCTACAAGATTTGCTACGTGAAGAAGATTTACCGCACGCACTGCAAATGAAGCTTGCAAGACAATTAACCTTCATAGAAACTTTAGGCTATACCGATCCACTCAATCCTGGTGATTTTACCGGCCTAAAAGGTTTAACTGCTTGCTCGCGTCATGACTTAAAAGTACAAGCCGACCTGCGACTTCAACAGCTGCGTTCGCAAAAGTTAGGCCCCAAAGAACGAGAGATAGCTCATTTAGAACTTTTAGCGTATTTAAGAGAAATCTATTTCCGCACCACAGGAATCTTCCCAAACACCACACAAATGCTTGTCCTATTGCTTGCATTAGAAGATCCATCATCTAATTTATTAATGCGTATCAAAACGGGTGAAGGGAAAAGTATAAATACTCCGATGCTTTCTGTTATACAATGGGCCCAAGGGGGTACGGTAGTTCAATGGACAGCAAACCCGACTCTACTGATTCGAGACTATGAAAACAGCTGCGAACCTTTTTTTAATTTTTTAAACATTAGATCGGCACTTATCCAAAGTAACAGCCCTATCGACCGATTCATCCCTAATGGAATTAACTGCTCTACAGTTGAGGACATGGCCAGTTTTCACTTAGCTGTTAAGATGGACCAAAATGAAAAATTACTTGAAACCATTGGTCCAGTACACATTGTTTTGGATGAATGTGACGACGCTCTTTTGGATCAAGTAACGCTTTATAAACTCGTTGCAGAAGTCGAGGATGCTAATGTAAACAATCCTGCACAGTGGATTTATCCCCTTGCATACCAATTTATTAATCTTCCCGGATTTCGTAAACTCAACCCCGCCTGGGATGAAGATGAAGATTTGGATCAATTCAGACTGTTTCTCAATAAGCAAATTAATGAGCAATTTAATGGCGATGTTGAAAAGCAAAATTATTTGATGGCATCGAGTAACACCCAATTGAAGCAATGGATTCATGCCAGTTGCATCGCAGCAACTCTGGTTGAAAACAAGCATTTCATCATGCAACCACTCAAAGAAAAAAATGAGGCTGGGCATGAAATTACGAAAAAAATTGCCTGTATCCCTTTAATTCGGAGTACCCCCAAGACTGGCTCAATTTTTACTGAGTCAGTTCAACAAGCGCTAGAAGCACGGCTTAAAGCAGAACGAAAAGATCAAGCCCAATATATTTGCATTGATGCTGTTCCCTCAGTACTTGGCAGTCAATCTGCACGAGGGTTAATCAAATTCTTCCAAAAAACTTTAGGTCGCCTCCTTGGAATCTCGGCAACTCCGGGAGATAAAACGGAACTGGAGAGTTTGGCTACATCAGTGGGAACTCAAGCAATCAGTGTGGCTCCGTATGCGGGCGATAAACGTATAAACCATCCTCCAATATTCACCTTCAATCGGGATGAGACCGTCAAGGCAATACATGAAACGTTTAAAAAAATTAAGCGCCCCGTCACAAAGCCAACAATGGAAATTAATCCTGATGAAACAATTCTTCCCTATGATGAAACCTTAATTTTACAAAGAAAAAATGCCATTGAAAAATGGAGTCACACACAAACTCAACCTATCCTTATCGTAAATGAAGATTTTGATGAAGCCCAGGCTATTGGTACCAGTTTAAAAATTTATGAGGAGCAAGGGTTTAAAGTTCAAATTATTACCGGAAAAGAATCCGCGGCAGAGTTAGATAAAATCATCAAGCAAGCAGGTCAAGCGAATACTATCACGGTAGGCACTGCAATGCTTGCAAAAGGCATAGACATTAACACAGGCGATCATCCTAAAGGTTTATTTGTAATACAAACTTATCCTGATACTGAAAGAATGACCACCCAAATCGCTGGCCGCGCTGCACGTAATGGAAAACCTGGTGAATGGCTGCCAATCTACCAAGTAAAAACTCCCAAGGATTTACTTAATAAGTTTTTCTATTATGTGTTCCCCTGGACCCGCCAACGTATTAATGAACATACTATTGAAGAAGTGAGAGATAAGCTCAAGCTACAGGCTACAGTCGATAGAACCTATACTCAGGCTATTGATGAGGCCCAACAAATTTTGATGCTGCAAATTGAAGCATGGGAAAGCTTACTTCTCGAGATCTATCCGAATGATCCTAAAATGAAATATGAGCTTTATCAATGGCGTGAAATGCTGCTGAGTGAATTAACTCGCTCCCAAGACCCCGCTGTATCTGAAACTTCCTTGTATGAAAGTATTACTCAGTTTAAAAAATCAGCGTCCAAATTCTGGGAGGCTGCACGCGAAGAACAATGGGCAGCTAAAGCTGCAAAAGCTCCTATGACCAATGAGCAGGCTCTAAGATTTAAGTACTTGAAAGAATTGGATTTTGTTCAAGAATTAAACATTCAAACAAAGCTGCAACAAAGAGGCAAACCGTTTACTGCAGCAACAAAAGCATTAATGTACCAGAACCTGGAAACCGTGATTGCTGATAAAGCAGGAGCTGTTCTTGAGTATACAAATCCCTCTGAACAGGTAAGAAAAAATCTTGAATTGGCTCAAAGCAAACAAATTTTACCTAATCTAATTGGAGAGTTTTGCTCTATATGCCCCAATGCAATCAAAATATTTTTCCCTAAAAATTCGTCACAAAATTCTTCCTATATACCCGAAATAGTTAGAAACGTGATTGACAGCCTCATAAAACAAAAAAACAAAGTGCTACATGGTGATGAGCAACAAGAAGTTTCTGAAAGTATCATCCAGTTTTATCAAAAGAAACTAAAAGATGCGGACAGTAAACAAATTCGGGAATTATTGGCTAAAATGAAACCTTTAATTCTAAATCGTTGCGCTGAATTTACAAAATTTTCACTGGTAGAACAATTTAAAATGCAGGGTTTGATCCTTTCTTTTTCAACTCTTTATAGAAATTTGGAGTTACCTGAAGATGCGGATTTGAATAATCTCCAAAGAAGTTATGATGCAGAAATCATGAAAAAACTGGCAGAATATTTACGCCATGAATTTGCATGGATTAACGAAAATCCAGCTGCTTTTCATGCGATTTTTGAACGCACTGAAGCCAAGAAAGCAGCATTGGATATTTTTAACTTGGCTGGTAATCTAATCAATTCACCTCAAGATGCAGGTCTAATCGGTGAACTTTATAAGGCGCTTCAGCAACATAAAGTCATTTTAAAAGATAAATATTTATTTTCAATTAGTCACTCATCTCCTCGAAAAGTAATTAATGATGCACTTGATGCGATTGACTCATTAAATAATGCCCCGCACTGTGATCTTGATTTTCGCCAAAATTGTCATGATAAAGTGGTTTCCGAGCATCAGATCGCTGCATTTCGTAATTTGTTAACAAAAATGTCCCCTTACTTTTTTAAAACTTCCGATCCTACCTGGAAGCATATGAAGCAAACGCTACTTCGCATCAGTGAACAAAGTAAAGATAATCCAAGTCATGTGATCCATGAATTATATGAAGCCACTGTCCGATTTAGCACATATAAAGCATATCAGCCTTACTTAACGCAATTGAGTTCTTTACAAAAGCAACTTACACGCTCCATAGAGGAGTTGGGTAAAAAGGATGGACTAAATCAAGACGTTCAGGAAAGTCTATTTAAACAAAAACAAGCTCGATTTGCTGAATTACTTCAGGTGGCCCCCGGAAAGTTGCACATTCAAAATGGAACTGATGGCATTCAGTCCTACATAGAACTTCAAGTAGAAGATATGCCCTACCGAAAGGAATTCACCGGATATCAATCCTCTTTTTTAGCCCGCGTAGATTCAGAACGAAACAGACTGAAAACGGCGAAGGAAACACTTGATAAAAATAAAGACTCTCTGCTTAAACTTGATGATAAAGCGATTGAGGTGCTTCCTGAACAAAAACAAGTTGAATTTAAAAAACTAGCACGATTAAAAGCTCTTTTAACATTGGATTGGAATAATTTAGATGTTGATCATCATGAACTTCCTGATTTAATTCGCCAAAAAATGGAGTATGTCGATGAAATAAAACAGTGGAATTGGAAATTAAACCCTGTAGATCAAAATCGACTTAAGGTTATTTTTGGCAAAATACCTGAAGAGCGCTTTTTTGTTCTTATCACCAAGCAGGGTAGAATAGAGGAGGATCTGGGGAGGATACGCCGTAGAATACAAGATATTTCCGAAAAAATAACTGCCCAGGAAAAAGAGATTGAAAATATAGATAAAACGATTAAATCTGCAACAAATCGGATGAATGAAGCCAGCTGTTCTTACCTGGAAAGCGGGCAATTGATAGCAAAGAACCTAATAAACCAACGAGCTATTCGGCATATTAAAGCACAGATTGAATTACTGAATGAAACAAAAATTTCTATCCAAAAAGAGGAACGAGACTGTCTGCATGCTTTAAAAGATCACAATGAACTATTGGACAGCCACCGAGGGGAGCTTGTAAGAAAACTTCTGGAGCAAACCAAACTCGATCTTGCATCCTTCATTGATGATACGTCCCAAAAACAAGTTTCTTTGATAGAACAAGAGTTCATGGAAACTGAACCTGTTATCGAAAGGATTGAAAAAGAAGAACGTCAAAAAACCAAGTATCAAACGCTTCGATTCTTCAAAACAAGTGAATTGTTACGTTATGAGGCAAGCTTGGCTCAAGAGGAAGCTCAAATACTACTCCCTGATCAGCAAGAACAGGTTCAAGGTGCAGAAGTACTTGTCTATTAAGTACTGAATTAATAACAGGCCCGGCAGACCTGGTTGCACCAACCAGGTTGTTTTTTTATACTCGAAATCATGGATTATTAGCGCAAACATTATGCTAAATTTATAGTTTTTAAATAAATAGAATATTTTTATAACTATTGACAACCCATTGAAAACGATGATAAAAACATCACACCCAAACTAATTAGGCATAAAAATGAAAAAATTCTATACTTTTCTTCTCCTGGGGTTAGTAACGGGTTCATCCTTAGCAAATCCATGTATCAGTTCACAAAGAAGTTGTTTAAAGCTCAAAAATCAACACGCTCAATCAGCAAAAATTGAGTGTAACTGGTTGAATGAAGTGGCTTCTGCCGGTAGATCGCAGGGCTCCACTCAATTGGATTTAAGTTATGGTGATGGTCTTGGAGCTCCGGAACCTCGACAAGTTTCTTGCAAACTTACCATAGGACAAACCAAACAAAGCTTCGAATTTCATAATCCATATTGGGGTTCATTAATTGAATTTAGTTTGATCTCTGAACGGCAACTCGAAGTACACATTACAGATGGATGGAGCACGAGAGAAACACGATATGCATTTACTTGGTAATTACCCCCTTAGCTTGGGTGAAACGAAGTTCAGTTAGGGTTACAGCTTCCTTCACCGAAGCTAAAAAACATTAGTCCTAAGAGGATCTTGACGATAAAATTGAGTGAGTAAATCATAAATATCAGGATAGTACCGGTTGATTACTTCAGGTTTTTCAAAAAATAATTCAGAAAATACGGCAAAAAATTCAGCAGGTGAGGTAGCTGCATAGGGGTCAATTGGAATAGGATCCTCTTGCTGGATACGGCTTATCAGATTTTCATATCCCTTGTTGAATGCCTCAGCCCAGTGTTTCGCTGACATTCCTTTATGAAGTGGAGGAAATCCATTCGCCCTTCCATTTTGCATATCTAATTTATGGGCAAATTCATGAATTACCACATTACGCCCTCCTTTTCCACCATGATGTAATGCATCATCCCAAGAAATAATGACTGGCCCCTGCTGCCATGACTCACCACTTAAGTAGGATCTTCCTAAATGTTCTATACCAAACTCATCAATTGTTTTGCTTTCATGCGAGTAGGCGCCGGGATATATCACAACCGAAATCCAACCGTCATACCAATCGAAACCAAGATTCAAAATAGGGAGGCAGGCTTGTAGTGCAATAGTTAATTTCATAGCAAGTGTTATTTGCAGGTCTCCAACCGCTTCCAAGGATTTATAGTGAAGAAATAAAATTGCCAAACGCTTAAGCTTTATTTGTTCTTGCTCACTTAAACGTCGTAGTAACTGTAAGTTTTGAAATACGTCTTCCCATTGTTCGTCCCTGACAGGTGAATGACCTATGATGCGTTTGTACCGCCATCTTTTTAGCCAGTGAAACATTACTAGAACCTGGCTGGAACTAAGAAGATTAAAATTCCTTTTACAAGAATATCAAGGGATCGGCTGTTTACATAAAAATGAAGTATTGTATTAATTTTTTTCCTTAATTCTTTAGCCATATGATCCCTTATAACTTATTGTTCAATTATATTTTATGTATCACAAAAAACCGTGATCAATCTAAATTAGCATCTTATATCCATCTTCTCCAAGAGAATGATCCGCTACTAAATCAAAATTGACTCTCATATCTTGACTATTAAAATGTCCTGGATCATTGCGGCCCAAAACATAGCTAGTCAAATCAGAGTATTCAATTGGTTTATCATCAAATTGGAGCAGCTCTTTAATTGCAATAAATTTGGATTGATTTAATGCATTAACCAATGCAAGTCCAGAAGTAGTTGTACTGTAAAAACTATAACTGTAACGATCGCGTTGCAATGCAACTGCCAGAATATCTCTAAGGATATAACTCAGCTGTTCTTCATCGAATGCATCTTCGCCTTCGCGTTGAAGATCATTTCTTATTTTAAGTAATAACCCACCTTTTTCACCTTGTTTACTTGTATTGGTCATCTTACTGTTAATAAATTCGATCAAATCGACCAATACTGCGTTTGTTAAAGGGGTCTTTTTCCTTTCTAAATAAGGCCGCTCTGGCTCTACTTTTAAACAGAGTTCCCCTGGATCCTGGGATTCAGTATCGATAAGTTCACGATGGGTTTTATTTAAATATTTTGCTGAATTCGAGACTGTAATCTTCGATTGATCCTGAGAATGCAAGACTCTACTTTTAGGGATGATGGTGGCAATAATTTCAGCTAAAATACATTTCCATTTCGCTCCCTCTCGTTGAAATTCATTAATGATCTCGGACAGTTCTATATTCTCTCCGGATTTTACTATGCTCCCCACCCTATCCAAGAACTGATACATAATCGCTTTACTCAGTTTTCTGATTACAGGAATCACATCCACTCCATAACGTAGATGAACGGCATCATTTTCTTTATCAACATCCTGAAATGCTTTTAAATGCGCACCTAAAATAACTTCTTCTCTAACCTGACAATGTTGAGGATAAGTAGGTCTTATAGGAATATGGAATTTTGCAAGGATCTGATCGACAAAGTCTTCAGTGTCATCACCCACTTCAAGATAAGGATAGAGCGTTTCAACATAATTTAAATTTTTAGAATGAGATAAATCAATTGCGTTATTGGTTAAGGTATACTGAAAAACATCTAAAAAAGGAACATAAAATAAATTACCAGGTACAGGATCTAAAAGAAGCAAATTGGTTTCCAAATGAAAATGATCAATATGAGCTAACTTTATAGCTGCCATAATCGCAGCAATACCACCTCGACTTAAACCGATGCCATTAAATTTTACTTTATATCCATCTTTAATTAATCTTTTGATCACTTCGACTACTTGATCACTTTGTTTTTTAACTCCAGCACCGAATAAAAGCCCTTTCACTCCATAATCAACACCGCATCCATTAAAACCCATTTTAAAATGGGTAGCATCTTTATATTGTTCAACCTCCTGAGCAGAGGTAATGCGTACCCCCTTACAATCTTTCGATAAAACTTGATGCAAATGAGTATTCGGTTCTTCAATACTGTAGATTGTTCCTTCAAATATCGCGGTTAGAGTGATCTCTTTCATTAATTAAAACCTAATAAATACAGATTGTAAGGAACCGCATTCTAACAACATCAAGCATGATGGGCAATTAACAATCAAACAAAGAACTTTTTTTATCCAGTTGTTTTATTTTTATAAGTCTGATTTAATCCGCTATGTATTTTAAGTAGAAGCTGTGGATAAAAAGTAATCCTTGCGTTTATAAGATAAACGAATTTTTTGTACGTAATCAAGATCGAACTGTAACCTAGATAATGAATCAGCCACTCACTTTTTTAATAGATAAATTAAACAAACAACTCCATGAACTGGACTTAAATTTACATGCGGCGCAGTGTAAGAAGCAAGAGTTCGAACAACAAATCCAAAATATTGAAGAACAGATTGACCAAACACAAACTAACTCCCGTCTCGTTAATCCTGCAAGTGAAATCAATTGGCTTAACTTCATTATTCAACAGCAAGAAAAAAAAGAATCGATTACTTTGGATCTTAAAAATTACCGAGATGTAGAAAATAAATTAAAGGAGAAAATCAATCGAATTAAAATGGAATTAAACATGTTAACGAATTATTTGCATCGACAATCAACTAATGAGCAGAAAAGTTCATTAGTTTAATTTTTCTTAACTACTAATCCCTAATCGTTAAATAGACTTTACTTAAATGCATCGGAAAGCACACTCTTCTATATTAACTTCCGCCTTTACCTCATCATGCATTCCCGGCGCATCCACGACCTTTCCTGAAAATAATGCCTCTATTGAAGCAGCAGAACGAGTAACTACAGAAATTAAGCTATGAGGAACACTAAGAATTGCTAATAAAGCACTCACAGCAGCTGTAAAAAGGGCAACTCCAACAAACTGTACCATAAATCCCGTAAATTCTAGTGCGTCATCCCGGAGCGTCGGAGCATCAAATAAAGCACTGCCAGCGGCGACAAGCAAACCTCCAACGCAAATTACGGTAGAAAGGACTGAAGCATATACGGAAAATCCAGCAGTCACAACTCCAGAGAGCGGGTATATACCTGGAGCAATTAATTCACCGAGGAACTCATATCTATTTTTATACGGAGTGAAAAAACCAGGACGATCTCTGTATGTGTTAATTGCTCGATGGGCGATATCCTCAATGGTTTCACCCTCTAAAATGAAATTTATTTCTTTTTCGCCAATCAAATAAAACATAAATCTTCCACATTTCATGTGTCCATTATTTTTAAATAAAACCAAAGGGAGTTTTTATTGCAGTTTACTTTCTTGTACTTCAGTAGTAGTTTCCATATTGTTCATGCATTCTAGTACTTCAGCGCCCATAGAAGCAATACTACGAGTACCCAAAGTAATCAAAGCACAGGGAATGCTAAGAGCTGCAAGTAAAAGACTGGCTGATGCGACTAAAAGCGCATAGCCTGTTAAATATAAAAAAATAGAAGCAGCTTCAAATGCTGTATCCCAGAGTTCTGTATTTCCGAAGGCAGCAGCTCCAAGACCTAAAACCACCCCCCCAACGCAAATAAGTGGGGAAATAACACCTACAACAACCCCCATTATACCCAAAGCAGCAAACTCCAAGGGATGCACAACTGGAGCGAGCACACCGCCAAGAAACTCTTTATTGTCTTGATAGGGTTGAAAAAAACCAGGACGCTTTTTATAAAGCTCAATAAATCGTGCTCTTTCATAGGAAAAAAATGAAGAATCATCGGGATCGTTCATATCATTTAATAGATACCAGATATCATCTAAACTTATCATTCCCAGCATACAATCTCCCTCGCTTATTTTTTGCCCATGCTAAAGAGATGCCATGTGGATGTCAATCTATTATCTTCTTAGAACTGTCGTTATTTTCAAACTGAGGATGGAACAAATTCTTACTAAATTCCTTTAATAATCTCAATGCAGAACCTCATCCGATCGCTTTTTTATAAATATCACTTCACTCAAATAGGAATTAAGTTTTATGCTTTGGTGGCCGATGGGCAACCCAACCGCCCCCTAATGCTTTAACCAAACCAATGGCAGAAGCCATTTGCAAACCGTCTATTTGTGTTGCAGCCTGCGCAAGTGTAAGAGCGCTAATTTGCGCCGTAAGTACATTTATATAAGGGACAGTGCCCGCTTTATATTGGTTTTTTACCAGTTTAAGTACGTACAGCGCGTCTTTTGCTTCTTTATCTTGAACCCTACTTTGTTTTTCTAAAAAGCGTAAAGAAACCAGGTTATCTTCCACATCCTGGAATGCAGTTAGGACTACTTGACGATAGTTGGCAACTTGGGCCATATATTGTTCTTTGGCCCCCCTCACTCCTGCCGCCCGGTACCCTCCATCAAAAATAGTTTCTGCTAATTGCATCCCTGCTGACCAACTGATTGCGGGTTTATGAATTAATTGATGAAAACTATGACCAGCTGCGCTGACAGTTCCATTTAAGACTAAGTTGGGAAAATACGCCGCAACTGCAACTCCAATTAAGGCACTTGCTTGTTGCACCAACCGTTCAGCTTGGGCGATGTCCGGTCTGCGTTCGAGCCAAATGGAAGGCACCTCCAAAGGAATCACAGGCGGTTTTAATTTTATAATGGCAGGTTTTAATGAGAAATTAGCAGGCGGACGTCCCATTAATACAGCAATGGCATGTTCATATTGACCTCGTAAAATTCCATTATTAATTGCTGATGCTTGAGCTGATTCAAGTTGGATTTGTGCCTGAACCACATCAGCCCGCGATACAACACCTGATGCATATTGGTTTCGTGTAAATTGTAAGACCTTTCTATAAGTGGTTACTATGTCGTCTAAATATTTTTGAACTCGATCCAATGTGCGTAATTCAAAATAATACTGGGCCAAAGCACCTTGGGCTGATAAACGAGTCACACCAATCAACGCTTCATTGGATTGCGCAAAAGCAAGATCAGATTCAATTGTTCGGCGAACCAGTCCCCAAAGGTCAGGTTCCCAGCTTGCATTCAAAAATGAGGTATAAATTGTCGTGGTGGTTGCTACAGAGGCTATATTTGTTGTAGCAGTTCCCGTAGTACCAGAAGTACTAATAATTGAGGTACTTCCTCCTGCCTGTCTTTGTCGGAACAAACTAAATGCACCCACGACTGTTGGGTATAAATTGGCACGCGTTTGATCTACAATAGCAAGTGCTTGCCTGTAATTTGCCTCCGCATTCACAATATTTTGATTGAAATAATTCAACTGATTTTCCAACTCATTTAATACAGGATCATTGAAAATTTTCCACCATTCACCACGATTCATATTGTCATGGGGCTTGATGGGTTTCCAATTTTTGCGCTTTTGTCCTATTGCTTCTTTACCTTTGGCTTCTTTGAATTGTGTTGGAACTACAAGTTTCGGAGGCACATAATTGGGACCGACCATACAGGAACATATAAAAAAAGAAGATAGAATTAAACACTGTATCCTGAGAGCTTCCAGAGAATATCTATAGAGTGCTTTTAATCGATTATGATTGGCCATAGGCGCCTCGTAACTTAAGCCGGTTCATAAAATTTCGAAAACGTATGCCTGCATTGTCCATTGCTAAATAAATAACTGGTGTCGTGTACAGGGTTAATAATTGACTCATAATGAGCCCACCAACAATAGTTATACCTAATGGGCGACGAAGCTCTGAACCCACTCCAAAGCCAATAACCAGAGGCATAGCACCTAAAATAGCAGCCATTGTTGTCATCATGATAGGGCGAAAACGCAATAAAGCAGCTTCATAAATTGCTTCGCGTGAGGATTTATTTTCTAAGCGCTCCGTTTCTAATGCAAAATCAATCATCATAATGGCATTTTTTTTCACAATACCAATTAAAAGAATCATTCCAATCAAAGCAATAATGCTCAAATCGGACTTAAATAACAATAAAGCCAATAATGCGCCTACACCAGCTGAGGGTAAAGTAGACAAAATAGTTATTGGATGAATCAAACTTTCATACAGCATTCCCAGCACAATATAGACTGCTAAAATAGCAGTCATTATTAAATATTTCTCATTTGCAAATGATTCTTGAAACGCTTGTGCTGTCCCCTGAAACGTACCTCGCATGGTTGGCGGTAAATTCATTTTTTTGATTCCTGCACTAATTTGTTTCACTACTCCACCTAACGATACTCCAGGAATCAAATTAAATGAAAAGGTTGCCGCAGGGGCCAGACCTAGATGATTTACTGATAATAAGGTAGAACCAGTCTCAAAACTGGCAAATACCGATAATGGCACTTCCTCTCCCATTGACGACTTGACGTAAATTTCTTCCAATACAGCAGGATATTGCCAATATTTTGGAGCAACATTCATGACCACATAATATTGATTCATTGGCATATACATTACCGAGATCTGACTTTGCCCAAAAGCATAATACAGCACTCGATCAATCTGTTCTGGGGTAATCCCAAAACGCGATGCAGTGTCATGATCTACATTCACATAAGTTTGCAAGCCATGATTAAGCTGGTCATTATTTAAATCAGTAATTCCATGGATCTTTGCCAATTGCTCCATAATCCGTGGCGTCCAAGTAGCGAGATCGTTTAAATTATCAGAAGTTATCGTATATTGAAATTGAGCTGCCGTTTGTCGGCCACCTATTGTTAAATCCTGGGCAGCCTGCATATACAAAGTAGCACCAGTAATTAAAGATAATTTGCTACGCAATCGCTCGATTACCTGAGAGGTAGTTGGACTATTATTTTGGACAGGCTTAAGCGTAATAAAGACAGAGCCTGTATTTGCTGTATTATTACCCGGCCCACTACCAATAAAGGCACCCACATTAGCGACAGCCGAGTCTTTGCGAATTGCCGAGACAAATTGAATAAGTTTCTTCTGCATTGCTTGAAACGAAATATTTTGATCCGCCCGTAAAGATCCTGCGATTCGATCGGTATTTTGTTGAGGGAAAAATCCTCTAGGTATCGCCATAAACAAACTTGCAGTCAGTAAAACAGTTGCAAAAGTGAGAATTAACATGACTCGTGGGTGAAATAACGCCCAATGCAAACCCTTTGCATAATGCAAACGTACTTTTTCTGTAAAGCGCATAAAAAAGTTGCTTTTCGTTCCTTCATTCTCATGCAACAGTTTGGAACACATCATCGGTGTCAAGGTTAGGGAAACAACCAGGGAAGTCAAAATTGCTACCGAAAGGGTCACCACAAACTCACGAAATAAGCGTCCTACTATCCCACTCATAAGAAAAATGGGAATAAAAACGGCAATTAATGAAATACTAATCGACAACACTGTAAAACCAATTTCTTTTGATCCATCAAAAGCAGCTTGCAACGGCTTTTTTCCCATAGCGATATGACGAGAAATATTTTCCAGTACTACAACTGCATCATCGACAACAAAACCTGTAGAAATGGTTAAAGCCATCAACGATAAATTATCTAAGCTGTAATTTAATAATTTCATTACTGCAAAAGTACCAAGTAAAGATAAAGGAACTGCAATTCCAGGAATCATCATCGCCCGAAAACTTCCAAGAAAAAGATAAGTAACAAAAATTACTAAACACATCGCTATAAGTAGAGTAAGCTCCACATCATGTAATGAAGTACGAATTGAGGTGGTTCTATCCATTAAAATATTTAATTTAATATCCTTAGATATGGAAGCCTCCAGTTGGGGTAATATTTGTTTAACATGATCCACTGTTTTTATCACATTGGCCCCAGGTTGCTTAAATAAAACTAAAAGCACTGCGGGTTTCCCATTTGCCAGACCCGCAGTATGAACGTCAGCAACTGAATCAAATACATGGGCAATATCAGAAAGGCGTACTGGTTGATTATTGAAATAGCTAATAATAAGCGGTCCATAGTCGCTTGCCTTTTGTAGCTGATCATTACTACGGATTATGGAAACAGTATCATCATGAATCAATTGTCCTTTTGCCAAGTTCACGTTGGCATTATTAATTATTCCTGCAAGCTGGTTTAATCCAATTTTATATTTATTTAAAGCTGTAGGGTTAATTTCAACGCGAACTGCGGGCAATGAGCTCCCACCAACACCAACCTGCCCTACACCTTCAATCCGCAAAATCTTTTGTTGCAAAATAGTTGAAGCGACATCATACATCTGTCCTGGAGTATATTTATCCGATGTCAATGCAAGAATCATAATCGGCGCGTCAGCAGGATTTACTTTACGATAAGTAGGATTATTCGTTAAATTAGGGGGTAATTGACTTAAGGATGCATTAATTGCTGCTTGGATGTCTCGGGCAGCTCCATCAATATTACGGGATAGATCAAATTGTACGGTGATGCTGGCTTGTCCTAAAGTACTTGAGGAAGTCAGTTGAGTAACCCCTGCAATTCGCCCTATCTGACGCTCCAAAGGCGCTGCAACTGAGGTTGCCATAATTTCTGGACTACCTCCTGGTAATTGAGCTTGAACCATAATTGTTGGGAAATCAATTTGAGGTAACGGTGCCACAGGTAATAAATTAAATGCGAGAATTCCTGCGAAGCTTAATCCAAACGCTAATAAGATTGTGGCAATGGGTTTGTTAATGAATAAGGAGGATAAATTCACAATCCAGCCTCCGTAACACCTGGATTATGTTTACCATAACTCATTATCTTACGTGAGATACGATCAAATGTTAGATAAATAATCGGAGTCGTATATAAAGTAACTAACTGACTGACCATCAGCCCCCCAATTATCGCAATACCTAATGGACGTCGTAACTCACCACCTAGCCCATTACTAAATGCCAGAGGAATTGCCCCCAGCATAGAGGCCATTGTAGTCATCAAAATGGGTCTGAAACGTAATACAGCGGCTTCATAAATTGCATGTTCTGGTTTGAGTTTGTATTCACGTTCTTGTTCAAGCGCAAAGTCAATCATCATAATTGCATTTTTTAATACAATTCCAATCAATAAAATAATCGCAATCAAGGCAATGATACTCAGCTCATTGTTTGTTATATACAATGCAAGTAAAGCCCCCATCGAAGCTGAGGGTAAGGTTGATAAAATAGTTAGTGGATGGATGTAACTTTCATAGAGTACCCCTAATATAATGTAAACCACAACCACTGAAGCAATAACCAGCCACCCTTCATTAGCTAGGGATTTTTGAAAATTTTTTGTGGTTCCTTGAAAACCCGCTTCTACATTGAGAGGCATATTAAGACTATTTTTTATATCGTCAATCTGAGTCACTGCATCTCCTAAGGATGCATTATTTGCAAGATTGAACGAAAGCGTAGCAGAAGGGAATTGGTCTTTATGCGCAATAACTAAAGGACCAACAGTCTGCTTTAAACGAGCAAAAGTCTTAATTGGAACAGAGCCACTGGTTATCATCTCCGAAAAAGAATTATTATTTTGTGAAGTACTCGAGGAGCCGGAAGCGTTGGTAGAAGAATTAATTACAGAAGAATTAATATAAATATTGTCAAAAGCAATCGACTCTCTTTGCAGTGGGGGCAATACTTCCAATACAACCCGGTATTGGTTTCGTTGAGTAAACATAATAGATATTTGCCGCTGACCAAATGAATCATATAAAGTCTGGTCAATCGTCTGCATGGTAATACCCAGTCGGTATGCGGTATCGCGATCAATATCCAATAAGGTCACCAAACCTGTATTTTGTTGATCGGTATTGACCTCTTTTAAAATAGATAGTTGGCGCATTTTCTCTAACATTAACTGCGACCATTTAGTAACGTCCTCCCTATCAGGAGCGCTAATGCTGTATTGATATTGTGTGCGACTGGTTAATGTATCAATTGTTAAATCTTGTACCGGCTGCATGTATAAGGAAGCACCAATAACTTGATTCATTTTAGATTGCAAACGATTCATAACCTCGGTAACACCTGAACGTTGCTCAAAAGGTTTCAAATTAATCAAAATACGCCCGCTATTTAGCGTTATATTCGTACCATCAATACCAATAAAGGATGATACATTTTCAACAGCGGGATCAGAAAGCACTGCATGCACCAAAGCTTGTTGTCGAGTTGTCATTTCTTTAAATGAAACCGATTCAGAAGCTAGTGATATTCCTTGAATAATTCCTGTATCTTGAATGGGAAAAAATCCTTTAGGAATGAAATATAATAAAATGCCTGTGATTAATACAGTAATGAAAAAGACCAGTAAAATAAAAGGTTGGCGCGAAAGAACCCAATGAAGAGAAATTTTATATCGCTCAATAAGAGAATCGGACTGACGTTTAAGAAATCTCTCTAACTTATTGACTTTATTATTATTTTTTACATTTAACAGTCTAGAACAAAGCATAGGAGTCAGCGTTAACGAAACGAACGCTGAAATTGCAATAGTCATGGTTAAGGTCACTGCGAATTCACGAAATAATCGACCGACTATATCCCCCATAAATAATAAAGGAATCAGTACCGCAATCAGAGAAATAGATAAAGAAACAATAGTAAAGCCAATTTGCGCGGCTCCTTTATGAGCAGCATCCAAAGGTTCCTTTCCCATTTCGATATAGCGTATGATGTTTTCAATCATCACGATCGCATCATCAACTACAAAGCCTGCAGCAATGGTTAATCCCATCAAAGTAAGATTATTAAGACTAAACCCGAGTAAATACATTAAACCTAATGTGCCTACGAGTGCCAAGGGTACTGAAATACTTGGAATTATTGTCGCGGATAGTTTACGTAAAAAAAGGAAAATCACCATTACAACCAAGGCAACGGACAACAGTAATTCAAATTGAACATTTTCTACGGAAGAACGAATACTGGTCGTACGATCGGTAAGAATTTTGATATCCATTCCTGCCGGAATTGCCAAGCTCATTTGTTTCAATAGAGTTTTGACACGTTCGGCTACCTCAATGACATTTGCTGCGGGTTGGCGTTGGATATTGAGTATAATCGCCGGTTCTGTATCCATCCATGCTGCTTGCATTGTATTTTCTGTCCCATCAATAACATCAGCTACATCAGATAAACGAACGGGAGACCCATTCTGGTATGAAACAATTAAAGGACGATAATCTGCAGCAGACAAAAGCTGGTCATTGGAATTAATCGTATAGGCTAAGCGTGGGCCATCGAAATTTCCCTTAGCAGCATTCACATTGGAAGCTATAACGATAGAACGTACGTCTTCCATAGTTAATCCATACGCAGACAATGCATTTGGATTAGCTTGAATTCGTACCGCAGGTCGATGCCCGCCACCGATGCTTACCAACCCCACACCCGATAATTGAGAGATTTTAGGAACAAGACGTGTTTCTGCATAATCCTCTACTTGAGTTAATGGTAAAGTTCTTGCAGTCAAAGCCAAGGTTAGGATGGGTGTATCTGCCGGATTGACTTTACTGTAAACAGGAGGATTGGGAAGATCGATCGGCAAATAACTACTTGCAGCGTTTATCGCTTGTTGAACTTCTTGCTCTGCTACATCCAAACTCATATCCAAATTGAATTGCAAAGTTATAATGGATGACCCATTTGAGCTGTTTGAGGTCATTTGCTCCAAACCTGGCATTTGTCCGAATTGACGTTCAAGTGGGGCCGTAACGGTAGTGCTCATTACATCTGGACTTGCTCCAGGATAAAAAGTTGATACTTGAATTGTTGGATACTCCACGTCAGGGAGCGCTGAAATAGGTAAGAGTTTGTAAGAAAGAACGCCAGTCAGCAAAATAGCAAACATCAATAGTGAAGTGGCTATAGCTCTTGCAATAAAGGGGCCTGAAATACTCATGTGAGGTTATTCACCTTTAAACGATACTCGCTTTTTTGAACTGAGACACTTGCTGGATATTCTTTTTGGACCAAAACTTTGGACCCATTCATTAATTTATCGGCACCGTTTACCACTACTCGTTGATTGGGTAATAAACCATTTTTAATTACAGTATCATCACCAAGGGTAGGTCCCAGAGTTACCGTTTGAATTTTTACTGTATTATCCTCATTAATGACGTAAATAAAATCTTCTGTTGTAGTATGTTGAAGCGCAGCTGTGGGCACAACCGTCGCTTGGTGCAACGTCTCAACGAGTATTTTCACATTCACAAATTGGTTAGGGAATAATTTGTTTTTATGGTTATCAAATATCGCCCTAAGTCGTACGGTTCCTGTTGTCGTACTAATTTGGTTATCCAAAGCCAATAATTTTCCTGTGGCAAGTAAATGGTTTTGTTGTCTATCAAAAACGTTCACTTGCATCTCTTTACCACCATAGGCTTGGGGTGCAATAAGCGACACAAAATCTTCTGCTACAGGAAAAATTACCGTAACAGGATCATGAGTAGTGATCACTGCAATACCTTGGGTACTTGAAGTTTGAACAAAGTTCCCTGGATCTACCAAACGCAAACCGATTCGTCCCTCAATAGGCGAAGTAATATTGCAATAAATAAGGTTGACTTTAGTACTTTGAATGAGACCGAGGTCGGTTTTAA
The DNA here is from genome assembly GCF_977063395.2 of Legionella nigrisilvae. Lineage (NCBI taxonomy): Bacteria > Pseudomonadati > Pseudomonadota > Gammaproteobacteria > Legionellales > Legionellaceae > Legionella > Legionella nigrisilvae. Next base: position 488,482 of record NZ_CDRUGZ020000011.1, read on the forward strand.
CATTACCTTCATATTGCTCAACAAGTGACTCCTGAGTAGCTAATGTTTGTTGGGAAATCGAATCTTCTTTCCATAATTTTTGATAGCGTTTTAAATCAATTTTGGCATTCGCTAACAAAGCGGAATCCCGTTTGAGATCCCCTTCATATTGAGTGAGTAAGGCTTCATAAGGCCGCTGATCAATTTGGGCAAGTAACTGGCCCTTTTTAACCAATTGACCTTCCTTGAAGAGAACCTTCATTAATAAACCATTTATTTGGGTTTGAACCGTCACAGTATAAACAGGTGTTACTGTGCCCAGTGCCGCAATATAAATAGGTACATCTCGAGTTGTAGAAATTCCCGCAACAATTGGAATAGGTTGAGGACTAACAGTTTGTGTTTTTTTAGTAGAGATATAGAACCATAATACAGCAACTAAGGTGAGTAAAATGATGATTAAACCTAAGGAATTTTCTGCCGGGAACTGTTCTCGCCAACGTCCAGTAATCACCATTTTTTTATTCCGGGTAGGTGATTTTTCTCCTTCCATAAGTCCTACGTCCCTTCAGCAAAATAATGAAATTCATCATAACGAATTTTCATTTGGGTAGCAAAAAAATCTAGATGAACCACTGCAACTCTTGTTTTGATTAAAATGAGGTCAATTAATCAAGAAAAAAACCAAAATTGACACTATACTAATAAAAACATTTTCTGATTGTCATACTTAGTTACAAGGAGTGCTCTATGGAAATAAAAGCCTTTCAATTCCTTAGAAAAAAAGGATGGAGTTTGAAAGAATTTCCAGATCTTGATTCAGAGAACACCCTAGTGCTTATTTTTGCAGCCCCTGAGTTCATGGATTTTCAAGAGCCAATAATGAAGCTGGCTAACTTTTATTCTAAATCGAAAATCATCGGTTGCTCTACTGCTGGAGAAATTTTTGGTGATCATCTTTTTGACCACAGTATTACCGTGGCAGTAATCAAATTTGCTAAAACCTCTTTGAAAATTGCAAAAGCTGAGGTGAATAACGGTAAAGACTCTGAAAAAGCTGGCGAGCTCATTGCTGAACAGCTCAAAGCAGACGATCTGCACAGTATTTTTATTTTGTCCGATGGACTCAATGTAAATGGTTCCGAATTAGTTCAAGGATTAAATACAGTCAAAAGTCATCAAAAACTTGTCATTACCGGTGGCTTAGCAGGTGATGGCAGTCACTTCACAAAAACATGGGCAATTTTAAATAATAAAATAATGGACCATTATGCCGTTGCGGTTGGTTTTTATGGTGCGAATATTCATATTGGACATGCTTCTAAGGGAGGATGGGATATTTTTGGTCCGGTTCGTCGAATTACCCGGTCCGAATCCAATGTCTTATATGAGCTTGATTATCAACCCGCCTTACAACTATATAAAGAATATTTAGGTGAAAAAGCCTCTGAATTACCTTCTTCAGGATTACTTTATCCATTGGCTATTAATAATCCTCAGGCACATGATGATATCCAATTAGTGCGTACAATCCTTGCAGTTAATGAGAAAGAGCAATCCCTGACTTTTGCGGGGGATATTCCAATGGGATGGCATGCGCAATTAATGAGAGCAAACTTTGATCGATTAATTGATAGTGCTAATGAAGCAGGTCTGCTCGCAAATAAATTGATGCTCAATGATAACTTAGAACAACTAGGCCCCGTTTTGGCGATTGATATCAGTTGTGTAGGCAGGAGATTGCTTTTAGGAGAACGAACAGAAGAAGAAATTGAATCCACTCTGACTGCTCTACCAAAAGGTTCTACGCAAGTGGGGTTTTATTCATATGGGGAATTATCACCTTTTTCTGTTGGGAATTGTCAATTACATAACCAAACCATGACGATTACAACCATTTATGAGACATAAAAACTTAAGGCTAAAATAAGACAATATGGAAATTCATAAATTATTAAAACGACAACTTGAACACTCAAATATTGCTCAAGATAAAAAACCAGAATCGGATGAGCAATGGGAAATTTTTCTCCACCGCATCAATAATACGTATATAGAAGCGGATCAAGAGCGTTATTTGCATGAACGTTCTATAAAAATTTCTTCTCGAGAAATGATGAGCTTGAATGAAAAGCTAGAGTTTGCCCAACATATTGCAGGATTAGGATATTGGTCGTTTGATGGCAACACCGGGCACACCATCTGGTCAAGTGAATTATTCAATCTGTTTCAGTTAAATCCAATTAATAAACCTCCTTCTTTGCAGGAATTTCTAGAGTTAGTTCATGAACAAGATCGATTTGAGTTACTCCAAAAGGTAGAGTGTGCTTTAAACGATAGAATGGATTATGAATGTGAAATACGGGTAAGGAAGCCTGATGGAAATTATCACTGGTATAGAGCAATTGGCCGATGCCAAGAGGGAGAGAAACAGCTTGCTGGTATTGTTATTGATATTCATAAAAGTAAAATTGCCGAAGAAAAAATCAAAGAATTAAATCGAAAAATATCATCTACCGCCCGTCGTGCGGGAATGGCAGAGGTCGCTACAACCATTTTGCACAATATTGGAAATATTTTAAATAGCTCCAACGTTTCCATCACCTTATTAAAAAATAGCTTTAAACAAGATTATGATAAAAAATTATTAAAAATTACAGAGATGATGGAGAAAAACCAACTCAATTTAGCTGATTTTTTAACCCTGGATCCTAAAGGTAAAATTATCCCTGAATATCTATTAACTCTTGCTAAAATTATTTTGGAAGAAAATAAAAAAAATAGTATCGAAGTACATAATCTTCAGAATGATTTACAGCATATAAGTCAAATCGTAGATACCCAAAAATCGATTAGTGGGCTATCGAGTATGAATGAAAGAGTCTATCTTCCAGAATTGTTAGAAACAGCATTGAATATCACTATGAGCTCCTCAAAAAATGGGATTAAGATAATTAAAGAGTATCATCCAGCACCTTTAGTCATTGTTGATAAATCCAAGTTATTACAAATATTGATCAATCTAATTCAAAATGCCAAAGAATCGATCTTGGAAAACACGACTACTCCCATTAAAGAAATCAAATTGATAATACAAAAAACAGAAAAAAAATCAGTACAAGTTATTGTCAAGGATAATGGAGTTGGGATCAATGCAGATAATCTACAACGGATTTTTGCTTTTGGATTTACTACAAAACAAAATGGGCATGGTTTTGGATTACACAGTTCTGCACTATCAGCTCGTGATATGGGGGGGACTCTTTTAGCAGAGAGTAAAGGTGAAGGATATGGCGCGCAATTTGTATTGACTTTACCTATCCGGGACAGGTTAGATAAATAGGGAGAACTCATGAGTGAAATAGCACTAAATATTATGATCATTGATGATAATCCCTCAATTCATCAAGATTTTATTAAAGTCTTGACTGCTTCGAATACAAAGTCGGAACTTCGCCATTTAGAACAACAATTATTTGATGACGAGCCTTCTTTAAGCGGTTCCTATAACCCGGATATCGAATACTTTTTACCAAAATTTATTTTAAATACCGCGTGCCAGGGCAAAGAAGCAATTACCAAAATTAATGAGGATGTAGAAAAAGGGATACATTATGCCCTGGCCTTCGTCGATATAAGAATGCCTCCAGGATGGGATGGTATTGAAACCATTAAACATATGTGGGAGATTGATCCCGAGATTCAAGTGGTAATTTGTACTGCTTATTCGGATTACAGTTGGGAAGAAACCGTAAAAGAATTAGGAATGGGAGATAATTACCTGATTTTAAAAAAACCATTTGATGTAGTCGCGGTAAGACAACTCGCTTGTGCATTAACAAGAAAATGGATTTTGGCCAATAATGCAAAACATCATGAACAAATACTGCAGCAGACGGTTAAGAAACGTACAGAATCCTTGCAGCAATCATTATCTCTTTTAAGGTCCACGTTTGAATCTTCCGCAGATGGAATTTTAGTCATCGATTTAAATGACAAGTTAATCGATTGTAATTCCAAGTTTACCTCGATGTGGAATATTCCTAAATCCATGTTAGATACTAATGATGGTAGCATCTTTTTATATTATATGCTGAATCAGATTGCTGAGCCTGAAGAGTATTTAGCGGAGATCGAGCGTCTTAGAAAAAACATTGACGAAATCAGTAGAGTGATTATTACTTTCAAGAATGGCAAAATATTGGAGTGTTATACCCTTCCCCACAGATTAAACAAGAAAATCATCGGTCGTGTCTGGAGTTTTCGTGATATAACAGAACAAGCAAACCTTGAAAAACAGCTAAAATACCAAGCCCTGCATGATCCATTGACTAAATTACCTAACCGAGCCCTATTATTCGATCAAATACAAGCGAGTATTGATTATGCACGGAAACATGAACACCAATTTGCCATCCTGTATTTTGATTTAGATCGATTTAAATTAATTAATGACAGTTTGTCGCACGAAGTTGGCGATCAACTATTGCGTATGGTGGGGCAACGATGGTCTTCTCTAGTTAGGAAAGAAGATACCTTAGCGAGGATGGGTGGTGATGAGTTCGTCATGATTTGTCAGATATTTAAAAATGAGGATGTTAGTGTCATTGCTAACAAAATTATAGACTCCATGACAGAACCGTTCAAAATGGTAAAAAGAGATATAACTATTACTACCGCTGCCGGGATAAGTATTTATCCTAAAGATGGAAATACACCCAGTGATTTGTTAAAAAATGCTGATCTAGCAATGTATCAGGCCAAGAGATTGGGAGGAAATCAGTATGCTTTTTATGCTACTCAACTACATGAATATACTGATCAATGCTTTAAAATCGAAACCGATTTAAGGAAGGCCCTTAAGAATAAAGAGTTCTTTTTACTGTACCAACCTCAATTTAATGTTGATAACGAAAACATCTTGTCTGTAGAAGCCTTAATTCGTTGGAATCATCCAGAGAATGGATTGATGTTGCCAATCGATTTTATTCCTATAGCTGAAGAAACGGGTTTAATTATCCCTATAGGTGAGTGGATTATTAGTGAAGTGTGTCAGCAAATTAAAGCTTGGCATAGAAAAGGTCTGCCTTATATTCGCGTTGGCATTAATATTACTACTCGGCAATTACAACAGCCCAATTTTATCACGGTTGTAGAGAATATTTTAAAAGAACATTTACTTTCTCCGGAACATATAGAATTTGAAATTTCTGAAAATGTGATCATTACGCACAGAGACATTATAAAGACACTAAATCAACTCAAACAACTTGGTATTCGTATTTCATTAGATGATTTTGGGACAGGAAACTCCAGCATCAATTATCTAAAACAACTTCACATTGATTGTTTAAAGATTGATCAATCTTTTATCCAAAATATATCGGCGTCGCGTAGTGATGAAGTAATTATTGAAGCGATCATTTCTATGGCTCGAAGTTTTAATTTTAAGGTTCTTGCTGAGGGCGTTGAAAGTAAAAAACAATTAGATTTTTTAAAACAACAACGTTGTGACGAGGTCCAAGGCTTTCTTTTCAGTAAACCATTAACACCTACTGCGCTTGAGAAATTCATAAAGCATCATATTTAGGTGCATCACAGGATTTAGGGAAGAAATTATTCCATACTTAAATTTAAAGTCCCCAAACTTAGATAGAGCTTGGGGAAACAGTATAAAGATCTCGTAGATAAAGTCCTACTTTTTATTAAAGGCCTATCTAAATATGAGATCTTACTTCTGGTCTAATTTTCTGCCATTGATTCAATGGTGAGTTATCAGGCGTTGCCATTTTATCGACGGGTAAGTAAAACGTTTGTTCTAACAAATGCTGACCACTCAATGCTGCATGCGACACATGATCGGTAAAAACTATCCAAGTGCTTTTAGCAGGAAAATCAATTTGCATCTTCTCAACATTTGCCTGATAAACATCATCCAACTTCATTGTGTCATGTAAATGAAGCATATAATGATCATACGGGGGTCTTAAAGTTTTTGTTGCTTTGACCCACTTCAGCATTTTGGCTTTTATTTTACTGTACGGCGCAATTTTAGGTGCAAACCGATTAAGAACCTCTTCAAATGGTTCACCAAGATTCCAAACTCGAGGTTCTGTAGGATTGATATTACAAAAAACTCGTAAAATCCTTAAACCATGGACAGGACTTGCCGAAAAAGAATCCACATGCAAACGTGTATCATCTTTACGTTTTGAGGAAACACGACCATTAATTTCCGCAGGTCTAAAACTGGTCCTGCCCCATTGCAAATGAGATACGTAAGAAGGAAGAGCACTCTGAATTAAATGGTGGGCAAATTCTGCATAACCATGCATCATATCCCTGAGTTTAACCTCAAGATCGCCAATATCTTTATTATAAGCGCTTAACTTTTTATTACGAATATCATAACTTACATTTTTACGACTACCATCCAAGACATTTTCAGATAATAAAAGCGTGTCTACGGGAGTAAAAAAATATTCTGGGAAAAACAAGACCTTGCCTGCTTCTAATTGATTAACGCTCTTTTGATGATCGATTTGTTCTACGCTTTGTGTAAATAAATAGGAATTCATTATTTTACCTTAAATAATGTGTAATTTAGTAAAAATTTGAAGCTATATCGAATATAATTCAAAATCCAATTTTTACTTTTAGCTGCTGGATCATATCATGTCACTTTGCCCTTGTGGATCACAAAATAAATATGAATTGTGTTGTGGTTTATACCTTGAAAAACAACAGCACCCACAAACTCCAGAACAATTGATGCGATCACGCTATACAGCGTACAGTATGGGTAAAATTGATTACATCAAAAAAACAATGAAAGGAAAAGCTTTAGTAGGCTTTAATGAACTTCAAGCGGAGCAATGGGCTAAAAGCGTAACCTGGGTTAGTTTAGAAGTGTTGAATTCGAATATCCCGGATCCCAATATTGGTTATGTTGAATTTGCAGCACGTTATTCCGAAGATAACACAATAAAAATTATCCATGAGTTAAGTGAATTTCACAAAGAAAATGACCGTTGGTTTTATGTAAGTGGAGTACATAAGCAGGGGTTAGAAAAAACCAAAAAACCCAAAGTTGCCCGGAATGCACCCTGCCCCTGTGGTAGTGGAAAAAAATTTAAGAATTGTCATGCCAAATAACAATCAGAGTTAAAATTATGAATGGTCACTTAATGCTTAATATCTTCATCTTTCTTGCCGCGGCCAGCATTATGGTTCCTATTGCCAGCCGTTTCAAATTGGGCTCAGTTCTCGGTTACCTCACTGTAGGTATCCTTATTGGTCCTTTCGGATTCAAACTTATAGCAAACTCACAACAAATTATGAATTTTGGTGAATTTGGCGTGATTATGATGTTGTTTCTGATTGGATTGGAATTAGAACCAGTCATGTTATGGAAACTTCGCAAAATAATTGTGGGTTTAGGTGGTTTACAAGTACTCTTAACTACAAGTATCTTAACAGCCATTGGGCTCCTTATAGGCTTTGATTGGCGAGCAACTTTAGCAGTAAGTATGGCTTTGTCCCTGTCATCCACTGCTCTAGTTTTGCAGATACTTCAAGAAAAAAACTTGCTCAAAACCGCAGAAGGTGAAACCTCATTCGCTGTACTATTATTCCAAGATATTGCAGTAATCCCAATTCTAATTATTATTCCATTACTTGAACAACATGCAAATATAAAAATCAATATCCACGAAACCGCATTTATCATGAATCTCCCACGATGGATGCATGCAATTTTGGTAACGGGCGTGATTGGAGTAGTTATACTAGTGGGTCACTACTTATCTAGACATTTGTTTTCAATTATTGCTAAAACCAATCTACGCGAAGTATTTACCGCATTTTCGCTAGCTTTAGTAGTAGGTGTGACTTTATTAATGGAATCTATAGGGGTCTCTCCTGCTTTAGGCGCCTTTATTGCAGGTGTAGTGTTAGCTAACTCTCAATATAAACATGCAGTGGATGCTGATATTCAACCTTTTAAAGGCATTTTACTGGGATTATTCTTTATCTCTGTAGGGATGGGGATGAATTTCTCCCTTTTTTCTAATAAAGCCATGCTGATTATTATGGCTGTACTTTCTTTAATTACCTGTAAAGCAATTATCTTGTATATATTGGGACGTTTTTTTGATTTAACAAAATTGCAAAGCTTGGGTTTTGCGTTTGCCCTATCTCAAGGAAGTGAATTTGCTTTCGTACTTTTTGAATATGCAGGGGTGACCAAAGTAATCAGTCAAGAAAGTGCCGCTTTTTGCACTCTAGTTGTTGCATTATCTATGCTTGCGACTCCTTTTTTAATGCTTTTTTATCATCGATTTGTGATACCCAAATTTATGAGCTTTTTACCGGAACGAGAATACGACTCGTTTAATGAAAAAAATGGGATTATTCTTGCAGGTTATGGACGTTTTGGGCAAATTATAGGGCGCCTGCTTAACGGTGAAAATATAAAAATGACCGTATTGGAAAAAAATCCAGAACAAATTGAGCTGCTCAGAAAATTCGGTTATGTCGGATATTTCGGGGATGCAAGCCGATTGGATATGTTAAAAAGCGCGGGGGCCGAACATGCAAAACTTCTGATAGTCGCCGTGGGAAATGTAGAGGCTAATTTAAAAATTGTGAAGTTAGCCAAACAACATTTTCCCCATTTAAAGATTTATGCCAGAGCTCGTAATCGACGCCATGCTTTTGAATTACATCGAGTAGGTGTGGATTATTTTATTAGAGAATTATTTGATTCTTCTCTGAGTATGACCAAAGAGATTATGAAATTCTTAGGATATAATCAGGAGGACATTCAAAAAAAAGCAACAGCCTTCAAAGAACACGATGAAACTACATTAGTTCAATCCTTTGATTTTTTTGAAAAAGAAAGCGATTTAATCAGTTTCTCACGCCAAGCGAAAGGTGAATTAGAACGGATTTTACAATCGAATTAACAGACACGTTTGTTTACCTATGTTCCCGGTCTTACGCAGTGGAATTAAGGGTACAAATGACTATGGAGTATTAACGACCCATGATCAATCTTCAGCAAATTTCTGTAGAAACTTTTCTTAGTGAATATTGGCAAAAAAAACCTCTAATAATTCGCAATGCTTTCCCGGACTTTATTAATCCCTTATCTCCCGATGAGTTGGCTGGTCTGGCTCTGGAAGAAGATGTTGAAAGTCGGTTGGTTTTAGAAACACCCAATGAAAAACCGTATTGGCATTTAAAACGGGGTCCGTTCTCAGAACATGATTTCAATACTCTCCCGCCAACACATTGGACTTTGCTCGTACAAGGGGTTGATCGATTAATTCCTGAAGTTTATTCCTTGCTTGAACATTTTGATTTTATCCCACAATGGCGGATCGACGATATCATGATTAGTTATGCTGCACTTCAAGGGAGTGTTGGACCTCACTACGATAATTATGATGTTTTTTTATATCAAGGCGTGGGTAGACGAGAATGGTTACTTACCACTAAAAAATGCAATACTCATAATTATCTCAAAGATCTCGAACTTCGTATTATGGAGCAATTTGATGTCGAAGAACGTATTGTTCTCGAAGAAGGCGATATGTTGTATCTTCCTCCCCATGTGGGACATCATGGCATTTCACTGACCCAGGATTGCATGACCTATTCTTTTGGTTTTCGCAGTTATCAAGGACAAGAATTATTGGAAAGTCTTAGTGAGTACTTAGCGGAAAAAGGTACATTCAAAACTTTATATCAAGATCCCAACTGGTCTCATTTGCGCAATACTTCTGAAATCACTCGCCCGGCCTGGAACAATGCGCAAAGATTGTTACAACAATTAATCAGTGATGAACACATTATGAAATCATGGTTTGGATGCTTTGCAACACAGTTGGATCTACAAGCAGAGCATCAATTACCTTTGCCATTAGAAGAAGATGAATTAATTGATTTACCAAGTTTTATTAACGAATTAAACACAGGATTAGATCTCTTTAGAGATGCCTCGTGTCGCTTTGCTTATCAAAGTGCGGATGAGCAATCCGAATATCAACTCTATATTAACGGCTGTGAGTGGGAAATAACGGGTGTATCACATGATTTACTTAGCTATGTGGCAAATCATCGTTACTTAACCCATCAAGTACTTGCAGTATATTTAAATACTACACAAAATCAAATATTTATTTATAATTTATGGAAATTGCAATGGCTACAAATTGCAGAGCATTAGAAATTAATAACCTTTTTTCTCAATCCATAATAGTGAGAAAAAACGTTAGAAAACTTGAATAAAAATTGGTTAAACTTAAAATCGTAGAGTATAGTTAATATACATACTATAACAAGGATAGGTAATGAAAAAAATAATACTGGCCGTAATTCTAGTGTGTTCAACTGGGTTCTTAGTCAACTGTTCTAACGGTAACGCATGTTGCGGAACTTGTGCGAGTGATTGTGGGGGCTGCGGTGGTTGCAATGGAAGTTGGTATTAAAATTATCTGATCACTACAGTATGTGTCGTAATCCGGAGGCTCTTGCTTAGTTCCGGTTTACGACTGCGCCATCTTTCAGGTAGCCAGCATTTTACGAGGATGCTTATACTAGGGTCTAAAACCAAGCTACCCGACATCTTCACTGCGTCGTATGAACTCAAACTTTAATGAGCCCAAATTAATTTTATGGCTGAATAAAGTAATAAGTGCACCTGTCAATACCAATACCACTCCCACACCCCCCCATAGGCTCACTTTTTCACCTAAGAGGAATACTCCAAAAATGACCACAAACACGGGTTCTAGAACTGACAAAATGGAAGCTTTTTCTGAGCTGATGTATTTCAGACTGTACAACAACAAAATAATGGGAGCTACCGTTGCAATAATTGAAATTCCAAAGAGATGGTACCAAACATCTATTGATGAAGGGATTGTAAAGGAATGATTAAAAAGTGAAAAAAATAAACTGGTTACCATGCATCCCAAACAAACCATAAAGGTAGACATATTTGGAGAGAGCTCGTTTCGTTTACTGCCAATCACGTAACAAGCATAAAAAAAAGCTGAAGCAACGCCTAACAAAATACCCCACAAGTTAAAAGACAATGCATCGAAGTCCACCATAAGCACCATACCCATTAAAATTACTAGAATAGCGAAATAGTAAACACGTCGAATAGACTGCTCATAAAAGAAATAATTCAGCAACATAATCAGTACTGGGTAGGTAAAAAAGATAACCATTGCCAATCCAGAACCTATATATTGAGATGCTAAAAAGTAAAGCCAAGTTGATATGCCGTAAAAAAAAGCACCTGTTAAAAAGGCAATCCCCATATTTTTGTAAGAATCGGTCGTTTTTTTTATTTTGAGCAGCATTATAAGCAAAATAATCATGCTGGAAATTAAAAAGCGCCAAAATAGCATTGTGCTGGCAGATAGATTGCCATTAATCGCACTCAAACCAAAATAACCTATAAAACCGTATAGGAAACCGGATAAAATGGCATAGATAGAACCGCGATATTCTTGATTTATCATTTTGATACTGCCTGAAGACTAACTTAAAAAGCAGGTTAGATTATTTCCAACCAGAAAGCATGAAGGTTCATTTACCTACATAAAAATATAAAAAAGTAGTGTATCATTTTTTCAACATAATATCATGTTGAAAACAAATAATACATAATGTATCATTTACTGACTTTTTATTGAGACTTTTCCCATGCTTCGATTTTTATTCATTATCTCATGTCTTTTTGTATTAGTTAATGAGGGTTATGCTGATCCTGCTGCGTGTAATGAACATCAATGTATCGCGGTAGTAGATGCTGGAAGTACCGGTTCAAGACTTCATATTTTTGCTTATGATCTTGATGAAACCAATACCCCATCCGGTATTGCAGAAATATGGTCCAAAAAGATAAAACCTGGATTTGCTACCATTGAGGCAAACCAAAATACTATAGATGCATATCTCACTACCCTTTTCTCCGGAGCTCCTGTACAAAACATTCCTGTTTACTTCTATGCAACCGCAGGAATGCGTCTTGTACCACAAACCAAACAAAAAATTTACTATCAAGAAGTACAAAAATGGTTTAACCAACAATCTGCATGGCAGCTTATAGAAGCCAAAACCATCACTGGACATGATGAAGCATTATACGACTGGCTAGCGGTAAATTATCATATAGGCGCACTCAAATCGCCCTCTAGTACTCCCGTAGGAGTCATGGATATTGGTGGGGCCTCAGTACAAATTGTATTCCCAATACAAAAAAATACTGAAGAGAAAGGAACCCAAGTTGAATTGGATCTATACGGCCAACATATCAATTTATCCGTACATAGTTTCTTAGGACTTGGGCAAAATGAAATGGCCCATCAACTTCTCGATACTGCTTCTTGCTTTTCTGAGGGTTATCCACTTTCTGACGGACGTACTGGACAAGGTGATGCTTTACTTTGTGAGCAAGAGGTATCTCCTTTAATTAAAATGCATAAGGTCAAAAAAGAGGTACAACCTATTCTTTCTGCGAGTCATATCAGCTCTTGGTACGCCATCGGCGGTTTTCCAAATCTTGCAGAAAGCAAACCGTTCCAATTTCAAAACAATCAATTGACCATTCAAGATTTGTTTCAACAAGCAAACAATCTGATCTGTCATCAACAATGGGAACGTCTCAGTAATCAATTTCCAAACAACGAATACATTGAGTCATATTGTCTTCTACCTGCTTTTTATTATGCGCTGATGGTCGAGGGATATGGTTTAACAGCAAATCAACAGTTAAATTATGTTCCTTCAGCGGAAAATCTGGATTGGACATTAGGAGTAGCGTTACATCATTGATGTATAGTGTAACTGGAGTGACACCATTTAAATCCGCTGTAGTGCGCTCCACGTAACTATATGGATTCTATAGAGCTCATAATTCTTCTAAAGAAAAATCCTCAACCCTTAAAATTTTTGATTGCTCATAAAAGGAACTTAGAGCATCACGAAATTTTTGTGCGCGTGCGGGTAACCCATGCTGACAATAATAAACTACTTGCTCATAAACCGCTTTTTTAAAAGCAACCGTGTCCGACTCCGCCTCTGCACCACCATTTAAATTATCAATACTGACATGAAATTTATGCCCGGCAGCTTTTGAGAGAATCCACTCCAATGCTTGGGGCTTTACTTCAACATGTTGAAATAAAGCTTGTTGTTCTGCACTACGCCCATCAGGCATATACCAATACCCAAAATCCACTTGCTTTCTACGTTCTTCTCCCGCAATAAGCCAATGAGAACATTCATGGAGTGCGCTGCTAAAAAAACCATGAGCAAAATATAACGCATTATAAGAATGCGCCTCATTTGCTGGTAGATAAATGGGCTCATCATCCCCTTTAATGAGCCTGGTATTAAATTCTTTGCCAAAGCAACGATCAAAAAGAGTTATTAAATCCTGATATTGATGCACAAATAGCTTTTCACTCATTAATTTACACATAATGCCTAATTTATACTAATATATTAAAAGAGTCATTATTTTTAATGAGTTTACGGAACTTGGAGTTTCGCGATAAACATGCAAAAAAAAGCACTGTCATACCGATTAGGAAGATTTATAAATAAGCTTCGTTGGCCCATTATAGTTTTATGGTTGCTTGCAATTTTACTCTGTATCCCCTTTTTGCCGCACATTATTACACCGTTTAAGACCACTGGATTTGTGGATGAAAGCTCTCAAAGTGCCCGTGCCGAAGAGTATATGAATAAACAATTGGGATATAATGATAAAAATAAATTTCTTATCATGTACCACAGCAAAAAGCTTTTAGCGACAAAAGATAAATTCAAAGAAAAAATTAAAAAATCCTTGGCTGATTTAAAGGATTTTCCCATTAAACACAAAATTATTTATCCTGATGATACGCATCAAATTTCCAAAGATAAACATACAGCATATGTTGCCGTGATCATCAAAAGCAATAAGCCTCTTACTAATGATTTATTAAATCAATTTAAAGACTCCATAAAAAAACCAAGTCAGATGACTATGTGGATTGGAGGTGAACCGCTGTTCGTAGAAAATGTGAACAAACAAACACAAACCGACCTATATAAAGCAGATATTGTCGCCACGCCTATAGCGATTATCACCTTAATTCTGGTATTTGGGTCGGTAGTTGCTGCCACACTTCCAATTATTCTTGGCGGCGGGTGCGCGATCATTATTCTTACAACGCTTTATTTCTTTGGGCATCTTTTTACCCTTTCCATTTTCACCATCAACATCGCTTTATTGCTCGGCTTGTGTCTTTGTCTTGATTATTCATTATTTTTTATAAATCGCTTTAGAGATGAGCTAAAGAACGGATTAACGGTTCAAGAGGCGATAGCAACTACCCAAGAAACAGCTGGAAAAGCAATTTTTTTTAGTGGGTTGGCCGTTTTTGTAAGCCTCAGTGCTTTATTTTTGTTTCCTGTTAACATTCTTTTTTCCGTTGCGGTAGGTGGTTTGGCTGCCGTTTTCTTTGCAGTATTAATCTCTACAATTTTTTTACCTGCCATTCTTGCCGTCCTGAAATCAAAGATTAATTTTCTATCAGTACACGTATATAAGAATAAAAATCACTCCAGTTCTTGGCGTTGGCTCGCAGAACGAGTTGTTCGGCATCCCTATCTTTTTTTCTTCCCTATTCTTATTTTCTTGTTAGTGCTTGGATATCCCTTTTTAGAGGCAAAATTTGGTGTCTCTGACTATCGTATTTTCCCTGAGAAATCAGAAAACCGAGCTTTTTATGATACCTATGCAAAGAAATTTCAGCTTGAACAATTAAGCCCTATAATCTTAGTGATCGAATCGCCCTCTTCATCTATTTTGTCTCGCAATAACCTATCCAAAATATATAATTTGGTACATAAATTGAAAGATAATCCACGTGTCAAAGAGGTCAATGGTATTATCAGTAGCACTTCCGACCTTAAAAAGAATCAATATTACACGCTTTATCATTTGAATAAAAAATTGCTTGATCCCCAGGTAAAACAATTATTGGATACGACAACGACCAAACATATGGCAGTCATTAATGTAATTAGCAAATATCCAGTTAACTCGGAAGAAACGAAACAACTGGTAAGTGAATTACAAAATATAAAAATAGGCAGCGGATTAAAGGTCCAACTTACCGGAGTAACAGTGAGTAATATTGATGTGTTACACAGTATTTATCGTTATCTGCCCTATGCGGTTCTATGGATTATTGTATTTTCATATTTGATCTTGCTTCTATTATTAAGATCTCTCCTCCTGCCTCTGAAAGCAATAATAATGACTTTGTTAAGTTTATGTGCTTCATATGGTGCGTTGGTTTTCGTATTCCAACAGGGATATCTATCCAGTATTCTTAACTTCCAACCACAAGAAATGCTCGATATCAGTTTATTAGTAATAATATTTTGTGCCCTGTTTGGTTTTTCGATGGACTATGAAGTATTTTTGCTCTCTCGAATCAAAGAGGCGCATCAATTAACTCGTGATAATAACAAAAGCATTATATTTGGCATTGAAAAAAGCAGTCGTATTATTACCAGTGCTGCACTTATTGTTATTGTGATTACCTGCTCCTTTTTGATTGCTGATGTTTTGATGGTCAAAGCATTTGGTCTTGGCATTGCTGTTGCTATTTTCGTCGATGCCTTTTTAATACGAAGTTTTTTAGTCCCCGCAACCATGGCCATTTTTAAAAATTGGCTCTGGTATCTACCTAAATGGCTGGATCGAATTCTACCCAAACTATAATCCTAACTCGAATTTGAATATCCCAAAAGGTTTACTATACTGAATTTAAAGGGTTTTTAATTATTTTTTATAACCGATGAGGTAATTCCAATAATTTGAGGGGGATGACACTTCATAATAAATAAAAAATACTTTAAGACTTTAAATTCAGCATAAAATTTTGTTTACCGCTATTCTTTAACTGCCGAATTTAGGATAAGAAAATGGCGAATAAAAAAATAATACAAGCCTTATTTGAAGAACATGCGCATCATTTCCCAAATCATATTGCTGCTGTAAAGGGAAATGAACAACTGACTTATAGCGAGCTAAATCGAAGAGCAAATCAACTCGCTCACTACTTAAAAAGCTTAGGCTTAAAACCAGATTCTCCTATTGCACTTTGTTTGGAGCGTTCATTTGATTTTCTAATTACACTTGTAGCCATTTTAAAGGCAGGTGGTGCTTACTTACCGATAGATGCATCGCAACCTGAGGATCGTTTATTTTTTTTACTTCAGGATAGCAAAGCCTCAATTTTAATTACTCAATCTATGTTCAAAGATAAATTTAAACCGTATCAAGGAACTCTTGTGTTATTGGACATTGATGATAAGGTTATCAACCAACAAGCATGGAATAATCCATCTCCAACAAATACTCCAGAGCATTTAGCATATATCATCTATACATCGGGCTCTACTGGAACTCCCAAAGGCGTGCTTATTGAACACCGTTCGGTGGTCAATTATTGTCATTGGTTTGCCCACTATACACAGTGCAAACCGCAACAGCGTATCGATTTTTCTGCAAACCCTATTTTTGATATGTCAGTCACTACGACCGTTGTGCCATTAATGTTGGGATTAACTGTGGTTCTTTGCGAGGAAAAAACAAAGAAGGAAATTCACTCGTATTTGCATTATCTAGCGAAAGCACGCATCAACATTATTAAACTAACTCCAAGTTATTTTAAAGTGCTGTTGCACGAAATAAAAAATAATTTCATTACATTGCCGCACCTGCATTCCATTATTCTCGGAGGAGAAAATTTATCTGCTGCTGAATGTCAATCTTGGCTTAAATCCTATCCTAAACATGTTCTATTTAATGAATACGGACCCACTGAAGCAACGGTGGCGGTTTCAACATATAAAGTTACTAATTTGAACTGCTCCTATCTGGATACGAATGTCCCTATTGGCATTGCAGGCACTAATATGAGTTGCATTATTCTCGATGCCAACAATGAACCGGTTCCCGATGGAGAGGTCGGTGAGCTTTTTATTGGGGGGACATGTTTGGCGCGCGGTTACTTAAATCAACTTCAACTTACACAAGAACGATTTATTACCTTAAGTAAAACTCGTTTATATAAAACAGGGGATTTATGTAAAAAACGGCCTGACGGAACCATTGAATATTTAGGTAGAATTGACGAGCAAGTAAAAATACGTGGGTATCGTATTGAGCCAAGCGAAATTGAAAAACACATGATTGGCCATCCCGGTATTGAAGAAGTTGCAGTACTGCCCCAAAAAGATGCTTTTGGAGAACAACGCTTGGTAGCCTATTACGTTTTAAAAGACCCCGAAGCTTCATTAAATACGAATCAAATACGCCAGCATTTACACCAAAAGGTACCGGAATATATGGTTCCTACAGTTTTTGTAAATGTGGATAAGTTTCCCTTGACTAGGAATGGAAAGCTGGATAAAGCCGCATTACCTGTACCTTTGTTAACTGCGAGTTATAATTATACTGAGCCTGTTACTGCACTTGAAAAAAAACTTGCGCGAATTTGGTCAGATGAATTGGGCGTTCAACTCATTGGTATTCATGATAATTTTTTTGATTTAGGGGGACATTCTTTATCTGCGGCACGTATCATTTCAAAAATAAATGATGAATTAAATAGAACTATCAGTCTATCTGACTTTTATAAGGCCACCAACATTGCAGCTTTAGCTCCTATTGTTAGAAACACAAAAAGAAATAAGAAAAAAACAAAAAATAAAACAGTTAGCTATCATAAAATAAGTCATCTACCTCTGAGTGATTTCCAGTTTTTACTTTGGATGTCACATATTTTTGAACCCAGAGCACAAAAGTTAAATATTGTCGCTAGAAAGAGATTCAGTGGTCACTTAAACGAAAAGGCTTTAGATTTTGCTTTTCAAGCGATTTTAAAAAAGCATGAAACACTTACTTATCAAATCTTCAAATTAAAACCGGCCCAAAAAACACAAAAAAAATGGTCATTTAAACTCGCAACTACTGATCTTACAATGCTTCCGTCCCACAAAAGTGAAAAAGAATTGCAAGATTCAATGACACAACTCATTGATTTTTATCCCTGGCCGAAAAAAACAGCTTTAATTATCGGCAAATTATTTTACTTAACTGAGAACGAATCTGAGCTTCAAATTTGCATACCGCATTTAATTTCTGATGAGCATTGTACTGATATTTTATTCGCTGAGTTATCTCATTTTTATGAACGATACACGCACTTAATGCTTGATGAAATTGCACTAGACTCACACTTTAAAGAACATATTTTTAATGAACGATCTGCAATGAAAATTCACCTGGATGAAGACATTCCATTTTGGGAGAAGTATCTAAAAGATACCCATTTATTTACTTTTCCCGAGGAGTATATAGTTCGTAATATGCAAGCTGAACAAATTCCTTATTCCACGTACTCAGTCATACCAGAAGCCTCTTTAAATCATTTCAAGCTTTTTTGCGAACTAAATCATATAAGTATCAATAACGCGTTATGCGCTGTAATTGCATTGGCGTTACGAAATTGTTCCGGTAACTGTAAAAGTGAGACACCTTACACCCTCATGAATATCATTCAATCAACACGTGATAATCCAATGTATGATAATACAATTGGTTGTTTCCTGAGAGTTGAGCCGGCTAAAATTATCCTTGATGAGGCGGCAACTTTGACTGGTCTATCTCAAGAACTACGTAATTCGATTATTGATACAAGTAACTATCAGCACTGTTCAAATTTAATAAAACTGAGTTCCATAGGTTCCTTTAAACCCAACATACTTGAAAATATATTTACCCATCTAATCACTCCACTTTATCTAAAACTACTCAACATACCTTCCATTTATCGTAAAATCTTAAAACGATGTGGCAGTCGAATGATTTCATTTAAACGAAATACCAAATTTGTTATTAACCTCAACATCCGTACTAACTTTACTGACCTGACTAATAAAAATTTAAAATTATTTGGTTTGAATACCAAACAAATTAAAAATAATAAGGATGATTTACTAGCGATAGATTATATTTTCGAAGCCAGTTTTATTCGAGATGACAATGAAAACGTTCATCAATTAGTTATTTCCGCAAATTTAAGACCCGAATTTCGCGAAAAAATTGCTCTAGAAGCAATTCAGATTATGAATTCAGTAGGTTTTGAAAAAAATCTACACGAAGCCTCCCTCAAATATGAAGAAGAAGAGCAGTTGCTTTCATAAACAATAAATCAAAAATACTTTTACCGCTTTCAATATTCGCAAATTAAAATGCGATATTAATATCGATGTCTTTTGCAGGCAGATTAATTTTCTGATAGAGTAACTTGCATAGAATTTCGAGTTAAATAGAGGATATTAAAAATGATACGAGGATTTTTTGCAGGTTTAATGTGCTTACTCAGTTTCTCTGCTTTTTCATATGGTAGTTCTTGTGGTAATGCAGTTCCTACGAATGATGTAAATTTTTGCTCCTCATTTAAGAAAGTTGCAACTTGCTACTGTACTTCTTCCGGTTTGCCTTCTGGTATGTGTCAAGATATGAATATGCTTTATGCACGTATGGTGAGTGTCTATGGATCCCTGGATAAAGCATGCGCAGCTCAACCTTATACTACAAAACAAGATTGTCTTGATAATTGGAATTGCTATCGTCTGGGAGGAGTTGATTCTCGAGGCAGAATATGTAGTTCTACCAAAAAACCCTGTCAGTAATTTATATAAATTAAAATCATAACATGATTAAGGTTGGGCTACGGCCCAACACAATGCTAACGATCTAAGGAATCCTGGTAGAGTAATTATTGTGCGTGATAAAAAATCGAAATTATTTTTATTCTCATTCTTATTTCTTTCTACGCCGTATTGTCTGGCTGAGACAGAAAATCTACCACATCACCCTTTTTATATCGGTGCCATTGGAGGATTTGGTTCAACTACCTGGACGGGTTTGGTTCCCACTAAGGAAAATCAAAATGTTGCCCTAATGTTATCCACACCTACAGATGTTGAGGAAGGTGGAAGTGTTTGGGGAGTAATGGCTGGATACGAATTTACTCGATATTTTGCAATTGAAGTAAATTACGTGCACTTTCCTGAAGCAAATGTCTTTTTCGATCCCATAAGTTTATTCAGTTTCGAGCATGATGGTTTAGATACGTTAGCATCTCAAACTGAGACTTTAACTTTGATGGGAAAACTTATGGTCCCTATTCCGCACTCGCAAATGAAAATTTTTTCTGGCGCAGGAGTGGCTGGTGTCCATCGTAAAGATATTGTGGTAGATGATTGGCGACCGGGACCTGCTTTTAGTGTGGGTGTTAATTATAATTTTACTGAACGAATTATGGGTGAAATTGCCGGAAGTTTTACTGCAGGTTATGGAGAGTCGCAGCTTAATCCTGCCGACGCATATTATCCATTTCTTTATTCAATCGCCGGACATCTAATTTTTCGTTTTTAAGTGATGTTTATTGCCATCAGTGTTAGAGAAGGGTTCGCAAATAACAACGTCATTCTAGCGGCACAGCACTCATGCTAACATAGTTAATGCTTACCTAAACGATAGGTTTCATAGTGTTTTTCCAATATAGATTTTAGTTTCTCTTTATTATCCAAACCTAATTGGCGAACCAAACTTAAAGTAGATAATATATGGAATGCCTTAGCTTTGGTGGCTTTAAAAGGGACCTGTAAATGAGCATTCTTAGTATCGTCACTTTCGGTCAATAAAGTTTTTTTTGTAATTCCTTGCATATGTTTATTTTCCTGTTCTTTTCTTGGTAAGAAGTTTTTATCCTTTATTAAGCATCGTGTTATCTGATAATAAGTATTGAGTTGTTGGTATGTAAGTTTAATTTCAACAGTATTATT
This sequence comes from Legionella nigrisilvae, assembly GCF_977063395.2. Classification (NCBI taxonomy): domain Bacteria; kingdom Pseudomonadati; phylum Pseudomonadota; class Gammaproteobacteria; order Legionellales; family Legionellaceae; genus Legionella; species Legionella nigrisilvae. The sequence goes on from NZ_CDRUGZ020000011.1 coordinate 509,401, forward strand.
TGCATGATACATATCCATTGATTGATTTCGCATCAGCGAGGGATGATGTATTTTGGCTAATCCCAGGATGTTCTTTTCTAACGAAGTCTTAGAGCTTTGAGGAAGCAATTTGTTCAACATATAATATCCAAATGGACGAACTGCATAGGTGTAAGGAACTAAAACGTAATAATAAAGAAAGGATCTCGCAATCGCATTAAATAAAAGATGGTGCGTTTTACGTTGATTATTGTCTTCTTCCGCAGAAACATATTGAAACTCGGTATCTGCAAATCCTGCATAATTTAAACAGTGATCGCAAAATGCATTAGGTCCTTGTTTGTCTTGTGGGGGTACAACTTGAAGAATCTCCCAATCCTTTTTCCAAATCCCAAAAGCTGAAACCGGATCATTACCTTGTTTTTGCACTACTACCCTAGGTTTATCTTTTAAGTCATCCCAATGATCATAGCTTCTTTTAAATAGAGGCTCATAAAGTCCAGGAGGATTTAAAGCATCCACCCGTGATAGCTTATAATTACCTTTATCGATAGCAAGCAATAGACTTAAAGCACCTCCCAAACTTACCCCACACACATGAATCGTGTTTTTCTGTTGGTTTAGCCACGTTCGTATTCTCTCTCGTCCACTACGATATAAAGAGAGACCAACCGTTTCAAATCCCATTGTGTCAGTCTTTACTTGGGTAAGAAAACCTTGTCCTGCAGGATAAGTAGTGCCCATAAAAATTAAATGGGATTCTGCTTTCTCATGGAAAAGGGGCTTAAGTCCATAAGCAAAAACACGGTCATTATCATAAGTAAAAAAACTCTTCCACCAGTGTGGTTCTGTTAATTCAATTGGGGTAACTTGATATTCAACCAAGTCCCAATGTCCGTCAATACATTGAGGTAGGGTAATGGATTCATAGGGGGTTAAATCACCATAAGGAAGCATAGACAAACAGTTACTTAAATAGAGTTGTACCTGTTCCGCCTCTTCCCGACTTAAATTTTTGCCTTGCAATTGTTTAAAGAGTTCCAAAAAACCTTGCTGCATGGCGAAACGAACTTCTCTTAACAAAGCAGTGTCGCGTTGAAAGAAAAATGAATATAGGACAGCTGGGGTTAAAAATTGAGTCCAGGATTCAGTCCATCCCATAGTAAAAAAACGCAATATATTACGCGCTAAAATAGGAGCGTAGTCAGCACGATCCACTCCATCAAGCGATTCAAATTCTTGTGGGTCAACAAACTTAAGTTCTAAGCCCCCTTTAAAAACTGTTCCTTCAGACAAATTTATCTCCTTATCCCTAATAATCATAAAATGATATACCTAGTAAAAAGAAGTCTAAATCGAGTACGAGTGCAACTATTTATGCTTGCCAATAGAATATTGAGTGTAGTATTTTTCTAAACTTGGCTTTAATTTTTTATTCTCAACTCCAAGTTGTTCCACTAAAGTTAAAGTATGTCGAATATGAGCTGCTTTGGCTCGGGTAACTCTAAAAGGCACTACCAAATCCTGCTTTTGGGGCTCCGAGCATTCTTTTAGTAAGAATTTTTTAGTAACTCCATCAACATGTTTGCTTTTCTTTTCCTCGCTCGGCAAAAAATGTTTCCCTTTTACAAGACGACGCATCACATCATAATAGGTATGGATTTGTTGATAAGTCAAATCGACTTCTACAGCATTACTTTTATTATAAATATCCATAGTGGGATTACGAGCAAGAGAAGGATCGTGTAATTGAGCTAGTCCTTCCTTTCCAGCAAGCTCAGGTTCTGCTGACGATGCTTTTGAAATGCCATTTTTAGGAAAACAAAAGGAAGATATAAAAACGCTAGCAAATAAACCTCCAACTATGCCCATAAATGCAAGTAGTGGTAAAACACCGGCAACTACAAGAGGGGCACACACTAAAATTCCTAATACAGGCACCGTAATTTTCCAGTTGTGCGCGAGAAAATAAAAAAGTGGCCGTACCAGATAAGTATAGGGAAGTAAGAATAGACCATAAATTAAACTTCTACCGAGATTATAGAGCCAAAAATTACGTGTTTTTCTTTTCGCATTATCCTCTTCTGCCTCAATGTAATCGAACTGTGTTTCGGCAAAGCCTGCATAATTTAAAAAATGGTCACAAAATCCATTAGGGCCTTTTTTGTCACTTGGTGGAGTGACTTGGATAATATACCAATCATCCTTCCAAACCCCAAAAGCTGAAACTGGATCATTTCCTTGTTTTTGTACGACAACTAGAGGTTTATCTTTTAATTTATCCCAATAATCATACTTTCGTTTGTTGGCATGAAGTCCTGCTGGGTTTAATGCATCAACCCTTGAAAGTTGATACTCTCCTCTATCAATAGCAAGCAATAAACTTAAAGATCCTCCCAAACTTACTCCACATACATGGATCTTATTTTTTTGGGATTTCAGCCATTCGTGAATTCTCTTCCGCCCCATAATATAAAGAGATTCGCCAACTGTTTCAGAACCATTGGAATCAGTATTCACTTGGGGTATAAAACCTTGTCCCGCTGGGTAAGTTGTTCCCATAAAAATTAAATGCGACTCCGCACCTTTATGGAAAAGGGGTTCAAGTCCATAAGCAAACACACGATCGGTATCTTGAATAAAAAACCGCGCCCATCCTGAGCGTTTTGTTAGTTCAATGGGTTTAACCTGGTACTCGACAAGCTCCCAATTTCCATTAATACATTGAGGGATTTTGATGGATTCATAAGGAGTTAAATCTCCATAAGGAAGTAATGTTAAACAATTACTTAAATAAAGATGAGCTTGTTCTTCTTGCTCTTTAGTTAATTGTTTATTTTTTAATTGCTCAAAAAGCTCCAAAAAGCCTTGCTGAAAAGCAAAACGTAATTCTCTTAATAATTCATGATCACGTTTTACAAAAATGGCATGAGCCACTGAAGGAGTTAGAAATTCAGTCCACTGCTTCGTCCAGCCCATCATTAAAAAACGTACGGCATTGCGAGCAATAATAGAAGCCTGATTTTCTTTAGCCACCCCTTCTATGGGTTCAAAATTACTTTGTGAGGAAAAATTTAAATCTATACCACCCTTAAAACTAGGTTTTATAGGCATATCTCACCTCTTAAATAACCACTGTGAGTAATGATCTTATCCCCTGAAGTAAAAAAGAACGATCGAATTAAACACGTATTAAACGAAAATACGAACGTTCTTAATTTAGCTAGAAATAAATACTTATTATAATTTTTCTTGTTGCAATGAGGTCACTACAGCTGGACGTTCTGCAACAACTTTCATGAACTGTTCTAAATGTTTATACGACGAAAGATCTATTTTAAAATGATAAGACCAGCGCAGCACTACAAATAAATAAGCATCTGGCAGTGTAAAATCCTTGCCCATTAAATAGGGTCCTTTCGCAAGATGCTCGTTAACAAATTTTAGTTTCGTATTAACAAGCGACATAAACATGTTTTTTGTCTCTTCATTAAGATTTGGATTAAAAAACATACCTAGTGTCTTATGTAATTCGGTAGCAACATAATTAAGCCATTCAAGGGTATGGTATCTTCTTAAATCACCCACTGAAGCTAATAGCTTTTGACCCGGTGTACTATCTGCCAAATATTGTAAAATGACCTGATTTTCTGTAAGTATATCTCCATTATCGAGATAAAGTGCGGGTACTGCACCTTTAGGATTAATTGCTAAATAATTTTCATCAGACTTCGTTTTTTTAGCTTTTAAATCAACCTCTTCATCCTGAAAAGTGCGACCCAATTCATTAAGGACAATACGTGCCGCTAATGAACATGCTGATTTAGCATAATAAAGTTTCATATCCACTCCTTTGATTCATTGTCAATTATCAAGGTTACAACTTCTCAGCTCAGATAATAGCTTGGGTAAAGCGGGGAAAAACCCAGCTTTAAAAATAAGTTCCCGTTCCGTCTCGCTTTACCTAGGCTACTCTGATGGGTTTCGATAAGAAACCCCCTAGAATTATCTATAATAATCTTTTTAGATTCACAATAGAACACCCAATATACTCGCTAACTACTTAGTTCAGGTGTTTTATTTTTTTGAAGCTCTTCTTCAAGTTGATTTATCAGTTTCATAGTGGACGATTGTCGTTTAATAAAAGGAAGATCATCCCAAAAGTATGTTTTTCTCAAAACTTGTAAATCACCTTTATTTTGATCTTTCCAAGTCTGGATATATCTCAATAATTGCTCTATAGATGAACTTTTACTGGGTCCCACTATGTCTAAATATAATTCTTTGAGTCTCAAGAATTTCTTCTGAGTACTAGAAGAGTCAGGCTCCAGGAGTAGCATATTTTCCATTCTTGAGTACAGCATTGTAATTACTTTCTTCTTTGTGTTATTTGATTCAACGATGGTTACTGGGGGTGGTGGAAGTACATAGTATGGGATTTTTTTACAAGGCTTGCCGTATTCCAACACCGTTTCACAAGGTAAATCCTTAAAAAAGATAGATGAAACCAAAGAAGATACTGGAGCATGCCGAACGGTCTCAAGAAGCTCTATTGCTGTATGCCTACATGTATTACCAATATGTAACTCACTAATACTCGCTTTTATTTTATTTAAACGATCGTTCGGTATGGGTTTTACATCGGGGGAGGATGCAATTTTCGTGCTAGTTAATTTTAATGTGACTTCATCCCCGCTTGTTGAGTCGGGCTTGTAATATTCAAATTCGTTATGGGCGCGCAAACTTTCTAATATGCTGACAAACTCGAGATATTGTTCATAGGATATATCGTACGCTTGATAACTGATTCGATCCCTTTGTATTTTTTTTCGAAAGATCCCTTCATCCGTTAATTGTCCCCTATTCTTAAAAAAAAGAGAATTGCAGAGGAAATCCATTTGCATAAAATAATCTGCTTTTATAGTCTGAACATGGCCTCCATTAGAGGTAATTATTTGAAGAACTTGCTCAGCACTTAGATGTAATCGGGCAGCTTTCTGAGGGTTAATTTGATTTATATTTTTATTGAATTCATCATAATCAGCAATATTCACTTCTTCAGCATACGGTACTTTTTTAGTTTTTTCTCCATCGGTGTCTTCTCCATTTTCAGTAATTTTTACTACTTTTTGGCGAACGTAATACAACTTTTGGATACCTTGATCCTGACAATATATATAGTCGTATTTATATGCTGTGAGATCTTTTGGTAGTTGAGGCATTAAATGAAGGTCACACTTCGCCCCACTGGGATAGCCAAACTTACCTACGCGGCAAAGTAAACGACGGACTTTATTTTGGTCATATACCCCCAGCATTAGAAAAGCATGCGGTCCTTGTTTGTTAATTGAAATAAAAAAATGATCCGTTTTTTTATTAACTTTTAGCAAATCAGGCGGTGGGCTATTTTTTGACATAATCATTATCTTTTGAACTTAGAGCGCAAATTGTATCACATGAAATGTACGCAAACCAACTAGAATCGAATTTATAATAAAAGGTAAAGGTTTTATCGGTGAAATTAGAAAGAGCTCCTTCTAAATGGAAAAGAAGGAGCAAAGAGGATGACTCAAGACATGCACTGTAATTCGGGGTAATTTTGCAAAATTACTTTATACAAATTCCGGTTTGCTTTAATAATCTCGTCACCGAGTCTAGACTTAGGATTTCCCTCCCCTCCCTTACCATTTAAAGCAACTACAGTAGTCACATTATTGCAGGGTTGCCAAAAATACATGACCCGAAACCCTAAGGTACTGCCTTTATACACCCAAAAACGTTGCTTCAGATCTTTATCGTAAAGATATCCCACACCCAAGCCAAATCCAGAAGGATCGTTTTCTGTCACTGTAGGAATAGTTTTTCCTGTTTTCATTGATACAACAGACTCTAATTCGGCTAGAATCCGCTCTCTGAAAATCGGCTTAATTAATGTGCCATGATAAAGCTGTTGAACCCACCGAGCGACATCTTCAGTTGTACCCACAATGGCACCCGCAGCTCCAGCCCAAGAGAGATCATTACTTAAAGTATCAATTAGTTTATTCTCTGCTTCATCATAAAAATATCCATGAACTCTCCGAGCCTCAATCGATTTTCCTAGAGACTGACCATCAGGCCCAGCCAAATAAAACATATCATTTAAACCGTTTTGAGAATTAAGAATTCGCAATTTTAATTGGTTGGCAAAAGTATCATTGGTTACTTTTTCTATAACTAAAGCAGCTAAAATATAATTAGAGTTTGAATATTCAAAAAGATTTCCCTTTTTCGTCTCAAGTGGTTTTTCCGGATGGGCATACTTAAGTAACTCTTCATCAGTCCAAACGGCATCCAAATGAGACTCCATTTTCTTAGAAAATTCATCATCTGCAGAGTAATTGGGGATCCTGCTGGTCATGTTTAATAGCTGTCTTAAAGTGACATTTTTCCAATTAGGATATTGTGGTAACCATGTTCCTAAATGATCATCTAAAGACAATTTATTTTCAGTTTGCAATTGCAGAATAATCAACGCCGTAAATGATTTAGTAATACTACCAATATCAAATAAATTGCTTGGAGTAATAGGTTGGGATAGAGGAGGATATCCCATAGTCCCGTGCAACACCGTTTTGATTTCTTTTTGGTAATTGGTTTGATTCTGAGGAATTAAAACAGAGGCTGCAATAGCAGTGAATTTTTCTTTTTGATTGTACTTTGTATAATAATCATCAATTACGTTCTGTAATTGAGCTGTAATATTAGAAGTTGCCTCTGAAGCAGCGAACAATATTGGCGAAATCAAAGAAGGAATTAAGCCTAACCCCAGGAGTATTGATTTTAATTTCATAAGATACCATCCTTGTTACATAAAAAATTTCTCTCCTATTAATTCAGTATGTGATTTAATACGAGCTTACATCTGCAGGTTAATATTCTAAATCAACCTGCAGTCCATAAGTGGTTATCAGCTAGTTGCCTGTGCTCTAATTTTTAACTGTTCTAAAGCATTGTTAAGACGGGTTAATGCCCTTTCTTTGCCTAATAAAGTTAATGTCATATCAATAGATGGTGACATACTCGAGCCAGTTACGGCTACTCGTAAAGGTTGGGCTATCTTCCCCATATTGATATCAAATTTTGCACTGACATCATTAATGCATTCTTGTAAATGATCTTTTTCCCAGGAACTTATCTTGTGCAACTGCTCATAAAGTGCGGTCAATGGCTCCAGAATCACCGGACGTAAATGCTTTTTTACCGCAGCTTCATCGTACTCAATCGAATCAGTGAAAAAGTATAAACTCATTTGACACATTTCATTCAAGTTTTTGCACCGCTCAGCTTGAATAGAAACCAAATCAGTCAATTTAGGTCCATTGGATATATCAATTCCCGCCTGCTCAAAATGCCAACGCAAGGACTCAGCAACATCCTCAACTGGATCATTTTTTTGATAATGTTGATTTAACCAATATAATTTCTCATAGTTAAAACTGGAAACACCACGACTTACATTTTTCAAATCAAAGCGCTCGATCATTTCATTGATGCTGAAAATTTCTTGATCCCCATATGACCAGCCTAAACGAACTAAATAATTTAACAACGCATGGGGTAAAACACCTAATTCTTTAAATTGCAATACACTGACAGCACCATGCCTTTTAGACAAACGTTTACCATCTTCCCCTAAAATCATAGGCAAGTGAGCGAATACGGGGATAGAGGCGTTCAATGCCTGAAACAGATTAATTTGTCGTGGGGTATTGTTAATGTGATCATCCCCGCGAATTACATGGGTAATGTTCATGTCCGCATCATCGATAACCACAGCAAAATTATAGGTTGGATGGCCATCAGAACGCACCAAAATCAAATCATCCAACTCATTATTGGCTACATGAATTTCGCCATATACTTCATCGTGAAAGGATACAGTTCCGTGCTCCGGATTTTTAAAACGGATTACAAAAGGCTTATCCGATAAAGGCAAATTTTTATCTCGACAATGACCATCATAACGAGGTTTTTCTTTGGCAGCTAATTGTTCCGTTCGTAACGCTTCCAAACGTTCTTTGCTGCATTCACAACGATAAGCTTTTCCTTCGTCCAAAAATTGTTGCGCCACCTGGTTGTATCGCTCATAACGCGCCGTTTGATAATAAGGACCTTCAGCATAATCCATACCCAACCAAGCCATACCATCTAGAATAGCTTGCACCGATTCTTGAGTAGAACGTTCCTGATCGGTGTCCTCTATGCGCAAAATAAATTCACCATGATGGCGTTTTGCATAAAGCCATGAAAATAAAGCAGTTCTTACCCCACCTACATGTAAAAATCCAGTTGGGCTTGGTGCAAATCGGGTTCTAACAGTCATAATCTGTTCCACATTGTAAGGAATAAAATAATCGGGCTATAATAACTGACTTTGCAGCCTGGGTGAAGCAAGTCACTTGATATTGTACAATCATTTCAGGTTACACTATGCCCTACTCAGGCTAAAATATAAGTATTACTCGAACTATTGGTGAGTTATCTTGAAACGCATTGGTATTAAGTATCAACTGAGAATTACCACCCTAATTCCAGCCTTTCTAGTCGCCCTGCTCCTCGCTATTTTTTATAATGGACTATTTGGTAATGACTTAAAGCAACACATGTCCCGATTAGGAGAAGCGTATATCCGCCAACTATTACCTGCAGCACAATATGCTATGCTGCGGCGTGATGATCGTACTTTACAGGGTTTAATTAATGCATCCACCATCAATCCCGAAGTAATCGCACTTGCCTTTTACAGTAGTGATGGACAATTACTTGCATATCGCGGTGGAAAACACTCTTTGAATAAACCGTTTGATCCCCCTAAATTCACGGGAGATTACATTGAAAGCAAACAAATAAATCCTTTTACGATTAATTTTATTGCACCCGTTACTATTCCAAAATTCAATCTTTATTCCAGTTCCCCTTTCAAGAAGCTCTTAAGCCCCATGGCCACCCGGGCGGATGACATTCTAGGATGGTTATCCATCGATATTGATACGCGTTCTATGATAATAAAACGCTATCAAATGCTCATCGTTACCATCTTTATTACCTTATTTGGTTTGCTAATGGGACTAACCATTCACTATTTTCTTTCCAAACGTATTTATTTACCTATTTCCCGTTTACGTCGAAGTATGAAGCAAATTTTACGGAATGAATTTGAAACCGAAATTAAAACAACAAGTCCAGGTGAGTTAGGCATTATTGAGCAAGGTTGTGCTCATTTGCAAAAAAAATACCTCGAAACAATCCGGGATTTGAATCAACATATTGAAGTTGCTACTGAAGATTTACAACAAAGTCTCGAACTGCTGGAAGAAAAAAATATTGAACTCTCACTTGAAAAGAAGAAAATTGAAGAAAAAAGCCGGCAAAAATCAGAATTTATTGCCAATATGAGCCATGAAATCCGTACACCGATGAATGGAGTAATTGGATTCACCAATGTTTTATTGGAAAGCAAGCTTGATCCATTACAATTGGATTATGTAAAAACGATCAAAGCCTCTGCCCAAGATTTATTAGGAATAATTAACGACATTCTCGATTTTTCCAAAATCGATGCCGGAAAACTTCATCTAGATTGCATTCCGTTAAATATTCGTCACTGTATTGATGAAGTTCTTACTCTTGCAGCGCCCACTGCTCATAAAAAGGGAATTGATTTAATTCCTATAACCGATGTCAATGTACCCAAAATTATTTTAGGCGATCCTTTTAGGATCAAGCAATTTATTACTAATTTGGTGACCAATGCGGTTAAATTTACCGATCATGGTTATGTGTTAGTTCGCACAAAAGTAGAGCAAGAAACAGATAAGGATTACACTTTAAGTATCACAATTACCGATACAGGTCTGGGTATTTCTCCTGAGGATCAAAGTAAACTATTTACAGCCTTTAACCAGGCAGATACAAGCATTACGCGTCGATATGGCGGCTCGGGTCTTGGTTTGGTCATTTGCAAAAAACTTTGTGAAGAAATGCATGGCCGTATTTCTTTTACCAGTGAACTCAATAAAGGCTCAAGCTTTACTGCTCAGGTCAAAGTTGAAAAGCTGGCTGCTTATGAAATAGAAAAGAATCAAATACACCCCTTCGCTCAGTTTAAAATGTTGTGCTTTGATGATAATTCACTGCATTTAGAAGCGCTTTGTAATGGTTTAGGTTATTGGGGAATACAATGTGTCGCGGTCAACTCCTTTAATCGTCTTGCGAAGGCTCTCGAGAATAACAAAGACTGTAAAATTGCATTTCTCAATATTAACAAAGGCTATGAACAAAAAATTGGCAAACTAATCTCAGAACATAATTATTTCCCCTATGTATTGGTTTCTAAATGGCTTATTAATGATTATACCGCGCTTGGAGCTCAAGGATTTTTATATAAGCCAATTAGTATTCAAAAACTTCAAGATGTAATTGAATCGCTTACCAGCTTAGAAAATGTTGAAAAACCAACAAATCATGAATTGGATAGCCTAAGGGAGCAACTACGTTTTATGCGGCTTAATTTGCTCATTGCAGAAGATAATCCAGTGAACAAAATGCTTCTTAACTCGCTATTAGGTACTCATGCAAACATGACTGCGGTAGACGACGGTGAGATGGCTGTCTCGGCTTGTAATGACAAAAAGTATGATCTCATTTTACTTGACTTACAAATGCCTAAAATAAATGGATTAGAAGCGTCTCGGCTCATTCGTCAAAAATCACAACTTAATCGGCATACCCCCATTGTTTTAATCAGTGCAAATGGAAGAGATGTGAATAGTATTGACTTGAAAAAATCGGGCGTCGATTTTTGCTTGCAAAAACCTATTGATGAAAAACAATTACTCACCCAAATCATTCGAATCGCTGATAAAGCAAAACATGCTGCGATTGATTGGCAATTATGCGTACAGAAAGTTTCAGGAAATCAAGCGTTGGCAGAAGAGTTTCTTGCGCGTTTTGTGGAAGAATTACATCAGAACCGAGAAGAATTCATTCAATTAATGCATGATAAAAACATTAAAAAATTAGGAGAAGCGGCTCATAAACTTCATGGAGCATGTTGTTTTTCGGGCGTGCCAACATTACAGAAAAAAGTAGTTCATGTAGAAAAACTGGCTGCACATGCTGCTTCAATTGAAGAGTTGGCTACTCCTTTTGCAGAATTAATTCAAAGCATTGATGCAGTGATAAATGAATATGAAAATCAAAAAATAAGAATTTAAAAGTTTACTTGTCTCATTTGAACGTACATAGAAGTAAATGGAGATAAGCAATGACCTTTAACCAGGAGAAAGAATGACTATAAAAAATGCGATATATGCTCAATCTGGTGGTGTAACAGCTGTGATTAATGCCTCTGCATGTGGTGTGCTGCAAACTGCTCGGTTATATCCTCAACACATAGGCAAAGTATACGCCGCTAAAAATGGAATTATCGGTGCCTTACACGAAGAACTTATTGATACATCCCTTGAGAGTGATGCCGATATTGCCAAATTATTGCAAACACCTTCTGGAGCATTCGGTTCCTGTCGTTACAAACTTAAAGATGAAGGTGCAGAATATGAGCGTCTGATTGAAGTATTTAAAGCTCATAATATAGGTTATTTTTTCTATAATGGTGGTGGGGATTCACAGGATACAGCCCATAAGATATCGCAATTAGGGACAAAAATGGGATACCCAATTACGTGCATTGGAATACCCAAAACCGTTGATAATGATCTTCCTTATACCGATGCTTGCCCAGGGTTCGGTTCGGTCGCCAAATATGTAGCTATTTCAACCAAAGAGGCAGGTTTTGATGTGGCTTCTATGGCTGCCTCATCGACCAAAGTTTTTATTCTTGAAGTGATGGGACGTCATGCAGGATGGATTGCCGCAGCAAGCGGATTGGCCAGCCAACAACCTGATGAGCCTCCCCACATTATTTTATTGCCTGAAGTCCCTTTCCAACAGGCAAAATTCCTGAGTAAGGTTGATGAATGTGTCAAAACATATGGTTATTGTGTCATTGTCGTGTCAGAAGGAATTCGTAACACAGAAGGTAAATTCTTAAGTGATGCAGGACTTCGTGATGCATTCGGACATGCTCAATTAGGTGGTGTAGCACCAGTCATTGCTCAGCTCATCAAAACTGAACTCAATTATAAATACCACTGGGCCGTTGCAGATTATTTACAACGTGCTGCTCGTCATATCGCTTCAAAAGTGGATCTAGAACAAGCCTATGCGCTTGGCAAAGCTGCAGTAGAATATGCAATAAAAGGTGATAATGCCATCATGCCCATCATTATCCGTGAGCAAGATGAGCCCTACAAATGGTCTATTGGACAAGTACCATTGGCTAAGGTCGCAAACCAAGAAAAAGCGATGCCAGCAGAATATATCGGAACTGATGGTATGAGTATTACTGATGCGTGTAGAAAATACTTGTCTCCCTTAATTCAAGGAGAAGCATACCCGGACTACATTAATGGGTTACCTGATTATGTTCGTTTGAAAAATCAATTAGTCCCCAAAGTACTTAAATAAATTAAAAGAAAGCCTGGGTGTAGCGGCAGCTAAGTCCAGGTTGTCTTATGTTTGAATTGATCCGCTTTACAATCCCGTGCCCTATCTAATAATTTATTAAAAAGTCTCATTCTTAAATTAAGCAACCAACCATCACATCTGCTACAATTAAAATAAAGGCGAGTAAAGAGGACTTCCTTTTTTAGCCAGGGCAGGTTGTATTTGGCCTAAATGAGTTGTAAATTATTGATAAATGGCATTTTATTTGCATTTTTATCGTTGTACCAATCATTAGGAGCAGATAATGAAAGAAAAAGGCTTTACTTTAATTGAATTAATGATAGTGGTAGCAATAGTTGGTATTCTTGCAGCAATTGCTATCCCTGCATATCAGGATTACGTCGTTAGAGCTCGTGTGACAGAAGGATTAAGTCTCGCCTCCTCCGCAAAGACTACGATCTCTGAAAATGCTTCAACTGGTTCTGCTACCTTGGACTTAGGTTGGAGTGCACCCCCAGCTACAGCGAGTGTTGCAAGTGTTGCTGTTACACCAGCTACTGGTGTAATCACTGTCACTTATACAGCTCTAGCTAATAACGTTGTCTTAACTTTAACTCCCACAGCGAATGGGAACCCTCTGGTTGCCGGTACACCACCCACTGCACCAATTACCTGGGCTTGTGCGGTGAATAATGCCGCCAATAACCGATACGTTCCTGCAAACTGCAGAATTTAATCGTATCTTGTTTAAAAAGCCGCTTGATGGCGGCTTTTTTATTATAAATTAACTAAGAGTTGTATATGTCACGTAAGAATCGGATTGTAGAATTAGTAAATCAAGAATTCGTTCCTGTTTATTTAGATGTCGAAGATGAATCAGCGAATCATCATGTTCCTGAAGGGGCGCAAACTCATTTTAAGCTGACTGTTGTTTCTTCTCGATTTATTAATTTATCGCGAGTTGCACGACATAGAATGTTAAATCAATTGCTCAAAGAAGAATTTGATCATGGATTACATGCCTTAAGTATGCATTTATTTACTCCAGATGAATGGGAACGCAGAGGAAACATTGTTTTGATTTCCCCAGTATGTAAAGGTGGTTTAAATAAAGAAAATAAAAATCCGTAATTGTTTTAAGTACTCTTTAACGTCAAAATGAAAACGGCATATTTTTTGCTTTTTATTCATGAGGTTAGGAAACCTATTTTATAATCTAAAAGGATTGAAAATGAAAATAGAAGCATACAAAGCACAATTTTTCGAATTTACCGAACAAGCTATGAAATTACGCGATCATTGCAAATCAAAAAATGATTTACAACAAAAAATAACGAGGCTAAGCGGTAAAGCCGTGGAATTTTATAAAGAGAACAGCGATCACAGAGAATCCGATTATCAATTAAAAATAAAAATTTTTCTCGAATTCGATAATCTTTTAAAAACCATTAAAAGAGAGTGTTTATCTCCATCCAAAGAGAAAGGGAAATTCTTTGCATGTCCCAAACAAATAAAGGTGGATGAGTCTAATGAGAAAGTGTCCAGTTTGGATCACTCCATAACTCTATAATTTTAAAGATTATCGACAGGTTTTTAGCTATTGATACAACTTAAATTTTAACCGTCAAAAACCTGTCTATAGGAATATGATAAAAAAGATTCCACTTGTTCTGTGAAGATATAATATCTTCAGGAGTCGCTTACTTTACATAAAAGTAACAAAGGTTAACTCTTTATGATAAAATAAACAGTAACGTCCTTCACCAACTTCCTATATAATGCCTTGCATTTTAATAAGTCGTTTTAATTAATGAACAATTGGTCTTCTGAAAAAATATCTGTATTTGCTCTAATCTTACTCATTACGGGTGCAATTGACAGCATTAGAAATCTGCCGGGTACTGCCCTATTTGGCTCTTCATTAATTTTTTTCTTTATCTTTTCAGCAATTGTTTTTTTAATTCCTGTTGCGTTAGTAGCTGCTGAATTATCCTCTACATGGTCTGATGAAGAAGGTGGAATTTATAGTTGGGTAAAACATGCGTATGGCGAAAACTTAGCTTTTTTTACTATTTGGTTGCAATGGATCAATACATTAGTCTGGTACCCAACTATTTTATCCTTTATCGCAGGGGTGTTAGCTTATTTAATCAATCCTGAATTAGCCCAAAATAAATACTATCTCATCACAGTGATCTTAGTAATATTTTGGTCATTAACCCTAATCGCTTTATCTGGCTTACGCGCCTCAGCACACTTTGCTGGTCTTTGTGCCATATTGGGAATGATACTTCCTATGGGCTTTATTATTGTTTTAGCACTGATTTGGGTCCTTAAAGGAAATCCTATCGCAATAGATATGAGTTTTTCTCATTTAATACCGCACTGGAAAGACAGTCAATCCTGGGTATCGCTCACCGCAATTATGACTTCGTTCTTGGGTATGGAACTCGCTGCAGTCCATGTTCGTAACGTACATAAGCCACAAACTAATTTTCCGCGGGCAATGTTTTTCTCTGTGCTGCTCATTTTAACCACAATGATTTTTGGTTCTTTAGCTATCGCTTTCGTACTCCCAAAAGAAAAAATTAGTCTAATTGATGGGGTACTCCAAGCCTTTAATAACTTTTTTCAAGCTTATAATCTAGAATGGCTGTTGCCAATTCTTATCGCATTACTCCTCTTAGGAAGTTTAGGCAGTATGATTAATTGGATCATATCACCTGCTAAAGGTCTACTGATGGCAGCCAATCATAATTTTCTTCCCAAGTTTATGTGTCAATTAAATAAACGAGGCATGCCTTCGCGAATATTAATCATGCAGGCTATTTTAGTAACCCTTTTATGCAGTGGTTTTCTCCTATTTCCTAGTGTCAATGCCATCTATTGGTTATTTACTGCTCTAAGTACCGAACTCTACATCATGATGTATGTTCTCATGTTTATTGCAGCTTGGAAATTAAAAAGCAAGTACGCCCACCTTGAAAGACCTTTTGCGATCCCAGGGAAAAAATTAGGTTATTATTTGACATGTATTTTAGGCTTATGTGGATGTAGTATGACCCTAATCGTAGGTTTCATCCCGCCAATAGAATTTATGAACTTTGGTAGTGCCGCTCACTTTCGCCTGGTTTTTTCTTTAGGAATCCTCATGATGATGATCCCCGCATTTATACTGTACTGGCGTAAAAGATATCTCACTAATCATAAGACGGGCGTGGTTAAAGCGGAATCGGGTTTGAGATAGGATAAAAACCCACTCCGGTTCCGCTACGCTCCACCCATGCGACTTTATTCCTTTGTTATAGCTCATCCTTTTCTTCTAAGGGTATAACTCGAGCCTCATGCTCTAACATAACTGGAATATCATCGTGAATAGGAAAAGCCAGTCGATCAAATTTACAAATAAGTTCTTGCTTCTTTAGCAATAACTTTCCCTTACATAAAGGACACACTAATATTTCCAATAATTTTTTATCCACAAAATTTCTCCTATGAGCTTAAGTCACTTTATTCCGTACATATACAGGTTGCGCTTCAGCAGCTGAAAGCGGTTTTTGCCCAGAACTCTGAGCAAACTGAATCATGGCTGCTGCAGAAGGGTTGATGGTTATTTTATCACTGATGTGGGACTTAATTTCTGAAGTAAAATCATTCCAATATAGATCTATTCCCACTCCTGCAAGAATTACTGAGTGATTCTCAGGGAGGTGAAGCTCTTTAACTGGATTAACGTGCTCCCCTGCTTCCCACTGATTCTCAGCAAAATAAGCCCAATACACCTCATGCATACGTGCATCTAACACCGTCAATACCGATATATGGTTTGTTTGTTTTTGCTGGCGAACTGACCAAGCAATTGCGGCAAGGCTACTCACAGGAATCAATTGCAAGTCATTCGCATAAGCCAAACCTTTTGCAATACTGCATGCGATGCGTAAACCGGTAAAACTACCAGGGCCTCGACCAAATACTATGCCGTCTAGCTGATTCATTTGTAAACCAGCGTTCACCATCAACTTATCGATCATCGGTACAATAAATTGTGCATGTGTTTTTTGATTATTTTGTTCTTCACAAAATAACTCTTCCCCAGTAAACAAAGCCACGCTAGCAGTCTCTGTAGATGTATCAATCGCTAACAGTTTCATAATCCAGCTCTAATTCTTTAATAAAGTTAAGTACCTTTTGTTCATCGCGAGTTTTCGGTAATTGAGGTAAGCTGGCCAAAATACGACCACCGTAATCTCTACTGGTCAAGCGAGGGTCCGCAATCATTAGAACACCTTTATCTGTATTATCACGAATTAAACGTCCTACACCTTGCTTTAAAGCAATTACTGCTCCAGGTAAAGATAACTCGTCAAAACCCGACAGGCCTTTTTCCTTTAAATAAGCCATTCTCCCACGAACTACCGGATCCGCTGGGCTAGAAAAGGGTAATTTATCAATAATAACACATGAAAGAGCTTCACCTTTAACATCCACGCCTTCCCAAAAAGTAGCAGTCCCCAATAAAACGGCATTGCCCAATTGCCTAAAACGCTCAAGTAAAATGGGTTTTGCTTCGGTTCCCTGAATTAATAAGGGATATTTTAAAATATTGCCCATCATTTGAGCAACTTGTTTTAACGCTTTATGACTGGTAAACAGAACAAAGCAACGCCCGCCCAGAGCTTCAATTAGAGGAATAGCACGAGATACTAATAATTCATAATAAGTTGAATCCTTAGGATCAGGTAATCCTCTGGGTAAGTATAATAAGGCTTGTTGTCGATAATCAAAAGGACTCGGCAATAATAGAGTCTTGGCTTCAAACAATCCTAAAGGCTTACAAAAACAATCAAACGAATCTGCTATGGTTAAAGTTGCGGACGTAAATACATACGTACTGTCTTGGCGCTTGAGTAGCTCACTAAATGGTTCAGCCACATCATAAGGAGTAACATGAAAAACTAGCGTATGTTTAAAGCGCTCGAGCCAACGTATTTTATTATTACTATCTTGAGTAAAAAATAATAAGACCCGAGTTAACTCCAGCAAACGTTCTTTACAACGCGCAAGACCAGGGAATTCGGCAAGTGAGAGATCACTGAAGCACTCCAACACCTTGTCTTTTAATGCTAACCACTCATTCCACACACTCATAAATGATTTGTTATTTTTTAATTCTTCCCAGCTTATTCGATCATCTATTCCCGGCAAGCTAGTCAACAACTCATCCATTAACGTATCTGCTTTATGACTTAATGCTTTTAAAGGTTGATTTGCAAGATCTACAGCAGGCCATTCTTTAATAAGATCATCTAATAAATCACGAAATTGACGCGTGCCAATTCGCTCGCCATTAAAATGCGTGGCTATTTCAGCCAGCTGATGCGCCTCATCAAAAATAATTACATCCACACCCGGCAATAACTCTCCAAATCCCTCTTCTTTCAAGCGTGAATCAGCAAAAAAGAGATGATGATTTATAACGACTACATCCGCATCCAATGCACGTTTACGAGCCTTGAGCAAAAAACAGGTATCATGATTTGCGCATTCAATACCCAAACAATTATCTACAGTTGAAGTCACAAAAGGCCAAACCGGAGAGTCTTCACTTAACTCAGGTAATTCAGATCGATCACCGTTTTTCATTTGCGATAATTTACTGCGAACATGTGCGATTTCGTGGGCACATTGTGGGCTTTGAAATTGCCCTTCTTCAGAGTGCAACTCCACACGATATTGACATATATAATTCGATCGCCCTTTGAGATTTTGGATGCGCGCAGATAGGCCCAAAGCTCTTACTAAAGTGGGTAAATCTTTTTGATAGAGTTGATCTTGTAGTGTTTTGGTTGCTGTAGAAATTAGCGCTTTTTTTCCACTTAACAAACAAGGAAGTAGGTAGGCAAAAGTCTTACCAGTTCCAGTCCCTGCTTCAGCAATTAAAATTGACTTATCTTCAATTGCTGTAGCAATTGCTACAGCCAAATCGGACTGTGGCTTTCGCGCCACAAATCCAGGAATGGCAGTGGAAAGTCTTCCTTTTTCACTGAGATATTGCTGACAAGATTCAGCAAGCGAATTGATTTCTACCACTCTTTTTGTAAGTACTGAAGTTTATCCTTAACCTCTTCCCAATCCTTGGCGTCAGGCGGTCCATCTTTTTTAGCAGTAATATTAGGCCATGTTTTAGCCAGTTCCGCATTTAATTCTTTAAATTGCTGTTGTTCGGAAGTTAAATCATCTTCAGAAACAATTGCATTGACTGGACATTCAGGTTCGCACAACGCACAATCAATGCATTCATCAGGATGAATCACCAAAAAGTTCGGTCCCTCGTAAAAACAATCCACAGGACATACTTCAACACAATCAGTGTATTTGCACTTGATACAACTTTCTGTTACTACAAAAGTCATGATAACCCTTTCTTATACTGGAAATAGTCAATATTAAATCATAAAACAGACTATTTAAGATAGTAGTTTTCTTAGGAATTACATCCTCTCAAAGGCTTTTGATAAGCTAAAATACGGAACAACTTTTGTTATAAATTTTGAAAAGTCGAATTGATGCAATTATTGCCTGCCCTACTCATATTTCTTGAAAGACAAAGAGGACTATGTTGTAATTTTACGCAATTTTTCAAATTACTGGTGGGATTGATATTTAAAGTTTCAGTAATTTATTTCTGAACTTCTCAAAAAAGAAATGAATTTCTCATAGTAAAAAATATTAACTCTATCTTTTCTGATTTTTTGACGTTGGAGTACCCCCATGGGATTAAGAGTAGAACCAATTAGCGCGAAACACCGAAGGCTAAGAAGATTAATACAAGAATTTAATAAAATACCAGCCGAAGATGTAGTTCAACGTTTATTTCAATTACAGAAGATCAATTATTCCATCAATTCAACCCCTATATTTGAGGGTGAGTACAAGTGGCTCGCAGCAACCGATAAAGATAGTTGGCAAGCTCATCTGAAAGCTTTTGGAATAAATCCTGACGGCTCGTTTTTTTTTAAAGGATTTCAATTTGCAAAAGCAGTAGCACAGCAAATAGATGCATCTGAAATAAAGATGATGGAACCCCGAGAAGATCTCTATGAGCTGATGCAAAAACGTGACACATTATTAAAAAGTGGTGAACCGTTTTCTCAAGTAAAATCGCAATTTTTGGCCATAAGTTATCGTCTTAATCAATTGGCTGAAAGGGATACCATTCTGAAAAAAAGCCTGGATGAGCATAAGCAAATTTTACGCCTTGCCAAAAGAAAAATTAGTGCAATCAAAGGCGAAAGCGATCTGCAAAGCTCTGAGTATAAAACAGAACCTCTAGGCGAGAAACATGTCAATAATTACAATTTCAAATTCAAAATGAAACGTTGGAAAGATCTTGTGATTCGAGTAGAAGATAGAAACGATTTGGGTTTCGAACAAGATCTCCATTCTTTTCCTGTAGCAAAGTATTTCATCAATGATGCTGCTCTGTTTATGATGCAATTCAAAACAGAAGATAATAAAGAAATTGAATACAAACCTGTTGTAATAAGTCAATTTGCTGAACAGGGAAGTTTGGTTGACGTCGCGAAAAAATTAAAGGGACAGTCACAACAAACCATTGCGGCAATAACTAAATATTATTTCAGTCAGATTAATGACTTTTGCCTTAAACTTCAACAAGCCGGTGCTTATCATCCAGATATCAAATTAACTAATTTTTTGGTCCACAAGAACAAACTGCTGGTGAGCGATCGCAAAACTTTTGTTCGCTCTCCAAAACCACTTGCCAATGACCTGCGCAGCACTCCGCGATATGCTCCCCCGCAATATCTTGCCTGTCTCGATGATGAATGTGAAAATTACACACCTACAGCGCGGACGACACGAATTGACGTAAAACAATTAATGTCCTATCAGATAGGTAAAGCCCTCAAAGAATTTCTGATCGTGACCCAACTTGGTAGATTACCAGAGAAATCCCGTGAGGAAAAAAGTAATGTCCTTGCTCATTTTCATAAACCCTATCGTGCCATAACTAACTTGACCATCCTTGTTGACGAACTAACGCGTTTTGAAGAAGGGAAAAGGCTTACTATCGAACAGTTCCAAAGACTACTTCCCTATATTAATCATGAGACCGACTTTTTCTACCAACAACTTGAACAGGAACTGTCTGCGAAAAGTTTAGGTATTGAGCAAGAGTTACATGAGGTTAAAAAACTTCTATATTCCCATGAGTTTGAAGGTATAAACTATTTAGAACGAGCAAACGTAGTTTTTTCTGCCATTTCAGACCGTTATCCTAGCGAGCCGCGTTTAAACTATATTGCGGAAAAGTTAGCAACCAAATGTTATCAAAATTATTCGAAAAAATATTTCTCTGAAATTTCTCAAGAAATTGAAACCGCCCTTTTTACCCAGGATTGGAACTCTGCAAGTTGGTGGCGACAAATGATCCATACTCTCTCCTTTGGCTTTTTCAGGGTTGCAAGAGTAACCACAGCAGACAAGATCGAAATTTCACTCGATTTTAATGATCAAAACTTTCAAACTCATTTTATTCAATTTGAGTTCTTACCCGCAGAAGAACTCGATAGTTTGGGACTCACAGAAGCAAAAAACTTTAAAGAATACTTTAAAGTCCATTTGGATGAGATACGAGAATTAAATAACAAGGAATCAATTCGCGAGGAAGAGGAAGCTGTAGATGAAACCGAAGCAACCAAAGTTTCCCAATCCCATGTGCTTAAAAAAGAAAAGGAAGAGGCAGAGGAATCAGATGAGGATCTTTTACCCTCTGAAACTAGAATTATAAAGGATGTTGCTACGAAAAAGGATACTAAAAACTCAGAAGAAGACTCTACTTCCATACAAAGCTCTACTGCTGTACCTCCCACTGAACCCCAAAAGGTTGCGTCTCCAACTGAAGAAAAAACGCAGCATACCAGGAAGGATTCAGTTACTCTTGCAGAAAATTATAGATTTTTCCAGGCACTTGCAAAGGCCTATAAGGACGTAGACGACCCACAAAGAAAATCTGCCCACCGAGTCCCCTCCACGCTTTTTCGGGGCGAGATAGGCTCACGCCATCCAAGAGTTGAGGACATTTTTAAAACAAACAGCCAAGAACACGTAAGTGTTAATGCACGTAATTAAATAATAACAAGGGGCTCAAGGAAGAGCGCTTACTCTCCAAAACTTATTTTAAGATTTAAAACCCAATAAAAAGACCCTTCCACTAACTTATTGTAATTTAATATAGTTTTCATCTTTATTTGTATTGATTATTATACGTAAATCCCTAAAGTATTTTTTGACCAAAAATAAAAAAATTGTCTATATTATAAATAGGTCAAATTGGTTTTATAAGGATGTAACCAATGGAGTTGGAGCAAAAAAACAGGATTATTAAACGTTTTTTAAAAGAAAAAAGTGAAAATCCTGTTGCAGTAAAAATGCAAAATATGGATCGGACGCTGTATACCGATTTTGAAAAATTATTAGATCATATCGATCTTCATCATAATGGTTTATTCAACCTGCAAACCCTGGAAACAGACCCAGATCAGTGGCGTGAGTTTTGTGGCATCATTAAATATTCTACTACTTTTGAAAAAGGGGGATCCCCTCCTCTATTAAAAAGCGTGGACCTCAAAAAAGCTGAAGAAGGCATACGTTATACCCGGAATGCCCATGAAATTCTTCAATTACCCAAAGATGACTACTACGAACGCCCAACGTATATTCCTCAAAATGTAGATACTGAGTTAGAACATTTAATAGTTAGCTGTAGAGCAAATCTTTATACCTTGACCCAGACCTTTCCAGACGCTAAACCCTTTGACGCATCAAACTCAATACATATAACATCATTAATCCAACGGTATGAGGAAGAAATAGAGCGATTATCTAATGATAAATCACAAAGAGAAAAGTTAGAAAAAAAATTAAATATACTTTTGGATCTCAATAAAATAAACGAATTAAAGCGAATTAATATTCCGCAAGATAATGGAACAGAACTTTACTATTGCACCCTCCAAGAAAACGTAGGCGGTGTAACCGAAAAAATCTCATTAATTAGTCTTGGGACTGTAAAAGAACAGTTGCGTCGTCTTTGTGCGAAAGAGGACGGTTTCAGTATTGAGGATTATCACACTGAAAGAGAACTCTATAAGCTCAGCACCGAAGCCATTATAAAATTACCCAAACACGGTGATATTAAAGAAGTTCAACATGAGGCTATGGCACTAAATATTTCCCGATTACTTGAATTAGATACGACGGCCACAACTACAATTTTCCATAATGGACACCCTGCCTTATTTATCCCTTTTTCAGAGATTCGTTTACTTAGCGAGTTTTCTTTAGGAAAATCATTCTATGCATGGTTAGCAGGAAAAACTTATACACATTATTCAACGATTAAACCCCTAGGTGAAGGAATTCAATCGGATTGTTTTATTAATGATTTTGGGAACGCTCTTGGTTTGCTTTATCTATGTAGTGATACCGATACAATTGGTGGCAACTGTCAAAACAAGGCTTTAAAAACAGCAAAATCACTTTTTATTTTTGATCAATCCCTTATGGATACACACAAATTTATTCTTGATTCACGCTTGTGTTTGATACCCGTAGAATTTTTTAAAAAACATACTCGCCATGGTTTAGGACGCAATCGTACTATCATTGAAGATTCCTCAATGAGTTCCAAATTTCAAAGCATCATGCAATTACGCTCCATAGGCGAAAAACTGAGTCAATATCTCACTCATGTCGCATGGCAACATCAAAAACAACAAAACCGGATTAAACGCCAATTTAAAAAGCAATTAAGCCTCGAAAAACAAAGCCAATTAACAACTAATCTGAGCGACTTGATCGTGCTTGAAAAAGACGCAGAGATACTCCGAACTCGAATTATGGAGCGTCTTAAGTACATCGATGAAATGCTGCCGCAAACAAGCGGTAATGTAGGTATTTTAGAGATTAGACAAGTCTTAATTTTTGAAAAGTTACTGCATAATCCTATATTATTCAGTGATGATGGTCGTCCATTTAAATATCCATGGACTTACAGACAACTTAATAAAATTAAGAAAATAGAAGACCTAGGTGATAACTTAATCCAATTAACTTTTAGTGATAAGGTTTCTTCACTTCTGTTGGATTTTATTAAGCGACGTGGTGGGGGTGAATCTATTACGATTACCTCTTCTAAAACAATAACTCTAACTAAAGTTCATCTAGCAGCTTTAAGAGAGGATTTGCTTCATCCCGAACATAGACTGGTACTGGATCTTTCTACAAACTATTTGGATCCAGCGGATTTGGATCTCATCAAGGAAGCATATAAAGCCGGAAATAGAACTTACATTATGAACACGATTACAACGTATCGTGAAAAAATGAATTCTTCAATTCCTATTGATGAACAGTTGAAATGCATCACGGAGACCGAGAAACACCTCAAAGAACATATTGATAGGGCTTATGATAAAGGTTTTGGCATGCATGTCCTTAAAAAATTCTCTTTTGACGCGCAACAACAACTACAAAAGCTAATGATTGCTTCAAAAATCCCAAAAAATCTAAGTGCAGCATTTATCGCTGCATTGAAGCTGGATAGAGTATCTGAATTTAATGCTGTAGTATTAGAAGCAGTAAGGCAAGATAAAATAACAAATCAGGAATTTACTGACTTTCTGGACGAATGCATCCTTAGAGTGGAAACTGCAACCAATTACACTGAAGCACAGCATGAAAGTCGAATGCTCTCTGACTCTGCGAAAAAAGTGATATTGAAATTGGAAGCATTGTCAATGCCTTGGATGCACGTTTTAACAACAAATTTGTTTCAAAATGAATCGAATCAAACTGAATCCAATGAAATCAATGAAACAAAGGAAGAGAAGAAAGAAGATGAGTGGATAACACAATCATCATCAAACTCATCAGCATTGGATATGAGACAAGAAGAACAACTAAGTATGTCGTGTAATTGAAGTCAAGGAGACTTGTTTACTAAAATGCAGTTAATGGAGCTACTATGCCTATACATGAAAGACGTCAACATTTTCGGGTAGAAGATCATATTTATTTTAACTACCGAATTATGGAACCAGGGGAACTGTGTCCTGATCGCGCAGTTGTAGATCAACTTTTAGGAAAAAATGGACAGCGATATCTTGAGGCAGCACATTATTTTCAAGAAATTGATTATGAGTTGGCAGAGTTGACCCAAGTCATTGCCCTCAAAGAACCAACAGTAGCCCATTACCTGAACCTACTCAACGCCAAAATAGATTATTTATCACGACAAATGTTAATGACAAATACCATTCAACTGCGCAAAGTCAATATCAGTTTAGGTGGAATGGCATTTAAAACTCCAGATCTCATTAAAGAGAAAACTCTTTTAAAATTAGTCATCTATACAAAACCCAAAATGATACCCATAATCGTTGAAGGAACTGTAGTCTATAGTCAGTACCAAAACGAACATAATTATCGTACAGCAGTATGCTTTAATGGATTAACGAATGAACAGGAGCAAATTTTATCCCAACATATTTTACTGGCGCAGGCAAAACACCGGTCCGACTAAAAATATATATTTTTAACTACACAAATGCCGAATAATACGTAAACTATGCAACGTTTATATGTTGGAAATAAGAGGCAAAACATGACCAGAATAGTACATTGCTGTAAGTTAAAACAAGAATCCGAAGGTTTATTAAAACCCCCCTTCCCTGGTGCATTAGGAGAACGGATTTATAACGAAGTATCAAAACAAGCTTGGAATATGTGGTTATCCCATCAAACCATGATCATCAATGAATATCGTCTCAATTTAATGGAAGCTAAAGCCCGTGAGTTTTTAAAAGAAGAAATGCAAAAATATTTTTTTGGTGACGGCTCTGAAAAACCAGCAGGTTACACCCCTGAATAATTCAAAACGAATAAATATTAAAATCCCGTTATAAGGTCGGGCTGAATTATCCCACCAGCTACCCTGTTATTTGTTTTTTGGTTTTTGCTAATTGTTAATTCTATTCTTATTAAATTTCCTACGTCCTGCGGCTTGTCCGCGGGATCCAGAACTAAATGGATTTGTACTTTATCGATTAGCAAGCATATAAGTTTCCAAGAAAAAGCGTCAGAATAAATGATAGTGCTCTTAAAAAGTCCAAAGGCAAAAATAATTTTCAAAAACCTCCCTTTACTCCAAAACACTGAGCAAATACAACACAAATAAGAAGATCCCTCCCAACTTGATCGAGAATAATCCATAAAGCATTCATTTAGAACTTAAATAAGGACAACTATTAACCATAAATCGAACAAAAAACATAAAGTGTAAAATAAAGTATTCCTTAGTACTTAAATGTAAAACCTAATCCCAAAAAAAAATGATTTTTTTTAAAAAAAAATGCATTCAACACTTGACTCAAAACGCTTCTCGGAGTCTAATAGCAACCCTCGGGGCCAGATAGCTCAGTCGGTAGAGCAGAGGACTGAAAATCCTCGTGTCGGCAGTTCGATTCTGCCTCTGGCCACCATGAGACCCGAGTATAATCAATAAGTTATAATCGACTTACCTAATATGCAAAAATCACTTGCGTGACTATTGCGTGACCTAGTAGAAGTTTTAAAATTTTAAAGAACTATCACCTTCTCTTTATGAATGCTTCTATCTATGTTATTCCGATTTGCCTTACGAACTAAAGTGAGTACGACCCCACTTTGTTTCTTTGAGCAAACTTTATTTGCTGCTTCATATAAATTCTGCAACTCTGCTGAAGAATAGTGTGTGGTGATTCGTCCTGAACGATGGCCAAGTAAATCCTGTCTATCTTCAAAACTTACACCCTCTGCCCGCAATCTACGACCAAAAGTATGTTTCAAATCGTGTACACGAACATGCTCTAAATTAACTCTTACTCTTGCTTTTCTCCAAGCAGTTGCATTCATTCTACTTACTGGCTTACCCTGATATGTAAATACATATTGATTATGCACATTTCGTTGGCTTTCAATCACTGCCCGTGCAACATCGTTACATACAATCAATCTTTCCTCACCATTTTTTACCAACACACCAGGTATTATAAATACTAATATGTTCGGTAAGGAGGGTATTTTTACTTCCCAATCCCAACAAAGCTGACAAACTTCTTGCTCCCTACATCCTGAATTAACAGCAAATAATGCCATTCTCTCAAGATGTGTGGGCAATTCTTGAAAAAGCCGTTCCTGCTCTTCCCAATTTAAAGGACAGGGTTTTCGCAGGTCATTCTCTGGCAAAAGTTTTATCTTTGGAGCACTCGCAAGCCAGGTTAAACCAAAATCATCAATCCACTCAGTAGAAGCCAAGTTAAGAATACGTCGAACAACTTTTAAACCATGATTTATTGTTCGTGTTTTAATTCCATCTTTTCTTCTACTATCAATGAACGGTTGCAGTGTACCCGCATGAATCGCATCAATAGATATGTTACCAATATACTTAACTAAGACTCGTAAACGTCCCGCATCAGATCTCAGGCTTTTCTTATGCTGGTTTTCATTCAGAAACTTAGTAGCCGCTTCTATAAAAGAACGTTTTGGCCTAACCCCATAAACGGATGCTAAGCGTATCTCTTCAAGTCGTCTAGCTAAGTATTTTTCCGCTTCATCGAGACTGCCTGTTCCAGTGCTTTCACAAAGTCTTTTTCCAAAGATCTTTTTATCAATGTACCAGATACTCCCGCGTTTCTGCAGGCCTGGTGTTCTTTTTCGTCCCATTGTTCCAAACTCCTTTGCTTGGTTATCGCAGGACGACCACTACACTGCTTATAGTCGTCTACCCAAGCATCTAAATCAAGTCTATCGAAAGCTATTCCTTGTATCCCAATTGGTATCTCTGTTATAGTCGGTCTAACTTCTTCATTAAAGCGATGGCGATCCATTCCTAGATAAAATGGAGCATCCTTTAGACGAATAAGTCGAGGCAATACATTGACATTTAACATAAATTTACTCATGTATGGGAAATTAAAAACACGATTTGTTTTTTGAATTAAAACATTTTGTTTTATATAATGCAAGATAAACTATCCCTAATTTATCTTCAATCACAATCGCGCAATTGGAATGCGCTAGAAAACTAACTCATACAAATAATCTTAATAAACTAATAAATAGATCGTTAATTAACAAAAGAAAAAGAAATCGAGCACACCTTTCGCACAATAAATAATGCAACATATCTTTATGATTATTAAATTTTTTTAGTAAAATCTAAAGGTTTATAAGCAATAAATGACGGTGAATACAAGGTGAATTATATGGTGTAAGGAATTCATTATCTAATCATATTTTTTACCTTCTCTTCACCATATTTTCACCAACAACTCACTACAAATAATTAATTATCATATTATCTATTAGTGATTTTTTCATGATAGAGTTAAAAAATGCGGGTTTTGCGAACGTTATCGCTTTTGAGGCTAAAAAATCTATTTTCATGCATTTGTTCTATTTCGAAGTCACTACCTGCTTTAAGTCTACTATTCACAGTTATCATACTTAATAGTGAAAGTTACAAGGCGAAATTTATTATCAACCAATGAAATAGCATTGATTCAAATTCCCAAGATTTGCGATCCTGACTCTAGGAATACATATTAACCCCTGCCCTACTACTTCTGGAACAACATTATTGTCAAGAATATCAAGCAAAGTCTTTCCTAGAACTGGTTTCATTGCTGTTCTTTCTTCATTTTCCATCCAGTAAAGCTGGAGATAAACTTTTGTTGCCTTAGGATTGTCAAACCCAATGTAAGAAAAACTTTCTTGAATAACACCACTATGAGCAGTGTTTACATCCATATTAGGTACAACTAGCAGAGCTTTATGAATCTGCTCGAAAAGACTTTTGAAATTAATAAGATTAGCATTAATATTTTGAGAAATGGTGAGCGTCAACTGTGGCATTATTTAATTCTTATATTCAATCCATCCTTTCCAAATTCAGAAAATTAGCGTCTCTGTTTCACTAACAACTTGAATTTGACCTGTTTTACCTTTGTAAAGTGTGGTTTTACGATTAATCAATATATTAGATTGATCTTGCACTTGGTTGTAACTTCCTCTTCCAAGGCCTATTACAATCTATAATCACCAGTAGATGGACTAATCTAGTAATTTATTTAGTAAAGTCTCTAACTCATTTTGATTTAATCCATGATAAAGAATATTTTTAGATTTTTGATTTTGGAAACTTAGGTATGCAATAGTTTCTATCTCTTCTATTTTGTTCCTCACAATATTTAAAGAACTCATACAAATATTTCCTCGTCCCTTTTCATTAACCCTCTCTACATCTATGTAAGGCCTAATTTTACCTTTGATCAGATTTTATAATATTAGGAGTTTAATCCCAGCCCTTCCCTTTTAAAAAACCATAATATTAGTCCTCACGTAGTTAGAAAATATTTAATTCACCGTAGCTAATAGAATAAACATTACATAATATCATTCGAAGTGGCTATTGCTTTGGCAATAAAAATACCAATAACTTTTAAGGCCTTATCAATCTGATGAATTTTTATTTGTGCAGCTTTAAATGTTGTACCGGTAGTTAATACATCATCAAAAATAACAACACTTTTATTTTTAAGTTTATTGATAAAATTCTCGTCAATTCCTAAATTTAGTAGTTTTTTTTGCACATCTCTATCATTTGTCTTATGGCTTTCGTCCACCGATTTTTTAACATAAAGAGCATCAAAAAAAATAAATTCAGGAATAGCAGCACTAACCAAGTCTAATATTTTAACTAACCTATTATCATGATTTTCATCCCCAGGTGCTTTTGATGGAGGAGCAGGGATCCATAAAAAATTAGTTAATTCAGGATGTTTCTTAATTGTCTGTATTAACCACTCAGAAATAGTCGCTATACTCTTTGCTTTGTACTTTTCTCTCAGGGGACTCTTACGAATATCTTGGGGTGAAATTTTTAAATTCGAAACGATCTGCTTTTGTTCATTATCAAATATACTAGACCATGAATCGTATGTCATATAATAATAACATTTATCATTTTCTTCTAGGGCAAAGCGATTTCTCTCTAATTCCCAATTTTCTAAAGCAAGTATTTTATACATCAAAGTAAATGATTCAATATATCGTTTGTGCTTTTAACACGAATGGCGCCTAATTTCTCAAATTTTTCAGGCCATGTTAAGTTTTTATTTTCAAAATTATTGTTAAGAATAAATAATTTTCTTTTTTGTTTAATTGCTGCTGTTGCTTGTGTTAATGAGCCCGAAGTATTTCCCGCTTCTACAATGATTGTTGCCTCACTGATTGCAGACATAGTTTTATTTCTTTCTGGAAAATTAAAGCGATTACTTTTAGGATTTCCACTCTCATATCTAATAATTGGAACTTGCGAGATTAACAAATGATCCTGTGCAATCAATTGTTGAAGAGATCTATTTTCAGGGGGATAAAAATGAGTAATTGGTGTTCCTATTACAGCGATAGTTCTACCTTTTAACTCAATAGATGTTTTGTGTGCTGCAGTATCTATTCCCGAGGCCAATCCAGAAATTATTGTTAAATCCTGAGATACTAGCTCTTTAACTAATTTCTGTGTTCTTTTTATACCAGTCTCAGAGGGCTTTCTCGATCCTACAACGGCAACTCCCTTAGTATATAGATAATCAAGATTACCTTGATAATATAATAGAGGAAGAGGATATTCCGCATCATTCAATTTAGATAAATAATCTATAGTACCTCTAATAAATACGTTTAGATTAGGAATAGGGGCTTTATTAAATCTTTCCAAAACAAGATTTAAATACTTTTGTGCAATATCCTTTTCAACTAAATCACTCAAGCTAGTTGCATGTGATTTTTCAATTAAATCAACAAGTTGCTTATAGGAAGATACCTTCTCATTTAAAAGATATTCATAGGAGCCAATTTCCAGAGAAGGAGATAATGCGAACATAATTACTCTACGTTTCTTAGTATAGATATAAATATTTCCTAAATAGGAGAATCAAATTTATTGTTAAATGTATTAACATTTAATAATGAAGTGTACTAAAGAAATAGTCAAATAGCGATGAAATGAGAATTCATACTTAAATATATGACTTCGAAAATCTTTCAGTTACCTTTTATTTCTGCTTTTGGAGCAAAAGCTCGGACAAGTTTAGGACTGATTGCATTTCTGCAGCATAAGCTTTATAAATATCACTTAGTTTAGTCATTCTTTTTCCCTATGAAATTGGATAGCTTGCCAAGGTAGCTAACACATGTTCCGGATCATTCTTTATGGCTCTTAGTAAGCCCTTAGCAGGTCCTCTGCTCCCAATTTCTCAAGGTTCATGGCCCATAGCGTTAAGCATAATTAATATTTAATTTAATCATAATTAGCTAAATAATTGCCGCCCTTTTAAAGATCACAAGGTCATTCGCATAAAGACAAACCATCCTGAATAAAATTATCAGGCAGCGACATTTTAGAGCTTTCCAATCCAGGCTCCAAATTAGGTTTCCAAATTTCTTCGAGTTTTAAATATTTACGCGTGCTTTGTGCTATTCCATTTACTCCGTATTTTTTTCCATCATTGGTAATAAAAATAACTGCATTATGAGGCTCACACGCTAAGTAGCCTTCATTTACTGTAAAGGGCCATTTAGCTCCAAATTGTTCTTGAGAATAAAATTTAGTATTCTCAGCATAAGTAACAAGTGGAAAAAAACACAGAAATACGAAAGTATTTATTTTCATAATTTATTCCATTAATTTAATCTTCAAGATAAGTATATACTTAATGGGCATTATTTAAGTAGAAAAGCTACGTCATTAATCAAATGACGTACTATTTTTTATTATCACAGAAGTTATCAATCATTTATATTGGTAAATATTAATACAGATTTTATTATGCATTAATCAGGTATTTCGTGACATGGCGTTAGATAATTAGAGCTGACCTTAGTTTTAAGGATAATCAGACTTTTTAAACATTATTTACGCCTAATTTCCCTCCCCTCTTCCTATCCCTGGTTTTACGATTAATCTGAGCTACTCATTGCATTCTGAATTTCTGTTTTTATATTGTCTAAATATTTAAGTAAGAGTCTTGTTTGAAGAATAATTAAGCAATTGGGCGAACAACAACTAACCAATATTAGAGTTGAGGCTAACAGATATATATCGAACACTTTAGCGAGTATTTATAACTACTTGCAATATGGCAATAGAAGTATAAAAACAATAACAAAAAAGGATTTATTTAATGTAAAAAAAAATGAATATTTAAAAAAGCATGCAGTATTCTCTTTTATGAATGAGTTAAGACACTATACTCAACATTATGGGTTTGCTGCCCCAGCACTTGAAATATTTAGAGGAATTAAGGAGGATGATGGCAATCAATATTTGGAAACAAAACTAAAACCTTCTAGTTTAAAAGTGATTCTGACTTCTATGACCATTATAAACAGACGGGGAAGGAAAATCCCGAAATGGATAAAATTCGAAAAGATTCTATCAACAATCTTTTAGAAGAAAATGATTCAGATATGCGAGATATTACGACACTTTAGGACTTTCTTGGATCAGCTATGGAATATGCATAAACAAATCAGGGTTGAGCATCTGCAGAAAGGAAAAGAGATTCTGAATAAAGATACCCTCAGTTATTTTGATAGTTTTGAAGTGTCAAAAAGCATTGATGAAACAAATAGCTCATCAGCCATACCAGTCAGAATCATATATAAATATAGCTCTATAATTAAAAAATATAAATTATCGCATTTTCAAGAATGACCCCGTAAAAATACCTTATCCATCGCAAACTTCATTATTATTATTTGCTATCCCTGTAAATTCAATGGTAATTTTCTTTGACTTTTCTCGATACTACCCTGTAGGAGATAGATAAGGTACGTTATCTATCTCAAACAATTTTGTTTTATAAATACTAAACTCTATTAAGATATATTCCCTGCAAACTGGAAATGGTTGGAGCAGCAGTTTTTATTATTGGATCTATTATAGAATCTATGCTCATTAATTTTTAATACAGAGCATGCTACAACTAACTTGACCACGTGTCGCTTTAGATTTCATATACATTGTTACGCTACTAAAAACTGAACTCACATCACAAGACCATCCATTCATACTAATCCCAACTTGATCTCGTCCATCAATTGAAATACCTGAAAGCACACACATTTTATATTTGTCTTTAAATTGTGTTGGTAAGGGAATGTTACAATTTATTATTTTCTCGTCACCTCCGGAATTTCTGAATTCTCCTTCATATTTCTCATCATGGAATCCCTTTTTCATGAAACATAAGTGTTCTTCTTGATTGATTTCAGCATAAATAAAAAAACTATCTTGTTTATTATCACTTGAACATCCATTTAAAAACATTAGCGGAAAAATAATAGTTATTATTGCTACTTTTTTATATATCAACATAAAAATCCATTTTATGAATATTTCATTTGATTATAGCTTACAATTGAAGTCGCGCATCCATTGTCCATTTCGCACTTTTTCTTATCATCAAACGATTATCGATTGTTGGGTTAGCCTGAACCTACCTCGTCAAGAAGAAGGCCACCCTTCCATGAGAGCGTAAGATGTGCCGAGAGTTCACATTTCGACAAACAAGATTTGTTAAAAATCCAATGTACTGCTTTTCTAATATTAGTGGACGGAAATGTTCTAGTAGAAAAAGAACTTGGCTTGATATTGAAATTATAAACAAATACAAAAGGAAATCTCTTCCTCAAAACGATATCATTGATCGAAAAGTTTATTTTAATTGGGAAACACATGTTTCCTTATACTAAGGCAGATATCCAGAACTAAATTACATCTAACTAATAGAGATTTAAAATGCCTTTAGAGGCAACGAGGGACTTTTAATTTATTCCAGGATCCGACAATATCCTTGGATTTGAGAAGGCATTGGTCCAATAATTGGGGCATAGATATGACGGGAGGTGACGGCAATATAAGCTTTTTGAAAAAGAAAAGTATTTGATGGTTCAGAATTAATTCTTTTATTCCCCAAATAGAAGGGAAAGACAGTTGTATACATTAAATTTCCCA
Organism: Legionella nigrisilvae; assembly: GCF_977063395.2. NCBI lineage: Bacteria > Pseudomonadati > Pseudomonadota > Gammaproteobacteria > Legionellales > Legionellaceae > Legionella > Legionella nigrisilvae. The sequence continues at coordinate 543,074 of NZ_CDRUGZ020000011.1, forward strand.
CATCAGTAACTTCAGTAAATGTAATCCCACTAGGTGACCCAAAAGCTATAACATCAGTAGCACCCAAATTACCTATCATCCTAGCGTGCTTTTTATTTGAAAGATCAATATTGTCAAAATGAATCGCATTAGACATATGATCTTCCTCAAGTTTCATTGTTTTTCCCTGCCAATTTGCAATCATGCCTTGAGGAAAATAGCATTCTATAGTTTTTGCTGATTTAAGTTCATAGATAGCTGTTTCGTATTCTGGTGGACGTTTACCCAGGTCAGAGGGCTTAGATTGAGGAGATTGTGGAGGTGTATTATTAGCAGGGGTAGTTTGTATCTCCGTTATCGGCTCTTCACTATAATGAGTGACGCCAGAAGAGTCTACCCATTTATAAATTTTACCATAAGCACAATTACACAAAATAACAATAATAATAATAATGATATTCTTCATAAAAAATCCATTTAGATAAAATATCTTTTTAAAGTATAGAGTGAATACCTCATTTTTTCTTTTTTCATTATCTCGGTAGATTGTGTGCATAATCCTAAGTTTTTCCTCCCCAAATTATTAATGAATTGGAAGATTTTGCATAAAACTAATTTTAGTAGAGAAATTAATTGAAGTACTAATCCAAGCTTATACGACAACTATTGCATTGCTATAACATTAAACGACTCATAATCTTTTAATTATCCTTTTAATAGATCTTTTTCACCAGGTCGGTACAAATGATATTTATAATGTTTGATTAGGAATATGCAAATCGCTATAGTCGATAATTCAGTTATATAAATTTGTAACATGCCTAAAACCTGTCAGAATTCTGCGTTACTATTTAACCCATCAGAAAATTTTTTAAATGATCTTAAATAGCTATATATGATTGAACAATCCTTCGATACACTATCACGACATCCCGACTTTCAAGTTTTAAAGCGGGTACCTATGCAAATTAAAGAACGTGCGACTCAACCTTCATCCAAAGTATTTATGACGACCATAATTGATTTGGAAACAATGGGCATGGATGCAACCCAACATGAAATCATTGAAATAGGTATGCTTTTCATTTTTATTTTCCAATGAGGACGGAATTCTAGAAATTAAGCATTCTTATAATGAACTGAATGACCCTGGCAAACCAATACCTGCTGAAATTACAAAAATTACAGGCATTCATAATGAAGATGTAATGAACAAGGCAATTAATTGGGACTTTGTTTTCCAAGTGCTAAAAGAGAGTCACTTAATAATATGTCACAATGCTCAATTTGACCGTAATTTTCTTGAATTACAAACACCTGAAGAGATAAAGGAACGAGTTACTTCCCTCCCCTTCGGTTGCACAATAAAAGATATCGATTGGAAAGAGCGGGACTATGAAAGCTCGAAGCTTGATTATCTTAACTGGAAGTTGGGATATTTTTATGATGGCCATAGAGCGATTAACGATTGCTGGGCGACCTTGAATCTTCTGCTTCAAGAACAAGGCGCTGAAAATCATTAAATTTTAATTTAACAAAAAGAGTGTGTATTGAAGACAATGCTCCCGCACCTTTAATTCGCGGCCCAAGACGTACCATTAATTCTGGTAAAGCTGCAAAACAGGCTTGTACATCCGGTAAGTCCTGCAAATAAGTTTCTTCAACACTAATGGATTTGCGAATACGCTCAGGATTAACAGGACGCTCATCAATTCCACGTGCTAAATCATAAAGTCGCTGCCCGATAACACCAAATTCATTGGATAAATATTCCATGGAATAATGGTGTAAATCACCACATGTTTTAATATTCAAAGAGTTTAATTTTTCCTAAACCTCCATGCGTATAGGCCGTAAGACAAGGTGGCGACATAATTTCAATGCCTGTGCTGTGGGCATGGCTGAGCGAACCCCATATGCTCGTGCCGCATAATTGCACGTTGCAATAACCCCTCTTCGGTCAGCCGCTCCAGCAACCGCGATGGGTTTATTCGCAAGCTCAGGAAAATCACGCATTTCGATTGCTGCATAAAAACAATCCATATCAATATGAATGATTTTTCTTATCGGATTCCTCTTTAATTCATTCATGATAAACCCCTTTAATACAAATGAACTTGAGGAACCTCAGACCATCGCGTGGTATAGGCAGGTGATTTAAGCTCAGCACGCATTGCCCAGGGTTTTGAATAGCCTTCCGCTGCGAGTCGAATTGTGCTTCGTCCAAATTTTTGGTTGATTCGGTCAAACACACTCATCAGTTGTTCCGTATGATCTAATTGTTCATCACTCGGCTGATGAAATAGATCCAATTGTCTTGGGTTTTTAGGAATTAAATCTTCAAGACAAACGCCAGCTTTTTTATAGTAATATCCTGGTTTAAAAATACGTTGCAAACATCGTTTGGCGATTTTGGTAATCAGGCGCAAATCATCGGTTGGATTGATAAAACGAAACTCAATGGATTGAAAGTGTTGCGCCAAATCTTCCCGAAACCGATTGGTATGTACAAAAACCAAAATGCGCTGAGCCACCAATTTCTGGTTGCGCATTTTCTCAACGGCTCTGGCACAATGGCTACTCACCGATTCTGCAATAGAAGGGTATCGGGTTTGCATCTGTCCAAAACTTTTTGACGACATGATACTTTGTTTCGGTTCAATTTCTTCTAAACCATTACATTTGATTCCTTGAAGTTCCATGGCCGTACGCATTAACACGACATTAAAACTCTTCTTCAAAAGATGAGTATGGGTCATTGCCAAATCATAGGCAGTATGAATCCCTCGGGCAATTAGTTTATTTTCCCATTGCCGCCCTACTCCCCATACATCCCCTACTGAAATCTGCTTTAATAATTGCTCACGATTCGACGTGATATTAAATACCGGAATCTTAAAGACCTTTTTACATAAATGATTCGCCACTTTAGCTAATGTTTTTGTAGGTCCAATGCCTATGGAAGTAGGTATTCCTGTATGTTTTAAAATTTTCTTCTGTAATTGCTCACAAAAAGAATCATGACAGTCAACCGGTAAAGTCCTTAAATCAAGAAACGCTTCATCAATCGAGTAGATTTCAAGGTGTGGCCAGTTTTCCTCAATGGTGCACATCACTCGATGGCTGATGTTGCCATAAAGCGTATAATTTGAAGAAAAAGCTTTCACTCCATGCTGTTTACACAAGTTTTTAATTTTAAAATAAGGCTCACCCATCGCAATTCCTAAGGCTTTCGCCTCATTCGAACGCGCGATACAACATCCATCATTATTCGATAATACTACAATGGGAACATCCCTTAAGTCAGGGCGAAATAAACGTTCGCAGCTTGCATAAAAATTATTACAATCGACAAGTGCAAACATGTTAAGCAAGCTCATGAAGTACTAAAGTGACTACACCCCAAATCACCATTTCATCCTCTTCTGTAATATCAATGGGTTTAAATTTAGGATTGGCAGGGAGCAATTGCACCTTGCTTCCTTTTTTCGAAAGTTGTTTTACGGTGAGCTCACCATTGACTGCCGCAATCACAATACGACCATCGGACGGTTCTATGCTTCTGTCGACTAAAAGCCAATCCCCTGAAAAAATACCGGCGTTCACCATGGACTCCCCAGTAGCTTGTAAAACAAACGTAGCGGATGGATGCTTTATGAATTTGGTATTTAAATCGAGATACCCCTCAATGTAATCATCAGCAGGTGATGGGAATCCTGCTTGTATTTTGCTCGCGAATACCGGCAATTTGTAAGCCGCGCGATTCTTTAGTTGCTCTAATTCAGCAAGCTGAGATATGGGAAGACGAACTGCTTTGGTGGGCTCGCCCTTGGGACGCCCTGCCCCTGCTCTTTTTCCGCCTCGTGATGACATAATGGCTCTTTTTTTGATTTGTGTACAATTATCATAGACACAAGAAAACACGCTGTAAATCCCATCTCAAAGCTACATGGACTAAAATTCACCCTAAGTCTTCGAGAATATTAAGGAAAAAATTTTTTAAATTTTTTATTGAGACAATGGTTGCATTGCCAATGGATGGTCAAAATCAGCTTTATTCATTAAAGTGGTAACCCGATACCCTTCCAAATCCTCATAGGGATAGGGTTTCATTAAGGCCAATAATTGGGCTTTATCACATTGGGAGTTATTCAGCCAAATGGACTGAGCCACTTCATCTAAAATAACAGGCATCCGATGATGTACTGGCTCCATGATTCGATTGGCATCAGTGGTAATCAAACAACAGGAATAAATCACCTCATCTTCATGCTGCCAGATATCCCAAAGAGCGGCTACGGCCAGCAAATCATGATTCTTTTTTTGAAAAAAATAAGGTTGTTTTACTCCATCTTCTTGATGCCATTCATAAAAACCACTCATAGGCATTAAACAACGCTTGGATTTCATCGGCTGAAGAAAGGCCGGCTTTTCAAAAAGGGTTTCGGCACGTGCATTGATGAGGCCTCCTATTTTTTTTCGGTCTGTTGTCCAAGATGGAATAAGTCCCCAGCGCAACAATACACTTTGAACTTCATGAGCATTCGTTTCTACAAGACAGACCACATCAGCCCCTGGAGCAATATTAAATCGCGGGGTAATTTCAATGGAATTGGATAGATTAAATTGATACTTTAACTTGTCGTAAGACACCACATAAGCAAATCGACCACACATAATTTCGTTCATTTAAGGAGTTATTATCAGTATAGCTCCTTAACACTGATTAATGAGCACATCCTCGTGAAATACTTTCGTAAAGAAAAATTTATAACGTTTACTTTTGATTGAACCACTGGAACTAGAGCGCAGTTCAAAATAATTTTTAGTCAAGAGGGGGCTATGTTTGTCATTTGCACAAATAATTTTCTTCATAAAAGATGATAAAACCACCAAAGTGATTTTTCTTATCGAGAAGCCATTCTAAGCGATGCATTTTCTTGCCAATTTAGAATGTAAGGATTTTCATACCCCTCAATTGCAGCAACTTGCAATGCCCATTGTTTTTCCCAAGAACTTGGAGGAAATGTTTTATTCCAAGCAATAAACAATTGTCTTTGCGATGAGCTTAAGGATAATCCGTAATGTTCGGACATAAATAAATAAGCACGTGCCACGACTCCTTTGGCAGAATCGGGCGGCTCAGCACGTCGTAATTTTTTATCGATTTTCATTGTACATCCTAGATATTCGGATTGCTCAGGCAGCACGCTAAATCGATAGTTCGAACGAGCTTGATTTACTACCCCTACTTCAGGCCATAAGTTATAAAGTTCGGCCTCCACATGGCGAAATTGTTCATCGATTTTTTCACAACATCGTCGTCCCTTATAGGATTTACCATGTTTGTCCTCGCACAAAGGCTCACGCCAACATGCAAATTGCTGCCCAAAATGTTCGGCAGCCATAATATGTTCCCATTCAATACGATGCGCTCGCTTGATTGAATCAGCAGCTTGCATCCCACAACTGGCTAAATTTACTTCTTTCTCTTCATAACTGCATTGACAATATATAGTTTGTGGATGTTTTTGAAATAATTGTGCTGCAATTTTCTTAGATTGTGAAAAAGAGCCAGGAGATTGGGCATAACTTAGAGAGATAAAACATAGTAAAAGTATGTATCGAATCATTAGAACCACCAAAAAATAAGTAGGCGACATTATAAGGCTCTGTCACTTATTTTCTATTCTTTTAACTACTTTTACTTATCAGCAAAAAGGTTAAGTCCAATACGAACTCCCTCTACCTGTTTTCTTAAGTTTTTTCGCAATTTAAAATGAAAACTTATTCTTACTCACTTGGTTTAATTCGGCAAACTTACTCATTGCCGCTCTTTGCAGCTGCTCCAAGTCCTCCTGAGTTAACTTAAGTAACTCTACTGACATGTTTTTTATCAATGCATTCATTTGAATAATTAATTGCTGACAATGCTGCTCAACAATTGAACTTGTTTTTTGTTGTTCCTCGTACCAGTGCTGTAACCCAACATGAATTAATCGATTAATGATACTGGACATTGATTCATGATGTTGTATCCCCAGTGATGAAATACGGCTATGCAAATTTTCGGGTAATGAAATAGTTAAACGTTGCATAATTATCTCCTACTTTATAGTTCTAATTCTTTGACTAATTCTTTTGGTTTCTGAGAAAAAAGGTGGATACTTTTATTTGGGATAAAATTCATCTCCCTGAGATTCATTTGAATTGATTGAGCTTCCCATGATTGCTTCCTATTAATTATTGATTGAAGTGGTACAAAATTTTGTTGCTTATATCGCTCGTAATGGTTCACTAATTGTTTACTTGAAAAAACATCAAGAGAAGCAGGCTTTTCATCATTATTTCTTTGTATTGCCCAAATCAACTCTTCCTTATTATCTGTAACCAAGGTCATTCCATGTACTGCCCTAGAAATTTGTACATAGAAATTTTTTAGAGTGGCACTAAAACGATGATAAGACTCCATAAGTCCGATTCCATAACTTGCATCTTGTCCCTGGACTTTGTAATTGGTTAAGACATAGCTGTAATCAAGGTGTTTTAGGCAAGGATGGGTATGTTCCAGCTGCAAAGAAATACCATCCTTCGTTTTAAAATGAATCGCTTCGTTATTAATTTCGTAAATTGTGGCACATTGACCATTTCGAATACCTTCTGCTTTAAAATTCCGGGTCCACATGACTTTATCACCCTCATAAAGTTCAAGGGGCTTTGATTCATAAAGCTCAATAAGTCGTTCAAAAGGTGCTGTGTGGGTTTTATATTGGGGAAGATTTTTTAACGCGAAGGGGATGATTTTCCCTTGTGCATTAATAAGCGGTAAAACGTTCTCTCGGTAATGGTGCTTGTCCATTTTTCCAACAGTATAATAAGACCCCCGCGTTATCCGCCCATTAATAAAATCTTGGTTAAAACGGATTAAATTTCCTTTTTGGTAATAAGCACTGTGCCGCAGTTGAGATGCTTCTATAGATTTAGCCTTAAGCACTTGGTGCTCAAATTTATTTCCTCTTAAAACCGTCTCCTTCTTAAGACCTTGGCGAATAATTTCTGTAATTTCTTGCCGATTGGCATGAGTAGGAGCAAATAACAAGGTTTCTTCACGCTCCTGGGGAGGCAAAGACAACCACTTTTGCGCTATCCATTGAATTCGTTCCTCATGAGAATTTAAAGTTTGGACGTTAAGATGATTTAATGCCTCTTTAACGTTTCCTTGAGTCGCATAAATTACTGCATCTTTTGTATCTTTATTTTTTTGACGTACGATTTCATCCATAATGGAGGTTTTAATTCCATACTCTTGGGTGAGGCTAAAGATCCTGCCTGTATTAACGCTTGGAAGTTGTGCCTTATCACCAACCAACACTAAACGGGCACCCGTTCGCTCGACTTGCTTCAGCAGCTCATGACCTTGATGCGAGGAAAGCATTGATGCCTCATCGACAATAAATAGTGTTTTCGACAAAGAAGCGGTTGGCGCATCTTTTAGCTCCTGATGCACAATCGGAAAAACATCGGCTGTAATCCCTGCTTTTGTTTGTAGCTCATGCGCTGCGGAACTCGCTACAGTTATTCCACGTATGGTATATCCTCGCTCTTCGATTAGAAGTCGTGCCTCAGCGAGCATAGAGGTTTTAGCAACGCCTGCATAACCTTGAATTGCAGAGAATCGATCGGTATTGGTCAATAATGCAATCATGGCTTGTTTTTGTGAGGCAGTCATTGAATGAGCTAACATGGAGCTTCGCTCGTCTTGAAATGCCTCGACCCTCCCTTTTGTTGCAATAGGTTTTACACTCCCTTTATTTAGCTCAATTCGAGCAAGGGTTTCGGATTCCACTGTGAGTAGCCAAGGAGTTGTTAAAAGGGTTTTCTGGGTTTCTGGACATGTACCTTCATAAAGTGTTTGCTTTGTCTTCTCCTGCGCAATTGCTGCAATAATGGTTTCTTTGGTAATTGCTTCAGGGTAAATAAGACTGTGCTTCATTGCTTCGTGCAATAAAGTTCGCTCACTAAATACTGCAGTACGTTGACTTAGCGTTTCAATAGCTACTTGCACACAGGCCTTTGCCGCCTTTAATTCCGTGGGTTCTTTGGTGTGACGATTTATTGTGACGAAGCTAATAAGTTTCTCTTTTAATTCTGAAACCCAAGAGGTGGATTTGCTCTTTTGACCTCGATTCTTGATGAAACTATGCGCATCAAAATTAAGTTCTTTGGCACGCTCTTGCCAATCATTGTCGAGCACCTCCATATTCTGCTCTTCTTTATTCTGTCGCGTGAGAAGGGTTGCTGCAGAAGCACTTTTTGCCCCTGACCACCCTTTTTCTTCTAAATGCCGTTCAATGTCTTCTCGTCTTCTGGAAAATTCCTTTAATACTTCATCTGAAATTCCCTCTATTTCAAATAATCCATCGCCTGTAAGTCGTAAATTATACCCTGCGTCTTTAAGTTGATTGGCCAAATGCTGGCGATAAATTAACCCACAATAATGTGCATTATTTTGGATTTGCTCAATAACGCCACGATTTCGTGAAGGATCACTGGCTAAAGAACGCATCTTCCCTTGGTGATACGTCATATTCATGGTGACACAATGAGTATGTAGCGCTGGGTCGTTCGCTCGAGAACTGGGCTGCCTGAATGCCGCAATTAATAAATTATCCGTCTTCTCATAAAAGAGTTCGCCTTCTCGTCGGATGCGGGTTTCGGAAAACTCACTCTCTATTTGAGAAATCGCATATTTCACTGCCTCATCATGAAAACGAATCAGCTCCGGAGCCGCACCCAGACCAACTAAAAGGGAAACACTTTTAGGTGCGGAAAAAGTCATATCAAAACCAGGTCTATGCTCCCCTTTTAGGTTTTGCAATATTTGTCCGTTAGGTAATCGACCTTCCAACAAAGGTAACATCTGCTCTTTTTCAACAACGCCTTGTAATTGTAAATGAGCACATGCTTTACCCATCCAATGCATGGCTGTTGCATCACCTGCATAATAATTAAACGCTGCAGTATAATAATCTGCTGCACCTTGGGCTGATTTTAAAGGTTGTATACTGAGCATTCTTTGTTAGTCCATGTATTCTGTGAGTTGACGTTCTTTGCCTTTTGAGGAAACTGCCTCTAAATTTGGACCTGAGGAAGAATCGCTTTCTTGCTCCACTTTTAAAGAGTCCTCTGAGCTACAGGTTGGTACAGATCTTTCGACAAAACCTTGCGTTTGTGTTTGACGAGGTATTAATTGAAGCTGCAACTTAGTCACAGAATAAGGTCCTGGAAGACGTAAAAAACAAGCTAAATCTTGAAGTTCTAAAATTTCAGGATAAGCAACAATAGGCCGGGTTACCCGCTGACTTCCCAGAGAAATCCCATCCCGAATGCTATTCGCCCCGTAGGAGTAATTCTCTCGAGATTCTTCTATTTCCTCTTCACCCAATTCATTAGCAACAAGACGTGCCATATCACTACTGGGGCTGCGAAAGAAAAAACGGGTATTGAGCAAATCAAATAATTCACGTGCTCCACTTTGTCCATATACTTTGGTAAGCTGGGCAAAGCTTTGCATTCCTAATAAAAAACAACCTCCAAACTTTCGCACCTCAGCAATCGTCTCTCCAAGCAAAGGCAATTTATGCAAACTAGGTAACTCATCACAGACAAACCAAATACGGCGATTTCGATTTGGTTCTAAGCTTAAAAGTGTCAGCGATGCCATAGCCAACCACATCGACATCAAGGGCTTTAAGGTTTTGTGCTGCTCGCCATTGGATGAAATAAAAAGCCAGCCTTTTCGACTGTCATCCAAAATGTAATCACGTATTGAGAAAGCTGATTTATTGTGCGTTTCAACTCCTGATAAAGTCTGTAAGGATTTAAGATAGGTCGTAATTACGGAACGAATTGAAATCGCGGTTTTTTCAATCTTACCACTGACTAAGGTTGCAGCAGCCGTTCCTTTTAAGTACTCTTCCAATAAAGAAAATTCGCCAGTTAACAAAAGCCGAAGAAGCTTCTCAAGCGATCGGTCTGAGTCATGGCGCATGGTTGAAGCTACTGAGGAAAAAACAGTTCGGGCTGCATTGACCCAAAATGGATCTGATTCCCCGTGCATCGGGATAAGACTTTCGGCCATATTTTCAAAATCAGAATCCCGAGGTGCTTCTGCCCACATATCCCAATTAGGACAGCGTGCATCAAAGGGGTTTAACACAACATCCAATTCTTCTTGAAAATAATGGGAGATAAAGGAGCAGCCTTTATCATAAATGATAACGCGATCACCTCGTGTGCGTAATGCATCCAACATTTTCATGATGAGTTGGCTTTTACCCGTTCCTACGGTTCCATGGACTAAAAAATGTTGTACTTCGCTTCCCACAATTAATGGAAAGCCATCAATATGGATGTCTGAAGCAACATTATCTCGAATAATTAAATGCTTTACGTGTTCTGAAGTGCCAATACGACTTCCTCGAATAAATTGATGCTTGCTTTGTTCTTTACCCCGACGAATAAAATAAAAGGCAAGCCCCACTCCTATAAGAAAAGAAATACAAAAAGCACCTAAAGCAGATTGACCTAGGGTTCGAGTTATCTCACGTGCGTTTTCATCATAATAGGAATAATTTAGAACTTGCTGTACGTTTTGATGGTATTCCTTGCCATGAAAAGAAAGGGTGAAAACATGACTTTGGCCAATAAGATTTAAAAGTTTAGCCCAATAATACACAGAAGCATGCTGTAGTTTTTCAATTGAGGTAACACTCCAAATGATAAACCCGGTAACTAGCAACCAAAGAAATAAGCAAATCACCGTCAATGATTTGGTAATCTGATCCCACATTCTTAGGTTATGAAAACTGATTTGTCCGCCACGGGTATAATGTTTAAAATTAGGCTCATTTTGCATTAACGATTCATCCTTACTTTTAGGCAAAGCAGTGGCTACCACTGCTTGTATTTATGGCGATTAATAAATTACTTTGGTGAATTAATTTACAGAATCCCAGTGTCCTTTCTGGTCTTTTCGAAAGAACTCATGCATGACTGAAAAAAGGAGATTTAATCCAATGCGATTTATTTCCATACTCACAACAAAATAAGTAATAAGAAGGCTACCAAAGTAGGCAAACCCCATGAGAAAAAAGATGTCAGAAGACTCAGCAAAACTTGCACATAAGGCGCAGATTACTGTAAATACTCCAAAGAACAAAAGAGCAGATTGCTTTAATTTTTTGACCAGTAACGGCCCTGTTTTTAATTGATGCTCCAGATGAAAACGCACCAGAATACTGAAATTAAGTGTTTGAGTAAGTAACAGCATGGCACCAAGACTCAAAAATAAGCTCGAAAGTGCTGCATCTTGGATAATGTGCACTACTGTATCATGTGCCATAACATCATTAGACGGGTTACGGATACCTGTATAAACAAAGGTGGTTAAGATAATGAGCCATATTTTCCAAAAACCACTAAAAAATAATTTCAACAAGGCTCCATAATAAAATCGTGCCGGAATTATGTCAGGATTTAATCGCTTAATGCGCTGTATGTCTGCATCTAATGCACATTTCAATTCCATTGAATTCATTGTTTTTCTCCTCTCGTTTGCAGTCCTAAGACTTTGAACTTTTTCCATTTAAAATAAATTTTTGTGCGTCTCTCCCTTCATTAATGGCCTTAGTCTCTTTCTTCATTAGATCATGCTGAGCTTTATGAAGCAACTTTTCTTCTGTTTGGAGATGATGCGGTATTTGATGGATTTGCTTTTGAACATTCTGTTGTAAGTAGTCTGTCGATTTAGAGTTTATTCCTACGTTTAATGTCATCGCACTCCCTGTCAAATCTTGATTATTCTTTTGATAAGATGTGCTCAATTGATTTTCTCTTTGCTCAACATACCGGCTTCCTTGTTGACTTAAAGAATCCACATTTTTTGGGGAGGCTTGGGAGTCAATATTTGTGAGCAACTCTTCTCGTTTGTCGGCAAGGAAACTTTGACCGAGTGCCTGAAGTTGATTCAGAGAATTAATATCACCAGGCCGACCAAAGAGTTCGTCTCGTCTTGGCTCGCCAACTTTCTTAGCCACGTAGGCAGGAAATGCTTGATTCAAGTCTGTATTAATTTGGGCCGAATGGGACTCCACATAACTTTTTGCTTTAGAGATGCGCTGCGCTTTAGACGTGTTCGCATCATAATTATGACTTGCCGTTTCTGCTTGCCGAAGGTCTGCACCCAGCTGATTGGATAAGGAAGCCGCTTGTGAATGGCTGTCGTCAAAATGATGATTTTTTGCAAAGTGTTGTACGTAATTGACTGCATCATTAAAATCTTTCGCTTCTCGTGCAGAAAGACTTCCATCCATTGACTTGTGGTAGCGATTGCTGTTACTTGAGGACTGCTCGTATTTAAGATGTGTCTCTCCTCCTGCATTAAACCCAGTGCCCCATTGTGCTAACTTCCCAAAGAGACTGCGTTTGGTACTAATCCCTGCCTGCGCTCCCCACCCACCACTGGTTAAATGAGTAAGGGCTTCCTCTTTACTCACGCCCATTCGTTGGGCCGCATCTTCGGCGATGTGACTGATTGTGGAAAGGGCTTTTGAATATTGAGATGACTCGCTGGCAGAAACTCCCTCACCTAAACGCATCTCATGACCTTGTAACTGAGACAGTTGTAAGGCACGATGGGCAAACTGAGATAAAGCAGATTGATAATGGTTGGATTCATTAATGGCTGCTTGACGAGATTGTTCATAGGCTTGGTTCAGTGATGCACTTAATCCTTCAGCGGTATTAATAGAAATAGCACTGCGGGTCATACCTGGACTTACATCAAAAATACTTCCACCCTGTGCGTTTACTGTTTTTAAAACACCGCTTCCTAATTGTTCTGTATGCATTCCACGAAGATGGGTCCAGTTGGAATCATGTTTGTTGGCTGAGAAATTATTGGCAGTGGTATTGTAGAAGCTGGTTTGCCCTAGAGCAAACGAGCCACTTGCCGCTTCGCCGGCAACTGACATACTCGAGCCTTGCATGTGGCTCATCATACTTGTGGCCAGATTACTAAAAGCCCCACCCAAATTGGACACTAAACCATGGGATAAGAACGGAATAAGCATCATCAAATAGCCGCAAGCCCCAGAAATGTCGGCATGGAGCTCATCGATTTGATTCAAATTGACCATAGTAAATTGACCGAATTCTGAGGATGAAGAGGCACCATAAAGGGTCATACCTGCATTGAGTATGGCAAAAAGAACAGGCCAAAACTGCAACGACATAAAAAATTGCACGTACCCATACAGAATACGCACCCCACCAGGAAGAGAGCTTAATGCAATAATCAAAGGAAAAACTCCAAAAAGTAACAGAGTAAGGCACGTATGGGTAATCGGTAAAATCCATAGTGCCTTTTGTCCAAGAACTTCCCAGCTCCAGCGATGCTGTACTTGCGATTTAGTAAACTGTTGATTAACCACTCCTGCAGTGGCATCAGTAAATGCCTGATACTGTCCTACTCCTTCTCTCATGGCATTTATCATCATGCTTTGTAAAAACACATTACTTGCTGAGTCGGTGAGCCCTTGATAATAATTGAACGCAGATTTTAAGTGGGTGTTAAAGAGTGCTTCATAAGTGGTATTTTTGGGTTTACCAAATAAATTAACTCCGAAAAAGGTATAGGCTTTTTTAATTTCTGTCTCAAGTTTTTTGCGAAGACTGTATGGACCATCAGCTTTTGATGCTTCTTGGCAAGTCACCAGCTTTCCACTTACTTTAAGCATTCGAAGAGGAGATGCTTTCTTGGTGATTAAATCCCAGAGATTGGCAGAATGTGCCAAATCACCCACTGAATATTTATGATTCATGCGAATATCTCCAACCACACAGACTCGAAAATATTCGCTCATCTCTTCTTTAAGAACGGGGTCAATAATGCGAAAACCGGTGGATGCTTGAATAAGACGTGAACCAAATAAAGCACCCGTTTGGGTATACTGCAAATCATTGGGCATTGAGAGCAAGGCATCATAACTTTGTGCAAGCCCATAGCCGATGGTGGTGATAAGGCTTGCGCTCAAGCCAAACACTACAGGTACGTTATCGACTAATTTGGGAGTTTGGCTCGAAATATCATCAATAAGTACTGAAGTTTTAGGCAATAAAATAATATTAATTAATACGATGTATCCTAAAAACCAATGAGCAAACGCCATAGGGTTTCGGGTTTTTAAAAAACCAATGGTGCTCATTACAATACCAATCAATGCGGTAATGCGAAGTAAACCTAAAAAGCTGTCTTGCTTCATAAAAGAGGTCGTGGCATTAATGATATGTTGGACGAGTTCACCACCGGCTAGTACATGAATCGTTATCATTCTATGCTCCTACACTGTTCATGCTGGAAGCTACTTGCTTTTCAATGCGTGCCATGCGCTCCACCAACGCTAATTTCTGCTGCAGCTTATGCCCTACTTTCGGATCGATTGAAGTCACTAATATTGTTGCCTGACTGATTCGTTTCTGAATTTCTTTTAATAAATCGGAATTGAGTTCAGAACCTGCCGTAGCTTGGTTTACTTCGATGAGCAATTCGCTTAAATAATTAGTCAGCAAATCTTGAGCAATAAGCATGGAATACTCTTCAATATCCACGGCTGTGCTGCCATAATGCATGCTGTTTAGAACGGATAAAAACTTCATAACCGGTAATGAAGTCATACTTAAGAAATTGAGCTCACGCATTCCTGGCTTTTCATCATTAACTAGTTTTGAATTCATGGTGCGAATAATCTCACGTACTTTGTAAGTGAGCGTTGCCGTTTCGGGTATCGAAATATCTTGAAGACTCACTTGCAAGCATGCACTCGTGCCTCCTGCATCCTTACAACGCCATATTTTGGCTTGATGGGTGGTTCCTACCCCAATCAAAGCATTAATTAAAGTGGGGTTAGAGGCAAGTGAGGGCACATTGGTTACTTTACCTTGGCCATCGATAATAAGAGTTCCCGTAAGACTCATGACCATTTCAGCTAGTTCTCGGTCGGAATTCAAAAATGATTTGGCTTGCAAAATGGACCAAATTAAATTTTTGTTGAGTACCACCTGTTTTTTTCGTTCGGGGTCAGTTGATGCCTTACTCATTACGTTATCAAATCCAGTTCCTGAACAGGCCATACGTGCTTTGACGTAATCACTAAATAAACCTTCTTTTCCCATAGCAGCTTGGTCTTTACAAATCTTTTGTTGGCTCTCAGCAGTTTTAGGCCAAACCCCACCCACCATATTTTGTGATAGTTGGCAGGAATTGATGCTCGCTTGATTGGCCATTTGTTCAAGCTGTTGCAGATAATCTCTAACTTGTTTGAGTTCGGGCACCGTGGATGCAAGCATCACATCGACGGCATAAGCCCCTGCATTAGTCATTACTGATTTGCCTAAATCCACAAGCTTTTGTTCGCTTAGAAAACTCATGCTGCCGGTGAATAAATCAATTCCTCCGCATCCTGCGCGATAGCTTGGAAGGTCCAATTGCACCAGTTGATATTGACGAACTTGGTTGCGCGCATAGAGTGAGCCGCCACCAAAAAATCCTGCGGCTTGCGATTCAAACGCTGCAGGTGAGGTGACGTTGGATGCATAGCCTATGCCATTGAAGAAGTTATCTAAATCAGTACTCACGCTGGCATGGCCAATCGAGATAACCAACAGTAAAAGATAGCCAAGTGCTTTAGTCATGCATGTCTCCACTTCGCTCATAAGCAATAATTTTTGGGAGGAGTCGCTCTAAGCGACCACGCAACTCATCGTGTGTCATTGCCCCAAATCCTACGGGATAGAGCTTTTTTGTTTTAGGATTTACCACAAATAACGCAGGATACTGGATTGGATTTTCTTGATACGCTGCACTAATCCATTCGGTGGTAGCAGGTAAAAAGTTGGGGAATTCGCTCAAGGTTTGGTTATCAAAAGCTAAGGGAAGTACCTTTATTTTATTGTGGGTTGCCCAGGAATTAAGAATAGGGGCAAATTGTTGGCAATAAGGACAAGAGCTTGCGTAAAAGAAAATGAGCCCATGCTCTTTAAAAAAGACTTGTGTTTGCGTTTGAGGTTGGCTAAAGATTTGTGGCTTTATACCCTGCTCCTTTGCAGCAATCGTTGTTGTGAGCCAATCGGAATTTGCTGCACTAAGCGAAACACTAAGCAACATCATTAGGATAATAAGCATGCGTCCTTTCATACGGGTTCTCCTTGAAATTGGGTTGCCACCTGAACGAATCGTTCCATTAAGACATCCTGAGTAGTTAATCCATAAGCCACTGGTTCTGTTTTATTCGATTTTGGATTGACTAGAATAACTGCTGGAAAATAATGCACACCCAAATGGTTTGCCTGGCCTGAATCAATTTTTGAATGAGGTAATTGAGAGGAAATGGTTCCATCGATACTAATGGGCATTAAAGTCAAATGGAAACGATGACAAAAATCTACAAGGATAGGAATTTGTTTCATATCGTAGGGACTCTTGCCCCGATAGAAGAATAATAGTCCATGAGATTTTGCTAAATTGTTGATGACCTCTACTCGCTGCGCTTCACGCACTTCATCTGTAATTTTGGCACCAAGGTTGGACGTGGGATGGGTAACCGTATAGTCATACTCAGGATAAACCAACATTGTTTGTTGAAAAAGCTGCTTAAAATGAGTGGATTCTTTAAGCCAGTAATCTTGAAGTCTTAAAAAAACGCGCATGTCTTCAACCTTCTTTGTATGTCGTGCTTTATGTAAGGCTTCCATGGTGTAAAAGCGAAGCACTGCATCACGTTCAGTAAAGCTAAGTTGATTAAAAGCCTTACCTCGAGAACTTGGTTGCTTCGATTTTTTCTGCTCCTTTTCAATGCTATACCAAAGAAAACCGACCGGTTTCTCAGCGAATACACTAAGTGAGTTTAGGAATATCAAAAGAAAAACCCCCCATTTAATCATGAGATTGCCCCATCTGTTTTAAGCGCTCGATATGGGACTGATTGACCGCAGATACTTGCCCATCATTTGGCAGTACTTTGCGACTCATGAGCTCTTGGGAAATGGGCGATAAATCCAAAACAGAAAAATTAATACGTTCCAGTTCTTCTGGGGTGATGCCACGGCAATTGGCTTTATTGTCTTCATCTTTTGCCCAGCCAAAGTGTATACCTAACTGATAATATCGTCCTTGGATTTGTAGGATGGAGGCCAATTGTGTGGGAAAAACACACCACGATTCTTTTTCTTCCAGGCAAAGCCCTAACTTTTTTAAAGCACAAAAAGTTCCTACTTTATATGCTCTTCCTTCTTCCTTGGCTTTGGCAAGCCGCTTCTCATCATCACTGCAATGGGTCATTTGGTGACTGCCATGACAACAATTGCGTGTATTGGCAACCACTTTGCGACAGGTTGAATTTGTTCCGATAAAAATAGCAGGAATCCCACTGCGAACTTGCTTGGTTGCGACATCGGAGGCAGCACCCGCAAGAGCCCCGAGGCGGGACAATCCTTCCGCTGCATCATCACTTTCTTCCTCAAAAGATAAGTCACATGCTCCATCACTACAGGGTATTTTATCAGGACAAATGGTTTTTTCTGGAAAACACACTTGGGTCATACAGGAAAAAGTTTGGAGAAACCGGGTACACAATCCATTGGACGCATTAAGACACTGTGAACTCACTTGCGAACAGCCCGCCTGAAGCAAGGGCATGCAATAACTGTTTTCTAAATAGGAGCATTGATAGTTCGAAGCATGACCCCAGCATGGTCTGGTAATGGCAATGCCCTCAATGATTTTTGTGGCGTTTGGTTCTAGACATGAATTGCTATGGGTCAAAATACAGGAATCTGAGGTTTTCTTGTCGCAGGTTTGAGTAACCCACGACTCGTCACTCACCTTTTGGGTTAGCGTCATTTTAAGAGTAATCGGTGCTTTAATTATTTTTCCTAAGGAAATTGTCACTGTAGGGTCTTTGCAGGTAGGATTTTTGATCAGTTGTAGTACTTTCTTGTGATACATCACCACCAAATTTAATGTTTCACACGAAGACTTTATTTCTGCAAGATTAACCTGACTGCATCTTTTATTGTGTTTACCGCATTGGGCTAAATGAAAGGTTGCGCTGCCGCGAGGAAACATGACTTCGCGAGTAAACTGTTGTGAAAGCGGTTTTAGGGTCACTCTAAGGACATCACCACAGGAGATATTTTTATAGCCCAGGGTTTCTTCGCAGGTTTTGATCTCTGGGGTCGATTGACAATAACCGGGCTCTTTATAGCAGACCCCATTTACTGCATCTTCTGGATTTTCAAGTAATTGTTCGGCATAACGCATCGCTGGGCTATTCGGATTGTAGCGTCCTTTAGTGCGAGTTCCTGCCTGTTGATAAACTTCTAACGCATCCGGATTATTAGATAGTGCGTTTAAGCCTGTAGCTGGCAAAGTGTTCGTTCCTTCTTGCGGAAGAAGGCTCATTTCATTGGGATTTTGCGTATATCCTTTTAATATTCTTTCAGGATTGAATCCATTTAAAGACTGTATTGCCTCATTACGCGCTTTTATCGCATCAGATGGAGTTTGAGCCATTATCGCGGTAAAGAATGTACTCAAAAATAGCATCAAGATGAATTTACTCACCGCTTATCCTCCGAGCATCTTGGATGGTAAAGCGAGTATCTCCATGTCCTGCAATTCGCGCTAATCCTTCTTGGAGTGGCAAATGGCCATAAATCACATCAAAGCTCTGTTCATCTGCCACTACCAAAGCAGGTACTTGCTGAATACCAAAACGTTCAAATAAAGTGGGGTCAATTGCCAAATTCAAATTAGGAATATGCTTACTTAACGCCATAACTTTAAGTGCAGTGTCTCGCATTGAATCGTGATATAGTCCGTTTAAATAGGCGGGAATATGTAAACGGCTACTTTCTTTGAGTGTCTCTTCCAATAAGTTATAGGGCATGGAGAAGCTAACAAATACCGATACTGTAGAAGCAACGAGCACTGTATTTGCGAGGCATCCAAACAATAAAGTAATTCCTTTTTTTAGCATTTTATCTCCATTTAAAGGAAGGTACAGTTACGTTTTCGCCACACTAAAAATCCATACTGGTCGGCGGTATGTGGTTTAATTTTTCCTAACTCCCAAGCCAAAGTGCCTAAGCCTCCTGGATAGCAATGTTTGCCATCTGCCACTTGATTCACCATTTCATAGCGGTAGCGGGATTTAGGTGTTACGGTATAGTAATGTTCTTTGCAAATCGCACCCGACGCAGGACTTGAATCAGACACCAAAAATTCACGGTGCATTTTGTAATTCATGCGTTCTGTCAAAAGCAGCGCGGTTTGCACTGGAGAAATTGACGCATTCACATGCCCTGTCAGCGGGTAATGGGTGCCTTGTGCTCCTGCACACCAAAAAAGACTATCTATTGGTTTTTTTGTTAATGTCGAAGAAATGGCATCTGCGGCACATGCGCTTGCTGCCACCGGATTTCCAAACAGCACCGACTCAGGACTTAAGACAAAACTCATTTCAGAGTCTTGCCAGGTAGGATCAAGCTCCGTGAGGTAAGCAATGTCAAAATCACCTCCTTGCATACAACCTAGTGAGGTGATGAGATTAAGCCAACTAATCAGCGGATATTTGTACCAGTGCACGTGGAAAAAAGCGCGTTGCTGGCCATGGCCAACCACATGACGGCCGCCTCTACTGTGCTTTAAACCCAAATTGAGCTTGATGCCTCCCAGATTAACCAGGCAATAGGGTGTATCGGTAATATCTACTAATGCCATTGGCTCCCAAAACCCAATATTCAACCCGACACGTAAACCCAAGGGACCTGGGCATATGCCTATGGGGCTTGATGCATTGTCGGTATCGGGAAGAGATGAATTGACCACCTTGATGTTGCCAATCGATAAAGGAAATAAACATCGCCAACACACATCACGAATCGGATTGACGAAATGTCCCGTGCATTGTTTGCTCCATCCCGTATAAGAACAGGCGAAAGAGATTACGAAAAGAAGGACTTTAAAGGACATCGCCACTCTCCTTAATTGCTGTTTCAACAATAAGAAGCTGATTTTCTTCGCGGCTTACTCGCGCTGGTACATGCCTTATATCAAGCTTTCGTGTAATTCGGCCTCCCTGATCAAAATAAGTCACTGCCTTGAATCTCTTTTCGGTGCTGTGAATCGCCCCCCCTGTCAAAATTAATTTGGGATTGGGGCATTGATTCTTTTGTAGCTTCGCCCAACGAATCTGTGCTTCATCATCAGCATTAAAAAACAGCCAACAAGGTTTATACGTCGGCATATACTCCAGCGCATTTACAGAAGTTCCCTTAGGGTAAAGCACCTTGCTTTTGGCATCGGTTATATCCTGACTTAAGGTGATTTCTGGCGCGTAGTAATGCTGGATTGTTTGTTGAGTGCGTTTTAAATCTAATGCAGTCGGTCTGTTTGCGTGTTGAGCTGCTGCGTGAATCCATTTCTGCTTTAATGCCTCCAATTCACCACTAACAGTTAATGCACGTAACCGTTCTTCAATCAGCTCTAAAAAGCTTTTTTCGCTAACCGGAAAAACCTCCCCTACTACACCAAATGATTTGGCATGTGCATTCCAATGAATCGCCATGATAAAAGCCAGAAGCAATACGCTTTTCATGAGCTCTTCCTCATCGTCTGACTGAGCTTGTTAGCAATCTCGCTTGTAATGTTTTCACCACCTGCAAGCACTTCACGCTGGTCAAAAATTATGACGTGATGTTGCTTAGCATACTGTGTTAACAGCAGGTGCAGTTTCTGCTTGATTTGCTGGGTTGTGTGGCTCACTTGTTTCTCATTGGCTTGATGTTCTGCTAATTGACGGACTAATTGAGCTTGAATAGCTGCAGAATCAAAAAGTACAATGTTGGTTTTTGGTGAAATCCAAAATTGCAAACCAATAAAGAGTATTGTTACAACACTGACTACTACGGTATGACTCAATCGCATAATTCATCTCCATAGTGATGTTGTGCTACTTGATAAACCGCATCCGTGAGGGATATCCCTTGATTCATTAAGGACTCGATTGCTCCGAATTCATCGCCCGAAGTGGAGAACAATACTCTTGAGAATGGGTCGCAAAAATAACGATGAAACGTAGTCACATTACCGAATTGAATCATCAAATTAGAAAAGCCTTGAGTTTTTGCCTCACCAAAGGATTCAATCATGGCAATTTCTAGAGGGGTAAAGTGATCAGGATGTTTCTCAACGTACTCACGAAATGCTCCTTGGCGCATGATGATTTTGGTATCTGCTGCCGCGGCAATGGCTTGCCCCTGGAGGGTATTCATGGTGTCGGCCAGATTTTGGGTAATTACGGCAAACCCACCCGTATGTTTTCTTGCTGTACGAAATCCTTGTTCAATAAATCCTGCAGAAATTGGATTAGAACCTACAGCCAGAAAGCGCCATGCTTCATCAATAATACAGCGTTTTTGAATTCTGCGGTCGGAATGGTAAAACTGCCCTTGGATAATTACTATCATGACAAACATGACGATAGTGAGTAACCCTGGATTACTCTCTAGTTGGCCCATTTCCAGAACCACAAAATTAGAGTTATTTAAAAGTGGGGTATCACTATTAAACATCCTGCCATAGATTCCCTGGCTGCCATATTTATCCAACAGGATGAGCAAATCTTTTAATCTGCGGTCATTTCTGGATTCTGGTTTTTGTAGCAGTCCGCGAAGCGCATTCAGTACATCATCCATCTTGGCTTGCCGGCCATGTTCTTGCCAACAGGTGAGCACTGCATCCAAAAGCCATGCTTTTTGAACCTCTCCTAATGCCTCATTGGGACTTGCCATAATGGCTAATAAATCTCTAATTTGGATGGAATCATTTACCTTTTCGCCATCAATTTCGGTGACTCCATCAAAATCAAATAGCGTAAAAGGATTAAGAGTCAATGTGGAGGCATCAATGTAGCTTCCCCCAACCAACTCACATAAATGTTTGTACGAACCGCCTAAGTCGATGACAAAAATGTGCTGCCCGCGGGATAAGCCATCCAGGATTTGTGCTTGTTCAAAAAAGGATTTACCAGAGCCAGGGCTTGCTACCGTTAAGCGATTAAAATTGGTGATGGGTAAGACTCGGTCATCAAAGGTATCTAAATAAAACAACTGATGACGATAGGTTGGCACAATGAGCCCTTGCCGTGCTCCTTTAAAATCGGCCACTACGGGTAGAAGATTAGCCACATTGGTATGACTTAGTTTTTTGGTCATACCTAAAAGCGCTAGTCTTGAGAAAAGTCCTTCGGTCAGCATAAACGGAAGACTTGCCAAAAATCGCAGCCATTGTTTGCAACGGCTTTGTACTAAGGTAAATCCCATTTGTCTAAAACTTGCAATTGCTTTGGCCACATGCTCGCGTTCTTTTTCTACTGTCGTATACAACACTAAATTGTAAAAGGTAGGCAGAAGATGTAATTCACCTTTGGATGCATGCTCATGCACAAACTGCCATTCGGCAGCTTCTTCTTTAATACCCGGATTAATAAAGGATTGAATGGCATTATTATTGGCAGTTAACGATTTGGCTCTTTTTTTCGCTTGCGCTTTCATCTTTTCCTGATTCACACCGCGAATAGTAAATGAAAGCAGAAAGGAACATTGAATGCCTTGTTCCGGCTTTAAAAGGTTGGCAAACAAATCAGGAGTTTGCCATAACGCAAAAGGAGCTTTAGGAAAACTGGTTAGTTCACAATTGATTACCCTTGAGCGCTGGATAATTCCTTCCTCATCGGCGACAGAGAGATTAATCGCCTCATCACCAATCTCATATACAGTAGTAGGATTAAGAATAGACTTGGCAATAAAAGGTGATGAATTCTCGATGGTGGGCCAGGACAGCTCATTAAAGTTCGGTGACATCAGAGCCCGCATTAAAACTTTAAAATCGTGTGCATCACAGCGTGCCAAACTAAATCCTGCCACTTTGAGTTCGGATTCAAACTCTTCTCGAAGTACTCGCAGCTTGCTTTCAACTTCTTGCTCATTCGGTCTTGAAATGAACAGATATCCTCGATAATCCGACAAAGTGGCGGGGACATTGCGGCCATTTTTATAACCCTTGGCAATGGCATTAAGATGGTATTTCAAACTTTGACGAGCAAGCTCTGCATAAATGCCACCTTGCTTTAAAATAGGCGCATAATTGTGTTGCAAATTTTGGGCAAGCCAGGGATGCTTATACAGCAATACGGTACAATCTGTTCCTTCAGTGAGTTTATTTTTAAATAGTTCTGCCAGAGATTTCATTAAGGATTCATCTGCTCCTGCCGTGGGCATTAAAAGAAGTCCAAAACCTGCAGAATTACGATTGACAAAAAATCCCTCCTCACTTACTGTTTCATAAGGAAGCAAACTGGTTATGGAGGGCAAGTCTAAAGCACAGGTTTCATAGGCTTTTATGTGATGCTGCAAAGAGTCAGGCTTTATGCCTGCAGTTTCTCCCAGTTTTTGACTTGCACGATGCGCTAGTTCGCGTGCTTTATCTCGCAATTGATTGAGTTTTAAGCCCATGATTGCCCCTTAACTGTCGGTGCTAGCCAAAGTGCTTGCCCATTACTTTGTTTAACTTTTCTTCCAGATTTGATAAGAGGTGCATTTTTTGTGTTGGTTTGCTTATTTTTTAGACCATAGGGCCTCGCATAATCGGCGAATCGTGTCATGGCATCCACTTGCTCAATCGTCAAACAACTATCCCCTGCAGTCGCATTACAACTAAAGTTAGAATTGATGGGGCCACATGCCGCCAACCCAAAAGAAATTAAGGTAATTAGAATTTTTTTCCGTTGGCTCATCGCAACCCTCCGATTTGATTTGCAGCTAAGGTATTCGCATGGTCAATTTTTCCTAGGACTTCAGGCGGTACTGTAAAATTCATTTCAGTTGAACTGTCATCATTATTGGATGCGATTAATCTTTGTGACTCTTCTTCTCTCTTTACTTGACCCATGGCATGTTGGCTTTTGTCTTCATCAGGCTCTAAATAAAATCCATCTTTAAAGACAATGGTGACTACATTGCCTGAGCCTACTTGAATGACGGGATGATATTGCTCGGCTCGTTTGACGTAATAGGCCGATAAAGTATCTGCGGCTTTGGACGCACCGCCATAGGCTGCAAATGGGGCAATTTGACTTGAAGGAACAACGGAAGTCGCACCATAGGGACCAATATTTTGTACACTTTGGGCATACTGCGCCGCTTGCGCAATACCTGATAAGGCACCACTGACTCCTGCCCAAGTCATGACTTTGTTATCCCGCATTAAGGGCTTACCTTTAATTCCTACTTTGCCATTGAAAAACACCCACCCTGTTACTTCTATATCAATGATGGGCCGGCCCGGATGAGCACAAGACAGACGATAAAGGGTTGCAAAAGCACGCTCACTGGAAATATCCCCATAGGAATTAGCACTCACACGACATCCCCGAAGACGGGAGCGTGCACCATTTGGCAGTGTTCCATCTTCCAGAAATTTAAAGAGCATAACGCCATTGTTTTTAGATTGACCATTAACCGATGCATCTGCATCAGCACCACCTAAAACAACAGCGCGTACTGAAGTGTTGGAAGGTACGTAATGAGCTGGGTTTAAATAGGTGTTAGGATGAATTTTTTTATTACTACGTTTCTTATGAAATGACACCGTATGAATACGTGGCATCCCATCAGCTAAAGCCATCAAGTTTGATGTGTTTACACCATTCATGGCATAGGTCTCGGGATGATGCCAAAACTCTGAATTTTGTACCCCTTTTAATTCTTGGGATGAATTCTGTGGTGGCTCAGAATCCTTTGCTTTTTCCGTATGTGCTAAAACCATTGTGGTTATTTGCGCGGTCAATTCTTCTTTTTGTGCGCTGAATTGTTTTTGCTGTTCTTGATGCATCTTCTTGATATTGGAAGTTAACTCACTAATTTGCTTTTTGAGTGATTCAAGCTCAGTTTGTTGGATAGTAAGTGCATTATCGGATGCAGCTTCGGTGAACGATTCATCCACAATACCTGTGATATCTACTGGTTTTTGGATAGCAGAAGTACTTTTAGGACGACCCTCGACAAACAATGAAACAAGGATGGCAAGGATTAGCAAAATAACACTTCCAACTACAATCAAGGTCCGAACTTGGCGACTTTTAATTAGTAGATTGTGTTGCCAATTAGCCATGGTCTACTCCTTGAACACGGTAAAGCATGGCATGCTCTCTAGGCTTAATTATTGGCTTAGAAAATTTAATGGCTAGTGTCCCTTTCTTAGCAAACCAAGCTTCGGATAAAGCTAAGGGCTCTTTACCTGCGTTATAGAGTTCAATGGTTTCTCCTTGAAGCAATTTTCCATCCCAGGACTCTTTAGGTAAAAGAGTTAATCCTTTTGCCCAACGCTCTGCTTTGCCAAATTGATGTTTTACTGTCACATCAGTAAAGGGTTTATGCTGTTCCATAGCGTTAAGCAGTGCAAGAATTGCTTCTGGAACGGCCTCATGAGTTCTTTTTGTTGAATTTGCTCTTACTTTAGGTGAAGTTGCTTTTGCTATGTGTCTCGGTTGAGAAAGCAATTCAATGGTTTTACCTAATGACTCCTCGCTAGTTAAAGTAAGAGAAAAATGTCGACCTGCTTCAGTAGTCAAAAACAAGGTAAACGGATTCATTGTTGCCAACATAATATAAACGGAACCATCCTGCTCATCACGTTTAATTGCCATTGCCTTTTCTGGGAATATTGCTTCCATGATTTTGTCATTCTTTACTAAAATGCGGTTGTAATTTCCCTGGCTTAACGTTAATGGAATATCGCTGTTGTCTTTAATCGGGATAGTGTTACTTGCCGCAACACTTAATGATACCAGTACCAAAATGACACCCAGCCCCTTAAGCATGGTCACTCTCCTTCTTTGGTGCAAATTGAATAATTGATAAACGGCCATTGACATATTGAAATATTAATTTGTAGGTTGTTTGGATATCAGAAATTGCTTTAATTCCTACATAACGCTTTAACGTGCCACTCACCACGGCATAAAGTTCATTGGGGTTGACAAAAATTTCTGTGATGTCAAAGGTAGAGGACATTTTTTTGTTTTTAATCACTCGAGCTTCTTGGGCGAGTCGTTTTAAAAATTCGGGGTATTGTTGATGATTCACGAAAGAAAGTAAGCGCTTATGATTGGCATCTACAGTCTCAGGACTAACGTTCAAACGCTCATTGATAAAATTCTCCGTCATTAAACTTAAATAGTGACTGTCAACAAATGAAGCACTTTTTATATAACCAGGACTTCCTGAAAAGGGGGTAATCTCTACGGTATGATGTTTAAACGTTGAATAAACAAAGCACGATAAAACAAGATTAGATATCAATAAACCAAACACCAAACAAACCATCAAATTAAATCGTGCGGATAATTGGCTTAATCGGCTTTGATACATTTTAAAATCCATTTGCTTTCTCCTTATGCCACATACACACGATGATGCGACTGGGGTAATTGGGGTAAAAAGAATTGCGTCAATCCACTAGGAAGATACCAATAAGCAAGTACCAGCAATGCTTTTGGTCCATCCCCTTTTTTCAAAAAACGCAAACCGCTTAATAGCCCCATTCCAAATAGTGAGACCAAAACTTTTTGATTACTGATGATGAGCAACATAAAGCTCAATCCTACAACCACTAGCTCATCCAAGGTTAAAGTGAGTATTCTCTTGGGTGCATCAATGTGGCTCAAAAATTGATAACTCATGGTGCTCATCTTTTTTCCTCCTTAAAACACGAATGTTTTTAATAAAAATGCCGGAATAAAAGCAACCGCAGTAACACCCACAAAAACCATTGGATTCTTACTTTTAACAGCCATGGCGGTGGCTAAAATAATGTCTACTAAAATAAAAACTTTCCAAAACATTGAGCCGCTTCCTAATGAATCTTTGACATCCCCTTCCAAAGCTTTGGATAAAAGATCATTAGCCCATAGGCTTGATGAAAAAAGAAAAATACATAAAGTACTGATTACTCCTTTAAAGATCTTCATGAGGGTATTTTGTTTTTGCATTTCACTCTCCTTATGACTCATTGGTTAAGCATGATTTACTTTTAAAAACTCAGGGACTTTTAATATTTTTTTTAGAAAATCTTCCTCTCGTTCAACCCCCATATTCTCTGGTACCTTAAATCCCAATAGGAGCTTATTTCCTCGGGAGCACAAAACCTGAATCTCGATTTTCCCATTATCAATCACCACTTTTTCTCCAATTTTTCTGCCTAAAACTAACATAATGTTCTTCCTTTATTTTTTAGTTAAAATTTCTTTACACTTGTTTAAATGAGTGACAACAACCTCCTGTTTTGCAGGCACATGATTCTTCTTAACTACATAAAACTGCGTGCGTTTTTTAATCTCCCGACAGCACGCAATCATTTGTGGTAAAGAAGGCGGCAACTCATAAAACTCGCGGCATTGAAGGATGGCTTTATTAAGTGTGTTTTCGCTAAACTCACTCAAACCTTCTTGCCATTCTTTTTTTGCATATTCCAAAAATCCTTCACTCTTAAACTGGCTTCTCCAAATGTGGCCATAAAAAGCTGCAAACTTTGAAAACAAGGTTTCAATCAGTTTGCTTTTGGGATTAACCTCTCGGGAAATGGACGATGTTGGTTCTTTCGGGTTCATGGTCTTCTTCACTGGGGTTCCAAAATGGGTCTCTTGTGGATTCATGTTGATGAGGCTTCCAATGTGTTTCATGATGACTCTCCTGCTTCATTTCAGTGATTTCGTCTTCCCAACAGCGTTGTGCCAACCAATTGGCAGGATATTTCCAATGCGCCACCCATGTGCCATAGACTTTCATGGTTTCAACATGATGGATTTGTTTTTGCAAAGCGTTCATGAGTTGCTGAAATAACAAGGTATTTGGGTTAAGTTGTTCAAATGCTGCTTGTGCTTTGGTTTTGGATTTCTTCTCTGGGTATAGCGACCAGAATTTTTCGAATCGCGATAATAAACAAAAATAATAATTATCTTCTTTTAGAGGTATGGCGGCTTTTGGGGATTCAGATGTGTCGGCTTTTTTTGACCCAACTTGAAATAATCCAATATCTACAAGACTTTCCGTGTGTGGGTTTGTGACGGCTTTCTGTGGCGGGTTTATGGCGGCTTTATTTTGGACACAATAATCCATATTGACCAATAAGCATTTAAAAATAAGTTTGTGCTCTAGAGATTGTATTTCTAATAGACCCGCTCGCTCTAAACCTTTTAAAGCCCTGCGTAATTGATCTTTACTTGGCGAGCCACCTTTAATCCCTGGATGAGGTTCGATATAGAGTGTTTCAGCAAGGGATTGATAGCTAATGCCTCGCTTCAAACCTACAATAGCAGTTTTATAATCTACATAAGGCCGAAGACCACAGAGGTAAAGTAATTGTTGTAAGTGAGGCAATCCACTTATTGCAGATAGCTCTTCTAAACTAATCGTCAAATTCATGATAATGCAGGCATCCTTAACCGTAATAAACTAGGACTTGTATTTTTTTTGTGTTATTCTTAAAACAAAATCGATATTTTTAGGCATCATATAAGCGAATATGATCTCAAAAATAACAAAATAAAACGGATTGTTTTATTATGACTTTATAATACAACAATTCGTTTTATTGTCAATGCTTTATTTGAGGAATTTATGGTTATCAAGGAAAAAATTGCTGCTCGAATTACTAAGTCAAGAAAAGAATTAGGAATAACTATCAAAGAACTTGCATCAAGGACTAACAGTCTCTCAGCAGCACGAATAAGTAACTGGGAACAAGGAACTAGAAAACCAGGACCTGAGGAAGCTAAAATAATTGCCGAAGTTCTAAACGTATCTGCATCTTATCTGTTGGGACTCACTGATAACCCGCAAGGTGAATTACGATCTTCATCTCGTTTTGTACCCCTAGTCAATATCAAAGATATCCCTAGAATAGAAAATACAATTTCAGAAGGAAATAACTCGATCATCCTTGATGAGTTTAATAAATCATCAGAAAGCTCCAACTTATTTGCCACACTTGTTGAAGACAACAGTATGCATCCTGATTTAAACCAGGGTGATGTAATTATACTCGATGGAGCCAGAAAACCTTCTCCTGGGGATTTTGTTTTGGCCTACCTGGCTGAAAAAAATCAGACTGTTTTAAGAAAATACGGAGAAACAGAATCCTGTTTATTCCAACTTTTAGCAAGCAACCCCCTATGGGCTACTATCAATGTTCAAAATATTAAAGATGTCTCTATCTTAGGGGTCATCACCGAATTTAGGAGATATTTTTAAATTAACGGTTTGTTCGGATCTACTTGGTCATCACAAAACAAGATCTCTTAGTTTCCAATGTAATCTAATTCTAAAGGATTAATCACTAAATGAAATTAAAAATAACTTCCCAAGCTCCTCTGCTATATCTTGAGAAAAATAGCTCGCTCCCCTATGAACCTTAATTAACTTTTCAGAAGAAACTCCCAAAAGCATTGCTAATTGATTAATATCCAAGTGAGTAAAACATAAAAGCACTTCAATCCATATTTTTTGTTTCGATTTATTCTGAACAAAATCGAAACGAACATTTTTATTAAATTCTACGATACATCCCATTCCATAACTCCATTTAGAAAAACTTTTTACGGCGGGAATTATAAAATTTTGGAAGGGATATCCTATCCCCAAATTTGGGTATTTTTTAAAAAGTTAATTAATTTTATTAGGTTAAAAGCCCCCAACGGAACGCTTTGGATACTGCTTCAGTAATATTGGAACAATCCAACTTTTGACGAATAGATTTTGCATGGGTATTGACGGTTTCACTAGACAAATGCAATCGCTCAGAAATTTTCTTTATTGTCATGCCGTTAGAAATCATACTCAAACACTGAATTTCTCTTTGGGTAAGTTGTGCAATTTTTTTTGAATCAATCTTGCGGGTAATCACATTTTTTCTTAAATCTGCATCATTCAATATTGATAACCATTTATGGCTTCCTAAAGCGGTACTTATCTCGGGTAACATAGCATCAAGAAATGTACAAATAAATTTTTCAAACTGATCACGTACTTCAAAATAGAGTTTACTAGGATCAGATACTTTTTCGTTATTATAAGCTTCAATAATAAAGTCGCATTCATTACACTGACGAACCATTGCAAAAGTTGTGCTCAACTTGTAACGTGTTTCCAGTATTTGAATAATCGGAATCTGCATTTCGTCATATGTTATATCTCGTTGAATGAAAAATTCTTTACCGTTATAAAGCGAACGATCGTGATCTACATCTCCTCTATATAAGCCCTCAGTTCGATAAGGTATGGCCCATAGGTACAGATTGGAAAGATAATATCGTTGCCCACCATGAAACAGCATAGAAATAGAAAAATTAGAGATTTCTTTTGGACAATTTAATTTTTCAGATAAGTAATCTATTTTTTCCCGAAATTTTATGGAGTCAGATAATTCATTGTAGTCATTTAAATTAATGCAAATTGTTCCATCTTCACTGACGCTGTGCATACAATCCCTAATAAAACTTTTGCTTACAACCAATCCTTCAAAATTTGATTCAATAAATTCGGTTTTTCTAGCATAGCCATGTGGCCACATTGTTCCATGTATATTAGTTTTGAATTTTCTATGTGTTGTGCCATATGTTCAGATCGTTCAATAGGCATTACGTTATCTTGCTGAGATGCAATTAATAAAGTGGGACATTTAATATCTTGTAATAATTCTGAGTGGTCTGGCTTTGCCAGAATAGCGTTAAGTTGATTCGTGTAATTTTCTGCACCTACTGCAAATGCCATTTCCTCAACTAATGGCAGCAAAGACTTATGCTTACTCGTATCATAAATTGAATTTTTGAAAATCAATTTTATTAAAAACTCGAACTTACCTTTTTGAATCAAATCTAATGAACGTTCCCGCTCTAATTGCCCTTTTTCAGAAATGTGTCTTGCCCCTGAATTAATCAAAACAAGTTTTTCAATACGCTCTGGCATAAGACGAAAAAGTTCCAAAGCAATACATCCCCCCATTGAAAACCCAATTAAGGTAAATTGCTTAGGAGCAACAGAACAAAAACGTTCAGCCATTTGAACAATCGAATTACTATTTAAAGTATCTACATAATGAATTGGTTTCTTAAAAATTTTTTCCTGTTGAAACCATAACTTAGGGGTTGCTAAAGCTCCTGGAATAAGTACTATATCCATTTTATGACTATATTATTTACAATCGCAATTAAGATGCTCTATGATGCCAATAATTCAAGCAAAACTCCAACATTTGAGCCAAATTTATTTAAAAATTATGGAATTAGCAAAATATGAAGGGATATTAGACAAGATTAAAATCACTGAAAAAAAACTTGGGGAATTGTTGTTTTGCTCTAAACCTCATCATTTTGTTGGAGTAGCGTTGGCTAACGAAAAAGTTTGTGGCCTAGTCATGTTTAATTTCACTCAGAATAATGTTTGTTTCAATGACGCTAAAGGTATTTATATTGAGAATTTATACGTCTCACCAGGTTTTAGACGGCAGGGAATTGGAAAGGCCCTATTAAACTATGTAGCATGCGAAGCTGCTGCTAATAATTGCTCTCGTATTGAATGGTGGGTATCACAAGAAAACAAGAATGCTCAAAATTTTTATAAAAAAATTGGAGCAAATTCTTTAGCTGACTGGAAAATATTCAAGCTCTCTCAATCTGGAATAAATAGTTTAATTGGTATAGGGAGCAATAATTGAACAATTCTGCATCAAAAAAAGCGTTATTAGCTGGTGTTTCAGGCACTACACTCCAATGGTATGATTTTGCGATTTTTGGCTATTTTGCACCCATCATTGCTGCAACTTACTTCCCTGCCGATAACCAAATGGCTTCTCTTCTCAACACATTTGGTGTGTTCGCTGTAGGATATTTATTAGCACCTCTAGGCTCAATATTTTTTGGTTCCATTGGGGATAAATTTGGACGAAAACGAGCATTAACACTTAGCATTTTAGCTATGGCAATTCCTACTGCGCTGATCAGTATTGTTCCTGGTTACCAATTAATTGGTATTTCGGCTTCGATCCTAATTACATTCTTACGAATCATACAAGGTTTTGTAGCCAGCAGTGAATTTACTGGCTCAGCTATCTTTTTGGTCGAACATGCAAAACCTGAAAAAAAGGCATTTTATGGAAGCCTGACAAGTTCAGCTTACAGTTTTGGATCAATTTTAGCCGGACTAGCCGCATCTTTTTTTACAGCATCCTTTATGCCCTCTTGGGGTTGGCGCATCGCATTTGCTCTTGCATTAATAGCAGGAATACTCATTTTTTATTTACGTACTCACGTATCAGAAACACCTGAATACCAAAAAATAACCTCTCATGAAAAGAAACACTCACCTTTTCTCAAAGCGATAAAAGAAAAATCCTATGCAATTATTGGAGTTATAGGCATTGCCTGGCTAGTAGGAATTATGACATTCGGGACTTACGTTTTTACAGCTACTTATCTGCATCATTATTTTAATATTTCATTAAGTCTAGCAACACTTATCATCACTTTATCTTTGATGGTAGATGCATCGCTCGAACCATTTATAGCAATTTTGGCAGATAGAATAGGGTTTCTAAGAATTATTCAATTTGGAATGTTATCACTCTTACTCCTAAGTATTCCAATATTCCTCTTATTATCCACAGGTGATTGGGTATTAATTACTTTCGGTATGGTATTAATGTCCATACTAATTGCGATTACATATGCCCCATTAAATGCATATATGGTTTCTCTGTTCCCTCATCAATATAGGTACAGTGCTTTTGGTATTGCTTTTAATATAGGTATTTCGTTGTTTGGTGGGACTACCCCTCTAATCATGATGTGGCTAGTAAATAAAACTGGAAATTTTATCGCTCCCGCTTGGTACTATATATTGGGAGCCATAATTGGTCTAATCTCGTTGGCTGTATGTGAGTACAGCCAACGGCAAATAAATGATTCACAACCGTCTCTGGTTTATTAACTTTTGGAGATATTTGCATGTTACTTTTTAGTTCAGCCTTAATAAAACACAAACTTACTTTTACTAAGCTAAGTGAGTGCATGCAACATCTGCCTACTGCTGCAAAATGGGCTGAAGGTGAATGGGGATATATTCGTAATAAAGGAGTTGAATTTCGTATGGATGTGTTGGGATCATTAAGCAATAATACTTATATAGGTACTTTAGCTGGTGTTCCTGTCGCTATGTTTGCATTGCTAGACCATTCGTATCATGAGGATTTGTCTCAAGCTTCAGACAAATTACCCAAATCACGTGAGTTAATGTATGTGTATGTGGAAAAGGATTATCGTGGTCTTAGTTTTGGGAAGCAAATTATAGACGAGGCTAAGAAAGTAGCTGCAGAATCTGGTGCGGTTTTGATTTTACTGGATACGTTAAAGCCTAATTTAAATCGGCTATATGAAAAACATGATGCAGAAGTGATTTGTGAGGGAAGATTGTTCTCCCATCCTACGGATGTCTTAAGTATAAAAATATAAACATTATGACTTACCCATTAATTAATTAATTTATTAAGGTAATTAACCTTTCAAGTTAATGAATTATAATGATGCAATATCTTAACGATCTCATTTATATAATCCTCGATTAATAAAATAATTTCTTGACAAAGATCTTTAGTTTTATAAAAAGGTAGACTATAAAAGGCTTTTAAGCCTTCTAATACCATTACTGAAACAGAGATATATTGATTTATATGTGTGGGCGTAGTGGCATCTTTTGGTAAAACTTTTTCAGCATCTATTTGCACAAAATCTTTAACTAGGCTTGTCCACGTTCCATGTACACTATGTGCTCCCATGGTCATTAAAGTTCTATAGATAATATTATGAAAGTTTAATTTTTTAAGAATACTTGCTACATCAGGCATTTTTTTGGTTTGCTCTATTTCAACCTCGGTGAAATCACTTTGGTGTATATATCGCTCTATCGAATCGAGCATTCTTACTTCTGTTGTAGTTGCAGGAGTTTTTCTGTGATTTAAAATTTGATTTAAATCTTTTTTTAATTTTAAGTCGTTTTTGAGACCATCAGCAATATAAATATCAAAGTTTTCTTTAATTGGATTTTTGCATAACCACATTAATTTTATAGCGCTTTCATTGATACATCTATCAATTATAGAAGTAGTCTCACCATTTCTACCTTCACAAGATAAAGTCATATTGTTTAACATTAATCTCGTAATTCTACATAATAATCCTACAATTATTGCATATTGATTCACATTTAAGTCAGGAAAATTTTTTACATCAAAATGAGAAGTAAATAAACATAATTGAGCAACATATTTATACCATTCAAAGCCTAAACGATAACATTCTTTTATATCTACTAGCTGTTCATTAAATTCCAATAAAAAATCAGGAGGGCATGGGAAGTTTTGTGACATTTGGATCCTACTCCCTTTAGTTTTTATCACAGGTTATAAGATGATACTACTTGAAAAGCTCCGCATAATTAATAAAAATTATTGTTTAAATTTTTTATTAGTGAACGATTATCATAAATCAATTAAGTAACTATTTAATAGCTTTTGTTTGGTATTATCTTTATCTATATGCGGTTCAAAAAGTTTTGGGTAATAATTATAGGTTACAAATGACACCATCTGTAGAGAATTTTAGACAATGAGCTTGAGCATTTTGGAGAAAACCTATAACTTAGAATTGGCATGGTTTTCATGGTCTTTGAATAATATTTCATGAAAATTAAAAATAATGGGAGGGGTTTCTTCAATCCCACTCCACCATACTTATTTTAAATCATTCAAATGGCACCATTGCAAGCACTATAAATTAAATATCTTTAATTTTTGCCTGCCTGTCTTTGATTAATTGAATCCAATTTTTCATTGCCTCTATCTCTTTTTGTATTATTTCTGGTTTTGGCAAGGGGCGGTTTAAATGTTCACTTTCACTATGTAGAAGTTTTGAGCAACGCCCATAAGCTTCTCGCATAATCTGGCAATCTTCGATTGTTAATGTAGTCAATTTGGATAGTCCTTTAGTATCGACCTTGTTTTGAAAGCGGCGTACAACTGGCGAAACTGCATCTTCAACTGCTCTCTCCCATAATGGACGCAGTTCCTGTTGAAAATGATAAACTTGGCGCCGCCAATCATTCAATTTTCCTTTTGTATAGAATTGTTTAACATTGTCCAGATGTTTTTGTAGGCCATCTAATACATCTAGTATCTTTTGAGCTTTAGGAGGTGCATTATTTTCACAGAACCCTGTATATTCATCGTTTCTATTGATCCAGCGATAAGCTATTGAGGCCCCTTCCTGTCCACAGGCTTCTTCCAAAAGGAACATAAAAGCCAAGTCATGGGTAAAAATCACTACTTGTCGATTTTTACCTTCTTCTGCCAGGCGTTTTGCAACCTGTTCGCGGTGCATATGGTCAAGCGAACATACCGGATCGTCAAAAACTACGGTTGATTTACTTTCAGTAGTGGCCTGCTCTGCAAGAAATGTGGCTAATGCGATACATCGGAATTCGCCTTCGCTAAGTACATTGCTAACCTTAGCATCTGGTTTGCGTTCGAGTGCTACTTTAAAAAGTGGTGCGCCTTGGCGTGAAACACTATGTTTTAACTCAATAGCAAGTTTACCCAATTCTAACTTAGCTACTTCTTTTGAAAACTGTGCTCGCAAAGCGTCTGTGACCAAGTATTTTGCTAATTCGGAGCTCTTAGCTGTTATGGAGGTGGTTTTATTTTCATTTACTAATTTACGTAACTCACTTATTGTTTTTAGACGAGATATCTGCGCAATTACATCATCTTTTACGATATCCAACCATTTCCTATCTTCTAATTCCAACAGCTTTTTCTCGGCTTGCTTACGTGCTTCTGATGTTTTTTCTGCTGTAAGCGTAGCAACGCGCTTAGTCAATTCAACCTGAACCGCAGCAACCCGTTCCTCGGGATATTCTACCGGCAGTGGTATTGTATTAATATTACTGCTAATATTTCTTAGAAATGTACGGAGCCCCCATTTTGCTTGCACAGTAATTTGTCTTAGCTCATTACTCAAAGCAACCTTACCAAGTTCAATCAATATTTCCTGCAATTCCCTCAAAGTTTTTAATGATATTGATTTCTGTACCAACGTATTAATGGCAGCTTGAAGCGCACTTTTAGCTATCTCTTCTTGCTGCTTTGTTTCATCTTGCACGAAATGCTCAAAACTGTGTAAACGTTTTGCGGCTTCAGCAGAGAGTACCTGGTGGCATAATACACAATGGGCACCATCTTTGGTATATGGGTAAGCCTGGTCAGGATACGCTGTATTCTCTGAATACTTTCGGGCAGCTTCCCATAATGCACGCCAGCTTTCGGAACCAATCTGAGGTAACTTCTCACCCTGAAACAAATTTTGAGCAGCAGTATTTGCTGCGACTTGCTTTGCCACAAAATCCTCGTATAATCCTTGCACCTGCTTGAGTTCTTGATCTGTTGTAGCGGAACACAGGACTTTTATTGCCGCAGTGGTCTGTTCTAATTTCGATTTGATGCTTTTTACTTTACGACTTGTAACTTCTGGATCATTTGCAAGGTCGGATTTTAAAATTTCAAATTCCTTAACCTCTTTTTCACTTAAAGTTGCTAATGCTTGGATTTTACCAACATCGGTTTTTAATGATAACTTACTGATGATTTCAAAAACCGATGTGTCTTGGTGATATTTAGGGATTTTCAGAGAGTGTGGAGTCTGATTTTCCAATGTTTGGATTTCAAGATTTAGTCTGCCCTTTATTTCCTTTGCAGCATCAGAGAGTTGCTTTAAAAGTTCCATTGGATAAGGGTTATAGGCGACCTCATTTTCATTATCAACATGAATATTCGCGGTCGAGGAATCAAAAACACTTATTGCTGAAAGGTTAGGATCACTGGCAGTTTTGAATACCCAATTTGTACTGTGATTTTGGTCATTCACAGCAAAATCAAGCTTGGCCTTGGGAATTCCTGCACTAGGTTCATAAATATTAGGCAGGATTTTGAGTTCTTGATGTAATCTGGCACGACAAGCGCTCTTTAAGATTCTGGCATAACCGGATTTACCAGAACCATTATCGCCATAAATTACAGTGAGACCGTTCCCTTTTTCAAAACTTACAACCTGGTTGGTAGCTAGTGCATTAACGTTTTCAACATTCTTAATCCCACGCAGGTATACATGAGAGGACGCTGCATCTGGTGTAGGGGCGTGTTCACTGGCTATGGGAACTGCTGATTGTTTATTTTTACAGATTTCCATTAGTTCCCCATAATCTGCTTCATTCAATACCCCATTCTGACACAATCGACGTAAGGCATCTTGTTGCCATAGCGGTTTATCCCTAGCCCAAGAAATTATATCTTGTAATGCCTCTGCTTCTGTTGAAATAGATTGATTTTTTATATTAATTTTATTTATCCCATGTTCATTTTTTTATTGTTATTGTAATTAATTTTTAATCAATATTCACGAGGGCTAATTTTTTCTTTTTAGTAGTAGGAGACGATCAAAATATATTCAATAAAAATATGGCTTTTTGGAGTTGTGTCAAATTTACCCTTATACTTTATGATTGAAATCCTCTGTGGGGAATTTGCGTATTTGAGTACGACACTGTTATACATCGTAGGACATTTGTAGTGGATCACTGCGATATAAATTATAATAAAAACAATAACTTATTGATGAGGTAGGTGACTGAAAATCCTCGTGTCGGCAGTTCGATTCTGCCTCTGGCCACCATGAGAACCGAGTATAATCAATAAGTTGCAATCGATTTACCCTAGCCTAAAGAAAGCATAGTTTTCTTGGAGCACTAATAAAAAAGGAATTATTCCTTTATGATGCTGCTCAAAATATTAAATGTAATTGATCCTTCTGTAATGGTCATGGAAACTACCTAGAGAAATTGTGCTTGATATTGGAAGTTTCTGGTGGTGAGGAGCTAAATCAAGACATAACTAGTCCAGACGCTCCATTTTAACAGGAGCCATTATCTTTTCCATAGATTCATTTTTAGACAAAGAGTCTCGAATTACCCTGAAATTTATATGGCTCGGTTGACTAAATGCATCAATAATTTGCAAAGTATTCTTACTATGATTCCTTTCTTCTGATTTATTTATTTTATCCTTGATTTGTATAATAGCGGCGGCAATTTTTTGATCATCTGAATAATCCATACCCTCAATAATAGCGCGTATGTCTTGAATAATAGTAGGAATAGTACCATCTCGTCCTTTCATTAAATCATCATTATTTAATACTGCGTTTACAGCGAAAATGTTTTCCTCTCTCTCACTAGTAGGAATTTTAATAATATTACCCCTAACTTTTAATTGATCCGGAAGAGTATTAGTTGGAGATAACGAGGAAGTTATTCTAGTTTCTTCTATCTGAGGTACATTTAATGCAGTTGGGGTTGTAGGCTTTTCAATCTCTTTAGATAAAGGCAAGTCACTTATTACTTCACTCGCTATAAGAGTTCTTTCGAAGTTGTCAATTTCTAATTCCATTTCGTCTAATACGTCGGGAAGATTTTGTAAGGCAATTAATTCTTCTTCGCTCAATTCTCGAGTCAAATTAGGTTGGTCCATTTCTTTACAAATTTTGACAATATCTAAAAAATTAGAGTTTACTTTTTGTATATCGATTCTCAAAAGCATATCATCTGGTTTTCTAATTTCATCATTAAATTCTATAAATTCTTTAATAATTTGATCTATGACTAAAGGATTTTGATTAATGTATTGCCTAAATTCAGGGATAGCGAGTAGTGTAGTTTTTAATAAGACAGTTCTTTCAATTTTATCTGCAACAAGTTGTTCTCTCAGTGCCTCTGAACTAACAGTTGCGTTTGCTATTTCGATATAATTAAGGTCATCAATAAGAATGCGTTTCAGAAAAGTATAGTATTTTTGTGAGATAAAATGTTCATTATGAACTAATTCATCAACATCTAATAATTTTGGTGGATATTCATGGACAAAGCTTGCGGGGCCTGCGTCTTTTAATCTTGGGAAGTTAATTATATCATGTGCAGTAATAATAAATTGACTTTTAGCAGGAATATCCATTTGCTGGGATAAAACAGGATATGTACTTTCACCATGATCTATTTTAACCGAAATTATCTCACCTTCCTTATTACCTCCAAACCCAAAGTTTTCTGCGTTTAAATCGTTTTCTTCTTCGCAATAAGCTGCAACTAAAATTTGTGGAAACTTGAATTTAATAAAATCTTCGGTACTTATTCCTACCTTGTTATTCTGTTTATAATAGCTGTAAAATGATAAATAGTCAGGAATAAGTTTTGAGACGGCAGCAATGGTAACATTTGAATCATCATGAACTCCCCTCACTTTTGCAGCATGTTCTCCGAGTAGCATGCGATAACATAAGCCATTAAAAGCTTCTATTTCACTATAGTTAGAATCTAGGGCTTCTTTGTATATATAAGAACGATGTGGATGTTTTTTTTCCTCTTTTCTTTTAACAATTGAAATCTCAGAGGTAGACTTTTCTATCTCATTAGATTCCTGTTGCTTTGTGAATAAGCCTGCACTCTTACTTTTATAAGCCTTTTTTTTATGTTTCATTTTATGCGCATTATTTAGCGTATCCTTATATAATTATATTAGCTAATGCCCAAATTTCCATGTTATGTCTCAGAAGACAAAAGCCCCTTCGCTACCTTTACAGAATGTATTTGGGAGTTGAGAATATTCTACAATCTGCATCAAAAACCCCTGCAGTTTAAGGTTTCAGCGAAAGCTCAATGAATGCAGAAAACGAAATTCAAATGAATATAAAACGACCTGCTACTCATGCTTAAAGTGGAAAGAAATACTCGGTTTTTCCTTAATTTGTTCCAAAGGATCTTCTTGGGTAGTCACTTTTTTTATTGCCTGTAAGGTTTGCTTTGATAAGTGTGGTGAATTTGATAACTCATCGGAACTTTGTGGTTCCGAAGCTACACTCGGCTGTCTTCCAGGTCTTGAGTTTTTTAGTTCCAAAAGCCGTGCTTTAGATCCCTGACTAGGCCTTTCAGTTACTTCTTCATTGAACGCATCAAGAGGAACCCAAGGTTTCTCTGGTTCAAGCCTTACCTCTTCAAGTTTATCAGTTGGGAAAGCAGGTTTTTGTTTAGGGAAACCATCACGTGGAACCCAAGATTTATGGGGTTCTGACATCAGTGCCTCAGGTTTTTCTTGTGTGGGGAATGCATCCAGTGGAACCCAAGGTTTACCTGGATTAGGCGGCTCCTCAGTTTGATCCGTGGATTTCTCCGGAGGTTTGTAAGAAGAAACCAATTCCTCCATGGGTCTAAAGTCGTGTAAATTTTCTGTTAGTAATTGATAGGTAATAGATCCCTTCCCTTGTTCTTTAAGGGTTTCAGCATCGTTACCCTGTGCTGGTTTA
This sequence comes from Legionella nigrisilvae, assembly GCF_977063395.2. Classification (NCBI taxonomy): domain Bacteria; kingdom Pseudomonadati; phylum Pseudomonadota; class Gammaproteobacteria; order Legionellales; family Legionellaceae; genus Legionella; species Legionella nigrisilvae. The sequence continues at coordinate 583,684 of NZ_CDRUGZ020000011.1, forward strand.
TAGGGAACTTTACCTTTAACGGGATTCACATCGCCATCTAAAATGGCTTGACGAAAGATAATATGAGGAGTTAGTGGTAAATCACTTGTTGCCCTATGTTCACCAGCTTTGGAGTGGTATAAGACATTCTCGATTTCTTTGCATACTTGGGTGATTTCAGATAAATACTGAGGATTAGTGGCTTGTTCGTCATTGAGATAGATAACAAAGGGGTTATTTTGTTGTCGAAGTGCCTCTGGACTCAAATCTTCTTTATGATTCCTCATTACATCATAGGTTTTATAGGTGATAATCGAACCTTTTTTTATCGCTCTATTTAGTATAGTATGAACTTGATCTTCAACCTCCGGAAATACCTTAGGATCAACGCTGACATGTAGCTTATATCTGTCATGTAGCTCACGTCGACGATCTGTATTTTGAAAATAATGCCAGTTATAGTTATTCTTTTGACTAGTTTGTAATAGTTTGAAATTTTCCTGGAGTAGCGCCTTTTTTGTCAAAAGCATAAAAGACAAGAAAAAAGCCTTCTGGTGAACCGGTATTTAATCTGTCATATAAACATTGACGAATTTATAAAGGCAGTTTTTTATGTCCTGAGGATCTTTTAAGTCAGAGGATTTTGCAAATTGGTATTTCCAGGTTCTTCTAATGATTAGAATCTGGAAATTTGCGCCAATATAAAATGCTTCAAAAAGTAAGCATGAAAAATTAAAATTTTTAACCAGAATGCATAATATTTTGAAGTAGAGATTCCGGACCAGTTTTTCTAAAGTGGTTTCCTTATAATAATTCTCAAAAATCCAAATCTATTGGCATTTTTTGGGGATCAAAATTAATAATTTTTTTAGTGTCACACTGTTTAAACACTATTTTTTCTTTTGCTATCCCTTTGCATATAAGGATATTTCCATATTTATCGTAGATGAGCAAAGTAAACTCGCTTGCAACGGTTTTGCTAAAATTTTCATCTTTCATCAATACATGATATCCATTAGGGTTATTTACACCTCTCATTTTCTTTAAAATACATTCCGCTAATTCAGTACCAAGCTTATTTTCATCTTCATAACAATGATTCATTATTTTTATTAGATATTCAGGCGACGATGCAGTTTCCTCTGCATGTATTGATAGGGTGAACAAGAATGACGCCAATAAGACAATAAATCTCATAGAAACAATCCTTTGTAATCCTGAAGTTTTAAACTTAATCATAAATGCCTTATTTCGTCAACTTAAGATTAATAAAAAAGGTGAGTCTGATTGGGCTCTTGCATGTAGTAAAAAGATTGAATCAGAAACCATTTAATCTATAAAATCCCTGCAGCAAACCTATTTACAAATTAGGTTTAGTAGAGCGGTTTAGTTTAATGCTTAAAATAACGACTAAATAACTCTAGCGCTAGAGGTTTAGAGAGATCATTAAATAGATCTTGTGCCGTATATTGAATGAGCATTTCTCTTCCCTCCTCGGTTCTATTAGGATAAATTCTTTTTATAGTTTCAAAATAATTTTTTAAGGAAAAATCCATATCGAGAGTTATATTGTTTTTTTGGGGAATAAAGCTACGATTTAAGCGCATAGGAGAATTGCTAAATTGTTTGAGAAGAGATTTCTTTTTTACAATCAATTTATTTTTATCGCCGCATATTTCATCGATAAGTTTGAATTTTTGAGCTTCTTGTGCATTCCATATTTTTCCTGATAAAAAGGGAAAAATTGCCAGATTCCCCATTCTAGGAATTAAATAGGGCAAACTAACAGAAGGTTTGAGACCAATTTTTCTTTCTGGATAACTAAATTTTGCATTTGGAGCCGCAATAGAATAGTCACAGAGTGCGGCAAGTGTAGCACCTGCACCGAAGGCATAACCTTTAATAAAACCTAAAATAGGTTTATTTACCGCAGCAATAGCATCGAGCATTCGTGCAAAATCGAGACAAAATTTTAAACCTTTACCAAATTCTAACCCTTGAAAAATTTCTTTAATATTGATCCCACTACAAAAATTATTTCCCTGTGCCGATAAAGAAATGACTGAAATATCCTTCCTCATTTTTAATTGATGAAATACGCTAGTTATTTCAATTTGCATCTCATTATTTAAAATATTCAGGGGAGGGGCGGCTAATTGTACCCAGGCTTTATCATTAAAAATATGAACTTTCAGAAAGTGAAAAGAGAACTGAATTGAAGATTGATGTTTTACTATTTTCGGCGCATTAGAAAGCATCATACTATCTACCATCACTAGGCCCATAACCACATGCAGGAACACTCTTTAAATTAGTATAGAAGATAATAGGAAATCTGCTGCTCATTGGATTGCCAATACTTACAATTAACCTAACATTCGCTATAAAAGGAAAACTAGGAAGCATCCTACTATTGCAACCCATGTAAGGATTCATTTATGGTTTTGTAATCAAATTCAAAGCCATTCTCGAGTAATCTTTTCGGAGATACACGTTCCGAGTCAGTTAATATAGCTGAGGATTCGCCAATGAGTAATTTTAAAACTGCTCCTGGCAGTGGTATCCCGAGTCCGGATTTAACCCATCGTAACTCCTTCAAAATCTCAGAATTAGTACAAGCTTGCGGAGCAGTTATGTTTATTGCTCCATCTCGGATTTTGTCATTGTTAGCAATAAACTCAATGGCTTTGGCAACGTCTTTAACATGCACATAAGGAACAAATTGATCACCAGAACCAAATCTCCCTGCACCAAAGAATCCTGAGTATCTATAATAGGGCAAAAGACCACCCTCATTCGATAACACATGTCCAAGTCTTAAATTAACTACAGAGCAATTTGCTTTATTTGCTCTATTTTCAATTTCCTTACAGACATCCACTCTGAATTTAGTTCCAGGATCACTACCTGGGACTGATTCACTTTCTTCAGTTAAAAGGGTATCGCCCGCATTTCCATAAAACCCCACAGCAGACGCTTGCAGATACTTTAGCGGTTTTTCGCGAGCTTTATCAATATTGCGAATTATGGTATCAATGACCCGAAAGCGTGATTCTGCTATATTTGATTTGACAGTAGAGGTCCATTTTTTTGCGCCTGGATTTTCGCCACTCAAATTTAATATGATTGTGTTTTTATCAATTAGCTCTGACCAATCCTCATCAATTTGTCTGACTTTGACCCCTTCAATATTTATTTGGGTATCTGAAGAGCGACTTAAACAATATACATCATATCCTTTTTTGATAAACTCCAAACAGGCTTCTTTTCCGATCATTCCAGAGCCACCGGCTATAATTACTCGTTTATTCTTCCCAACATCCATTCTGTTCACTTGGAAATGACCATAGTAATGCAATAAAGTGCCAATCATAGGAAAAGAAACTTTGCCATCAAACTTCCATCCTTTTTCTGTTGGCTTTTCGATCCACTCTGATTTGGGTAATAGAAAAGTAGGTAAAGGTATTTTAAATGAATCAAAAAATGTTATACCTTGAGATTCATATTTTAACGAATTATCGGGTTGTAGCTGTATTTTATAAATAAACCGAAACGCTTTATCTAGCCCTCCTCCTATGCCTTCGCTTAAATGCATTTGTCGATTAAAGCCACTGTAGAGTGAATGTGTGGTTGAATATGTTTTCTGCTGGGGCGTTTTATAGCCAAATACCCTGTTCCAACGTTGCACATCTTTAGATAAATTAATTACTTCAGCGTAAAATGGTTGCTGACACATGTCCCTAGGAAAACCTGCAACATAGCCTATTATTTTTGCTAAAGAGGTCGGCTTTTCTACAGTGACTACCCCTACCCCACTACCGCCAATGAGAGACGTTTTAAAATCTTTTATCTGATTGTCAAGTAAATGAGTCTGTGGAAAAGCTCTTCCAAAGATAGAAGAGGACTCATTATCAGTTATCGATAATGAAGGAACCTGCCAGTATGGTGACTTCGTTGATCCACCAAGGCTGTAAGATACTAAATATTCAAATATCCCCCGTTGCAATGAAGGAAAAAAGTGACTACCGGTACGCATAGCGCCGTTTCTTAACATTTTCAGAAATGAATTTTGAACTTGGCCGGTGGAAGCTACCAAATCAGCGATACTCTGAACTGTTTTAGCCCGTGGTTTTCGTTCTTGTTCGTATTCTGTGATGCCCTGTAAATAATCAACTCGATCCAATTTAGATGCCAAGCACGCTGCATCTTCGATACATAAGCCTGCCCCCTGGGCTATATTTGGTGCGGTAGCATGAGCTGAATCTCCCATAAGCACGATCCGATTATCGCGTGATGTCCAGGGAAACTGTTCCACTCCTTCAATTTTAGCTATATCAGTTCTAATTATTTCAGTGGTCGAATTGATTAATTCCTGGTAATCCACTGCGACATCACCAGAGTCCGTGCGCACAGGCCTCCATTCACTAACCAAATCTTGCAAAAATCTCTTAGTATTCTCGTCTACTAACCGAACCCCCTTAATTGGCGATAGATACTTGTGATCTTCTTGGGTTTTAACAGCGATAAACCAAAAGACGTTGGGAGATTTTAGTGGCACATAACCAAACCGAACTTCATGCTTGCCGTACTTTTTGGATTGGTAAGTTCCCCATGTTTCGAATGATGAGGACCACCATTTATGTTGGGAATCCATTGGGAGCTTCACATTTGCACGAAAATAAGTATAGCCCAGATCTGTTTCATGGACAGGGGGTAATTTTAATTCAGACATCAGACAATTTCGGATTTTTGAATGGATGCCATCACAGGCGATTAGTAAATCTCCTTTATATGATTTACCCCCATCAAGAGTAACTACCACCTCATCTTTATCTCTTTTATATCCATTGATTTTCTGTGATGTAATGATTTCAACATCGTCTCTATTTTTTAAACCTTCCAATAGCATATTGATTAAATCATCGCGATTTAAACATTGAACAGGAAATCGGTTTCCAAAATCATCGTTTGCTCTAGCCAAAATCCTTCCTTCTGAATCTCGATAGCTTGGAAAAGGCATGGGGAAACCAAATTTTTGAATGAATTGTTGATAGTTTGGTATATAGTTCAACACCAACTGACTAGGAGGCCAAAGACCAATACCGCCACCAATGTCTTGGGTGTTATCCAAATTGGGTCGTGAGTCGAATAGGGTAACGTGAAATTTTACATCTTTACCAATACGAACTAATAAATTAGCCAAGGTTAAGCCCGATATACCCCCACCTGATATTAGGACATGAACTACTTTACGCACTTTCTCTACCCCCAATACTATATGAGTTGTTAATTATACAAAATAACTTTGGAATGACCAAAAATTTACCGAAACTCATTAAGCCTCTCGCAACCTCTAAAGCAAATACATTGAGCCTAAATAACTGCGAACAGAGGTGAGGTCTGTTATTAAATAAGTAGTGGCCTTCTACACCTACCAATAGCATAAACCTGAACCAATCTTCTCAAAAATCATACTATATTTTAATTAATCACTATTTTAAATGGATTTAGTGAACCAAATGCAAAAGGAAAAGTGTGGTTCAGGTTTTGAGGCGGCGATGCAAAAATTACCTGCTATAATTCATTCTTTTCAACAAGTACAAAAGGCAATAGAGGCAAATCAAGCTTTAGAAGGTAAAGAAGACAGAGGGTATTCTCTATAAGTTTGAAATAACTCTATTGAGAACAGGCTTATTGATTTCTTACCACAACTTCTCTCGTCTCATTGGCCTTAAATACTTTTAGCAAATTATTAGCTGACGAATCATCGTGATTCGAGCGCACATATTTTCCATCGACCTGATGAAAACTCGAAACATAAATTTTGCCATTCTGCATCAGCCTCGCCAATTCTTGCGCCCGAAATTTTCGCCGGTCGTCAAGTTCAAAAATTACAAAACGTCTTAATTTGTGAGAATATTCAGCTGAACGCATCCGTGCCATCATTGAAGTGATAATTACCTGAGCAAACAAAACCATGTTGCCATTCACTACTAAGGCTGAATCTGGAGTACCATCAACAGAGAGCTCACCGGCTGGAGTTGAATCGTCTAAAGATGCAGCAAGTAAACTCAGTTGGGCCCCTAGACCGGAACCGAGGCTCTCTCGTAAGATATTAGGAGCATTATCCAATTCCACACCACCGTTCCAAACTTTCTGAACCAGTGTGAGCAACAAAAGAATACCTAGGGCAGTGAAACTCCCTACCCCAGTGAAGAGAAGTGCTGACGCACCAACTGTTATGACCCATTTCAGTGCTCCATAAAAGATCTCATCGCTATCATCAACATCTACGTCAATGCCAGAGGTATCCATTGTCATGCCTGTGGTACCACGGATTAGCACTGGAATAGCCACCCCATTAAAATCAATATCAACATCGGGAGCTACATCTATAACTGGCGTATCAATTGCTCGAATCACATGTCCCGTTATTTGAATTCCATTATCAGCCATTGACATGGACAAGGATGTTATCTTAGCCCCATCGACTTCCTGGCCTATTTTAGCTGCCGCCCCTCTATCTAAAACCAGGTTCAAGAAATTCCTGTTATATGCGATAGCAAGTCCAGTACGTGGAGCGACAAAACTTTTTGTTATTGTTAATGTTGCGGAAGCTTCTGGTGGACTGGCAGATACCACAAAGGCATCGACACTATCAGAGTCAGCCGGTGTCAAAGTAATCTCAATATTCCATTCAGAAGGGTCGGGCTTTCTACCTGGATCAATAAATCGTGTGTTATTCAGCCCTTCTACGAGGCTATCAGCAATTGGCAACCGTGTATTCGCTAATATATCCTGGACTTCTGAGCTATTCATGAAGTTGTCGATGTCACTTGCTATTTCAGCGGGTGAAGGCGTGCCGTCAATTCCATCATAACGAAAGCCTATCTCGGCAACTGGATCAGCGTCAACCAAGATAATGGTTAATTTTGCCGCTGCATCAAGAGGCACAGTCAATGGAGTGGCATTGGGGTCTGATGCTGGTCGTATCTCAATGGTTCCCAAAATATGCAATATACTTCGTGGTGTGTCAGCCCCCTGGGTTATCATTACAAACTCAAAAGGATCGAAAAGAACAGTGATATGAGAGGATTGTCCTCCAATGTCGCGGTCAAATTCCAAATGGTCCGGTAATCGCCCAATACGCGTTAGCTCACGAAGAAAATCAGTAATTACATTAAAGGAAATTCCAACCGCGGCATCTGCGCTTCCTAAATCAATATCCATGATAATCTCCCTATTTCATAATATTAGGACGCTTTTCTATTCATTAATTTGCCATTGCCTTAAAATTACAAGCAACGGTTTGATATTAGCGGACCAATATTAAGAAAGATCTGTACAATATTATTCCATATCTTATAAAGTATAGCCAAATTTTCAGAGTCGGAAATAGAAAAGAAAATGATAAATATTGGTTATTGCCAAATATTTTCTGAACAATAAACCGGAGGATTAAATTCTAAATAGTTCAAATATGAGAGCGTTCCAGTGACAAGTGTGCGATTAAATAGTCTCCGACATTTATCTAACCTTTAAAACTCAATTAAAGTTACCAGCTTAAACCTACTTTAATTTGTTCTAATGTAATATTAGATGCCCTTCTAAAGGTGGTGTAGGTATTTAAATTTGAGTCTTTAATTAGTGATTGGTTGGTAAAATTTTGCAGGCTATTCCATACCCATTCGATACGGGCATTCAGTCTTGAGTTCAACGGCATTTCCACTCCCAGTCCCAATTGTAACCCTTGACAATTCTTATCTGAGGAAAATTTCCCAGAAAACCCGCCCAAAACTCCAGTTTGGGTAATTCCGCCACTCAGTTGTATGTTGCTGATGAGATATCCCACCCGTCCATATAATTGGGCGTATTCATTAATATTAAATCCGGGTCGTGCGACAATACCGTATTGCCATCTTTGGCGAAAGGTTCCGTGAAGGTTTCGCGTGTAAAGTGTATTTGAGTCAATGAATTTGATATTTCCCTCATTGGAACTGGCGTCATAAAAACCTTCTATAGCGAGGGAAAAATTTTTTATAACCCGTTTACCATATCCAAAAAAAATCTCCCCCCCATAACCTGAGCCATACCAGTCAAAGCGATCAAAATCCAGATAAAGTGAGGAAGTGCTCGATTCAGCGCGTCGAAAATTATAGGAGGAATTATCCTTAATCCCTGACAAACCTAAATATAATCCAGGAATATTTATTAATCCTTTCTTTTCTATACACCAGCTTAAATTAGGAAAAACTAAGACTAAAACCAAAGTGGTAATTATTCTTTGTACCATGCGGCGCATCCTTGACGAATCTAGTAAACTACTTTTGCTGCGAAGAATATAAAATTACCAAGAAACTTGCAATATTCAAACAAAAAAGCAAACCTCAAAAGTCTCTTTTTGCTTTCTAGATGTATCCATTATTAGTAAATATCCCCAACTTCTTAATATTCGCTTAAGGTTTGTTAAATAAAATGCGACAAATTTTTGATTCATAACAATTCATACAAGGGGATGACTGTGGGATTTAGAATAGATCTAAAATCTAAAGAAGATGTTTTTATTTATTTAGTCGTGATAAACGATGTGATTAATGTCAATTTTGAAACTGCTGATCCAGCCAACAAACATCTAGCTGCACAGGTGAGGGAACGGTTTAATCATTTATTGTCTGAGCATGCTTCATTGGAACATCTACAAAACATGGTTCGGGGAGAGGATGCTGAACACATAAAACGGCATCATGTAGTTGTAGAAGAAACCCATACACCCCATTTTCATTATAGTTTTGATCAAGAGGTAACACCTGAATTACTAAAGCATTTTTTCGAACAATTACTGATTGCTCAGAAATCAGCTGGACATGCTAATGATCAATTTGTTACTGAGGAAGAAGTCAATACACTCTTAAAAGCGTTTGGAATTTTTTATACTGGATTTAAAGATTCCCAACTTGAAAAAGAATTTTTAAACGAACGTAAATTAACTAAGGAAGAAAAAAATAGTCTTGTCCAACATGCAAAACAAGAGAAGACAAGCCATTTATCCAAAAAAGATGTAAGTGAATTAACCGAATGTGGGTTTTCATCCTCTGAAATACCTAAACCAACGGAACAACCAGAGCAAGACTCTCTAAATCTCCCATTCAATATTTCCAGTATGGAGGAAATGTTACTAACAATAAGATTGATTGGGCTTCTTACTCAAACCTCTGGAGTCAGACCTGACCTCTTCCAAAGTCAACAACAAGCTGGTCCAATGGAAGCTGGAAGACAAAATAATACGACCAGTTTTATGGGGTTGAGACCTGGGTTTTTCCAAAGTCAACAACGTCCTGCCTCAGTTGAGACTCCAAGACAAGGTAATTCAAGTGGCATTTTTGGATTTAAACCTGGATTTTTGTTCAATAAGCCTGAGGTACAAAGAAAAGACGAACACGAGCCATCTCAAACAAAATCATTTCATCAGTAATATAACACTTCCTGCTGGGCAACAGCCCAGCTTGTCTTTCGCTGCAACCCATCTTGATCGACTTCACCAATGAAACAATTATTAAAGATTGCAAAAGTAAATGGGACAACTGGGGTGGATCTTTTCGATCAAATACGTACTACATTAATAGGTTGTTCATTAACAAAAGAAGCAATATTTTCACATACTGTATTTAGCAAACGTTTACGTGCTGCTACAGAAGCCCAAGCAATATGAGGCGTGATAATGCAATTAGATAAACCAATTAAAGGATTATCAATACTTGGAGGTTCTTGACTTAGAACGTCAAGGTAAGCAGCATTTATTTGCTTTGATTTTAACGCATTTGCCAGGGCTGTTTCATTTATCAAACCACCGCGCCCAGTATTAATGAGCACTGCTGTCGGCTTCATTTGTTTCAAAGTATTACTGTTTATAATATTTTGTGTTGACTCCGTCAGGGGACAATGCAAACTTAATACGTCGCTTTGTTTTAGAAGATCTGCAAAACTCACCCACCTTACTCGTTTATCGTAAAAAGGTGTCGGCTTGTGAGCAATAATGTTCATTCCCAAAGCATTGGCCACTAGGGCAACTTTCTTGGCTACTCTTCCAAAACCCATTAATCCTAAAGTCATTCCCGTTAATTCTGTTATGGGATTTAACCAATAGGCAAAATAAGGCTGGGTTTGCCACTCACCCTTTTGGATAGATTGATTGTGAGCTTCAACACGGTTAGTTTTAGCAAGTAATAAAGCAAGCACATGCTGTGCCACACTGTCGGTACTGTAATCAGGGACATTCGTCACAAGAATATTATGTTTTACGGCCGCCCTGAGATCAATATTGTCAACACCAGTGGCCATTTCGCCAATATAACGAAGGTATGGAAGCTTACCCAAATGCTGTTCCGTTAGTTTTACTTTATTAGTGAGGATAATTTCAGCCTTTCTCGCACGTTCTAGAATGAGTTCCGGAGGTGTTTGATCGTAAAGATGAACCTCCCCAAACTCATAAAGACTATCGAGGCATAAACCATCGCTAATTAAAGGCTTAGCATCCAAAACAACAATATTATTTTTTTTCATGATGAGTAGTTTCCTCAAGCTAAATTGGCAAGGGCGGCGGGTTTGCCAAAACTGAATCTCTACCCATCGCGAATTAATCACCCCTACGCCCCACCGCTTGTCCGCAGGATCCAGATCTATCCTAAGCGACGAACCTTCGGGGACAAGAAAAGAGGCGGTTGCTTGCACCCAAAGATAATTAAATTTTACTTGCAAGAAAGAATAGAGAGTTATATTCCTGGTTGCAAGCAACCTGACTACATTCATTCCCTGTGCAAATGGATTTTTATTCTAAAATCATAATAGGGATAGTTTATTCACAGCCAATGGAGATATTATGACGCATACTAAGATGCCCGTTTTGTTTATCGGACATGGAAGTCCTGTCAATGCGATTGAAGACAATCCCTTCACAAAAATGCTTAGGAAGTTGGCAAAAAAACTACCTCCTCCAGAGTCAATTCTTTGTATTTCTGCTCATTGGCTTACTGCACGCACATGGATTACCCACACCCCTTTTCCCAGGACAATACACGATTTTCACAAGGGTCCTACTGAATTATTTAAAGTAAACTATCCTGCGCCAGGTGCGCCGGAATTAGCAGAGAAAGTCAAAGCAGCAATTCAAACACCCCATATCCAACTGGATGAACATTGGGGATTTGATCAGGGTATTTGGATTGTATTTAATCATATGTATCCTAATGCCGATATACCCATTATTCAATTAAGTATTAATATGGCAGAACCAGCTGGGTATCATTTTGAATTAGGTAATCGCCTCAGATCATTACGTAATGAGGGAGTACTCATTGTGGGCAGTGGAAATATTGTTCATAATGACAAAATGATCATTTGGGATAATCCCAATGCGCCCCCTTATCCATGGGCAATAGAGTTTGATGAACAAGTAAAACAATGTATTAGCCAAAAAAATTATAAACCTCTGCTTGAAGAATTACTGTTTACAGAGGTCGGTCGGTTAAGTGTTCCTTCGCCGGACCACTACTTCCCTTTACTGTACACTTTAGGCGCTTCAGAAGCGGATGATTCACTAGACTTTGAATTTGAAAAAATTCAATTTGGCTCAGTTTCCATGCGCTCGTTCAGCTTAGGCCGTAACCAATAATTTTACAATGAGAGGCGGCAAGAATTAGAATACGCCAAAAATATTAAGCTAAGTTGTTTATCGCACGAAAAAACGGGTTTAGCACATGAAACTATCTGAACTACATACATTATTACAAAATTCTATTCTGACATCCGAGCCGCTGATTAATCCTCATCTTGATGTTCCACCTCATGGCTCCATTGCAGATAGAGTGGCCATCTATGCCAATGGATTTTACAGCCGGCTTGAAGAAACATTAATGAGCGACTACAGTACCTTGGCAGCGATAATGGGTGACGAAGAATTTAGCCAAATGAGTCGAAATTATACTCATTCATATCCATCATACTCCTATTCGCTCAATAATTTTGGGTCGAATCTTAATCAATTTTTGACTGAAACGTTGCCTTATAGGGAAAAACCCTATTTAGCTGAAATTGCTGCATTTGAATGGACAGAATATCAAGCTATTGTAGCGCATGATCCAAACATACTCTCCGTGGCTGATTTGCAATCTTTACCACTAAGTCAATGGCCTGAAATGAAATTTTATCTGCATCCATCCTGTAAAATTATTACTATGCAGTGGAATAGTCTTTCTCTTATTAATGCGTTACGCCGTAATAAATCCCTTCCCAAGCCTAAGAAGCTTCAAACGCCACAATGTGTGATGGTTTGGCGTCGTCAGCTTGATGTACGATACCGCAAGCTAGAACATTTAGAACTCACCATGCTCAATGCAATTATTCACGAATCGTCATTTGTAACTATTTGCGAGACTCTAAGTAATCACATGCCCGAAGATGAAGTAGCAAATTATCTTGTCAGTGAATTGCATGCATGGATCCAGGAGCATTGTTTGATAAATAAAGTGAGTAAATGACCAAACTGTACATATCCACTAGTGGAACAATGCACGAGGGACTGTCTTGAACTCTAGTTCAAGACAGCTTATCCGATATTAAAGGCGTCATTATCTTTATCTTTTCAAGAACAAATGTTTAAAACCGAACGGAATATACAGACAATCCCTTCTAAACAACGTTGAGCTTAAATACGCCCTCTCCTCATACATGCACATCACCGTATAATAATTCGCCAGTATATTCTGGTGAATGAAGACAGGCATAAGCAACCCATATAAAGAACAAGACAACCAGTGTAATAACAGCCCATCCAGGAATAGGACCCAATGAAGCATTCTCCACAACTCCGAGAAAAGACATTGCTATTTCCTGACGCCCTCCTACAACTTGGAGCTTATGAGAAGATATTTTCAGAATCCATGCCATGAGCAAAATGAGTAACATCCACACATAGTTTCTGCGTAACCTACGCGATATGGCCGCGCCGAAACTCATGAGAAAGCGCGGTTCACGCAAGTCTTGTCCAAGAGTGCGTGCCCACGGCTCTTCGATGGCCTTAGTGGACAGGAATATAGGAGCAAAATAATAGCGTTCGATCATACGGACACGAGCTCTGTAGACATCGAAAAAACGATATCGTCTCGACTCTATAAGTAGAAGCAGCAGAACGAGCAACATTGCAAACAAAAGCACCCCGTGATGAGCAGAAGGCGTTGAGAGAGACAGCGAAAGCATTGCAGCTGAAGCAGTAATCGCCCAGTTGGTTGTGCGATCAATTCGATCACGCCATCCTGCCATCCGAGCAATTTCAGCTCGATGAAAATGGGCCAGCACCGTGATGAATTCGGAGGATGTTTTAGGAAATGGAGGATTCAAACCCGCCATGAGTTGTTCACCCAATAGTTGTGTTTCGTGTTCCATACTACCTCCAAATGCGTGAAGAGTAGATTTATGCAGCATCAAATTTCATTGCTAGTTTAGTTTAACTTACAACTCATTTGATATTATAGTAAAGATATCTCCGTTCATTATTTATGAAATCATTATGTTGATTTAAATTTGGTTTTTAATCTTTTCGACTCGCGCTCTAACTAACTGGAAGATATTTTCAAAGCATTTGGGAGCTTTAGGGTATTGCCAGCCCCAAAAAGACAACAATTAAATCACTTTTATCAATAAACAACCTTTTTGACAACAAACTTCTCATTGCTATGCTAATATCTGGATAGCTCTCAACTTTAAGGAGAATGAAATGAGTAAAAAAGGACCTATTTTAGGCACACTACTTCTTTTAAGTAGTACGATTGTTTTTGCGGCCGACAACGATAATATGAATCAGTCTAATGGAGCAAGCCCAAGTACGAGTACACCACCTGACACTACTACGACATCCACTACCCCATCGACGGATCCCTCTACATCTACCCCATCGACGGATCCCTCTACATCTACCCCATCTACGGATACTTCTACAACTACCCCATCTACGGATACTTCTACGAGTACTTCACCTGGAGCAGATACAACTACTACTCCATCTAGTACAAATACATCGGTCACTCCTTCAAATGATAATTAAGGAACCAGTAGCACTACAAATGTGAACCAATCAACAAGCAACATGACTGCTACCGATGTAGACGTGGATGCAAATGTTACCGAAGTGAATAATAAAGTGAGCATTCAAGATGTTACAACCGCGCCTACTTTTACAGCTGTAGAGATGCGTAACGGTGCGTACTTTCTACCAGAAGCTGTAACTCCTGTTGGTGGCTTCTACTTTTTAAAAATTGATTCCACTGAACGTGTTTGTACTCTTAAAAAAATTACAAAAGCGAAAGTACTCTCAACACCAAAGAAAACTACAGTCATATTAGGAAAACAAAAACATATTTTATATTGCTATGATAGAAGCTATTTTAACTTCTAACATTCTATCAATACTACTCACCCTTATAAAATTTTATAAGGGTGAGTGTTAATAATCCATCCATTTAATTGCTTTATATAAATTTTATGCCGATACCTAGATTCCTCGCTACTCTCCCTCTACAGAGTACTAACCTAATAGATGCTATTTCTTTGCAGAGGCAAAAACTATTCTTTTAAATTTAAATGAGGCCCATGCAAAAAATGAACGTAACTTGTTTATTTTTTTATAGTTTAGATTCTATAATGAGTCATTATGTCACAATATGGGGCAGATACTATGGATAGTAAAATTGAGAAACAACCATTCACACTTACAATGTTAGGAACACTCACTGACTTTACCCCTGAATTAAAACAAATACCTAAACCTACCCCTTATACTAAGGGAGCTAAAGTAAAAGATTACCCTAAAGGAGAGACATTGAGTGTGGTCTCTTCGTTAATCAAAACAAAAATACCAGCGAAAATAACAAAAGTAGACGCCAAAGATCCGTACCCCTTTCAAGCGGATGAACTTACTGTAATTAATGGTCCGAAAACCGATGGTGCGAATGTCGGAGAAAAAATTGGCTTGGGGCTTGCAGCAATTCTAAAAGCAATAGCTCGCGGACAAACTACAATCAACATAATTGCGCATAGTAGAGGTGCTGTGGAATCGATTTTGATAGCCCATGAATTAGAGGCAGTACAATCGATTATTGCGTCTTGCTCTACTTTTGAAGAAGTATTGAAGCAGTTGTCTGATCAACAAGTCAAAAGACAAAAAGGTACGCCTACAAATAATACACCCGATATTATAGAGTCCCTAAAATCACAAATTAATCTGATACCTAAAGAGGAGCAAGTACAATGGTTTAGTCAACTAAAATCCTCTATACCTAATGCTTCAATAAATTTTTTTGGAATCGATCCGGTACCAGGAGATTGCTTTCCGATTACTTGGTATGACGAACGTTTTTTTACCCTACCCGAAATCATAAAAAATATTGAATTAATTTATTATGCAAATGAACGTTCTGATTGGGGGTTTACTCCGATTTTTCCTGAAGTGGTTTCCCAAGAAAAACAAAATTTTGTTCGCTATTCCATGCCTGGACATCATGGCACGGGTTCAAATGGAAATGATGGTTCTCAACAAGGAATCATTGTTTCCCCTGATGATTATAAAACTACTCATGTCCAAAAATTAATGATATACAAAATACTTAATTTCTTAAGTAAGCATGATGTAGCCTTTAATGATGCTAGCCAGATTTTTCACCAATATACCGCTTTAGGTAGAAAATATTCCACAAACTCTAAAGAATCTAAATCAATTAATGTGGTCGAACTCGATTTTCCTGATATTTTACGAAAACTTTATGGTGCGATTGCGAAAAATCAAATTGGATATGATGCCTATAATTCAACCCACTATTCCTATATGGGACTTACTAAGCAACGCAGAACTTTGCTTAAAGGACATCTCTATGGCTTCTTCAATGACATTTTTTCGACCTATTCTGGTTATGTTAATGAAGAACATGCCTTATTAATGCAAGCACATTTCTTTAAAATTTTTGGCCTAGATACTAAAAGGAAAAATCTTGCTGAGATGCTTGCTACCGCAAGAGCGGTCCTAGAAGAACACATAAAAAAAATCGCTGATAAAGAACCATCTATCCTAGACTCCGAAATAACTCGGAAGACCGTGTTGGAAACTTTTGGCATAGTCATCCAACAGGTGAGCCAGCAATATTTAACTGATGATTGGACATCCCATGAAAAACAACAAGAAAAAGAAATACTTCACCAAGCCATTATTGATATCATCAGTAAATTTCAAGAACTATCAGTATCCGATAATGTAACCATTAAACAGTTTGTGGAAGAACTTCTTAACTTAAGTTTCACCCGCATAAACCATACTTTAATGCTTCAAGCTCAGGGATTAGAAAAAGATTTTAATTGCTTACAAGAATCTATAGATCATCGTTTAAGTCATTATTTTAGTGCATTGTTAATGCAAGCAAATCACAACGAGAGTACCCCCTCAGTTATTCTGGATGAAATCATAAATTCTGAAGAATATAAAATATTACCTAACCATCCCACAGCAATTAAAATAGCTCATATCCATAAAAAATTGACTGGAAAGGGTTTAGAAAAATACGAGATCGAGGAACTTACCAAAAGCTATGAAGAACAATTTGCAAATACTCTTGAAGATTTTGCAAGACTTTATCACCAAATTCAAACTCTACTTTTTGACTTGGCTGCTATGCGTTATATAGTTCCTAAGGAAAAAATTGAACTCGATGAATTGAACTTACTGAGACAAGCTAATGGCTTAATTGCAACGGCTGCAGAACGATTTTATAAAGACAGACCCCAGGCGCTTCCTCCGCTTGCAGAAACCGATTTCATCAAATTGACAGAACAACATGCCATTAAGCATTTTGGCATAATCGATCGTAGGAAAGATAAAAATAAAGAATCTGAAAAAGTAACCACCGAGACCACCAGCATTTTTTCAAAAACACTTTCATTCTTTTGGAATCCTATGAGTTTGATATACGGTTCTCAAGTGACTTCCACCGCTAACGGAGAAATTAATCTCAAGGACGAAATCACCGCTATTCCTAAATAGGATTGACTTACATCACCAGGGGCTTGATTTGAATTAAAGCGTGATAAAAAATAGTTTAACTCTAAGCACTTCTCCACGCTACAATCTAAATAGTATTATTAAATTGTAGCGATAGTTATTTTTTAGCACATCTTAAAAATTTCTTATCCCATTTTAGTTGAACAAAAGTCAGGCACTATTCTTGCTCATTGTTTGCGCGATGAGCAAGCACTCTCTTATCCATTACCTTCCGCCATAATGGGGGAAAAAGAGCCAGAATAATCATTCCCAAATAACCTGAAGGGAGCTGGGGACTTGCGTCAAGGTGTCTTAATAATTGATAAGGACGTGCTCCATGAACATGATGATCAGAATGTCTTTGTAGATGAAAAAGAAGCATATTACTAAGCCAATGACTCGCATTCCATGAGTGTTGAATTGAAACTTTTTCATAGGATCCATCGGCAAATTTCTTGCGCTCCAAACCATAATGCTCCACATAATTAATAATTTCCAGCAAAATAATGGCGGTTAACGACTGAATCATAAAGAAGAGAAGAACCATCCATCCGCCATAATAAAGAAGAAGCAATGCCAGAATGATGGGGATGCCGATAATCCACCAAAATTGATTTTTGACATGGTACCAGGGATATCCTAAACGCTTTAAACGCTTACGCTCTAAATTTGATGCAGAACGAAAAGAACCAATAATTGTTCTAGGTAAAAATTGATATAAACTTTCTCCTAAACGAGATGTCGCCGGATCTTTGGGTGTAGCCACATGGACATGATGACCGCGTACATGTTCAATAAAAAAATGACCATAGCATACGCTAACTAATAAAATTTTACTTAAAAGTTGATCTACTTGGGAATTTTTATGCATGAGCTCATGCGCAAGGGTAATTCCAATTCCACCGGTTAAAAGCCCGATAGATAAACTAAACCCAATAAATTCTTTTGCTGTTAAAGGAACATGTGCAATGAGATACGCCGCCAAAATTATAAAACAACATTGCAAAGGCACATATATCCAAGTAAGGAGCTTAAAATATTTGGCTTTGAGCAATAAATGTTCTTCAGTAGGGTTAGGATTGCTGGGGTCTAGCAACCAAATATCCATACATGGGACCAGGGTAAATAATATAAAAAATGGGAGGAACGTATAAAAACCACCATAATAAAAACCAATAAAAGGCAATATCACCAACAAATAAGCCAACATAAAACTCAATTTTTTACTTAATTTCATTTTTTCGACTCCCACCTATAAATATAGATGAATCATTAATAATAGGCTAGCCACGCTACTTCACGAAAGAAGAACGCACATTCCTCCAAATCTTTCACGAAGTATCGATACTGTCAAACAAAACTTAGAAGTCCTATTGAATTTATGTCACTTACTTATCTCAAAGGAATTTTCGGATAAAGAACTCATTGTTATGTATTTACATGATCATTAATCTGATATATTGGGTATAATTGCATCAAATGAAATGGGTAAAAATAAATAACTGAGGATTAATCCACATTTCGATTAATTTTTTTACTTAAATAAGGTGATCCAATGAAAATATTCAAAATGAACAGATTGGGCCTTTCAATATTCGGTGTGGTATGTTTATTGACTCTAAGTGAATGTGCCTTTTCACAGAACTCATGTAAAGGAGGCGGCCTGTCCGTCCGCTTTGATTTATCAAAGACTAACAATACACGTATTGAAAATAAAAATACGTATATCGTAGTTCTAGGTATTGATCCAACCACAAAAAAACATGCTTATGTTCAATTTAATAATGGAAATCAAGTAGGTACACTTGTTGATATTAACGATGTAACTATGAATGGAAAAAACTATGGGATTCCATTATCAGAATTGATTCCTAATTCGGGAGGAATAGCGCAAGCCTGCATTCCATATCTTACTTCTGGCAGAATTTATATTTCTTTTGGAAATCCATTGGACATGCCTACCGATCATAATACCTTGACTCCAAAGCAGCCCGATGTAAATAACCCTCAAACGACTACCAATGGAACCCTTTTTGATAAGGTCGAGTTTAATTACAGCACCAGCGGAGAAACAGTGATTAACCCCACGGGAGTTGATTTTATTGCTATCCCTTATACGATTCAACAAGCAGGTCATGAGTATGGACATGCGGGTGGTATAGAAGGCGTCATTAAAAATATGAAAACCATCGTTTGCCGTAGTGCAGGTGAACCAATAAACTCTCCTGAATGTTCAATTCGATGGAAGCGTTCGGAATGGTCCAGTCTAGTAGTGTATAATTCAGAGAATATATTAATGCGAGTTGATGCTCCTGGAAGATTTGGTACTCGATTTAATGGATATTTTACTAATTACATCCATGAGCTGAGTAGGTACTATTCTTCCGCTATTAATCGCTCCATTAAAATTGATTTAAAAGAATTAAATAAAGGGATTTGGTCAGGAGCTTTTGAACCAAATAGTCAAACATTAGTTTTTTCCCCGGTTGGAGGCTCAAGCTCTGAATCGTTGTCATATAACCTAGGCTCGCCGCAAACCAGTAATTCAATCTTAATGGGAGCTCAAGCCCCTTTTTATAATAGAAATGCTATAGATTCAACCATTGCACGCGATCTCACTTCTGCTATTGTTTCTGGCATGTTAATGCGAAAGGAATCTGCTTTCGTAGGTAAGGATTTCTTTGATTCAGCAGGTAATCCAATTTTCAAAAACAAACAACAAATGCAACAACTCCTCAAATATTATTTTAACAATGTTGATAATTCAGTAGATTACGTCGCTAATCAATGTGGCGCGACTAAAGATGCCCCCTGTGTGAATGTATATTCTGAGGCCATGCATGCATTAAGTTTTGATAAAAATATTGATCATCCGCAAAACAGCTATTTAAACTCCTATGCTTTTTCCTATGATGATTTTCTAGGTATGGATGGCACTAATACGCAGACTGATGCGAAACCAGCAGTGATAGTTATTGGAGATATGAGCAATCGAAAGATCCCGCATGTAGATCTCTAATTAGCCAAGTAATTTTCATGATGAACTTTTATCCCTATCAAGTTGAAGAAAATAATCTATACTTAACGCTTAGATTCAAATAATAAAGAATGGACATCATGAAACAAACAGGGATGGTACTGCAAGGAGGCGGTGCATTAGGTGCTTATGAGTTCGGCGCCTTAAAACGCCTATATGAAGAGCCTTTATTCTCACTAGATATTGTTTCAGGAGTGTCGATAGGGGCGATTAATGCAGTAGCCTTAGTTGGAGCCAAAGATGAGCCCATTGCGACTCTTGAAGCAATGTGGGAAGAATTTACTCTTTTTTCTTCTCCTTTTTTAAATGAAAAACTAGCCTCTTATTTGGCCTTATTTGGAAATCCGTCCTTTTTCTACCCTCGTACTGATTATTGGAATTTAGCAGATTGGACAAGTTTTTATTCCACCAAACCTTTGCAAAAACTATTAGAAAAGTATATTGATTTTAAAAAAGTAAATAATACGTCGATGCGTCTAATTCTTACTGCCACAGATATTACAACAGGGAAAGTCAAAACGTTTACGAATCAGGGAAGGGATCGAACAGAAATTACACCGCTGCATGTTATAGCAAGCGGAAGTTTACCTCCTGGCTTTCCCATGACGACGATAAAAAATACCTGTTATTGGGATGGTGGTTTATTTGAAAACACTCCACTCTCCCCTGTCTTAGAGAATCTAACTCCTGATCCGGATGTGGAAAAGCAAATTATTGTAATTAATCTGTTCCCAAGCCAAGGTAAAATACCAACTAATTTAGTTGATGTTTTTGACCGGATTTTTGAAATTCAATTTTCCAATAAGATCCGTTTTAATAAAGAATTAACTGAAAAGATTAATGAATACATTGAAGTAATCAATGAAATTGAACAAATTGTACCTATAGATAGCCCTATCAAGAAATTGCCAGGGTATCAACGTCTAATCGACTACAAATACATCCAAAATATCCTTTATATCGAAAACAAAGATCCCGAAAATGTAAACGCCCCTTTTGATTTTTCTTTTAACACCCTCAAAAGAAGAATAGATGCGGGGTACCGAGATGCAGGAGAGGCATTAAAAACGGTGAATTCATAGAAACTGTCCAGGTCATTAATATTGTTTTATGCAGTCAAACACATAACTACAAGAAGTTCATTTAATGCTCACTTAATATATTTTATTATATAATATGTTCCTTTATATTCTTATTTTTTGGTGATTACATGGCTTCTTCTAAACGCTTTTTTATCAATTCGTCGCAAGTGAAGATGATAAATGTTTACGAATCGCTTAATAAAGAATTTAAGAAGGATATGTCACATATCGAATCAGCATATAATGAGATCCTCAAGGACAAGAAAATCAATGGAGTTTTAGTAAAAGAAAAAGAAGAACTACAAAATAAAATTAATACTCTTCTCACTAACTTTACTTGTGCTTTTATAAAAGATAATCAAGGTTTACTCAAAGATATTTATCAATTAAAGATAAATATCTTGCAATTGAAAACAAAATTTATGATACAACATATTTTATCGAATAGTTTTGAATTTGATCTTGAGGATTATCTACTTGTAGTAAACCTACACAATTCACTTGAACAATTCCGTAATGATGTACGCTCATTGAAATGGACTGAGGCTGAAAGTGATACATCATTCAATAGTAAATATTTTGATCAGGTGCATTCCTTAGTACGAGAACAATATAACAAATTAGCAGCAGCATTTTCTATAGGTGATCCTTGGGAAAATTGGAGTTATGACGAGGAAGAGGATTCCGATTTAGAAGATAGCAAGCTCCAATTAAATTAATATATCCTTGCCATTAAAGTTGTCCCTTTATTTTGACCAGAAACTAGAACCTTCATTAATAATCCAAGTTCTTCTAGCAGAAACTTTAATTCCTGTATCCTGCGAAAAAATCTTTTCTGTATTTCGGAGTGCCGCTTCATCAAATTTACTGTGTTCATTTAACCCATCTTCAGTCCATAAGCGCTCATAGATTAATTCCGCCGTTTTCAATGATATTTGATAGAAACTCGCCAGCTCGGAGATAGTTTTTTCTCGATTGTTTTTCATTGTATGAATTTTTTGATAATACCAATGAATAAATTTTTTAAGTGTTATCCGCTTGTTGGAATCGAAATAGTTTACGGGATTAATATTGGCAACAACCCCCTGATATACACCAGTAAATTGCACCATGGGTTCAATTCTTGGTATGCATGGATCATATGAAAATGGGGGATTAAGTAATGTTATATCGAGTACATGACGTTTTATTTGTTCATAACGAAGATTTGTAGCACCGGCAAAAACCCAATTAAATCTACCATACTCCTCAGGATAATGTTGCTTAAGGTATAATCTTAAAAGTCGCGCATATCCTGTAGATGTATCTATCCCTGTTCTAATAGTGTTTTTTTTTAAATCGATACTGCCACATAAATCTAAAATCCCCCCATGCACAGGCATTATTGCAGCTATATCAGCATACTCCTCTTCAAAAACCATCGACAAAGTATCATCATAAGACATAAAAACAATATCTGCCCTTTTATCCTTTAAATCACGATGCGCCTCGTTTGCATCCTTTACATATTTTATATGGATGAGATCATTTTTTTGAGTTTCTAAAATAAACGATAGGATGTCTTTAAAAGCAGAAATTTGAAGAGGGCTATTTATCATGGCTTTACCTCATAGAATAAACTACAGTAGCTTAGCATTTTTGACTATACGTGCACCTGATTCAAATAATTGCTCCTTTAATTTATTGAGATCCGAATACACCAATTTTCCCCGACGTTTTACACACCTTCCGTCAATAATAACCGTATCTACATTATTTCTATTTGCATAAAATACAATGGATTCATAAAGACGATGTACTGGCCAAATGTTTATCTCTTTGAGATTAATAAGTATTAGATCAGCTTTCATACCTGGAGCTAATGTACCGATAGATCGATCTAAATGAAGCGCTTTGGCTCCATTGATTGTGATCCAATCTAAAGCGTCATCGCATGTTAAATGGATGTTTTTGACTGACCCACCAGCATCAAGTTCCTTTTGATTATCCAGTGCACGCTGTGTCTGCAAAGCAAAACGCAGCTGAGTAAACAAGTCACCACTCATATTAGAGGGGATATCGGTACCTAAAACAGGCTTGCCACCAACATCTAATAGTTTTCCAGTTGCTGGAAAACCATGTCCCATTTGCATTTCAACCTCGGGAGTGATGCTCAGTGATGCACCATGATCTGCAATTAATTGATATTCTTCTTGTACTAAATTATTTCCATGCACAAAATTTATTTTGTCACTAAGCATTCCGATTTCGTATATTTTTTTTACCCCGAATTTTGCCGCACTTACCCCTACGTGCATCGTAGCTAATACATTTAATTCCCGAGCTAATTTAATATCGTGAAGCAATACCTCTTTTTGGGTGAAATCAGGACCTCGCAAAGCTAAGGCCATTTGTATTCTACTATTGGTTTGGAGCACCTGTTTCTTAAAAAACTTAACTGCATCATGCGGATGTTTTTCGGAACTCTCAAACCACCACTTTGATGAATCAATCCCAGGGGTACCATAAGCAAAAACAGCACGGATACCGGAATCTTCCAGCCCTCGTAGAGCATGCTGGGCATGCTCAAGGCTATTAATGTTATTACACCAATCGAGTACGCACGTTACTCCAGCATCCATTTGTTCTAATGCCCCATACAGATTGGCTAGATACATATCTTCCGGAGAAAATTCACGCCCTAGATCATCAAGCATTTTTTCAAAATAATTAGTTAAGCTCCAGTTTCCCGCAATACCATGCAATCCCGACTGCCATACATGAATATGGGTATTGATTAAACCTGGCATAGCCACCATATCTTGAGCATCTATAATTTCAGCATCCGTATGATCAAGATGTGGAGCAATATCTTCTATCCTGTCATTAACGATTAAAAGATCCATTTTTTCTGAAAGGAAGTTTTTCGTATTCAATAACACTGTATTTTGGATCAGAATAGGTCTTTTTTTCATCTTCCTACCTTAATACTTAGATCATGTGCAACATCGAATAGTTCAAGTGAATGGTATAAGTATAGCTTACTTAAAGAAGCCTCTCGTTTTTAGTGGGTTTAAAACAAACAACTATTTCCGGGGACGGGTATATAACAAAAGCTCAACAAAAAGGAAGGATCGGATGCAAAAATCTAATTTTCCATCCAACCTTTCATTTTACCACTAATAATTCTCTTGATAAACAAGAAATTATCAAAAAATTATACTTTTTTAAAAATTGTCTACTATAGTTATTTTAAAATAATAAAAATAAAATTAGGGGATATCATGTTACTTCGCTGGACCGCTGTAACCCTTTTGATTAGCGCCCTGAATTCTCCATGTTTTGCAGAAGAAAAAGAAATTGCAATTACAATTGATGATCTTCCTTTTGTTGGTTCTGGTGCCGCTACACCAGGAAGCTTGAAAAGAACTCAAGCCCGATTTATGGCCATAGTAAAAGCTCTTGTTGACAATCAAGTCCCCGCTACTGGATTTGCTATTGGAGGATCTATTCCGAAACCTGAATGGGAGCTTCTTGAAACATTCCGTAATCAAGGTTTTGCCATAGGAAATCATACTTATACTCATAAAAGCTTGAATAATATGAGTGCAGATAAATACATTGCTGATATTGATCACGCAGATACGGTTTTAGCGCCAGTATTGACCGAACCAAAATATTTTCGCTACCCTTACTTAGCAGAAGGAACAGGGCAGAAAAAACAAAAAGTATATGATTACCTCGCTGCTCATCAATATACGATCGCTCCAGTAACAATCGACAGTAAAGATTATGAGTTTAATGCTCGTTTCTACAAAATCCCCTATAGAAAAAGAGCTCAAATTCTTCCAGCATTTAAAAAACGCTACTTGGCGTACATTTGGAAACAGACATTACTCGCAGAGCGAAGAGCGAAAAAAGTTGATGGTCAACCCGTTAAACAAATCTTATTAATCCACGCTAATCTTATTAATAGTTTATGTTTAGAAGATATTATTGAATTATATAGAAATAATGGGTACAAATTTATAAGTTTAGCTGATGCGTTAAGAAATGACGGGGCGTCTGTCAATGGCAATACGGAAGCATTAAATAGCGTGATACCACCTGTAAAAGAGGCTCTGGGAAAAACTGCATCAATTAAGACATCGATATAGGAGTGGTTTTTCGGGCTCCCCTACCCGCCCTTTCGCACCTTTTTCCCTAGGAAAAAGAAATCGCACCGAAAGAGTACCCCCCTCTCCTGGGTTGGACAGGGGGTAAAGGAAATTATCCAGAGATTAACTTATTTTTTTCTAGGCGAGATATTGCTTGCTTGGGAAGGAGAATCCAGTAGTGACCATGGTTTTTCATATGGCCCGCAATTAAAGTTGCTTTTTCGCCGCCACCCCAAAAAACATCTCCGCGTACTTTGCCGCGTATTGCTCCGCCTGTATCTTGAGCGATCATCAAACGTTGCATAGGCTTATTTTCATTGGGATTGTTGCTATCAGGACGTGTAGTAGTTAACCAAAGAGGTGCTCCCATAGGTACCCATTGCTTATCAATAGCAAGCGAATATCCAGGGGTTAATGCCACACCTTGTGAGCCTAAAGCGACGCCATCAGACATTTTATGGAAAAAAACAAATGATTTATTTTGATTAATTACTTTATCCATCTGCTTAGGATGAGCTTCCAAATAACGCTTTATCGCCTGCATTGACGCGTTATCTTTGGTCATCACTCCTTTTTTGATCAATACTCCCGCAATTGCAGTATAAGGTTTGCCATTTTGAGAGTCATAACCTATAGAAAGATGGCTCCCATCCTCAAGTTCAATTACCCCTGAGCCTTGAATTTCTAAAAACAAACGATCTATTGGACTATTAATCCATACTAAAACGCGTGCTTTACCTTTAAGTGCTCCATTATTAATTTCTTCACGAGTATAATAAGGGACCAGTTTTTTACCCTCTAACCGACCTACAATACGGCGACTTTTTAAATCGTTAAAAAATAGACCCAAATCAGAGGTCACAAGATCCTCCGGAGTTTCGTAGAGAGGAACATGAAATTCTTTGGATTTCTTATAGCTTCCTTTAATTATAGGGACATAATAACCGGTGAATAATCCAGGTTTGCCAATATCAGTGAATTCCACAGGCGTAAACCATTTTTCAAAAAATTGCTTGGTTTCTTGTTCTGATGTAGGAGAAATTTTTAAAGCAGCATTACACGCCGGTTGCCAATCTTTTACTTTTAAATCTATATCATCCGTCCCGACCATTTCCTCGGGATTTTGTTTGATAAAAGCACGACAGGAAGTTTGGAAAGTCAGTAGAGATTTTTTCAAATCCGCTGATTTCCAACCAGGTAAACGTTCAAAATCAGCCTGTTTGAACATCTTTAAGGGCTGTTTTGCGGGCCAAAACCACCATGCCAAACTACTTACGGCAATCAAGGCTAAAAAAAGTGTAATAAAGCGTATTTTCGTTTTCATAGGCGAACAATTTTTACACGTTATGGAATATTTTGCAACGAAATATAACAAAATTTAAACATTAAGTTCTTATTAAAACCTATTGGTACGTACACAATTCATTTAATAACAAATTGATATTAAAGAATTTTTTTGAAACACTCAAATAAAAAAATTGCATCAATGCTCAATATAAAAAAAATTTAATAAATTGGTAAAATCAAAGGATAAAAACATATAAATCAATCAAAAGAACCCAAAAGTCTGGTTTAGTTATATAGAAGGTAAATACCTCCAACTGCTCACTCCAAGAGAAATCGACCGCTCCTTTGCAAGACAAGGAACAACTCTTCCTGCACTGATAACCCTTATTTGTAATAGAGAAACCGGGTTCCCATCCTCGATAGGTACTACTGTGACGCGTTGATGATGTGTTGCAAACTTCCGCCCCTTATCCCGGGCTACCAAACAGGGGAACTCCCCCAAATCTTCAATGTAATACTTGTATTGGGTTAAACCACTCATTAAAGAGCATCCTTTTTGATGGAGCAGATGATGTATCGCTTGGTTTGCAGAGTCCGAGCGGACCAAACAATCCTGATTGAATGCTTGGGGTTGATGCAACAGTTGCAAGGTTACATCCTCTAATTGATAAAAACTCTGATGTAACATTTCTTGTTTATTGATTGCCTTATAATAGAGCAAAATATGCTGCATCGAGGTCAATGCCAGGATACTGATCACGCCAATAATAAGTAGCGTTATTAATAAAATAAACCCTTTATTTGTTCCACTCATCCACGCACCAAGACCCTAAGCTCCAGTGTTTTGTTCTCCTCTAAACCCATAGTAATTTCGAGAAACTGCTTCTCCTTTATGGTTCGCTTTCGAGTATGGATGTAATGAATTAAAGGAGTTATTTCCTCTGTATGGATTAACTTATAATGTAAGGTATCCTTATGATGTGTATTGTTCTTAATGAACCATTTCTCTTCAAGATACTCACCAACATAAGTTGAAGTATTATAGGTAAAAAATAGCGGTTTTTTGAGAACAATAAGTGAATGCTCACTTTGAGATTCGATATCGAGTAGTTCGTGTATCTCAGCGTGTTCACAATCTGCAATAATTAGGGGACGCTTTTTATGAAATACCACTGAATTCTTGACCCATATTTTTGTTCGACTCTCAATTTTGATTATTTTTGCAAAATATTCACTCATACGATTGACTTGAATCAATTGCTCCGGATGGTTACCCACATGCAGAGCTTTAATTTTGTTTTGATGCGTTCGACGGTCAATAGTTTGCAGGCGCTCTATACCCAAACATGGAGTAAAACCGGCGCGTCTAATGCTATCACTTAGCAAATCACTCACCCATTGCAAATCAAAACGTATTGCTAAAACTTGTTCCGTCTCAAGATATTGATGCTTACTCTCTAGAAAAAGCTGGATTAGTACTGTCATAATCAAACTTGCCAGAAAAAGACTAATTAATACTTCAGTCAAACTAAGCCCCGTTTGTTTTTTCATCTATTAAGTTCTTCCTATGGGACTACGTTTACGGGTTATAGTGCCTAATTGTTCAAACCATGCAAGGTGAATCAGTATTTGGTGGTTTTGTTGTTGTTGTATTTCCAAATGATACGAAGAAGGAATTGGAGGAAGTTTGGATGTCTTAGCCGCTAAGGTTTCCTCAATTTGATCAAGAAATTGAGATCCTTGTGTTCGAAAAACTAATTGATTTAATAATTGTTTGCTCTGCCGTTGTTGTTGTAATAACACGAGAGTCAAAGTAGTTACCAGTATTAAAGATATCAATACTTCAGTAAGGGAAAATCCCTTTTGTCGATTCAAATTCCATATCCCTGTGGTTGGTTTGCCTGCACAGATTAGCGCCCTGGAAATAAAAATTCAAGCGCTATAAAACTGCGGCAGGCAGTAAGAGTTTCAATTTAAACCAAATGATTTATTTGTAATCTATTAGATTGTTATTAACCATTAATGTGTTTAAAATGGCACCGGACATAACCCATAAGAAATACCCACCAAATAACTAGGTAATTGAAGGGGATAAATGATGTATGCTTATTTCGCTAAAGGTGCAACCGTAGGACATGTATTGGCTCGCCGGGTTTTAAGAGAACTTACTAGTATTCCCGGGATAATTCTAGACTTTATGTTTGCTATATTCTGGATTCCAGATTACACCTCCTACTGGGCCTCAAATAGCGCACATATAGAATATGCAGATGGCACCCGCCACCACGGCGTCATGCGTGGCGTTTTTGGTTGGATAGGAGAACTATTAGGTTTTATAATTGGCACCCCTGTCGGAGCCATTATAGGTACCGCTTTATTTTTCCCTGACTTACTGTTCCAAGGATTTCTTTTTCTAAAGAAGAAGCTCTATGATTCACTGGATGAGTTTGCAGTTTTTATTGGCAGGACAACTTTTTTCGAAAACCTTAATGTGTATGAAGCACCCAACAGTTACGGTCAAAAAGCCTGGAATCTTGGAGTTGCTACAGTAGGCATTCTATTGACTGCCCTTCCTTATATCGCAGCAAAAGTTCTTGAATTTTTTATACCTTTCTTACCCTTATCTGCTCCTATTGCTTACATCGGTTCTGAACTGGGGGGACTGGCAGGATTGGGTCTTGGGGTGTTACTTTATATACCTGCCTATTTTTTAAACAAATGTACCGATTTGATTGAACTTTGCAGAAATGCCGTACTTAATGGGGTGGCTCTGGTTTATGGAAAATCTGGTGAGGTTCCGGTTGGTGCTCGGGGTAACCAATCCGACTGTTGTGTCCCAGATAACGCAGTGCATTCAGATGAATTTCTTGCTCAAGTGGAGCATTATAATCGCACCTCATGGGCACAACTTATTTTTGGCCCATTAAAAGGACAAGCATCCTCCGGTAAAAAAGAAAAAAATTCTAAATCAAATATGGTTCTACTTCAGGACCCTATTACTCTTGATCCTCTCGGAATAAATGGAACTCCTACAGTTATTGATCCCCATGGACATACATTTAACGACTATAAAGGAGGCGGGGTTGATAGTATTCGTTTTTGGGTACGCCAACACCACACATGTCCAATTGATCGGGCATATTTAACCGAAGCTGATTTAATTCCAAATCGTGCCTTTGATGACTTGGCTGCTCAAATGAATTTTTCTAAAAAATAATTTATACCGGATGTCCAACATCCGGTGAAAATTAAATGATTTTTAATCTCATAGGCTCGTGACAGAATGCTAAAGCTTGGATAATATGGGAAAAATTTATATTAGGGAAAATTATGACGGTTAACTTTCAGCAATTACCTCATCCAGGCATACGATCTTTAATCCCCTATAAACCGGGCAAATCTATAGAAGAATTAGCGCGTGAAAAAGGGATTAATGACCATGATATTATTAAAATGGCCAGCAACGAAAATCCTCTAGGCTGCAGTCCGTTAGCTTTGGCCGCATTGAGAGAAATGTCTCCCCACGTTCTTGCAACTTATCCCTCACCAATCAATCACCCTATAATTCCTAAACTCGCCCATAAACTAGAAATTGATACCGATCAGCTTTTTGTAAGTAACGGTTCAGATTATATATATACCATTCTACTTAACTGTTTTGCATTACATCATGACAAACATATCATCACCCACGAATACGCATTTAGCACCTATGCAATTCAAGCCCATACCTTAAATATCCCCGTTCATACTGTTGGGATAGATTCAAATTGGCAAGTCAACATAGATAAATTAATTCAAGCCTGCAACGAAAAAACAAGTATTATTTTTCTAGCGAATCCGAATAATCCTACGGGGGTCCTTATTAATCAAAAGGAAATAAAACGTCTGTTAGAAAATATTCCTGAAAGTACCTTATTGGTCATTGATGAAGCATATTATGAGTATGCTGCTTCCCAATTAAATGAGAACAGTATTGAGTGGCTCGCTCATCATCCCAATTTAATCATCACACGCACCTTTTCAAAAATATATGGATTAGCGGGCGTACGATTAGGTTATGCCATGGCTCATCCCTCAATCATTGAGCTCATGCGCCGTATACAGCTTCCTTTTACTGTCAATCAGGTCGCTCTAACCACCGCTTATGCAGCACTGGATGATGATTCATTTATCCAATTAAGTTTGCGAACCAATGCAGAAGGGATGGAACAGATGAGGGAGGGATTAGAACAATTAGATATTCCCTACCTACCCTCTGCATGCAACTTCATTACTTTTGACTCTAAGGAAGATGGGATTCGGCTCTACAACTATCTGCTCGATAGAGGTATCATCGTGCGACCTCTGCATCCGTATAAGATGAATAATTACCTACGAGTAACCATAGGAACTAAGGATCAGAACAATCGATTTCTGGATACTCTCAATAACTATTATGGTTATTCAGGGTAATAGAATTTGCCAAAAACCTGCAAGTAAGGAAAATAAAATGACCAGTGACTTAAGCAGCAAACATTGCGAATCATGTGAAGGCATAGGGGCTGCATTAAATGCAGAACAAATTAAGAATTTGATGCCACAATTAAATAAAAATTGGGAGGTTAGTGCAGATAACCGAATTATTAAACGAAGTTTATCTTTTAATAATTTTTATGAAACAATGGCCTTTGTCAATGCACTCGCATGGATAGCAAATATTGAAAACCATCATCCAGATTTAGAGGTAGGTTATAACTATTGTCACGTAAGCTTTATGACTCATGCCCTTAATGGTTTGAGTCATAATGATTTTATTTGTGCAGCCAAAATGGATAAATTGTTAGCAGACTAATAAGTGTAACCTGGCTGCAGCGAACCGGAACCTGGCTTTTTCGATAACAATCTGGGTTCCGTCTGCTGCACCCAAACTCCTAACTCCTAATATTTCATCACCACGTGCTCATCCCCCAAAAGGTTGGTCAAAAGCCCAAGTAACTCATCACTCGGAATTACTTGCCATTGTGGTGCAAGACTCAACTGCGCTTTTGCATAGTCATTACAGTAGGAAAACTGCACTGAACAACGACCCACATGAGCTTTTAACAAGGCCTGAATGGAAGCTAATATTCCTTGATTCCCAGCATGCAAACGCAACTCCAAACATCGAGCAAATTTAGTACGAGCAGTAGGAACATCGTAGAGAGAATTTGCAGTCATTTTCACGCCGCCATTATAATCATCATGCGCAACTTCTCCTTCGATAACTAACATATCTCCAGTTGCCAAATTCGCCACAGAAGACTCAAAAAGCTCTCCAAACACAACGACATCAAGTCGCGCCGTAGAATCATCCATCCCCAAAATGACCAACTTCTTCCCACGCTTAGTCACAATTTTGCGAATTCCTATTATTTGTGCACATATGATGGCTTTTTTATGCATCGAGGGATTTAATTGACTGATAGAAACGATAAATTCACCAAATTCTCGTCGATATTGATCGGCAGGATGTCCGGTTAAATAAAACCCTAAAACTTCCCTCTCCCCTTCAAGACGTTGAGCCTCAGACCAGGGTTTGCACTGCACGTACTCATGCTCCTTGCTCTCCTCTTCCAATAAGGAAAGCAAATCAAATTGACCACTGGATTGATTTTGATGCTCTTTTTCCGCTACTTTTAACGCTTTTTCCAAAGAAGCAGTCAATATAGCGCGTTCCACATTCCAATCATCAAAAGCACCACTTTTAATAGTTGCTTCCAATACACGTCGATTTACTTTACGCAGATCAAGGCGTTGGCAAAAACTAAATAAGTCAGTATATATTCCCCCAGTCTCTCGTTCTTGGGTAATACAATCAATCGCTGATTCACCCACTCCTTTTATGGCCCCAAGACCATAAATAATGGTGGCGTCATCGGCAGTTGTAAAATGATACATTGAGTGATTGATTGAAGGGGGCAAAACCTTTAACTTCATATGAGCACATTCATCAATAAAAGTGACTACTTTATCCGTATTATCCATATCTGAAGACATAACTGCTGCCATAAATGCCGCCGGATAATGCGCCTTCAGCCAAGCAGTTTGATACGCGACCAAAGCATACGCTGCTGAATGTGATTTATTAAAACCATAACCAGCAAATTTTTCCATTAAATCAAAAATATGGGTTGCTACCTTTTCATCCACACCTCTGGCAGTGGCTCCTTGAGTAAAAATTTCTCGTTGTTTTGCCATTTCTTCTGGCTTTTTCTTTCCCATGGCACGACGTAATAAATCAGCAGCCCCAAGAGTATAATTTGCCAATACCTGAGCAATTTGCATCACTTGTTCTTGGTATAAGATAACGCCATAAGTGGGTTTTAAAATCGGTTCTAAATCAGGATGAGGATAGTCAACGGCCGCACGTCCATGCTTGCGATCAATAAAATCATCGACCATTCCAGATTGTAAAGGTCCTGGTCTGAATAAAGCCACCAACGCGATAATGTCTTCAAAACAATCTGGCTGTAAGCGATTAATTAGTTCTTTCATACCACGGGATTCCAGCTGAAACACCGCTGTGGTTTTACATGCCTTTAATAAATCAAAAGTCGCTGCATCATCTGTGGGTATTTGACTGATATCAACCGGAGGTAAGCCCTCCGCAACTTGTTTTTTGTTTACTGTGGCTAATGCCCAATCGATAATTGTTAGAGTGCGTAATCCTAAAAAGTCAAATTTGACCAAACCTGCTGCCTCAACATCATCTTTATCAAATTGGCTAACAATTTGATTTGAACCTTCTTCACAATAAATTGCAGTAAAATCTGTAAGCTTAGATGGCGCAATAACAACACCCCCAGCATGTTTTCCCGCATTACGGGTAATTCCTTCAAGTTTTAAGGCTAAATCAATTAACTCTTTGACTTCTTCTTCCTCGGTATAACGGCGTTTGAGCTCTTCCTCTTGCTCCAATGCCTTGCTTAATGTAATACCAATTTCAAAAGGAATTAATTTTGCTAATTTATCTACAAAACCATAAGGATGCCCTAATACACGACCTACATCACGGACCACTGCCTTTGCAGCCATGGTACCAAAGGTGATAATTTGTGAAACACTTTGTCTGCCGTATTTTTCCGCTACGTAATCAATGACACGATCGCGTCCTTCCATACAAAAATCGATATCAAAGTCAGGCATGGATACCCGCTCTGGATTCAAAAAACGCTCGAAAAGTAATTCATACTCTAAAGGATCCAAATCGGTGATTTTTAATGCATAAGCCACCAATGATCCGGCTCCAGATCCCCGTCCAGGCCCCACAGGCACACCATTTGCTTTGGCCCATTGAATAAAATCAGCCACAATTAGGAAGTAACCAGCAAAACCCATGTTATTAATAACGTTCAACTCTATCTGGAGTCGTTTATCGTATTCTCCTCGAGAGGTCTGTAAGACTTCAGGTTTGTTTTTAAATATTTGCAGTAAGCGCTCTTCTAATCCCACTTGTGATAAATGCGATAAATACTCCTCAACCGTAGAGCCATCTGGGATAGGGAAATTGGGGAGATAATTATTACCTAAGTCTAGTTTTACCGTGCAGCGCTTAGTGATTTCAACAGTGTTTTGAATTGCAGAGGGCAAATCAGAAAATAAAGCAATCATTTCATCGGCTGAGCGTAAGTACTGTTGCGCACTATATTTTTGCGTTCTTCTAGGGTCTGCTAATGAATAACCCTCATGAATGCAAACACGAGCTTCATGAGCTTCAAAATCCTCCTGATCAAGAAAACGAACATCATTAGTTGCAACTAACGGTAATCTCAGCTCGTCAGCTAAGGCAATTAATTTTTCATTATACCGGGATTCATCAGGCCGCCCCGTACGTTGAATTTCCAGATAAAATCGGTCAGGGAAAAGGGTTTGCCAATATAATGCCCGGCTTTTTGCCAAAGCATCATCATTGGCTAGCAGAGCCTGTCCAATATCCCCAAATCGTCCACCGGATAAAGCAATGAGTCCCTCGGAATATTCCTTGATCCATTCATTGTGTACTCTGGGTTGTCCTTGGTATTGACCTTCTTGGTACGCTTTAGAAATAAGACATGTTAGATTTTTATACCCTTCTAAGTTTAGGCACAAAAGAACTATAGACGAAACGCGTTCTGGCTGCTCAGGGTCATGGCAAGGTAAATCACTTCCAATGATAGGTTTGATTCCCGCATCAACCGCACTCTTATAGTGCTTCACTGCAGCAAACAAATTGCAATAATCAGTTACCGCAACGGCACACATTCCTCGAGATGGTAGAGCTTTCATTAAAGGTTTTACTCGAACCAAACCATCAACTAAAGAAAACTCAGTGTGAACACGTAAATGTACAAAACGTTGTTGCATAAGGAAATTAACTCATTAAGCTTAATTGAGGAACTTTAACCTAAATCAATCGTTTTGCCTACCTGCACCAGCACGATAACAAAACCATAAATACGTTTTAAAACTATTTTTATTCAAATATGGGATTGATGTGGATCAAAAGCATCGCGGACCGCATCGGCAAATAAGTTAATTGCTAAAACTAACATAAACATAAAGAGAAAGGCAGCCATCATAGGCCACCAGATTACTGGATTACGTGCGAGCTCAAAGCGTGCACTATTGATCATATTACCCCAACTAATTGTCATGGGTGAAACCCCTACCCCCACATAAGAAAGTAATGCCTCAGCCATGACTAGAAAACTAAAATCCAAAACCAAGGTAATTACTACAATATGCATTACATTTGGCAGTAAATGTTTGCGAATAATGGTAAACCAATTAGATCCTAAGGCACGTGCTGCTTGAACATAATCCACTTCACGCAATTTCAAAGTCTCTGCTCGCAAAAGCCGACATAAGCTCGTCCAACTCGTCACGCCTAGAATGAAACAGAGTGCTAACAAACGGGCATCTGCGCTCTGCGCCAAGGTACTAAACTGCTCTGGGTGATTGGCTATATACACTTGCAAAGATAAAACTGAGGCGGTGATCAATAAAACACCCGGAATCGAACTTAGAGTAGTATAAGCATATTGAATCAGATCATCTGCAAAACCACCAAAATACCCAGCAATAACCCCCAAAAATAAGGCCAAGGGCAACATAAATAAAGTGGTTAAAAGACCGATGACCAAACCGGTGCGGATGCTCTTAATTGTAAAATAAAAAATATCTTGGCCAATTTGTCCCGTGCCTAATACATGAAATACTCTTGAAAGCTCATATCCAAGCGCAACAAAAAACGTCAGGACACCAAAAGTAATTAGGGTACTTAAGCTGGGAGCACTTAAAACAAAAAGAGGTTTTATTCCCCGGCTAAAACGAAACAAAATCAGAACTACTCCAGTAAAAAATGCTATTAATATACTGCTTTTCAATGCACTTCTAATTGAACGTTTTATAACCTCATTTTTCTCTGATTCGGTTTTAACCCACTGTCGAGGATAAATTAATGTTGGATAAGTTTGCTTAACAACACCATTTATTAAGGTGGTTTCACTGATGAATTGCGTTAAAGCTAAAGGTGCAGAATAAGTTTTTTCGGAAATCTGATCTATAGGAGCAAGAATCCTATCCAACAAAGTTGTCGCAGTTTCTGAGTCCTTTTGTACCGAGGCAATATGAATGGAATCCAAAACCCCAATAATAATAAAAAATAATAAAATGATGCCCGCACTCACTGCAATGGGCTTATGCAAAATGAGGGAAAAAGAACGTCTAATATGTTGCTTACGCAAGCTTAACAAAATGACCACTACGCTTAAGGCCAATAAGGTGAGAAAACATTTATCAGTCCATAGAAACTCAAAAGTCATTTTTCTTCTCAAATAATCTCATCATTATATTTTTTATGATAACCTCACCCGAGGATCGACCACCATGTAGGAGATGTCGGTTAATACCAACCCAACAATGTAAAGAATTGAGCCCAAAAACACCATAGCCCTTACTATAGCAAAATCTTGTTGTTGAATCGCGTCAATCGTATAACTGCCTAGGCCGGGTACGCCAAAGAACGACTCCAAGATTAGGCTACCCATAAATAGTGAAGGAATGAGCACGACGATACCAGTTAATATGGGTAGCATTGCATTTTTTAATACATGTTTGAACATTACTTTTTGCTCAGATAACCCCTTGGCTCTTGCCGTTTTTACATAGCCTTTGTGCATTTCTTCTAAGAATAAAGTACGATACCATCGACCACCAGCCCCCAAACCACTAAGTACTGCGACTGTAACTGGCAAAATAACAAACTTCAACGCATCAACTCCCCCGTCATAGCCTGAAATGGGTACGAGACGCAATAATTTACCAAAAAGATATTGGCCACCAATAATATAAAACAAACTGGATATGGACATTAAAATAATGCACAGCACCACACCAGTTAAATCAAGGTAAGTCCCCCTAAAAAAAGCCATGGCCATAGCTACAATAATGTTAGCTACAATATCCAATAGTAAAACAGGGACTGCGATTGAAAGACTAGGCCACATCCTATAGGTAATATCCTCACTAATATCACGTCCAGAATCAGAGACACCAAAATCAAAAGTAAAAAGCTTCAGGGATTTTTGAAAAAACAAGGTGGCTTGTATTTTTTGTATGCCTGTTTTTTGTTCGTTGTAGAATAAGGGTAAATCATAACCATGCGCTGCTTTCCAATCCTCAATTACTTGCTGCTCCACATGTTTCTGTCCTAAATGCATCCGCGCAATATCATCAGGTGTATTCACCATAAAAAATAAAATAAACGTAATGAGATTAATTCCAAAAAGAATAGGTATTGAATAACTTACTCGACGAAATAAATATTTGATCATGATAGAGAGGTCCGTTCTGCTGGTTTTCTTTCTTTCTTGTAATACGCAATAACCAAAGGAAGAACTAGAATTAAAATAAGCACAAACAAGAGACCCAAGGGCCAAAAAATAGGTTGATTCCAAAGTAATCTCAATTTATTGCGTTCAGGCACATTGAGAGAAATATATTTTAAAGTTGCAAAAGACATAGTATTGGGCTTCACTCGTGTAACCCAGTTTTGTGATAAAACAAACTCTTCCGGATGTATCCCCCAGACCCATGGCGCATCATTTCGCACAATTTGCAGCATTTCATCAATATACTTCTGCCTTTGCTCATCATTTTTTCTATTTTTCATTAAATTAAAGAGGCGATCAAATTCAGGATTTTGATAGTTTGCGGCATTCTCACCACTAAATTTAACTTTTCCGTTGGCACCATACAATTGAAAGAGAAAGTTTTCAGGATCCGGATAATCTGCCACCCACCCCCAACTAAATATTTGGGCATCTCCAGTGCGCATTTTTTCTTGAAAACGATTATACATAGTCGCACGAACATTTAAATCAATGCCTATTTGGGCAAATTGTTTACGCATCCAATCAAAGAGCGACTTGTCCTGAGGGGCTCCTGTTGTGGTTACATCATAATGTAAAATCAAGTGATTTCCAGTAGCGGGATCCACTCCATCAGGATAGCCTGCCTCCACCATGAGTTTTTTGGCATCACTTATAGGACGTCGTTCTATATCGCCATTATTCCATTGATAAACATAGGGATTAATTCCTTCTTTACCTTTTTTATGACCAAAAATACCGGGTGGAATGGGTCCTTGGGCAGCAATACCTCGGCCATTATGAAAAATTGCTATATTTTCCTCATAGTTTACCGCGATTGAAATGGCCCTTCTTAACTTTCGGGCTCGTTCACTTGAACCACCTACTACTTTATCAAGCATATTAAAGCCCATATAGTAGGTTGAAGGCTGTAACTCTTCCGTGAGGTACATGTGTTTTTTTTGCATCTCAAGAGTTAGTTCTGCTTTGCCATATCGATTCGTATGAATTGCTTGATCAAAACTATCCGCACCTACAACAGAATTATCATAGTAACCTTG
Organism: Legionella nigrisilvae; assembly: GCF_977063395.2. Lineage (NCBI taxonomy): Bacteria > Pseudomonadati > Pseudomonadota > Gammaproteobacteria > Legionellales > Legionellaceae > Legionella > Legionella nigrisilvae. The sequence goes on from NZ_CDRUGZ020000011.1 coordinate 622,211, forward strand.
CAAAAATTTATTCCATCGGGGAATGGATTCCTTTTCGAGTGTAAAAACTGCCTTTTCAATAAAAGGTAAGCGTTTACCCGCATTAACCAAATATCCCAATTTTCTATCTTCATCTGAACCCATGCTTGGATAATAATCTTCGTGAAAATTTGGATTTTTTTGTAAAACCATACTTCGATTGGGATTATTTTTTACCAACATAAAAGGACCTGTGCCTACAGGAAACCAGCTCAAAGTGATGTTATTGTCCAGCATTCCTGGTTGGGAATAAAAAAAGTCCGCTTCCCAGGGTATGGGGGAAAAAAAACTCATAGCCAACCAAAATTGGAATTGAGTATATTCTCCCTTTAACGTGATCTCAAACGAGTAGTCATCTATTTTTTTAAGTCCCTTTAAAGGGTAATTACGCAGATCAATGTATTTATTATTTTTAGGTAGGCTTTGCCCATATTCCGCAAAACCCACAATATAATCATTCATTAAACCGTAAATCGGAGAGCTTAATTGAGGATTCGCCAAACGTTTTATTTGATATATATAATCATCAACAATCAATTCCCGTGTCCCAGTATGCTTAAAATCAGACAATTGATTAATTCCTTTATCATCTAAATATTCCGTTGTTATATGATGATAACGGTATATGCCCTTATCATCTTTAGCGAAAGCAGGATGAGGCTGGTAATAAATTCCTTTTTTAATATGTACCGTATAAACGCTAAAAGTAGGAATTTGCTGACTGTTTTCAGGCAATGGATTACCTTGCGCATCCAGGTACCTTAACTGGGGCATTTCAGTAGCTATTAATGGAGTTAATTGATACGGCCTTTGTAAATAATCATACTGCAACAAAGGTTCATATATTTGGGCAATAAAAATAGACTCATTCGTTGAATAAGAGAGTGCGGGATCCAGAGTTTTAGGCTGTTCGGAAAAGGATGAATAATAAATATTTTCTTTTGATTGCACTTGTGGATAGGGATTATTTAAAACCCAAGGCCAAGCATAAGCGAAGCTAAAGCTTTTTAAAAGCAGTACAATCAGAACCATTCGCCGTATACGATTCAAAAAAATATCCTTATATAAAGGCGTCTCAAGGACGACAAACCAGTGATCAAAAAATCTTTTCCCCAAAGAAGATAATGAGCGAACCTCGCCATTTACTTCAGCAGACCCAAAACCTCCTCTCATCGCAGCGATAACTTCTAACTATCCAACATTTCCAGAAATTTCTCTTCATCCAAAACAGCAATACCCAAATCATTTGCTTTATCCAATTTGGACCCAGCTTCGCTTCCAGCAATCACGTAATCTGTTTTAGCAGAGACACTACCGCTTACTTTAGCTCCTAAAGCTAACAATTTTGTTTTAGCTTCTTCGCGACCCATAGTACTTAAAGTTCCGGTTAAAACGACTGTTTTGCCAAATAAAAGATGTTCTTTATTGACTTTCTTCTTCTCCAGCTTTGGCCAATGAACTCCAAGGGCTAATAAATGTTCGATAACTTTGCGGTTGTGATCCTGAGCGAAAAAATGGACCACATTAAAAGCACCGACAGGACCCATATCTTGCAAATTCATCAACTCTTCTTCTGTTGCTTTAGAGATAGCATCAATATCTCCAAAATGCTCTGCCAACATCCGCGCACTCGCCTCACCGATTTCACGAATTCCAAGAGCATAAAGAAATCGACTAAGGGTTGTTTTCTTACTTTGCTCTAAAGCATCTAATAAATTTTTGGCCGACTTCTCTCCCATACGGGGAAGATTTGACAGGGTATTAACATCAAGCCTGTACAGATCCGGTAAATGACGGACAATTCCCTCATCCACCAACTGTTCTATAAGTACAGCTCCCAATCCCTCTATATACATGGCCTTACGAGAAGCAAAATGCCACATCATTCGTTTCAATTGAGCCTTACAGAATAACCCACCAACACAACGAGCAACCGCTTCACCTTCCTCACGCACCACTTCAGAACCACATACAGGACATGTTTTAGGTAACTCAATCTCTTTGGTATGTGCAGGGCGTTTTTCTAGAACAACAGAAACCACTTCAGGAATAACATCTCCAGCACGACGAATAATGACACTATCACCAATACGGATATCTTTTCTAATAATTTCATCCATATTATGTAATGTTGCATTACTTACAGTTACGCCTGCCACATTGACCGGTGCCAAACGTGCCACAGGAGTTAAAGCGCCAGTTCTTCCTACTTGGAAATCAACAGCTAAAAGTTGCGTCATCTCTTCTGAGGCAGGAAATTTATGGGCGCAAGCAAATCGAGGTGCTCTTGAAATAAAGCCAAGTTGTTGTTGCAAAGGAATACTGTCAATCTTATAAACAACCCCATCAATTTCAAAGGGAAGTTGATCACGTTTGGCTAATATATTATGGTAATAATCCAAACATCCTTTAATACCTATCTCTTTTTTGGTATCTAAAGAGACTCTAAAACCAAACTCTTTTAGTAATTGCAATTGCTCCCAATGCGTGTTCGGTAAGCTGTACCCTTCGCAAGCTCCTATTCCATAGCAATAAATAGCTAAAGGCCTACTTGCTGTCACTGCAGGATTCAATTGCCGTAGACTACCTGCTGCAGCATTACGAGGATTAGCAAAAACTTTTTCGCCAGCCTCTTTAGCTTTTTTATTGTATTCTTCAAAGCCTGCTTTCGGCATATACACTTCACCCCGTATTTCGATAATACGAGGTGGTGTGGACACTCTTAAAACCAAAGGAACCGCAGCGATTGTTTTGATATTGGCTGTAATATTTTCCCCAGTAGTTCCATCCCCACGTGTTGCAGCAGAAACCAATGTTCCATTTTCATAGGTGAGATTAACAGCGAGGCCATCTAATTTAGGTTCACAAGTAAAAACTAATTGCTGAATGGGTTCGTCGAGTTTTTCGGTAACTCGTTTAATAAAGGCTTGCAGTTCTTCTTCAGTAAATACGTTCGATAGAGACAACATCGGTTGCCGATGAGTAACCGGCATGAATGCATCTACAGGAGCACCCCCCACACGTTGAGTGGGGGAATCCGCCGTCAATAATGCAGGATGCTTCGTTTCTAAATCGTGTAATTCGCGAAAACATCTATCGTATTCGGCATCAGGAACCAATGGCTCATCAAGGACATAGTAATGATAATCATATTTCCTAATTTTATTTTTCAACTCAGCTATTTGTTCCTTAATCTCATCAATACTCATTCATTTCCATCCATAATTCAAACCCAGAAGCCATTGCTTCTAAAAATATGTCCCCTCACCCCCAGCTTTGCATCAATTTATAACCTTACTGAAGGGTAAGCAATGATCTTAAAACATTAGTTTATCATTAAAAAATATGCTATAGATACATATCGATTCAACAAGAACCGAGGCGTGATAAAATGGATTTTAAACGTATCTTAGTCGCAGTATTTTTATTTGCATTCTCTGCAATAACTTATGCTTTTTCTCAGTCTCATGAATATGGCAATTTGGGTATTGCTTTTATACATGGAACAAATGACCACCGAGAAGATGCCGAGGGGGGGTATTGGAAAACCGATTTTATTCAAGATATAGCCCAAGCACTTCCTAATCCTGGAAATTATTATGTAGTTCATTGTGATTACAGCAAATATATGTGGGAGGAAGATGTTGCGGGGTGTACTGCGAATCAGTTATTGGATTTTATAAATCATAAAAAAATTGACTCTCTAATTCTCTATACACATTCCAATGGCGCCAATGTAATGCGTTGGATTCTCTCTAATCCAACCTATGATAAACGATACATGCTATTAAAAAGAAAAATTAAGAAAATTATCGCATTAGCACCTTCAAGTGGAGGGACCCCGCTCGCCGATATGCTTCTCAACGGAGGAATTTTTGAAGCCAGCTTGAGTTGGTTATTAGGATATACAGGCGATGCAGTGAAACAACAACGTGTAGGTGACATGCATATCTATAATGAAGAACTCTTATTTGGCACTAAAAAACGTCCCTCCTTGCCCGTACCTTTTGATTCAGTGATAGGAACTAACGTTATCTCCTCCCCTTTTTCTTCAGCCAGTTATTGTAACGGTTATTTACTCAATAGCGGTTTAAGGCTTGCTAAAATCTATTTGGATTCTTGTGCAGATGGTTTTTTAAATTGCAGTTCCCAAATTGCTGCGGGATCCGTTTGGTTTTACGATAAAGAACAAACGGAAGATCAAACGACACTGAGTCATAACCAAAGTCGTCATTCATGTTTTGGACTCGATAAAATATTGATTTCTGTCTTAGATTCAAAAGGAGCTGCAAAATGAGAACTACTCTTACTTTTCTGTCTTTATTTTGTTGCGCACAGGTCAACGCATACAACTTACCACAAATTCCAGTTAAATCGTATGATTGTGATATTTGCGATAGCTTACCTCATGAAAGCCTACAAGATCATTGGAAGATTGCGGCCAGTCCTTTAAATAAAGCAGAAAGCAACATTCAAAAAAGTTACAGTTATCAGCAGCGAGTTACCGCTGCTCAATTGCAAAAGGGTGTCAACTTACCGGTTCAAGCTGCCGAGGCTGTAATACGCATTATTCCTTTGGAAAAAAACAAATCCATGCCTGAATTGGAGTTAAAAAGTGGCTCCGGTTCATTCATTAGTTTAAAAGAGGCTTCTTCCCTCTACAGTCAAGATGAAGCTATAGATGAGTCGCTAAAAATCGGTTCACATCAGACCATGCTCCAAATCAAACCTGATTTAGGTGCGGGAAATTTCATAATCAAAAGCAAATCAGCAGACTCTGAAAATGAAGCACATACTTATCTGATTGATGTTTTTGAAAAATATTCATTGATTTATCTCCAAATTGAACCATCGGCCTTACAATATCAATATGGAGCTCAATTTAACGCACTTATTACCCTAAAAGATAATGTAACCACTTATCCAGTAGAGGATATAGATGCTACGCTAGTAGGTCCTGACAACCAAACTATACCTCTCAAAATAAAAGAGGTAAAACGTAATCAATTCCAAGCCAGCGCTGTCTTATCTTCTGATGTGAATCCTCATGGAGTGAATTGGTACATCGATGTGGATGTATTATGCGAACTTAGTGATAATAGCCCTCTTCATCGCACTGGCCGAGCTGCGTTTTCCTATGCAATACCTTCTGCCAGTCTAGTTAGTATAAAAAAAATTTCCTCTAACCCCTTAACTTTAGCCGCAACGGTAGAAGTAGCGACAGGAAGTCGTTATGCATTACAAAGCGTTTTATACAAGAAAAACTCAAAAGGAATAGATATTCCTATTGAAACAGCACAAAGTGCACAATGGCTCGAACCAGGAAAACAAATAATTAAATTTAGCTTTGACAATCCTGCACATTTAGCAGAGGATCAGCTTTCTGTTGGTTATTTACACCTGACTGATTACGGGCAATTAAAACCAGTTTATCAATACGATCAAACGATTAAACTAAGTCAACTTTTGGACTAATGAATGCAATTTTTATCTTCAATGACCTTACTTGAGGGCATAGCATGTGCTTTAGCCCTGCAATTTTTAATTTTGATTTGGCTTTTGATTACCCAAAGCCAGCAAAAAAAACTGAGCCGGCAGTGTAATGAAAAGACTATGGAATCTTTTACCATGCAGCTGCACCAGGTTCACTTGGATGTAAGTCAGAAAATTGCCCAAGGACAATTAATGACCCAACAGCTAATCCATGATACCGTCCAAAAACAAATGACGGATGTTCGTGAGCAAATTAGCCATAGCTTTAAACAACATGCCAGTTCGCTCACCTCTCACTTACAGTTACTCACTGAAGAAATTCGCACTCATCTCCATACCTTAACGCAACAAGTTAACCATAAATTAACTGAAGGCTTTGAAAAAACTTCGTCCACTTTTATTGACGTAGTAAAACGATTAACGATCATTGATGAAGCACAAAAGAAAATCACTGAATTATCAAGCCATGTGGTTAGTTTACAAGATGTACTAGTAGACAAAAAAGCACGAGGAGCTTTTGGTGAAGTACAACTGGCGACACTCATAAGTAACATGATTCCACCCAACCATTTTGCGATGCAACATACATTAAGTAATCAGAAACGAGCTGATTGTATTTTATTTTTGCCTGAGCCAACGGGTAATGTAGTAATAGATGCTAAATTTCCTTTGGAAACCTACCAACGGTTAATTAATACTGAGACGGGTTCAGTCGAAAAAAAATCATTACAACAGCAATTTCGACAAGACATTCAGAAACATATTAAAGACATTGCAGATAAATACATCATTCCAAATGAAACTACCGATGGTGCCATGATGTTTATTCCTGCGGAATCCATTTTTGCAGAAATACATGCCAATTACCCAGACTTAATTTCATTATCTCAAAGATTAAAAGTATGGCTTGTTTCCCCAAGCACGTTAATGGCCGTACTTACGACAGCTAAAGCGGTACTCAAAGATGACGCTACTCGTAAACAAGTTCACATTATTCAAAAACATCTCCAAGCTTTGGCAGATGATTTTCAACGTTTTGAAAAAAGAATGGACAAACTCTCCAAACATATCAATTTGGCACATCAAGATGTCAGTGAAGTAAATACGTCCGCCAAAAAAATTACATCGCGTTTCCAAAAAATTGAGTCAGTTGATATCGAATTAGATGAGTTGGAACTCATTGAAACCGATACAACAAATGAAGCATAAATTGATCTAGAATTTTGTAGCCTTGGTGAAGGCAGCTTAACCCGAAGATACGATCTAAATAAACTCTCAATCCAGGGATCGCTTCACTTCACACAAGTATAATCCAACATTAGCTTAAAAAAGAAAAGTTATATGACGTCTCCATTTACTGAAAAAAATTATCTTAATCAAACATTCACCCAATTTAGTATTGAAAAAACACGAATTGAACAGATTAAATTTGAAAACTGTCAGTTCAAGCAGTGCAAATTTACTGACGTTATTTTCACTACTGTAACCTTCACTGATTGTGATTTTGAATCTTGCGATCTTACATTGGCAAAATTTCCAGGATGTAAATTTTCAGAGGTTTCATTTAAAAACTCAAAAATCATTGGAGTAAACTGGACGGAATTAAGCTGGCCCTTAGTCAAACTGACTAGTCCACTTTATTTTTATAGGAGCAACTTAAGCCATTCCAGTTTTTATGGGCTTGAACTTTCTAATTTGATTATTGAAGAATGTAAAGCGCATGATATTGATTTCAGGGAAGCAAATTTATGTCATGCAAATTTTGTAGATTCCGACCTACTGAACAGTCTGTTTCTCCACACAAATTTAAATTCTGCTGATTTCACAAATGCCATCAACTATCTAATCAATCCCAACGAAAATAGAATTAAACATGCACGTTTTTCATTTCCTGAAGTCATCTCTTTATTAAATCATTTTGATATTAAAATAAATGATTGGACTTAAAACCATTAAACGATACTAAGAAAACACTGGCATTTTAATAAACTGTAATTTTAAGATGAACCAAAAACACACATAAGGTATAATTGCTAACTTTTAAATTTGATTTGCCTAAGCTATGTCCAACAATACCCTGCTCTATCAACCTACCCAAGCCAAGCAAATATGGGGACAACTCCATGGAAGCAGTTTGGCATTGGCATTGGCTGAATACTGCCAACAAACTCCTGGTATTAAGTTATTGATTGCTCAGGATAATCTCAGCGCAAATCAGTTACAGGCAGAATTGAATTTTTTTCTAGGCGCCAATACCTCCCAAGAGTTATTGTTTTTTCCTGATTGGGAAACACTTCCTTACGATCAATTCTCGCCGCATCAAGACATTATTTCCGAACGGTTATATACCTTAAGCCGAATTCAACAAGTCACTAATGCAATTGTTATCACTTCGGCAAGCACATTAATGCATAGGCTCTGCCCACCTGAGTTTTTAAATCAATATGCCTTGATGCTTAAGGAAGGACAAAAACTGGATTTAACTGCCTTTCGTAACCAGTTACAACAATCCGGTTATCATTGTGTTAATAAAGTTCTTGAACATGGTGAGTTTGCCCTACGCGGTTCAATTATCGACGTTTATCCTATGGGTTCTGGTTTACCATTCCGAATTGAACTCTTCGATGATGAGATTGACAGTCTGCGGGAGTTCGATACTGAAACGCAACGTACAATAGAAAAAATTAAAGAAATTAATGTACTACCTGCACGAGAATTTCCTTTAAATGAACAAAGTCAACTGCTCTTTCGACGGGCTTTTAGAGAGTTATTTCCCGTAAATCCTAGCCAGTGTCCCATTTATGAAGCGATCAGTGAAGGTCAGTTCCCTTCTGGAATCGAATATTATCTACCTTTATTCTTTGACAAAACCGTTACCTTTTTTGATTATCTACCAGAGGATGCCAAGGTTTGTTTGATTGAAAACATTCAAAATAATGCAGAACAATTCTGGCAAGAATTGAATGAGCGCTTTGAGCAACGACGATATGATATCAGCAGGCCTATTTTACCACCTACAGCCTGTTTCATTAATCCAATTGAATTATTAACTAAAGCCAATACGTATAAACAACTTCGATTATTCCAAAATCCCTCGGAAAAGAAAGGTGCTGTGGTTAATTTTGATATCGTACCCGGCCCACAATTACCAATTGATAGGAAAACCCAAGAACCTTTAAGTCAACTTCGTGCATATTGTGCGGATTCCACCCGGCGTTATTTAATTGTGGTCGAAAGTGCCGGCCGACGAGAAGTGCTACTTGATTTGTTAAAACCAAGTGGTATTTCCGCTAAAGTACAATCTTCATGGCAGGATTTTCTTAACGATACAGCCCCGCTTAACATCACCACTGGAGATCTAATTTATGGATGCGAATTAAATCAAAGCCATATCGCAATCATTGTTGAATCTCAATTATTTGGAGAGCAAAGTACACCACAAAGACGGGGTACACAAAAGACGATTGATCCCGATTTAATTATCCGTGATATGGCAGAACTACGTGTTGGCGCTCCAGTAGTCCATTTGCAGTTTGGAGTAGGACGTTATCAGGGACTGCAACATATCGAATCCAACGGATTTGCTAGTGAATTTTTAGTTCTTACTTATGCGGGTGAGGACAAAATTTATGTCCCGGTTACTTCACTCCACCTTATTAGCCGCTACACAGGTGTAGATAGTGAACATGCACCCTTGCACAAATTAGGTTCGGATCAATGGCAAAAGGAAAAGAAAAAGGCGGTCGAAAAAATCCATGATGTAGCGATCGAATTATTAGATCTCTACGCCAAAAGAGAGGCACAACCAGGATATCAATATCAAATAGATCATAATGAATATGTAAAATTTGCCAGCGCCTTCCCCTTTACAGAGACACCTGATCAATTACGCGCAATTGAGCAAATTATAAAAGACATGGAATCCCCAAGACCTATGGATCGTTTAATTTGTGGGGATGTAGGTTTTGGTAAAACTGAAGTAGCGATGAGAGCTGCTTTTGTTGCAGTACAAAGTAATAAACAAGTCTGCATTCTAGCGCCAACAACTCTTTTGGCCGGGCAACATTTCGAATCATTCCGCGATCGATTTGCTGATTTCCCCATCAATATCGAATTACTTTCACGTTTTCGTTCCAATAAAGAAACGGAAGCAGTTCTTACTGGCTTGAAATCAGGAACAGTTGATATAGTCATAGGAACCCATAAATTATTCCAAAGTAATATTTCTTTTAAAAATTTAGGACTTTTGATTATTGATGAGGAACATCGTTTTGGAGTCAAACAAAAAGAACACATTAAAGCGTTGCGGACTCATGTGGATATTTTATCCATGACTGCTACTCCAATTCCAAGAACGCTGAATATGGCTATGGCTGGAATTAGAGATATTTCTCTGATGACAACCCCTCCGGCCAAACGCCTTGCAATTAAAACGTTCTGGCAGGAGAAAAAAGATCCAACCATTCGTGAAGCCATTTTAAGAGAAATTCTTAGAGGCGGTCAGGTTTTTTTCCTGCATAACAATGTAGAAACAATCGAACGTGTGTGTCAGGATTTGCAAACTCTAGTTCCAGAAGCCAAAATCCGCAGCGCACATGGACAAATGCGAGAACGTGAGTTAGAACGGGTAATGTCTGATTTTTATCACCATCGTTTTAATGTATTAGTCTGCACCACAATCATTGAAACGGGTATTGATATTCCTACAGCCAATACAATTATTATTGATCGTGCTGATAAGTTTGGTTTAGCCCAATTACATCAGTTACGTGGACGAGTTGGTCGATCGCATCATCAGGCCTATGCCTACTTACTTACTCCCCATGAAAAAGTATTAACTGCTGATGCAGTCAAACGTTTAGAAGCGATTGTATCATTAGAAGATTTAGGCGCAGGATTCACCCTGGCAACCCATGATATGGAAATTCGCGGAGCAGGTGAGCTTTTAGGAGAAGAACAAAGTGGGAACATGCAAGCAATTGGATTTAATTTATTTATGGAGCTGCTTGATAAAGCAGTCCATGATTTAAAAGAAGGAAAAACACCCGAGTTATCTGCGCCAATGCACCAAGGACCTGAGATCGATTTACGAATCAGCGCTATTATTCCTGAGGAATACATTCCTGATATTCACAACCGCCTCATTATGTATAAACGGATTGCAAATGCAAAAACTAAAGAGCAATTGCATGATTTACAAATCGAATTGATTGACCGATTTGGATTATTACCACCACAAGTTAAACACTTATTATTGATTACCGAATTAAAATTAAAAGCTGCACAAATGGGTATTCAAAAAATCAGTGCGGGAGCCCAGCAAGGTAAGCTGGAATTTAGCGAAAAACCTTCTATTGATCCAGGCATATTGATTCATTTAATTCAAGTACATGCCAAAAGATATCAAATGGAAGGACCCCAGCGCTTACGTTTTAACCTAGACAGTACTTCTTCAGAGGAACGTATTTTCGAGATAAACTCTCTGCTTAATAAATTAGCTGGCGAGAACAAGGCCTAAGGCGTGTAATAAACGGTAAAAAAGATAATCTTTTGAGACCTCGTAGAATAACCGCAAAAAATTGGATTTTCGATTTTTGAATGACTTTGAAAGAAACTTTTGATCTTTTCATTGACAAATACAACTCAATTAATTAACAATCTAATCGCCTGTCATCGCTTTTAATTAAATAGAAGGAACTATTATGATTAAGAATTTCTCTTTAAGCTCATTATTATTGATTTCTAGTTTTATTCCTGGAATCGCAATGGCGGATCCCACTGCCTATGATATTAATGTCTATTGTCCGGCGACTCAAGGACCCACTGCTGTAACCCATTTTGGAAACTATATTGGTGGTTATGGTGTGGAATCTGTATTATCTCAAACACTACAAGTATACTTCCGTTCTAATGGATCGGTTCAAGATGTTCCCGCTAATTTAATAAACTATTTTAATGATTCAGTGACTTATAACAGTGCCTCAGGAAACATCATTTGTAGTTATCAAAGCAATAATCCTGCGGATCCAAGATTTACCGTAGCTTATACTGTGACTAATGGTATGGGTGGCACAGTACAAGCCCAATCGAACAATTCCATCAGTGTTAGAATTCCAGCTGGTTTAAGAGGTTAAGTTTTAGATCTTTAAATCCTGGGTGAAAGCATAGCTGAACCCAGGAGCCCTTCTCTAAGACAAAACCAGGTTCGGTTTCGATTCACCCAGGTTACCCTATCCAAATTAACTTGTTCCACCGACTGTCAAAGCATCGATTTTCAAAGTAGGTTGACCTACTCCAACCGGAACAGATTGCCCTTCTTTACCGCAAACCCCTATTCCTCGATCCAACCCCAAATCATTACCAATCATACTGATTTTTTTCATCACATCTGGACCATTACCAATAAGTGTGGCTCCCTTAACTGGCGCAGTGATTTTTCCATTCTCAATGAGATATGCTTCGCTGGCAGAAAATACAAATTGGCCTGAGGTAATATCAACTTGTCCCCCCCCAAAATTGACCGCGTATAAACCACGTTTTACTGAACGAATAATTTCTTCAGGATCATGGTGTCCTGCCAACATGTAAGTATTCGTCATCCTAGGCATAGGTACATGGGCATAAGATTCACGACGGCAATTACCTGTAGACTTCATACCCATCAATTTGGCATTTAACTTATCTTGCATGTAATTCACCAAAATACCATTTTCAATCAACGTAGTGCATTGTGAAGGAGTGCCCTCGTCATCAATAGTTATAGAACCACGTCTGTCTTTTAAAGTTCCGTCATCAACTACCGTAACTCCTGGAGCTGCAACTTGTTGTCCAATACGGCCAGAAAATGCCGATAATCCTTTACGATTGAAATCTCCTTCCAAACCGTGTCCTACAGCTTCATGTAATAAAACACCCGGCCAACCCGGGCCCAAAACCACTGGCATTGTCCCAGCTGGTGCAGGTTGTGCTCCCAGATTAATCAAGGCTTCGCGCACTGCCTCTCGAGCATAACTCAAGGCATTTTCTTTTTCATAAAAATAGGAATAAGGTACTCTCCCACCCCCACCAGAGCGTGCTGACTCCCTTCGTCCATTTTTGTCCTCTACAATAACGCTTACATTAATACTCACTAGGGGTCTGACATCAGCAATCATTTGGCCATTCATTCCAGCCACCATAACAACTTCATAGCAACCACTTAATGAAGCGTTAACCTGAATTACACGAGGATCAATACTACGCGCTTCTTTATCAATCGCTTCTAACAAAGCAATTTTTTCTTGCTTACTCATGCCTTCAATTGGATTTAAACCTTGATAACGACTTACAGCCGCTCCTTTTACTTGAATGGCTTGAATTGGTTTAGAACCAGTCAGTGCAATAGAACGGGCTGCATCAGCAGCTCGCAACATCGAAGGTAATAAAATATCATCACAATAAGCAAATCCTGTTTTATCACCGCTAACGGCGCGAATTCCTACGCCTCGATCTAAGGAGTAGCTCCCGCTTTTCACTACTGAATCTTCCAAATACCAAGATTCATAACTGCAACTTTGAAAATAAAGATCGGCATCATCAATATGATGATTCATCATTGTTTTGAATAATTTTTCTATACCCGTTTCATCCAGTGCTGCAGGAGCTAGTAAAATCTTTTTTGCTGTAGTAAGGGCTTCTGTCATTTAATTACCTTAATAAATAAAAATAGTGTCTCTTAGTTTTGCGATCAAAAAAATAGTATCTACCTATAAGTTTAATACATGATGATCGATACAGGGAAATTTTCGACGTATTTCCTTTTGGTTTTGTAAATCAATATCTGCTGTCACCACTCCGGTACCCGTTTCTTTTTGAGTGAGGATTTTCCCCCAAGGGTCAACAATCATGCTATGACCAAAAGTGGTTCGTCCATTTTCATGACGCCCTCCTTGATTTGCTGCTAAGACATAACATAAATTTTCAATGGCTCTGGCTCGCAATAATACCTCCCAGTGTGCAAGGCCGGTTAGAGCTGTAAAGGCAGAAGGAACCGTAAAGACTTGCGCTCCTTGCAACATTAGCTGCTGGTAGAGTTCAGGAAAACGTAGATCATAACAAACCGTTAATCCTATTTTTCCAACTGGAGTGTCAACAAGAGCCAGTTGGTGCCCGCGTTCAATGGACATTGACTCCTGATATGCTTCAGTTGGTGAGACGTTTACATCAAATAAATGAATCTTATCATAGCGTGCTACACATTTACCTTGATTATCATACACCAGGCAACTGGCACGTACTTTGGATCCTGAACTTTTAAGAGGAATAGTCCCCGCAATTACCCATAACCCTAATTTTTTTGCCAATTGACTGATTTTTTGTTGTATAGATCCCACGCCAAATCTTTCACCAACTTGCAATTTATCTTTTTCATGAAGTCCCATAAATGCAAAATTCTCAGGCAAGAGTACAAGTTCAGCTTGCTCTTCACGAGATTGAATCATTAATTGTTCGACTTGGTGTAAGTTATCAGCAACTCCTGCTGAGGAAACCATTTGTACTAATGCTGCTCGTGCCATAATAAATCCTAAAATTTATGACATCAAAAATGTCGAGATTTTCCGCGTATTCTGGTAACTGGACCCTAAAGGATCGCGATCATTAAGTTAAGAATTTTTTGTCATCCTGGGATCTATTCTTAAATTATCAATACGCCCTGCCCGTAATGGGTATCCACCTTAGAGGGGACGACAGATTTTCATAATTTAAGGGAATTGCCCTTAAGACAATGATCAGCCTACACACCTTACTCAAAATTTATTTATAATACTACTATAGTACTGTAGAACCTCAAAACAAAAATAATTCGTTTTAAACTTGAAATATGGGAAACTAACCCATAGATATGCTAGACTAAATATAAACATAGAGGAGCTCTAAACAATGAACCGAAATAATGTCACTATTCTGACGCGAAGTAATGAGTCTGCACTCTCAAGCAATAAGGTACTGCGTAATACTTATTTATTACTCGGTTTGACATTTTTGTTCAGTGCATTTATGGCCGTTTTATCTCTTACAAGCGGCGCACGACCAATGAATCCTCTCTTGATGATAGTTGGTGTTTATGGGTTAATGTTTTTGACTCAAGCATTACGAAATAGCGTTTGGGGACTCGTCAGCGTTTTTGCCTTCACGGGCTTTCTGGGTTATACCTTAGGTCCTGTGCTGAACTTTTATATCAGCCATTTTTCTAATGGTCCACAAATAATTGCAACCGCTCTAGGTGGTACTGGAATTATTTTCTTCGCACTCTCTGGTTATGCATTAACTACTAAGAAAGATTTTAGCTTCCTAGGTGGGTTTCTTTTTGTTGGTGTAATGGTTGCTTTATTGGCAATGATAGCAGGAATTTTCATTCAAATTCCGGCGCTCCAATTAGCCATTTCAGCCATTTTTATACTTATTTCTTCAGGATTAATTCTCATGCAAACAAGTGCAATTATCCATGAAGGTGAAACGAATTACATTTCCGCTACAGTAGGTCTTTTTGTATCAATTTATAACTTGTTCGTCAGCTTGCTTAATATACTAAGTGCATTTTCAGGCCGCGACTAGTTATCGTTCTCCTCTACCTAAATCCCGGTTCGTTTTTGCCGGGATTTTTTTTGGGTGTAAATATCCACTGGTGGATAGGCTACGTGTTCACCAGTGGGTATTTCCTGACGTTAGTACTCGTAGCGCTCTATTTAACTTTGTTGCCAAGTAGCTTTTGCCCTGAATAGTTCCGGTAAGTCATTTACAGTCTTTTTGACTTCTTGAGGAAGAGCAAACACATCTCGAGTTTTTTGATAATAAATCCCCAAAGGAACGGGATACTCAGGAAAAGATAGGGAAGCGAGTCGTATCGCCGCGGCGAAGCTAGTTGGGTCATGTCGATAAAGACCAGTTTCTTCTGCTGAAACACGAGCGAACTCTTCTGCTTTTACATTCAAAGCTTTCTCTTTTTGCGCACCATAAACTAAAGGTTGCCCTTCTTCTAATAGGACTGTGTTCTCGGCACGATTACTTTTCAGCGCAAACTCATCGAAAGCACCATGATTGAAAATATTACAATCTTGATAAATTTCAACAAAAGAACAGCCTTGGTGTTCCTGTGCTTTTTTTAATATTGAACCCAAATGAACGGGATCCTTATCTACTCCACGAGCTATAAAACTAGCCCCCGCTGCTAGGGCTAAAGTAAGCGGATTCACAGGTTCATTAACCACCCCTTTTGGCGAGGTTTTCGTTACTTGGCCCTTTTGTGATGTGGGAGAGAACTGTCCTTTAGTTAAACCATATACTTGATTATTAAATAATAAAATATTTACGTTTACATTACGTCGCAAAATATGGATCAGATGATTGCCTCCAATACTTAAAGCATCCCCATCTCCAGTAATGACCCAAACACACAGATCATCCCTTAACGCTTTTAACCCCGTTGCCACCGCAGTTGCTCGACCATGAATGGTATGAAAACCATACGTATTCATATAGTAAGGTAAGCGGCCCGCACAACCTATTCCGGAAATAAACA
This sequence comes from Legionella nigrisilvae, assembly GCF_977063395.2. Classification (NCBI taxonomy): domain Bacteria; kingdom Pseudomonadati; phylum Pseudomonadota; class Gammaproteobacteria; order Legionellales; family Legionellaceae; genus Legionella; species Legionella nigrisilvae. The sequence continues at coordinate 638,280 of NZ_CDRUGZ020000011.1, forward strand.
CATGCTGTTCTGGTGGTAAGCCTAACTCAGGTAATATTTTTTGCAGAGCCATTAAAATTGCATAATCACCACAGCCTGGACACCAGCGAACCTCATTTGCATTGGCAAAATCTTCACGTTTATAGTTGTTGTTCATAGTTGGCTTCCGATTTTATAGTGTTCACCAGATGACTGACGGTAAATGGCTGTCCATTCGATTGACTGATTGCACGTGCATCAACCAAATAACTGGCACGAATAATTTGGCATAGTTGTCCAGAGTTTAATTCTGCGACGAATATCCTATCGTACTTTTTCAAAATAGAGCCTAAATCATTCGGCAAAGGATTCAGATGACGTAAATGCACGTAAGCAATCGCCAACCCTTCTGCCAAACATTGCTGCACCGCTGATTTTAAACTGCCATAGGTACTACCCCAGCCAATTAAAATGAGGGTTGCATTAGCATCCCCTTCAATTGTCAACGGGGCATACTCTTGTGCAATTCCATCGATTTTCTGCTGACGTAAATGAACCATTTTTTGGTGATTCTCAGCATCATAGCTTACCCGTCCCTCTTCACCTTGTTTTTCTAACCCCCCCAATTGGTGAATGTATCCTGGAGTACCGGGCTTATTCCAACTACGACTCAAAAACTCATCCCGAGTAAACGGTTTTGGAAAACGGTTAAATTCAACTTGAGGTAATTTTAAAGAAGATACATCTGGGATTTTCCACGGCTCAGCAGCATTTGCCAGATAAGCATCCAATAGAACAATTACTGGAGTCATGAATTTAATGGCTAAATAAAATGCTTCTAAAGTCGTATAAAAACAATCGGCTGCGGATTGTGCTGCTAGCACCGGCAAAGGCGCTTCACCATGACGTCCATAAAGTGCTTGTCGCAAGTCACTTTGACTTGTTTTGGTGGGTAAGCCCGTCGAAGCTCCAGCTCGTTGTACATCAAGCAAAACCAAAGGTAATTCAGCAACTACAGCCAAACCCAAACTTTCACTTTTTAGATCCAATCCAGGACCGGAGGTTGTAGTTAAAGCCAACCTTCCGCCATATGCAGCGCCAATACAAGCACAAATTGCAGCAATTTCATCTTCTGCTTGTAGAAGTTGTACTCCAAAATCAGATAAGCGGGCACATTCATGCAGGATTGCTGAAGAAGGAGTAATTGGATATCCCGAAACTAAGGTCGGTATTTGTGTCGACGTAGCAAGAGTTGCGAGTGCTAATCCCACTGCCTCAACCCCTGTAATTTGCCGATAATCCCCCACATCTCGATTCACTTCACCTAGCATATAACCGCGGCGAGTTAATTCTAAAGTCATTGCATAATTATATCCAGCCAATAACGCCAATTGATTGGCTTTAGCAACAACAGCGTTTGCTTTGAATTTTTTAGCTATAAACGACTCGCATGCAGTAGTGTGCAAATCAAATAACCACAAAACCAAACCCAAAACATAAAAATTTTTGGTTTTGGTGGCTTGCGGTTTAGTTAATTCCAGCGAAGACACGGCCTGTAGAGTCTGGGTGATTAAAGGAAATGAAACAATTTGATAATGTTCGGCACAATTGTCTAGAAAACTCTTATCCATTCCCGCCTTTTGCCAATCCTTTTCTTGATAACTGTCTTCATTAATAATCAACAAACCGCCTTGGTTCAGATGTTGCAAGGAGTTTTTTAATGCGGCTGGATTTAATGCAACAAGCACATCAAGCGACTCACCTGCGGTGAATATAGCATGCTCGGCCATCGCCAGTTGGAAACCAGAAACTCCCGCTACAGTACCCGCTGGCGCTCGAATTTCAGCAGGAAAATCAGGTAGGGTCCGCACATCTCGGCCGGTAAGTGCCGCGCTAATGGTGAGTTGTTCTCCCACCAATTGCACCCCATCGCCTGAGTCTCCGGTAATACGAATAACAATCACGTCAGATGTTGACATAAAGTCTTGCTTCCTGCATTAGTTGACGCATGTGTCTTACCGCCTCTTTCATACCACAAAATAAAGCTCGGGCAATAATCGCATGGCCTATGTTAAGTTCATGTAATTCTTTAATAGACGCTATAGGTTGCACATTATGATAATTGAGACCATGGCCGGCATTGACAATCAAATTTAAACTCGCTGCATATTCCGCAGCGTGTTGTATTCTCGATAATTCATACTGTTGCTGTTCCACATCAGTAGCATCAGCATAACAACCGGTGTGCAATTCAATAACAGGAGCACCAATATCTGCTGCAGCCTTGATCTGTTCACGATCTGGGTCAATAAATAAAGACACTTCACTACCCATAGATTGCAAACGTCGTACAGCAAGGTCTACTGATTTTTGGTGCAATATTACATCCAGTCCCCCTTCTGTTGTTAATTCCTCACGTTTTTCCGGGACCAAACACGTATGCTCGGGTGAAATTTCTTCAGCAAAATCAAGCATGGCATCCGTAACTGCCAATTCAAGATTCATTCGTGTTTGCAAAACTTCTTTGATCAAACGTACATCACGCGCTTGGATATGTCTTAGATCTTCTCTCATATGCAGAGTAATGCCATCCGCACCCGCTTCTTCTGCATCAATAGCCGCTTGAACAGGATCAGGATAACGGGTACCACGTGCTTGACGTACTGTAGCTATATGATCAATATTAACACCCAATAGTATTGGCTTATTCATTCTACACCTTACACATAAAATAAAGAGTATAAAGTCCATTCTGACCTAAACTCAAGTTGCTTAGAACATATATCTTCGTTACATCAGTTTAAGTCAGGAATATTTCCGTGAATTCATTCACCTGCTTTCCCAGTTCTTTTCACTCAGCAAGATACAAAGCCCTTGTTTTAATTTCGCGTCCACCCAGAAGATGATCGATTGCTTGACGCATAATTATTTTTGCTGATTTAAGGTAAGGAGCCTCATTTAAGTTATCTTGTGCCAAGGCAAGAATATGCGCACCTGAAATTCCTCTGCTGTCACGAATAAAACCTTCGCCAGCAACAAATTGATAATACGAATCAGGGACAATCAAATTTGTTGTTCGCGCTTCCTGGGTTAATGAAAAGGAATAACCACATGCATGCAGTAAAGTCCACTCAAAACGTCTTAATAACGCTTCAATGACTAATCGTTCCTTTGCTAATGTAAGGGCATTTAAAGTAAATAAATAAGCATCAAATAATGCCGAGTCAGAAGAATTGCGACTGAGGGCATAGTAAAGAATTTCGTTTAAATATAGACCTGCAAAAAGCGAGCTGCCTGTAAGCTGGAGTGATGGGGAAGTACTTTCAGTAGTTTGTACATAATATCGCTCACGACGTTCCGCAAGATTGATCCATAACGAAGTAAAAGGTTGTAACAGGGCTTGTTTTTTAGGGGTACGTCCGCCCTTATAAAGACATTGAATCACCCCAAGCTCGCGTGTAAAAAAACTGACTTGAGCACTGGTATCCCCAGACCATTTTTTGTGTAAAACCCAAGCTGCTATTGTCCTAGTTGTCATAACCTAATTGTTTTAATATACGCTCGTCATCCGACCAGCCTGATTTTACCTTACACCAGCACTGTAAGAATACTTTCTTACCTAATAGTTTTTCCATGTCCACGCGTGCATTCGTTGCCATTTCTTTTAGCTTTTGTCCCTTATCACCAATGATCATTCGTTTGTGATTATCTTTATCCACAAGAATCAATGCATGAATACGCACGAGAGTGCCTTCATCCTTAAAAGATTCAATATCTACGGTAACAGAATAAGGTAATTCTTGTCCGCAAAAGCGGAAAATTTTTTCCCGCAACAATTCCGCACATAAAAATTTTATAGGCCGATCAGTTAATTGATCATCTGGAAATAAATGAGGCCCCTCAGGCAAATAATTCTGTAATTTTTCTTGCAATTCATCCACCTGTACTCCTGTTTTTGCAGATATAGGGATGATTGCTGCAAATTCATGTTTTTGACTTATTTGTTCTATCCATGGTAACAACTGACTTTTATCATCAATTTTATCCACTTTATTTACCACTAAAACACAGGGTACTTTGGCTTGTTTTACTAAATTCAAAACGTATTCATCTTCGTCTTGCCAATGCGTTCCATCAACTAAAAAAGCAATCACATCCACATCACGCAATACACTAATCGCAGTTTTATTCATCATACGATTCATTGCTTTTTTACTTCCTTGGTGAATCCCAGGAGTATCTACATAAACAAATTGGTATTCACCTTCAGTACGTATCCCTAAGATACTATGCCGAGTTGTTTGTGGCTTTCTTGAGGTAATGCTCACTTTTTGCTGCATAATACAATTAAGAAGGGTTGATTTACCCACATTAGGCCTGCCAACTAAAGCGATATAACCACAATAACTAATCATTAAAATTTATTCCTGTTTATTTTTAAAACATTCTATCAGTCACACCATAAAATTTCCAGATTTGAAGCATTTCCACTTGATATTTCACTAAAAAACCAAGTATCCTGTGCAGTATGTGAACAACGGATAGTTCCAATGTCTTATTTTGTAACATCGAAAGGCCACACTCAGCTTATCGTTCCCTTAGCCATTACACCCTTTAGTCATCAAGCACTGCCAACCATAACAGGAAGCCTATTTAGTAACGAAGCAGGAGCTGTTTTATACGGTCATTACAATATGGAATATCTTCTTCCAGGAGGAGATAGACTGCGATTAATTGCCAATCATAATAAAAAAACAGTGCAGCTCATGTTATTTACCTATAAGTCAGAGGTGATCCAACTGCTTCCCGGCGATCGACCTTGTTCATTAGTAGCCAATGTTATTAGCAAAGTTCATCGTTACCGCGTACGTTCAGAAAGCTACAGCCAGCCCTTAAGTTCGGTACAAGAAAAAAAATTACAGCTTGCTAATGAATGCATTAATGCGTTAAAAAAATTATTAAAAACGGAGCGACGATTAGCGAGTCAGGATCATGAAGGTCAGGAAGCATTAAGAAAACAAGTGATTAAAATTATTGGCCACTGTTCCAATCAAAACCGTTTGTTAGCAATTTCCCCGCTGATATCTGAAGGCATCTTAGGAAACCTTCTTTACGAAGCCCATAAAACAGCCCAACATTACTCCTTCAATCGTGTCTATGCTGTATCACGCCTCGATCAAATGGATTTTAGTGATATCGTCAAAAAACAAGAAGCAAAACAACCATGCCTTGTCTGGGATAGCGAGCTCCACATAGGACACGATAGTAAAGATTTAGATGATGCATTAAAAGCTATTTGTTCCTATTACAAATTATCTCCGGCACCTGCATTGAGTAATATTCCTGCAAATCGAATTGCACAACTTGCAGCTTTTTTGAATAAATTATGGCGAGATGGCCAAGATTGGATCAATTATCTGGCAATAGATAAAAAACCAGAACACAAGACAGAAATACAACAACGATTAGATGGCCTAACCATAACAAAGATCACCCCCTACTATAGCTTACAAGGGTTTATACAAAAAGGTTACCTCGATTTACCAACCCTAATCCGCAAATATACTAAGAGCGAAAGCCAACCAATAATTGCTGATACCAAAAAAAAAGCAAAAAAAAGAATCAGTAAACTGCCCCATGGTAGTTGGATAATTATTGCTAAGGAAGAGCTTATCCTTATTAGACAAGAGAACAAAATAATGCAATTACGCTATTTTGTTCATGATGGACTTTTCTACCCCCTGCCCGAAGGACATGATCTATACACTTTAGGACAAATCAGTAAACGTCATCTCTACTTACCAGAACGTGTTAGCCTAAGACTTAATGCATTTATTTCGCGTATACCTCGGTTTTTCTATAAATTCTATAAAAGCATGCGTCACTTTATTATCCATGATCTGCGTGATGATTTTTTCAACCACATTCATAAAACCCACATCCCAAAATTAGATGGGTATAAAAAGGAAAGCAAAAATAGCAAATCAAGGGATTCTCTAAGCTCGGCATTGGAAAATAAAGGCCTATTAGCGAATGGCCAAACTTTAGAAGAGTTTATTAAAGAGCAGATTAGCAACAGTCCTTATATCATTGCCCGGCCCAATCATCCACCAAGTCCCCACTGTTATGACAATCCCTTTCATCGAATTTTAGAGATAATACGCCATATCGCCAGTTTTTTTATTGATGTGAGCGAGCAAAATCCATTGATCGGTACTTTAGCAATTGCCGCTTATGCTTACGGAGGTGGAGCAGTACTTGCTCCCGAGTTCCTTAAATCAATTTTAACTAAATTGCACTTACACGGTTTAATTGCGGGAATTGAACCGACACAAAAACTTGCTCACTGGATGAGTCATGGCACAATCTCTGAAGCCATTTCTGCATCGATGACTTATTGGCAAAGCGTCGTGGCGGGTGGAAATTTGGATAAATTTTTTGTGGAAGCATTCAAAATACTCAAAGAAGATCCGGCAGAAATTGCGATTATTGCCTCATTAGCACTTAGCCTTGGTTATGGTTTAACTAAAGTAATTCCTTCCTTGGGACGTGAAATGGGAGACTTTCCTTACACCAATTATGCCGCTTTAGGCGGAAAGGGTGGCGCAGCTATTTATGATACGATTATGCATCCTGGTGAGGATTGGTTTCTTGGCACCTGTAAATGGCTATTTAAGAGTGTTGTCACTTTAGGGAAGCTGAGTATCGCTCCTTTTTTTGAAGGTTACTATTATGGATTCTATAATGGTTTTCTTAAGGGGTGGCGAAAAAGTGGAATCCTTATTAAGAAAGTCAGCAAACAGGTTCTTGCAGCCTCTACTGATTTTATTTTAGCGCTTCTCACCATTCCAATTATCGAAGTCAGTGCTCTTTTTATTCATGTACCCTTTCGTGGTATTACAAATCTACTAACTAAAATGCTTGCTATTCTAGGAAATATCAGTGATATAGGAGCCTTATTCCTTTCCTTTGCAGCAAGACCACATTCAGATAATTTAATGGCTAATTTTAGATTATCACCACTTTATGGTTTCACTTGGCCATTTGGTCATTTTTCTGATAATCCATTGTTCAATTTCGGCATTAATGTGATTTGTGCTCTATGCATTCCACTATCACAATTAATAAAAAATCTTATTTTATTGCCTATTTTTGATTTTATTTCTTTCTCGGCTCGCATCGCATTTAGTATTTTAGACCCCATAACGCGTATTATTGCCTATTCTGTAGGTAATATTATCTGTGCTATTGGCGAAGTCTGGGATCATTCTTTTGGATTTTTGTTTAGCACGAGTGCAAAAGGAACCACCTCGATTTGCAACTGGATCGATGATCAAGCCAGTATGTTGAAACAAACTTTGTTATCATTTATAGAAAGTCAACGTGGTCATCTATATTATTGGGCATTTGCAAAAGAAGATTTAAAATTACACACAACCTTAGAGGATGAAAAATATTATTCCAGTGACCCTAGACGTTATGAATTAATTCCACATTCAAACAGCCACTGTTTATTACAAACGCTCTTGAGCAAAAGCAGTGAATCGCAATTTAGCGAAAAGCATTCTCAAACCATTTCTCATCATCCCCCTATATTGGCAGTAAAAAAATCGAAAAGTAATTCAGAAGGCTCTTTTCAAAATGAAACAATCAGCTATAGTATTTAGCATGCTCACTCTAGCACCACTCACTTCTGGTGATTTATTGAACTATTTTGTATATAATTATACTATGGTGCAACAGGATAAAGATCTATGTCGATTGCAAAAGATAACCTAACAGAATTCCTAACCTCAGATGAGTTCGCACTTATAAGTGAAAAACTGGATGCCTCCATACAATCTAAAATAACCAGTGGAGAGCTTACTTTTTCATCTAAGGACGCGGATCCTAATCCTTCTACCATTGATCTGAGCCAATTCGGTTTACATAATCCTGAAGATATAAAGATCTTCTTATTATCCCCTGCTGGAGAAACAGTAATTCATGAAATTGGTTCTGAGTTAGCTCATGAGCGAGCTATTGAAGAAGAGCGGCAACTTCAAATACAAGAAGACATCCTGATGGAGGAGCGGAAAAAAGGTTTTCTATTCCATCTGCTACTCTCAGAAGAGGCTGAAGCGCAAAAAGCTCAAAATGAGTTAATTGAGATGCAACAGGAGAAAGCTTTAAAACCCAGCGAGCAAACTCCTCAGAAGAAAAAGACCCCTGAGCAGAACAGTGCACTTAAGGATACTTTAGAGCGCTACGATAGCTCAATTAGAAGTTATCAAGAACAGCAAAAAAATCTTAAAACACAAGAAAAAGCCCTTAACGAAGAGTTAAATAGGCTTGAAGAAGAAAGTTTAGCCATTGAGGCAAAGCATACAACTTACAATAACGTTCTGAACGCCTATGATAAATCTGCCCCAACCTTCGAAAAAAATCCAGAAATGCTCGATAGAGAAATTAGCTCACTTGAAAGACAAATAGATAGATTGACGGAGCATGTATTTGAAGAATTAGATAAAGGCAATGAAAAAGAAGCGCGAAAGATATTGGATCAACAAAATGCATTGAACCTCCAACTAGCCAGCCTAAAGGACATAAAATCCAAAGTGGGGAATGAAAAAGTATTTTTTGACGCAGACTTAAATTCAGAAGGCGTTACTTATGACAAAGCATTGTTTGCTCTGCCTAAAGATCAAGCCCCGGGGCTTGTGAAGCACAACGGTGAATTTTATCTTCTTAATAAAGGAGAAAAGTGGGATGACGTCAAAAATGATTCATTCAAGTTAGCCGAAGCGCAAGCACGCTTTGAAAATGCAAAACCCGAGATAATGAGTGTAAAAAATGTAGTTCAACACGTAAAAAAACAAGAAGTCGAACAAAATGCTTCCCGAAAGGATGAAACCCGTTCAAAACTAGTGGTAAACAAAGCAGAACAATTAATGGTTAAAAACCATATTACTTCGATGCAAGCAGCTCGTGCCAATGCGAAACAAGCATTAACATCTTCTCCTGACTTAGCTATGCAGCCACCAGGGTCCACAATCACGGGTGCAAGTTATGGCTTAGGGGCTACATCCACTCCAACTGATACTCAATCTAAAATGTCGTCGACCCCAACTGCATCCCCACAACCAGTTTTTAATGCTGCTGCATTTGTTCAAACTATCAGTAATGAACCCAAACCTACATGGGGATTTATGTTTTCAAAAGTTAAAACAATACAAGATCCCAGAGCACAAAAAGAAGTAGATAAGTTTCTTACCGATGAAGCAAAGAAAAATTTACCAGAAGACAAAAAAAATGAATTGGATAAGTTTAATCCTGAAGCTCTAAAACGAAAACTTATGGGTATGTTGGAAAGAGCACCTGTTCCAGAGGTAGCAATGAATAGTTTCTTAAAACATATGGCCAAATTTGAAGAAGCTTATAAGCCCAATGTGACTTCAGAAGAAAGCCCAGTGGCGCAGCGTGATCAGACCCAACCCCTTTCTCCATTTAATACAACACCGAGCACTTAAACAATTTATCCTTGGCTTAGACTCCGAGAGTTCAAATTTAAATCCTCGGGGTCCAAGATCGCTTTCTTGAATAACTAATGAATTACCCTAATTTCTTCAAATAAGAATCGCAAATATACTTGCCAACACAAACTAACTCTTCTAACATTAAACTTTGTGACTTAACCAAAGTTTACTAAAAAAAGTACATCACCGTAGGACTCACCATGATCTTAGATAAGTTACTGGGAAAGCAATCTGTAATTATATCACTGGATGTAGACAATTTTTTGTTTGAACGGTTAGAACAAATTAAAGCAGCCGGTTTCGATTTAGTTGAAATTAATTCAACAGATCAAAAGTTATTAGCTCAGGCCGTCACCCGCTGCCCCTCCCTTAAAATCGGTGCCGGTGGTGTGATTGATACGCAACAACTTGAAAACTGCTATCAGGCAGGCGTACATTTTGCGACCAGCCCTGGGTATCTACCTGAAATTGCACAAACAGCCAATGTTTACTCCTTCAACTATTTGCCAGGGGTTGCAACAATTTCTGAAGCCATGGCAGTGATGAGTCTTGGACTCGGACACGTCCGTCCCTTCCCCGCTGACTTAGCTTTTTGTACACTATTGAATAAGTGTCTTCCTCACTTAAAACTATTTCCAGCGGAAATTGAATGGGAAGAAGCAGAACATTTTCTTAATTTACCCTCTGTAGCAGCGGTAAGTATACATGACCCTGATATAAAACAGCTCAATGCACTCACAACAAGTATTTTGGCTTAAGGTCGTGTTAGGAATTTAAATTTTATTTCATTATTGTACCGAGCCTAATTTTTCCTTAATGTTCCCAAGCCTATAATGGTGCTTAATCAAACTGATTATAGGCTTGGCATGATTGATACTGCTCTATTAGACCAAACAATAGCAACTCTCACTACCTATAACGGAAAAACTAAAATTGATCCTGCGTTTGACAATTACAAACAAGGCATAGAAAAAGCATTTATTGGTTTTATTCATCAATGCAAAACAATTCCTCTTGCACAGCAATTAGATTATATTACCAAAGAAATGAAAGAAAAAACCGGTAGGATGTCTACCGAAATTGAAAAAGCCAGCAACCAAAATCGTAGTTGGACTTTAATTTTTTCCCTAGCAGCTTTAGCACTCGAACGAAAACGAGATTTACCTCAAGATCATCCTGAAATTGCCCCTATTGATAAGCTCCTATCTGGGTTAAGCAATGGATGGGTCAATGGATTTGGTTCAATAGGATTCGGTTTAACACTTAATAATGAAGCTATTGATAATATTTTAAATGGATTAAAAAGCTGGATTCTAAAATATGATACCAATCGAGTGGAACCGTCCAAACATGATAATATTTTAGCACTTTATTCTTCTATAAGCGCACTTGAGGAAAAATTATTAGGTTCACGCCTAACCCCAAGCAGATTTAAGGAGGAAATGGGGTTCATAAAGGATCATTTGATTAGTAAATTTAACGAACTAAAAAACCGATTAGAAGTCAGAAAAAATACTGTTCCAGTACTTAACCCATCAAAGGAAATTCTTTCAGAAGAAGATAATTTATACACACAATTTAAGCAGGAATTAAACAGTTTAAAAATACAACAAGCTCAAATTCAACAAAATATCGAGAGCTTTCCGCAACAACATTTTAATCGAGTAGCTAAATTACACAAATTCTTAGAGAATGTGCCTTTGGAAAGAAACCAGGAACTCATGAGTCAATTTTGGAAGCACTATGATACCCCAGAAAAATTCAATCAACTTTTGTTCGATCTGGAGATACCGGAAAATGAAAAGGCTGGATGGAATGAATATTTTAAATACCAATATGGCTCTTATCGAGAACAAGTCACGGCAATATTATGGACAGGAAGGTGGGGGATTCCCCAATTTATGGGGGGCATACCAAGCCATACCATTTCTTTAGAATTGTTGTATAAAAAATGCGATGCGGTTTTACAACCACTTCGCATAATTCACTCTAAGCTTGAAAAGCAAAAATTAATTATGGAAGCTCCCGCCTCTTCTCAGCTCATTAACAATATAGAAGAAGAGTTAAAAAACTTGACGATATTAAAACCAGCTAGAATTGATTTCTTAGCAGATGAATACGTTAATGTTATAAAACATAGATCAACTAATACATTCGCTAAGATAAATACGGATATTGAGGAATTGAGCAAAGAGCTTGAAAAACAAAGGAAAATGGTTCAAAGCTTCAAAAGCATTCATGAAAAAATCCAACTATTGAAGAAGAACATGGATTGTTCGCACTTAGAAGGATTGTTTAGATTATATCTAAATGCAGCAAGTATTAAGTTGAACCAGACTTCTCAACCTTTACCCGTTGACTTGCCAATAGCTCTAAAAATCGCTACTTTGGAGCACTCTATAATTAGAGCGCAGTCAAATGTACTTGGACTTCAATTAAGTCTTAATCAAATAGCCCTGGCGTTTGATCATCAAAAATCGAATGTAATCGAACTGGTGTCCAAATTTATCCATGATAAAGAAAATACGTGTGGCCATATATTATTATCCATATTTTCCTCTTCTTATAAAACAATGTTTGATGAGTTGAAGGATGCTCTAAATGAAAAAACCCCTGATGAGTGTTTAAATAAAATGATAGGAGCATTGGGCATTACAAATGAACCAAAACAAGAAAAAGAAATTTCAACTCACTTTAAAGAACTTAAAAAAGAAGCCTTAAAAGTTTTAAGTGAGGATTACATAGAAGAAATACCAATGGTTAAACCCACATAGAATTTAATTAATTACTTTTATTAATTAATAAATCCAAAATAAAAAATCCAGCCCCAATACAAATCGCGCTATCTGCTATATTAAAAGTAGCAAAATGATGATGTTTGTAATATACATCTATAAAGTCAATGACATAACCATGGTAGGCTCTGTCGAACAAATTACCTATCGCCCCCCCTAAAATAAGACTTATTCCAGCCAAAAGTAACTTTGCCTGACTTGCAGTACGATATAACCAAATAGCTAGAATACCGCTCACAATTAAACTGAAACTGGCAAAAAACCATCGATGCCAATTTCCAGCGCCGCTTAAAAAACTAAATGCTGCGCCGGAGTTATAAGCCAAAGTAAGGTTAAACATTGGGAAAACAGCTAATGGTTTATAGGGTGTTAAAAAAAACTCCACCAAGTATTTACTTGCTTGATCACAAATAACTACAAAAAGACTCAATATAAACCATGGCCATTTTTTCATATAAATTGTCTCTTTTCCTCTTGCCCACTGATATTACTGACACAACGTAAACAGAGCTCAGGATGTTGCGCATCTTGTCCCACATCAGGTCGTCTATGCCAGCAACGAGCACATTTTTCATGGGCACTTGCTGAAACCGCAATCGCAAAACCATAGGCTGTGGCAGACAGCCCAGCAGGAGCTGAATCCATGGGTTGTACTGCTGCATCTGATGTAATTAATAAAAAGCGCAATTCCTCGCCCAAACGAGTCAGTTTAGGGAATACTTTGTTATCCGCATATAAAATTACCTCGGCAGCTAAAGCGGAACCGATTTCGCCCCTTTGACGTGTTTCTTCCAAAGCTTTATTAACTTCGTCGCGAATTACATGCAGTTCTTCCCAATCCGTCATGTTCACATCATCAATCTTTGGCCAAGCATCATACCAAAGCTCAGTAAAGACTGATTCTTGTTTATAACCTGGTATATAGCGGCTTATCTCCTCAGCTGTAAAGGATAATATGGGAGCTATCCAAAGAGTAAAGGCCCTAATAATGTGGTACATAGCAGTTTGACAAGACCGTCGGGCTTTGCTTTCTTTTGCGGTGGTATATTGTCTGTCCTTAATTAAATCCAGATAAAAGCTTCCCATATCTACCGCACAGAAATTATGAATCTTCTGATAAATAATATGGAATTGATAGTTTTCATAGGCTTCTATAATTTCATCTTGCAAGAGCTGAGTTCGTTTTAATGCCCATTTATCCAATTCCAGAAGATCTTTGACATGCACACAATCCTTGGTTGGATCAAAATCAAATAAATTCGCAAGCAAAAAGCGGGCCGTATTACGAATTCTGCGATAAGCATCTGCATTTCTCTTTATAATTTCATCTGAAATGCTCACTTCATGTCGATAATCTGTAGACGCCACCCATAAACGTAAAATATCAGCACCGTGTTGATTGACTAATTTATCTAAAGCAACATAGTTTCCTTTGGATTTAGAAAGCTTTTTACCTTCAGCATCTACGGTATATCCATGAGTCAATACGGTTTTATAAGGAGCCACACCATACATTGCTACGGAAGTGGTTAACGAAGAGTTAAACCAGCCGCGATGTTGATCCGAACCTTCAAAATAAATATCTGCAGGGAAAGCCAAAGCCTCATTTTGCTTTAGAACAGAAAAATGGGTTACTCCGGAGTCAAACCACACGTCCATAGTGTCATTAATTTTTTCATAAAACTCAGCATCCTTTCCAAGTAATTCTTTTATATCCATTTCGAACCAAGCATCGATCCCGGATTTTTCAATAAGCAAGGCTACTTTTTCGATAAGCTCTAATGTATCAGGATGCAATTCACGCGTCGAGCTATGTACAAATAAAGGCATAGGTGTACCCCATGCTCTTTGCCTTGATATACACCAATCAGGTCTATTTTCAACCATATTGCTAATTCGAGCCTTACCCCAATCAGGAACCCAAGTTACTTTATCGATTTCTTTGAGAATATGTTCTCTTAATTGGCTTTTATCCATAGAGATAAACCATTGAGGCGTGGCCAGGAAAATCATCGGTGATTTATGCCGCCAGCAATGGGGGTAACTATGTCTAATATTTTGTTTAGCTAAAAGCACACCATGTTCCGCTAAAGCATTCAAAATAGTATCATTAGCCTTTAAAACAGACAGTCCCGCAAACAGTTCTACATCATCAGCAAAACAACCATTTCCTTTAACTGGATTAATTAACGGCAAATTATAGGCTTTACCAACTAAGTAATCATCTGGTCCATGAGCAGGTGCTGTATGAACACTTCCAGTGCCGGATTCAGTAGTTACGTGCTCACCTAATACCACAGGGACAAAACGATTATATAAAGGATGTTTCAATTTCAAATGTTCAAATACCTTTCCTTTTACCGCGCCACGAACGGTATATTGCGTCATTCCATAACGAGCCATCGCTGATTCAACCAAATCAGTAGCAAGTATCCAATATGCATCACCCGTATCTACTAAAGAATAGTCGATTGCGGGATGCAAACATACCGCTTCATTAGCAGGTAAACTCCATGGGGTTGTTGTCCAAATAGGAAGGCCCAGTGGTTTTATTTCTGCCTTTCCTGGAAACAAATGAATAAACTCTTCAGGATTTACTGCAAAAAAAGTGACATCAATCGATGGAGAAGTTTTCTCATCATAGTCGACTTCCGCTTCCGCTAAAGCAGAACCACAATCAATACACCAATGTACCGGTTTAAAACCTTGTTGCAAATGACCGTTTTTAATCATTAGACCTAATGCACGAACAATATTGGCTTCATAGCGAAAATCCATAGTGACATAAGGATTATACCAATCACCAAAAACCCCAAGTCTTTGAAATTCATCGCGTTGAATATCAATTTGGCTCGCTGCATATTCACGGCATTTGGCACGAAACTCTCTAGCAGATACCTTATCCCCAACTCGGCCTATCTTTTTCTCTACATTAAGCTCAATAGGTAACCCGTGACAGTCCCATCCAGGAACAAAGGGTGCATCATACCCGCTAAGCGATTTGGATTTAACGATAATATCTTTAAGTATTTTATTTAAGGCATGACCGCAGTGTAAGTGACCATTCGCATAAGGAGGACCATCATGCAGAATGAAGCGCTTACTTCCGGAACGGGCTTTACGAATTTTTTCATATATTTTTTTTGCCTGCCAATCAGCCAAAACCTCAGGCTCTCGAGTAGCTAGACTTGCCTTCATCGGAAATGAAGTATTGGGAAGATTCAATGTATCTTTATATTCTGCCATAAGAAATTCGCTCTGCAAAATCGTTAAACTTTTGGTGACTATTCACCCCGTATCAGAATAGCTCTCATTTGATGCATGTTATATAAAAAACATTTTAAAAAAACCGCACATCATCATTGGGCCAAAATATTTTTTATTTAACCTGCACTAAATCTAAACTTAGCTTTGATATAGGAGTAGTTCATTACAATTCTTGAGGAATTCTTTCGCCACCGCAATATCATCATATATCTGCGCAATTAAAGCATCCACCGAAGTGAATTTAACCTCATCACGCAATTTGTGCAAGAAAAACACTTGCAATAATTCACCATAGATAGACTGATCAAAATCGAATAAATGCACTTCCAAAATATTCTTACTGCCATCTACTGTAGGACGGCGTCCCACATTAGCAACACCATATACTATTTGGTTAACAATTCGAACCTGAACTGCAAATACCCCCTGTAAAGGTAACGAGTATCGGTTCAGAGCCAGATTGGCAGTAGGGATTCCCCACTGACGCCCTCGTCCATCTCCATGTAATACACGCCCACAAATACTATAAGGTCTACCCAGGTATTTGGTAGCTGTATTCAACTCACCATGCTGTAATGCTGTTCTAATTCGAGTGGAGCTGATTCGGTTTTCATTAATACAAAAATTTGAATAAATATTCACATCGCAGGCATACTGAGAACTGAGCTCTTTCAATAAGCGCACATCACCTTCTCTATTTTTACCAAAACGAAAATCCTCACCTATGAGCAAATATTTTACATGGAGTGTAGAAAACAAATAGGTGCGTGCAAAATCAGTCGCAGATGTTTCCGCCAATACACTATTAAATTTTAAACAGTATACATAGTCAATCTGACATGAGCCTAAAACCTCTAATTTTTCTCTTAAACTGGAGAGTCGTGCAGGCGCTTTTTCCTGTTGGAAATATTCTCTAGGCTGTGGTTCAAATAGAATAAGAACTAAAGGTAACTTTAAGTCATTTGCTTTATTTCTTAAAGTCCTAATAAGATTTTGATGACCTAAATGCACGCCATCAAAGTTACCAATAGTAGCTACCACACCTTTATCAAAAGCAGAAAAATGTTGAATCCCGCGCAACAATTTCATAATAATTCAATCGTGTAACTCGAATGCAAGTAGTATACTTGTTTTCTGTCCAGTTGAGAAATTAAAAGATTGAAAAGAAAGTATTAGAATTCCCTGTAAATTTGGGGCAAACAAAGCGTAACCTAGGTTCCTAATGGAAATTATTCTCTGGATTCGCTTTGCTGCTCTGGTACTATTCTTATGATTTTTCTGGATGAATAGAGCGGACAATCAATACATCACATTGAGCTCCATGCAAAATTGAGTTTGCTGTTGACCCTAATAATAATGAAAGCCCATGTTTTCCATGACTTCCGGTAACAATCAAATCGATATGTCGCTCCTGCGCAACTCTTAAAATTTCATTTTTGGTGGAACCAAATTCAATAAATCGGTGTTTTGCATCTACCCCGAGCTTTTCACCCAATTCATTAAGTTCTTTTTCGGCTTGTTCACGAATGGATAATTCAACCTCAGCAAATCCGGCAAAACCTGGATATGCATATGCAGGAATGGGTTCTACGACATGAACTAATATCAAATCAGCGCCATTTTCATCGGCAATTTTTTTTGCTTTATGCGCTGCTATAACACCAACTTCGTCAAAGTCAGTAGCAAATAATACCCTCTTATACATCATTTTCTCCTTAAAATTCTGATGCCTACTTATAGACTAGCAGATTTAAAATTAATTGCATTACAAATAGGAGGGGTTTCATATCTTAAAGAACAGATATTAATGTATGTACTTTTCGGAAGGACGTGCTTTCGTTACCGACATACTTACGAATGACTCTAATGAAGTTTTTTCAAAAAGACAGGTTTAAGTTTTTAATTTATTTTGGCGTTTCTCGTAATCTAATATGCTCTTCAGCTTTAGCAATTGCTTTCCGAATTGCATTCGCTTCTTCTGATTGTTCTGGCGCCAGTTTTAATAAACGTTGCCAATAATTAATTGCATCCTCATAAGCATGACTCACAAAAGCATCCATCGCAAGCATGGCTAGTGCATCTGGCTGATTTGGATTATTTTTTAATAATCGACTAAATATTTCGGTAATTTGTTCGGTAAATTGTTGGTTATTCAGAACCCACAAGCTATGTGCATAATTGACGGCATATTGTTCATCATCTGGATAAAATTGATATGCTTTCGAAAAAGCCTCCACAGCGTTTTGCCGTTTATCTTGGCTATTATACAAACGTCCCAATAGATACCATCCTTTAGCACTCTTGGGAGTATCATCCAATTTTGCGCGTAATTTATCGATTAACTCTTGCGGGCTTTTAACTGATTCCAGCATTTTTTTAGCTTGTTCCTGAGAGTTCCGATGTTGAATGTATTTTTGCCATCCACCAAATCCACCCCAATAATAATATCCAGTAAATGCCACCAAAAATATAACCGGAACCAACAACAAACCCGTTATAAAATGACGCCTGAATGGATAAATTATAATCATACAGGCCAGTCCTGCTAGACCTGCTAATAATCCCAATAACCACCATTCATTCATAAGAAACTCACTAATTTTAAACAGTACCTGGGTTCGCGAGAGCCCAATCCCATGACTCACTAACCTAGTTCAAGTGAAGTATGCTTCTTCTCTCGGGTTCTAAAACAAGTTCGCCAAAAAATAACAAACCCAAATAATAAAAATAAAAAAGGTCCAAACCACAGTAAAAAAGTTACCGACTTAACAGGTGGTTTGAATAGGATAAAATCACCATAACGAGCAGTTAGGTAATCACTAATTTCACTATCACTCTTACCTTGTTTAACCATTTGATAAACTTGAGCACGCAGGTCTTTGGCTAATTCAGCATTGGAGTCAGCCAAGTCTTGATTTTGACAAACAAGGCACCGCAAATCTTTGAGTAGATGGTTAAACTGAGCTTCCTTTTGAGCTGAATCCAAAGGATAAGTGCTGTTTGCCCAAATAGATGAGCATAAAAAAAGTAACAATCCAAACAAAATTTTGTCTATTCTCATGATGTCTGATCCAATTGTTTTATCAAAGGTAAAACCTCTTTTAACCAGACTTCTTGAGTCAAAACTCCTGCATGTCGATAGCGAATGACTCCTTTCTTATCCACCACAAAAGTCTCCGGTGCCCCATAAACTCCCAAATCAATCGCAACCTTTCCATCTTGGTCCTGGATAATGAGCTTATAGGGATTTCCCCATTGCTCTAACCATCGGAGTGCATCATTTGCTTTGTCTTTATAATTTAACCCATAAATGGGTATTCCTTCACGCGCCAGTTGCAACATAAACACCTGCTCATCAATACAAGCCGCGCACCAACTGGCCCAAACATTTAACAAAAGTACCTGATCGCGTAATTGATTTGAATTAAAAAAGGAATTCGGATCCTGCAATTGGGGTAAACTAAACTCAGGCAATGCCTTACCCAGCTGAACTGAAGGTAGCTCGTGTGGGTTTAGAGATAAACCGCGCCAAAGGAAAACACATAGCAGCAAAAAAAGAGCAATTGGAATAACCTTCCATCCTATTTTTTTCATGCTTTTAACTCCTGTACAGCACCCACAATCGACTGTCTTTTTTGATAATATCGTCTGTCAGTCAATGCAAAAAAGCCACCCGCTAAAATCATGAATCCACCTGCCCAAATCCAGCGGATTAAAGGTTTATAATAGAGTCTTACCGACCATGAATCACTCGTTAATGGTTCACCGAGGGCAATGTAAATATCTCTAAAAGGTGTTACATCAATTGCCGATTCAGTCATAGGCATTTGCCCTATTGTGTACAGCCTTTTCTCAGGATAAATCATCTTCGTCCTACCTTGATAATTTATTTTAAATTGCGCTTTGGTTCCTTTATAGTTAGGGCCTGATAATGACTCTTGCTGCACAAACTCGATAGAATAACCTTGCAGGCTAACCTTTTTCCCTGGCTCCATTTGCACATCATCTTGCACGCCATAAGCTGTGGACACTGCTATACCAATTACCGTAGTAGCCACACCTAAATGCGCCAGAATCATTCCCCAATAAGCTTGCCCTACCTGAAATAAGCCACGCTCGTAAATCCGTTTGTAAGCCGCTTGAATCGTGCTTAAAATTACCCAGGAAGCCAGACATAAACCCATAAAGGCAGCAATGTCAAATTCTCTAGAAGTAGTAAGCAATAAAACGAAAGGAATTAAAACACTGAGAAATGCAGTTTTCCAAAGTTTCTTTAACACATCTCGCCAACGATCACTATTCCATCTTAAATGAATACCAATTCCCATCAATAACAAAAGAGGAATCATCAATGGAACAAAAACCGCATTAAAATAAGGAGCGCCTACAGATAATTTACCCAGTCCTAATCCTTCAACAAGCAGCGGATATACTGTTCCCATTAAAACAGTAAGCATAATTACCACTAAAAAAACGTTATTTAATAACAACGCACTTTCTCTCGAAAAAGGACTTGGGTTACTGCCTGACTGCAAATTTTGTGCTCTAAAGAGAAACAATAATAAAGATCCGCCAATAACAAATATTAAAAAACCTAAAATGTATAATCCACGCTGTGGATCTACAGCAAAGGCATGAACTGAGGTGAGAACACCGGAACGTACCAGAAAAGTACCAATTAAACTTAAAGAAAATGCTGCAATTGCCAACAACATAGTCCACGCTTTAAATTGTTGACGTTGCTCCGTAACTGCCAAAGAATGCAATAAAGCAGTTCCTACTAGCCAAGGCATAAACGAAGCATTCTCAACTGGGTCCCAAAACCACCACCCTCCCCAGCCTAATTCACGATAGGCCCACCAACTTCCTAAAGTAATCCCTGCAGTTAAACAACACCAGGCAGCTAGAGTCCAGGGCCTAGTCCATTTGGACCAACTGGTTTCTACCTTTCCAGCCCAAAGTGCTGCAATAGCAAAAGCAAAAGCAACTGAAAAACCAACATACCCCATATACAACATGGGTGGATGAAATAAAAATCCGGGGTCTTGTAACAGAGGGTTTAAATCACGGCCCTGAGTATCTAAAACTTGAAATTGACGTAAAAAAGGATTGGAGGTAGTTAGTAAAAACAAAATAAAACCTATACTAAGCCATCCAAGAACTACTAAAACGCGAGTCCGCATCGCCTTGTCGAGTCCTGTACTGCAAAAGGCTACAAGTAACATCCAAAAACTAAGAATGCCGACCCATAACAGCATAGACCCCTCATGCCCACCCCAAACAGCGCAAAGTTTGTAAAACCAAGGTAAGGAAATACTGGAATTACTAAGCACATAAATTACTGAAAAATCATTCTTTAAAAAACAAAGAGTAAGGAACAAATAAGACAAGGCAATAAAGAAAAACTGGGAAACCACATAAATGCCTGCAGCGTCCATCCAATTACTGCGTTTTAATTGCAACCCTGCAAGCGGAACCAATGCAAGCATTATGGAAGAAAGTAAAGCCAAAATTAAAGAAAAAACCCCTAATTCTGCAATCATGAGTGTACCTTTTTAGATAAAGCGGCTTTCACTTCCGGCGGCATATAATTTGCATCATGTTTCGCCAATACTTGTGAGGCACGAAAATGTTGATTATCAAGCAGCTGCCCTTCAGCAACTACTCCCTGCCCCTCTCGAAACAAATCAGGAAGAATTCCCATATAAGTTACGGTAATTGTTTGATCAAAATCAGTTATTTTAAACGTTACATTCAAACTATTTTTCGAACGGACGATGGAACCTTTCTCTACCATACCCCCTACTCGAATTGTATGTTGTTTTGGTGCTTCCCCTGCTACAACTTGGGTTGGAGCATAAAACAGGCTGATATTTTGCCTTAAAGCATATAGAACCAACGCCGCAGCAATGGATAAAATAGACAAGCTAAATGCGAGAATCATTATCTTGCGTCTGCGTACTGGAGTCATTTTTATCGCTTAAACCATTGTTGTAATTTTTGACGTGTTTGTTTTCCTTTCCATTTCATACCTAATAAATTCATTACTAAAACAACACAAACCAAACCATAAGCAGGCCAGACATAAATGGAATACCCCCCCATTGTCAACCATTCTAAAAATTGATTCATTTAACTTCCCCTTCAAACTGAACCTTGACCCAAGCTTGTCTTTTTTCCCTAATCAACAATTCTTGACGTGCTTTCTCTAAAATAATCCACAGACAATATAAAAAAAATCCAGCTATGGTTATCAATAAAGGATATAACATGCTCCCATCAATTTTAGGTTTAGCAAAAACTGATAAAGTAGATCCTTGGTGTAAGGTATTCCACCAATAAACGGAATAATGAATAATTGGTAAGTCAAGAATTCCAACTAAGGTTAAGATGGCAATAATTTTGTCACCATCTTCTTTGTTTTTAATAGCATAATGAGTTGCTAAAATCGCAGCATAAAGCAATAAAAGGATCAATTCAGACGTTAAACGAGCATCCCAAACCCACCAAGCGCCCCACATGGGTTTCCCCCAAATACTTCCGGTGACCAGCGCCAGAAAAGCCATACTAAGACCAATTTGGGCCACAATATTAATTAAAAGACCGGCGATTTTAATACGCCACACCAAAAGCAATACCGCTAAAAATCCCATCCAGGCGTAAAGCATCATGGACAAAAATGCACTGGGAACATGGACATAGATAATTCGAAATGCATCGCCTTGTTGATAATCAGGCGGTGTAAATACCAATCCCCAAATAATACCAACAAGTAACGTTACTAAAGCACCCACTGCTAAGATTGGAGTGAGACGTCCAGTAAAACTATAAAATAACTTAGGCGAAGCCAGTTGGTATAATAATTTCCACATAGGAATAATTGAAATCAAAAAAACCGGATTTTATCACGTATCCACCTATTCGCAAACACTTACGGTCTGTTTCCCTTTTGCTAGCTTGAGTCAAAATGGCTCGATTTGCGACTACCGAAGCGCAGCATACATAAAGTATGTGAGCATCGGAACGCAGAAAATCGGGACAGTTTAGGCAAACTACAGAGGTCTGTTTCCCTTTCGCTAGCTTGAGCCAAAATGGCTCGATTTGCGAGTACCGAAGCGCAGCATACATAAAGTATGTGAGCATCGGAACGCAGAAAATCGGGACAGTTTGGGCAAGCTAGTAGAAAGGGAAACAGACCTATTCAATGTGACTGATACGCATAACACCGGCTATTGCATAGGGTAAAAAACCCGTAGCCACCACAGACATTGCTAATAACAAGGCCAAATAGGCACTAATGGGCAGTCCTTGCATGGCAATATTTAAAGTTCCGCTTCCAAAAATAAGTAAGGGCAGGGTTAATGGTAATAAAATCAAAGCCATCAAAAGACCTTTTTGATTGACTCCAACACCAAAGGCAGCTGCCAAGGCACAAAGAAAAAGCAAAGCGGGGGTTCCACAAATAATAGTCAGCGCAAGAACTTCTGTTTCCCATGCGGTCAATGAAAACAATAAAGCAATTAAAGGGCATAAAACAAGTAAAGGGAGTAAATTGAATAACCAGTGCGCAATTATTTTTGCACTAACCAATAAAGGTAATGATTGACCGGATACAATCCATTGTTCAATTACACCATGCTCATAGTCTTGCTGAAATAAACGCTCTGCTGAGAGCAGTAACGACAAAAGTATTGCCATCCAAACCATACCAGGAGCTATTGTTCTAAGCAAGGTCACTTCTGGTTTCACGGTGAGAGGAAACATAAACAGAAAAATTAACAAAAATAAGCATGAATTGACTAAAAAACGAATTTGTCGTACTTGAATAAGCAGCTCACGCTTGCATTGGTTAGTAAATAAAGCAAAAGCTGAAATCATAAAGAATACTCCTCATAATCAGAGGAGCTGAGTGGTAATTGTTGGTGCGAAGTCAATATAACGGAACCACCCTGCTTCCGATGCGCGGCTATTTTATCCATAATTCTAACTATTGCCTTATCATCCAGTGCCACTAAAGGCTCATCGAGTAGCCACAATTTGACCTTTGAAAACCACAAGCGTAGCAATCCTGCTTGTCTACGCTGTCCTGCAGATAATAAACCACAGGGGGTATTAAGATGATGTTCCAGTTTAAAAATTGCAGCCAACTCTTCTAAAGAGATAAATTTATCTTTCTTCATACCAGGCAAAAAGGTGGAAGGATAATGAAGATCAAAAAAACAATTTTCTTTTAACGTCAAGTTAGGATTAATCCCTGTTTTGTGACCTACAAAACATACTTGGCGTTGATAAGCCGCTCGATCGTGATCAATATTTTGACCAAAAAATTGAATTTCACCGTAATGCGGATGATATAAACCGGCGATTAATTTCAATAAGGTCGTCTTACCAGCACCATTTCTCCCTCGTAGATGAATTAACCCACCTGATGGCAAATGAAAAGCTACCTTCTTTAAAAGAGGCTGCTCCTGGTAATCAAAATCAAGGTTAATCACATCGAGCATAGATAAATAATACACTTCATTGGTTGGTTTTAAGTAGCCTGGATGCTGCACAGCGGAACCGGAACATTTAGGTGACTCCTAAATTCCCGAGTTCCGCAATGCTGCACTGGGGGCTAAACTTTATAAAGAAATACTACTCGAACTAAAAAACAAAACAAGTTTTATTTCATTTGCAAAGATTGTTCAAACTCCAGATCGCTTTTTCGTTCAGCGACCATCTCTCTGAAAGCAATTACCGAAGAGGTGTCACGTCCTAAAATCCAAGTTGTAAACCCTTGGCTTGTAGCCAGAACCTCATATTCTTTCGTTTTAGTTAACCCCTCTATGGTTTGCTCCAAATTATCTAAGGTTGTTTTTTCAAGTTGTTTTTTAAAATTCAACAAAATTCGGCTTTTTAAATGATCACCTTTAAACTGTGTATAAATACCACCTAATTTCTCCCCTTTTGCCTCGAAGAAGTGATATCTATTTTCTGATCGATTATTTACTTGAGCCTCATAATGTGTACTTAACAAATTAAAATTAGGTCTAGTTAACTGCGATACGTTGTCAATTAAATCCGCGCAAATTGTATTTTGTTTTTCAGCTTGCTCGATAGCCGCTTTCGGAACATTTAAATCAATCAATGGAAAAATGTTAGGACCAAACATTCTGCCTAAATTCTCAGATCCCATCTGAGTAACTTCCTTTTTTTTGCTCACTTTGTTTAATAGTGTCAACAAGCAATAAGCAATTTTCTGATTGCTCTCTGATTTTCCTTTCAATATATATTTGATTACTTCTAGATAATTATCTTTTTGGTTTTTAGCTTCGTTTAAGGTATTAAATTGGACCGAACTAAACAAGGGCTCATCATGACCTTGTAACGCACCTAAACTTGATTTGAGTAGTTGGGCACATTCAGAAATAGACATTCCGGTGAAATCTGCTTTTCCTTCTTCTATTTCAGCAATTTTGGCCTTACGTTGTGGCTCTGTTAACGCGCCTACACGAAAAAGCCCGATAGGGAGAGCTTTTTCATTTTTTAACTCAGTATCTATTAGTTTGATTAGCTTTAAACTAGCATCCTGCAAGTGTTCAATTTTCTTTTGTCTTAATTTTGCATTGGATGGCATAATGTTATCTTCTCCTATTTTTAATGTTGTAGTGAACTAACTCTTGCGAACTCTCTTATTGAGAGCCATAATTTCGTTTTTATTTTTAAGGTTAATGATGGAATTTTTAGCACAATACGGTATGTTTCTTTTAAAATCAGTGACTGTAGTGATTGCCTTTCTCATAATATTTGCAGGTTTCTTTTCCCTGAGCCGCAAACCCAAACCTAAACTTGAAATAACATCCTTAAATAAGCAACATGAGCATATCATAAACATAATGAACAAAGAAGTGCTTGGCAAAAAAACACCCAAACCGAAAAAAAATAAAGAAGAACAACCCACTCTTTTTGTTCTTGATTTTCATGGGGACATGCGAGCCTCTCAGGTAGAACAACTTAGAGAAGAAATAACGGCAATTCTCTCCATTGCAAAAGCTGGGGACGAAGTTTTAGTTCGACTGGATAGCCCTGGCGGTGTAGTCAATAGCTACGGTTTGGCTGCCTCACAGCTCCAACGTATACGCGATCGAAATATTCCTTTGACTGTAAGTATTGATAAAATGGCTGCCAGTGGTGGGTATTTAATGTCCTGTGTAGCCAATAAAATTATTGCAGCACCTTTTGCGATTATAGGCTCTATAGGTGTAGTAGCCCAAATCCCTAATTTCCATCGATGGCTTAAAAAACATGATATTGATGTAGAATTGTTAACCGCTGGAGAATATAAACGTACCTTAACACTCTTCGGTGAAAATACTGAAAAAGGAAAGAAAAAAGCTCAGGATGATCTCGAAAAAATTCATGCGGCATTCAGAAATTACGTGGCTGCAAATCGAGAGCAACTTGATATCGACCAAGTTTCTACAGGAGAACATTGGCTAGCCAAAGATGCATTTGATCTGAAACTCGTCGATAAACTCTGCACTAGTGATGACTATATCATCGAAAAAATAGCGAACTATAAGGCATTTAAATTAACCGTGCCTCCCAAAGCGTCTCTAGCCAATAAATTACTTAAACCAGCAGCACGACTGATGCACCCTTGGGGATAAAAGAACCGCAGGGACATTTCTATATTAATGTTCTTGCTAATTCCCAGGGTTTAGATCTCCCGTGGTTTTTCATGTCATTCCCGCGAAGGCGGGAATCTATCTTTAAATTAATTCCTCACTGCATTTATGAAAATGCATTCCTTCCTGAGCGGGAATAAGAAAAAAGGGAAGATACCTCAGAAATAAGAACACCATACCCCAAGATTCGGCAGCAGGATTAGGAACTAAAAACCTTTAAGATTCAAAATACTGGATGAACTGCTGAATTTGAGATAATGGTATATAATTAACTTAGATTACATAAGGGAGTGCGCTATGAGTGACTTTAAATCAAAACTACCTGACCTCAAAGAATTAGCTTCAATGACAAGCAAGTTATTTACAGATATTAAAAAAAGTGTTGGTGAAATCGTTCAAACTTATAAAGAAAATAGAGCACAAGAAGCAGAGGATGCAGCAAAAGCAGAGCAAGCAAATGTAGAACCGGTTAAAGAAACTAAATCTAAAAAACCTGTTGAAGAACATGTACCTACAGATCCTACTCAAGTTGATCCTGTTCCACCGGTTAAATCTGCCCCATCGGTTGAACCTGTACCACCAGTTGAGCCTGAACCACCCATTGTAACTCCAAAAGAGTCCAAAACTGATGACACAAAACCGTAAGAAGTCTTACGGATCATAATCTTTCCTGGGTGAAGCGCAGCGAAACCCGGGAGATACCTATTTAATATCCAACTAATAATCACACCCAAATTTCTAAGGTCACCATCGTTTCAAACTCGTTCGGGCCGCGTCAATCCATATTTGCGCATTTTTTCTACCAAAGTAGTTCGCCTCATATTCAAATAACTCGCAGCATGTGCAACTACCCAATCTGACTCATTTAAGGCTTGGCTAATAAGAGCTAATTCAGTTTTCACTAGATGTTCTTTTAAGTCGATCCCCTCCGTACCCGAAATTTGCTCTTGACTCATTACGTCAAATAAGGCTTCTCGTTCAGAACTTGATGTATCAGATCCTGTTTGCGAAGGTTTATAGCCACCTCGTATCTTTTGTGGTAAATCCTCTTCACTCAAAATTCCTTTTGGATATAAAATAGTTAAACGCTCTACTAGATTAGCTAACTCCCTAATATTACCAGGCCAACTATACTGGCTTAAGGAAGCCATAGCATCGGGCATTAAGCGTACGCTAGGTCTGTTTTCGCTCTCAATACGAGAGATCAACTCATTAAATAATAATGGAATGTCCTCAGCTCGCTCTCTTAAAGGAGGCATTTCTATAGGAAAGACGTTAAGCCTATAAAATAAATCCTCTCTAAATTTTCCTTCTTTAATTGCTTCTTCCAAATTTCTATGCGTGGCAGCAATAATCCTTACATTTACATCAATACTTTTATTGGAGCCTACTCGTTCAAAACAACGCTCCTGTAATACTCGCAATAGTTTTACTTGCATAGGTAATGGCATATCACCTATTTCATCAAGGAATAAAGTACCACCATTTGCTAATTCAAATCGTCCTTGACGGGATGTAATCGCACCAGTAAACGCACCTTTCTCATGTCCGAATAATTCACTTTCAAGCAATTCTCCGGGAATGGCACCGCAGTTAATAGGAATAAATGGCCTAGTGGCTCGTGAGGATAGAGTATGGATATTACGTGCTACAACCTCTTTACCAGTTCCAGATTCTCCAAGAATTAGAACACTTGCTTCAGTATCAGATACTTGCTCTATTAATCTGCGAACATTACGAATACTGACACTATTACCTACGAGGCTGCGCAGTAAAGGATTTTTATGATTATTGAGTACAATCGATTTGACTGCTTCTTTTGCAATCTGGCATTGATGCAAAGACTCCATTATTTGAGCATAAGTAAATGGGAAGGGTTGGCAAGCAACAACATTACGTAAAAGGCACTGAGTATTATTCAATTTTTGACCCACAAGAATCACTGGAGCCTTGGGAAATCTATTCACCAAAGAATCCAGCTCATTTATAGTCTCCTGGATTGCTTCGCTAGCACCCAACAGAATAACATTAGGCTCAAAATCAGCAATTTGCCACTCACGGTACTTACTGACTTCAGTAGATTCACCGATAAAATCAAGTATTGTTCGCAGCGTGTTGCCGCGACGTTCATTATTATCAATGATAAAAACTATGTCATTAATACTCATAAACTTATCCTTAAGTTTTATAACCCCACCTATCATTCCTTCTCCTAAAAAGAGAAAGAGTTGAACAATTTACTATCGATAACACACAATCAATTTGAAAGCATTGCACTGATTCCCAAAACACAATTCCTGACTACCAATTGTTTTTGTAGCACTTACCTGACTTTCTTTCACAAAATACTTGGCGCGTATAAAACCCATACGGCTGCAAAAGGAATTAGCAGCTTGGGAACCACAACCTTGTTTTTGGTCATAACACCAATCCACTCGATATTCATTAAAACGAGGGACAGCAAAACTCTTTTCTCGATAATGATAGGGTTTTGGAGGGGTATGAGATAAGCCATTAGCGCAAACAATGGTCATAAAACCATTACATCGCCAACCTTTACATGTTGCGCTCGTTGAGAGGTAATGGGTTAATCCTATATTGTAAGCAATTTCATTATCGCTGGAATAATCGTAACCTAACATTTGGCAATAATGATCTGCTACCATCTTGCCACATTCCTTTCCATCCACCGTACAATAATCCAGCCGCTCTCCTAGATAAGTAGGATGCCAAAAATTTCGAAAAGCTTTATTGTGCTTTTCACTTATATTTGAATGAACCGAAAAGGAACAACATAAAAAAACTAAAAACATAAAGTAACGAAAATTGCTCATTAAAACAATCCTTTAGCGACTATCAAATCATGTTAGCCTATGACGCCAACAGGTACAAGAGTAACATAAGGCAAATCACTATTGATTTATTAAATGTAGCACATTTAAGTCCATTCATTTTTCAAATAGTGATTATTGTTGCTAGTTAATTGATCATTAACTTTCTAGAAGGATAATTGAATTCTTTGCATAATGACCCGTTCATGTGGGCGATTTATTACTTTACTCGTCGAAGCAGTTGCATAGGTATTAGCGGTTAAGCATCCAGGTGTGATAGGTGCATTTAATCCTCCTGTTGAGCAGCCTCCTAAAAAGTTAGTTTGATCATACTCGGTCATAATGACTATATTTCGGTTTAAAAACCAATTGATCCCTTTTCCCCAGGTATTAGCTCTTTGAACGGTTAATCTAGGATTAGCAAAGGTGTAATTAGTTTGCTCTCCTTCGGTAATAAAATAACTAAAAATATTATTATCCATTGCTAATTGAGACCATCTTGCTATTAATTGAAACGCACCCAATGCTCCTCCCCCCCTAGGGGAAAAATTGCGATTAGGTTTTAATGTCCCGAAGGTAAAAGGTTCTTAAGTCAAATTACATGCCACTTGAATCTCAGCGGAATTGTTTCTCACAGAAACGAATTGGGATTGGCATTAGGGAAAACCTGACCCTTAGACAAAGTTTGCTGAGTTTGTGTCCATTCCCCAAACAGACCAAAAGAACCGAGAAACCAAAAGGCTTGAGGATGCAGTCTTTTTCTGGAGCCATTTCTGTTTACATCCGCTTCATAAAAGAAAATTGGAAATAGTAGATAAGTGCAAAACACAAAATGAACTAATAGCCCACAGAAAGGGAATTTATTTGTACTAGATAATTTATTGGTTTTGACTTTACTATTCCATTTGAGATAGGCTTTAAGTGATAACCTAAGAAATTGTGAGCCTAAATAGGATTGTCACTATCAATAAATAAATGTTCTAACTCAAATTGAGAGGCAAGATGGTTACCCAAAGCCTGAATTCCATAACGTTCTGTAGCGTGATGACCGCAAGAATAATAATGAATACCTAACTCTTTTGCTTGATAATAAGTTCGCTCAGATATTTCTCCGCTGATATAGGCATCCACACCTAAACGGAATGCATCCTCGATAAAATCCTGGGCTCCTCCACTACACCAAGCAATATGGGTGATGGGTTTTTCACTACCTGCAATGAACAATGGAGCACGTCGCAATTTATTTGCTAAAAATTCAGTAAACTCTGCTTGCTTCATTGTGTGAGTTAATTTTCCTGACCACAGCAGATTATCAGTACCCCCTGCCCGGTGCATGTGAACAACATCGACTTCAAATAATTTGGCCAAACATGCATTATTTCCCAGATCAACATGGCAATCTAAAGGAAGATGATACGCAAATAGATTTAATTCATTACACAATAATTGATAAATCCGTCGACGCTTCATCCCTATAACTATGGGCGCTTCACCACGCCAAAAGTAACCATGATGAACCAACAAAGCATCTGCACCCCATGCAATTGCCTGAGAAATCGCATCTTCAGAAGCAGTTACCGCGGTACAAATTCGCTTAATTTGCTCTTTACCTTCAACCTGCATTCCATTGGGTGCGTAATCATTATATCGATCACAGCTCAAGAATTGATGCAGGTATAAAGATAGTTCTTCTTTGGTAATCACCGGTCAGAAACCCGCTTGATATCAGCGCCTAATAAGGATAGTTTTTCTTCTATACGCTCATAACCTCTATCCACGTGATAGATACGCTCAACTGAGGTTTCACCGTCTGCAACTAATCCAGCTAAAATCAAACTGGCAGAGGCACGTAAATCAGTTGCCATTACGGGAGCGCCGGTTAATCGCTCAACTCCATTAATTATGGCAGTATTTCCATTAAGTTGGATCTGCGCACCCATGCGTTGTAATTCTTGTACATGCATAAAACGATTTTCAAATATCGTTTCTACTATAGTTGAAGAACCATCAGCAACTGAGTTCATTGCCATGAATTGAGCCTGCATGTCCGTTGCAAAAGCGGGATATGGTGCGGTGGCAATATTTACTGCCCTAGGACGTTGGTTATGCATATTGAGACTTACCCAATCCTCACCTATTGTTAACTCTGCGCCAGCTTCTTCAAATTTACATAATTGCGATAATAAGGTATCAGGTCGAACTCGTTTCACGGTAACATGACCTCGAGTTAGAGCTCCTGCTGCAAGATAAGTTCCTGCCTCAATCCTGTCAGACATAACCGAATAAGTACCCCCAGAAAGAGACTCCACACCTTCAACTTCGATGATTGAGGTCCCTGCACCAGTAATTTTTGCCCCCATTTGAATCAAAAAATTGGCCAAATCAACCACTTCCGGCTCACGAGCCGCATTTTTAATAATTGTTGTTCCTTCAGCAAGGGTTGCAGCCATAAGAATATTTTCAGTACCCGTCACAGTGACTGTATCAAACAATAAACGTTTGCCTTGCAAACGACCACGTCGACAACGAGCATTGATATAACCATTTTTTACGGTAATATCGGCGCCCATAGTTTTCAATGCTTTTAAATGCAAATCGACCGGTCTTGTTCCGATAGCACAACCTCCGGGCAAAGACACGTCTGCTTTACCAAATCGAGCAAGTAACGGTCCCAATACTAAAATCGAAGCCCGCATAGTTTTTACTAGATCATAAGGAGCAACAAATTCATTTACTTGATTTGCATCAACTTGGACATTCATTTTTTCATCAACAATTAATTGAGCGCCTAATTGACCAAGTAACTCCATCATAGTAGTTATGTCTTTGAGGTGGGGAACATTGGAAATAGTGACATGATCTCTCGCAAGTAAGCTCGCCGCCATAATAGGTAAAGCAGCATTTTTTGCTCCTGAAATAACTACTTCACCATTTAATGCTTTGCCACCATTTATTAATAATTTATCCATTTTGCTTCCCCCATTCTTCTTTTGTCCACGTATTCATACTAATTGCATGAAGCTTTCCCGTGGTAATCAATTCTTTCAATTGTGCATAAACCCATTGCTGTCTGGCGACTTTGGACTTATTTAAAAAAACATCACTAACTACGGTTATCTGGTATTGATAACCATCCCCCCCCACTTTGATGTAATAAACATCATCAATGGTTTTAAATTTTTGTTCGATTTCTTCATTACTTATCATTAAAATTAGCTCACAAATTGAAATAAATACAACTTTTGGCATCAATTCTATCGGAGATAAAACAAACGCATCATCCGAGATTTAATTATCCAAATAAAAAAAGAAAAACCCGGGCTCTGGCTCAGACCGTCACCCAGGCTACAATTTATAATCCTAAAAAAGTAACCGCTTTTTAAAAATGGGCATTCCTATTGGAATAATTAAAAACTACACCGCCTCCAAAATGCCCTTTACGCCACAAAACTCTACTAAAGATTGAGTTTCGATAGGCATACCTATGATTTCAAAAAACTTGTTATTTTTTTTACATAGCTTTCTAGCTTCAATAAGTAGTGCTAAACCCGCACTATCACAATGTTTTACATCACTTAGATCCAAACTAAATCGGTCGGTTTTATTTTCCATCAAAGCCTGATAGAGCTTTGCTCGCACCGCAACCACTGACTTAAATGTCAAATCAACCCCAGGTTTAAAATTAACATTTTTCACAATTAGGAAGTCCTTTTAATTTGCTTTTTTTCCATTAACTTAATGACTTCGTCAATACTGGAGTTTTGTAATGCAGCGGCAAACTGGGAGCGGAAACTTTGCAACAGGCTTACCCCTTCAACGCTAAGATCATAGATCTTCCACTGACCATTTTTAGCTACAAGGCTATAAGACAATGGAATATTTTGGCCTTCTGCACGAATAATAATGCTGTTAACACGCAAAAATCGAGCGTTTAAAGAGCCTCTTAACGGTAAAAATTGTATGCTTTCATTAGTATATTGTGCTAAAGGACTGGAATAAGTACGAATAACTAAGCGTGTAAAGGCTTTAGAAAATTGCGCTCTTTGCGCATTTGTTGCCTTACTCCAAGCTTGTCTTCCTAAAACAGAACGTGACATACCTGCAACATCAACAATGGGTAGCAAATTGTTTTCTACAGCGCGATAAATAATACTGGGATTGCTTTTTAAGTTGTCCTTGTTCTCTTTTAGGGTAGCGATGATGTTGTTAGCAGTTTGCTCTAACATAGGTATAGGAGAGTTTTGTGATGCATTCATTATCGGAGATAAAATCACACTGACAACTAATAAAATTGTTTTTATTATTCTCATGTTCTGACCTTATTTTTTAATGTTAAATAATAGTTGACCAATTAAATTTTCAAGAATAATTGCTTCTTGAGTTTTTCCAATCACATCTCCATTTTGCAAATAAGGATGCTCTTTATTCTCGTCATCCTCAAAGCCTGGAACAATACTAATATAATTTGAACCAAGCAACCCCTCAGTCAAAATGCGTGCTGAAGCATCATCATAAGGTATTTTTTTATCGCTACGCAAACGCATAGTTACCTTTGCGTTCAGGTCTCCCGGCTGCAACTCAATATGAGTTACCTCACCAATCCTAACTCCTGCTACAGTAACAGGTGCCCGGACTTTCAAGCCTCCAATATCGGTAAAATCAGCAGTTACATCATAACTGTCATGAGATCCAAAACTAGAAAAATTACTTACTTTCATTGTCATGACCAGCAAAGCCAATATACCAAGCAACATAAATAGGCCAACACTAAAATCTACGTAACGTTGCTTACTCATTTACCAATCTCCAATCATCATTGCGGTCAACAAAAAATCAAGCCCTAATACAGCAAGCGATGAATAAACTACTGTTTTAGTCGTCGCTTGACTAATACCTTCTGCGGTAGGCACACATTCAAACCCCTGGAATACAGAAATCCAGGTTACAACAAAAGCAAAAACTAAACTTTTAATGATACCACTGAGTACGTCAATTCGGAAATCCACTGCTGCTTGCATATTTGACCAGAAACTTCCTGCATCCACTCCTAACCAATGAACACCAATAAAATAACCACCAAAAATGGCTACAGCAGAAAAAATTAATGCCAAAAGAGGTAAGGTAATAAAACCCGCTATAAAACGAGGATAAATAACTCTGCCTAAAGGATCAACTCCCATCATATCCATACTGGATAATTGTTCGGTGGCTTTCATCAAACCTATTTCGGCAGTTAGGGCAGAACCCGCACGTCCAGCAAACAACAATGCACTAATTACTGGACCAAGTTCTCTTGAAATACTTAAGGCTAATAATTGACCTAGTTGACTGGAAGCACCAAATTTTTGCAAGGTATTATAACCTTGAAGTCCTACTACCATTCCAATAAATAAGGCAGAAACAACAATGATCAAGCACGATAAAACACCAACAAAATGAATTTGATAGCGTAGCAAGGGCCAAAGTTTTGAAATTCCGGGCCGTCTGAACAACATAAAGAACAAAAATAAGCCTGAATTTCCCAAATTTTGCAAAACCCGGGAACTACGATTACCCATACGTGTAATGAACTCAAGCATCTAATAGCTCCTCTATATAGGCTCTGGCAGGATAATGAAAAGGAACAACCCCATCAGCTTCCCCATGCATAAATTGTCTAATCTGAGGTTCAGATGACTGAATGAGCTCATTCGGGGTTCCTTGACCAATGATTTTTGCACCAGAAATTAGGTATATATAATCTGCTATAGAACAAGTTTCTTCAACGTCATGTGAGACAATTATTGTTGTGGTATGCAACAATTCATTTAACCTTTTGATTAAACGAACCAACACCCCCAAAGAAATGGGGTCTTGCCCAGTAAATGGTTCATCGTACATCATAAGTTCAGGATCTAATGCTATAGTACGCGCTAAAGCAACTCGCCTGGCCATGCCACCGGACAACTGAGCAGGCATTAGGTTTGCAGCACCTCGTAATCCTACAGCTTCTAGTTTCATTAATACGATATCACGCAACATGGACTCATTAAGTTGAGTATGCTCCCGCAAAGGAAAAGCCACATTATCAAATACTGAAAGATGGGTAAATAAAGCAGAGCTTTGAAAAAGTAAGCCCATATTACGTCTCGCCTCATACAAAGCTTTGCGAGATAATTGATGCATGTTTTGACCATTGACATGGATGAAGCCACTGTCAGGACTTAGCTGAGCACCTATTAACTGCAATAAAGTTGTTTTTCCAGAACCACTAGGTCCCATAATTGCCGTAATCTTGCCACGCTGAACCCTCATATCAATACCATTAAAAATACAATGGCTTTCGCGAGTGAAGACTAAATTTTTTATTTCTACCCAATTTTCAGGCATGCTCTCTTTCCGATTTAGCCAAAAGTAGAAGTATACCTAAGATACTCTCCAAAATGCTAGGTTTTAAGCGACTTGATTTTTTGTTCACTGCGTTTTTTAAAGAGTGATACTGAGCAAGGTTTTGCAGGAAATCTTAAAAAATTTTGTTCGGAATGTCATTTTGCATTAGCCAAAGCTTTCCCACACTGGATCAATAAAAAAATTGGGGTATTTAATTCTATATATTCAAATATTTTTTTGTTAGAATGAAAAATTAACAAAAAACATCCAATTGCCTATGAATTTTTGTACCCTCGGACTGGCGGTCATTGAAACTGAAGCCCAAGCTGTCTTTGAGTTAACTCAGCGAATTGATAGCAGGTTTGAAAAAGCCTGTGAACTTCTGCTCTCCTGTAGTGGACGGATTGTAGTAACTGGGATGGGTAAGTCCGGTCATATAGCTAATAAAATCGCTGCAACTTTATCCAGTACAGGTAGCCCCTCTTTTTTTATGCACCCGGGCGAAGCAAGTCATGGGGATCTGGGAATGATTACCCGTCAAGATACCGTAATTGCCATTTCTCACTCGGGCAATACATTGGAATTGGTTACATTACTTCCTCTATT
Organism: Legionella nigrisilvae; assembly: GCF_977063395.2. Lineage (NCBI taxonomy): Bacteria > Pseudomonadati > Pseudomonadota > Gammaproteobacteria > Legionellales > Legionellaceae > Legionella > Legionella nigrisilvae. The sequence goes on from NZ_CDRUGZ020000011.1 coordinate 674,291, forward strand.
AAAAAGACTTGAAGTCCCTTTAATTGCCCTAACTGGAAATTCTGAATCAACTTTAGCAAAAGCAGCCGACGTCAACTTAGACGTTAGTATCAAGCAAGAAGCCTGTCCTCTTGGCCTCGCACCAACAACAAGCACCACTGTAGCCTTGGTAATGGGAGATGCACTAGCAATTGCCTTGCTGCAAGCCAGGGGCTTTAGTGAGGAAGACTTTGCTTTATCACACCCTGGCGGCTCATTGGGCAAACGACTTTTGCTACGTATTGACGAGCTCTGTCACCAAGGGGAACAGCTACCCCTTATTCATGAAAACGCAACCGTAAGTGAAGCGTTACTTGAAGTAACCGATAAAAAATTGGGTATGACTTGTGTGGTTGATAACAAAGGATATCTTGTTGGGGTTTATACCGATGGAGACATCCGACGCACTCTAACCCGTCAATATGATATTAATACCACACCAATAAAAGAAGTTATGACCCGTAATGCTCGTACTATTTCCAGAGGGATGCTTGCTGCGGAGGCTTTGACTATTATGCAAAAACACAGCATCACTTCATTAATTGTCATTGATGAAGAAAAACGACCTTCGGCTGTTCTTCATCTTCATGATTTATTAAAAGCGGGTGTTTTTTAAATGAATACATTAATTGAGCGAGCCAAGAATATTAAATGCCTTATCTGTGACTTAGATGGTGTTCTTACTGATGGTCTCTTATATATTGATAACCACTTTAATGAACAGAAAACATTCCATATTCATGACGGAGTGGGTTTAAAATTACTGATGACCGCTGGAATTGAGGTCGCCGTTATTACGGGTTCGCGGAATGCAGTAGTAGATCATAGAATGCAACAATTAGGAATTGTTCATTACTATAAGGATCAATTGGATAAACAAGAGACCTACAAGCAACTAAAAAGCAAATTAAATCTCCAGGATGAGCACTTTGCTTACATTGGTGATGATATTCCAGATGCACCAATTATGCAGCAAGTTGGGCTTAGTGTCGCAGTGGCCAATGCGGTACATCAAATTAAAGAAATTGCTATGTGGCAAACCACCCTATCAGGAGGCCGTGGAGCGGTACGGGAGTTATGTGAACTTATTTTAAAGGCACAGAATAAGATGGATTCAGCGATAGCAGGTTATCTAAAACAATGAATGCAACAAAACAACTTATATGGCTTTTTTTTACTTTAATTATCCTAGCCTGTTCCGGATGGTATTACAGCCACTCTACGGTTAAAATTCGATTAGATAGCGAGACTTTGGCAAATTCCGTAGACACTACTATTGTTAACGTTACAGTGCGCCAGTTTAATCCAGAAGGTACACTTGCTAATGTCCTCACCGCACCGTTCATGCAACATATTCAAAAAGGTAATGTCTATTTATTACAAAATCCTCATATTATTGTAAGCCAAGAAGAACAACCTCCCTGGGACATTAGCTCACTTAAAGCCAAATCATTTGAAGGGGGCAAACAAATTACTTTTACAGGGAACGTTGTAGTGCGTCAAAAAAAGGGAACGGAGGAAAGTACTTTAAAAACAGAAGAAGTTACCTACTTCCCTAAAGAAAAGAAAGCAAGTTCTGATTTGCTGGTAACCTATCAGCAACCAGGTAATATTGTACAATCAACTGGAATGAATGCTTATCTCGATGAAAAAAGAGTAGAATTACTGCATCAAGCAAGAGGAAGTTATGCTCCAGAGAATGGTTAACTATAGTTTACTCCTTTTTTTCTTGTTCTCATCTGCTGCCTATGCCTTGACGGAGGATAAAGAACAAGTAATGCATGTTATGGCAGACTCAGCTGACTTAAGCCAACAAGATCATAAAGGAACTTATACGGGCAATGTGGAATTAGTACAAGGAACAACAAATTTACATGCCGATAAAGCGGTGACTATTGGGAATGAAAAAAATCAACTGGTTGTTGCCATAGCCAATGGGACTAAAGAAAAACAGGCACACTATTGGACAATAACGGATCCTCAAAAACCTCCCGTACATGCTTATGCCGACACCATTCGATATTATCCCTTACGCCATTTAATTGAGCTAATAGGAAATGCCCGAGTAGAACAAGGAAAAAATTCCTTTTCTGCTGCAAAAATAAGTTATGATACGGTGAAACAACATGTTCTGTCTCAAGGTGATGACAGTAAAAGGATAGTTATTATTTATCACCCAGAAAAGAAATCATCATGAGTATACTGGAAGCCCGAAATCTTAAAAAATCCTTTAAATCGCGAACTGTGGTTAACGGCATCAGTATCCATATAAAAAAAGGTGAGTGCGTTGGTTTGTTGGGTCCCAATGGAGCAGGAAAAACAACGTGTTTTTATATGATCGTCGGTTTGCAGTCCTGTGATGAAGGTCAAATTTTTCTATCTGACCAGGATATAACACTATGTGCCATGCATCAAAGAGCCCGTCTAGGGATTAGCTATCTTCCCCAAGAAGCCTCAGTCTTTCGTAAATTAACTGTAGCAGAAAACATTATGGCCATTCTCGAACTGAGACCTGATTTAAATGAACAGGCACGAGAAGAAAAGCTCGATCTTCTGCTTCAAGAGTTTCATATCACACATCTGCATAAAAGCCTGGGTATGGCTCTATCTGGAGGAGAAAGACGACGTGTGGAGATTGCAAGAGCTCTGGCTATAGAGCCCTCCTTCATCCTTCTTGATGAACCTTTTGCTGGAGTGGACCCGATTTCGGTCATTGATATTAAAAAAATCATTCAACATTTATGTAATAAAGGTATTGGTGTTTTAATCACCGATCATAACGTAAGAGAGACTCTTGATATTTGCGAGCGTGCCTATATTGTCAGTCAAGGAAAAATATTATGTGAAGGAACCCCGGAGTTGATACTAGCCAACCAACAAGTCAGGGCCGTTTATTTAGGAGAAGATTTTACTTTATAAAAGAATAGACTGGATCTGCGCAGTGGATTCAGAATTTATAGTCAGTAGATGTCCGGTATCCTGCGCTGCACCCACATCACCAACCCATATTTAGATTTAACATGCTGCTCATTATCGATAATTATGATTCATTTACCTACAATCTTGTACAATATTTCCAATGCCTCAACCAAGAAGTATTAATTTATACCCATGATCAAATTAATATAAGTCAAATAAAAAAGCTTGCTCCTCAATACTTGGTCATCTCACCAGGGCCAAAAACGCCCAATGAGGCAGGCATTTCCATGGAAGCAATACGCACTTTTTATCGTACTATTCCTATTTTAGGTATTTGCCTTGGTCACCAAAGTATTGCTCAAGTTTTTGGTGGTCGAATAATAACCGCTCCACAAATAATGCATGGAAGAACGTCAACTATAGAACATAATCAACAAAGAATTTTTAAAAACATTCCGAACCCCTTCCAAGCAACACGTTATCATTCTTTGGCAGTTGAGAAACAAAGTCTTCCTGATTGTTTCTCTATTGACGCATGGACAAATGATACAATAATGGCAATTTCACATCGTCAATATCCTGTTTTTGGTCTACAATTCCATCCAGAAGCAATATTAAGCCAACATGGACTGCAATTATTAGAGAATTTCTTAAAATATGAAACCCAATCTTCTATTTGAGCACTTAATCGCGAAAAAAAATTTGAATCCGGAACAAATGCAATCAGTGATTCATGCATGTATGTCCGGTCGATATAATGAGGTACAGATCGCAACATTTTTAGCACTCATGCGCATGAAAGGTGAAACGACCGAAGAATTAATAGCTGCGGCTGAAGTCATGCAGCAATTAGCCCACCCCATCGACTTAGGGACCAATTTAATTGACATCGTTGGAACCGGTGGAGATGGGAAAAATACATTTAACGTCTCTACGGCCTGCAGCTTTGTAGTAGCCGCAGCAGGATTTCCAGTTGCGAAACACGGTAACCGCTCAGTTTCCAGCCGTAGTGGTAGTGCTGATTTATTAGAACAAGCCGGTTTTATATTAAGTCTTTCTGATCAACACATCCAAAGGTGTATTGAACAATGTTGTTTGGCATTCTTATTTGCGCCTCACTATCATCCCGCCATGCAACACGCACGTGTTGCACGTCAACAACTGGGGATTAGAACGTTGTTCAACTTACTTGGACCATTAATCAATCCTGCGCGAGTAAAAAGACAAGTAGTAGGTGTATTTTCAAAAGATTGGCAAAAACCTTTAGCTTCGGTACTGGCTCATATGGGAAGTGAGCGAGCTTTAGTTGTAAACTCTCAAGATGGATTAGATGAAATCAGTATTGCAGCCTCTACAGATGTACTTGAGTATCGAGAAGGTTCCTTTCATCACTGGATTATTAACCCAGAAGACTATGGAATCAAACATCACTCATTAGATGAAGTGATCGTTGATTCCCCCCTGCAAAGTTTAGAATTGATTCAAGGGGTGTTTTCCGGAAAACAAGGAGCCGCTCGCGACATGGTTTTATTAAATTCTGCCGCAGCAATTTACTGCGCTCAGGAACATATTTCTTTCATTCAGGCATTGGAACATGCCAAAGTCGTGATTGACAGCGGTAAAGCCAGCCAATGTTTCACTCAACTCAGCCAACTAACTCAAACTTTAAATAAAGAATCGCATCATGAATAGTGTGTTAGAACGTATTGCCCAACGAAAACAAGAAGAAGTAGCTCTTGCTAAAAAAAATAAGCCCTTAAATTTATTAGCAGAACAACCCTCTATGGAGCGCCGTGATTTCATCGCGGCTCTGAAAGATAAGAATGATCCAGCAATTATTGCAGAAATTAAACGCGCATCTCCAAGCAAAGGGTTGATCAGAGAAGATTTTAATGTAGAAGAGATTGCAACAATCTATGCACGACATGGTGCTCGGTGCCTTTCTGTGCTTACGGATATCGATTTTTTCCAGGGGCATCCTGATTATTTAGCTGTAGCAAAAAACCAGTGCAAACTACCTATTCTGCGAAAGGACTTTATTCTTGATTCGTATCAAATTTATGAAAGTCTGGCCTTAGGCGCAGATTGTATCTTACTCATAGTTGCTTTACTTGATGATATTCAGTTAATGGATTTTTGCCAGCTAGCACATGAGTTGGGGCTTTCCGTACTTGTAGAAAGTCATAACAAAGAAGAGCTGGAGCGCGCTTTACGTTTACCTACTCCACTAATAGGTATTAATAATCGCAGTCTTCATACTTTTAAGACAGACATCCAACTCAGTATTCAATTAAAACAATATATCCCCCAAGATAAAATAACCATTACGGAAAGCGGCATTAACTCACCTATAGACATACATTTAATGCAAGCTCATGGAATTAATACCTTTCTCATTGGGGAAAGCTTAATGAGGGCCAAGGATATAGGCAAAGCTTTGGATCAACTGATAAAAGGGGATTAACTAGGAGGGCTAACCTGAAGACTACCTCGATATCCTCTACAATTTGAATAGGTCTCGTTTTATTGTTTAGTTTCGGTCAAATAAAGCCCCCTGCTTTAAATTGACCTTCCATATGAACAATTGCGAGACAACTACTCCCAGTTTGGTTCGGAAGGTTGTGATGGTTCAGGTTCAGGTAATCCAGGATCATCCGGCTCATAAGGATCCGGTTCTTTTGGATATTCGTCAGGCTGATCAGGATACTCATAAGGCTCTGGTATTTCATGTTCGTTTTTCAAGATAACATCCTTATATTTGTAAGATTTATCAAATTATAGCAAAAGGAAAAAAAATGAAAGTAGCTGTAATCACCGGTGCTGCGAATGGAATTGGCTTAGCGTTAAGCCAAGTCCATCTACAACAAGGTAATACTGTAGTAATGGTAGATAAAGATAGCATAAAACTCAAACAAGAAGCCGAACGACTATTATCTCTCTTCCCGGAACAAATTTTGTCAATATCTTGTGATGTAACCCAAGCTAATGAAGTAGCACAATTGGCCAAACAAGTTGAGGCGAAATTAAGGCGTATCGATTGGCTCTACAATAATGCAGGAATTATAGGCCCATTAGAGCCTATTTGGGATTTGAATCCAGAACAAATCCAGCGGGTGATGGACGTGAACTTACATGGAATGATTCATATGATTCAGGCTTTTATTCCTTTCTTGTTTGAGCAACCCTTTCATTCACATATTATCAATATAGCGAGCTTATATGCATTATGTACCGGTTCACAAACAGCGTGTTACTCCATGTCAAAACATGCGGTACTTGCTTTATCTGAATCATTATATTTTGATCTGATACGTATGAAAAAGCCAGTGGATGTTTCTATCGTTTTTCCTTCATTTACAGATACATCCCTTTTATCCCATACAACAAATGCAAACTCCTCTTTACATGAAGCATTAAAATCTCTTTTGTCACATTCACGCCCTGCTATTGATATTGCAGAACATATCGTACAGGAGGTAGATGATAAGAAATTTTATATATTCCCCGATAAAGAAGTAAAAGGATATTGTGATGATCGAACCAAGGCTATGATTCTTCAAGATAAACCACATGTAACTAATATTGAAAAGTTAATGTCTGCGCTAATTAAACGGCAGGAATCCAGGAATTAATCGTTCTATCCAAGCGAGATCTCCTTCCATGTCAGGAGATCCTGTTTGGAGGTAGGTTCTTTGAATTACGGTAGATTAATAAGATACGTTCCAATCTACCTTAGATCGTTTACCTTCCAGGGGAAACTTTGCTCAATTAGTTTATTCGTATAGACTCCCGGATAAAGGGATGGCCTTCACCCGGGATGAGATATTAAGCTTCTAACATATCCAATAGTTCACGACGAAACTTATGATAATCCACTTCTACAGCATGTCGTATATGAGATTTAAACCGATAATGAGGTTTATTCATTTCTTGAAGTGTCTTTTCATGCAATTTATCAGGTCGTTTTAAAGTGCCCATAATAATGCGTGCCGCGATTTTTGACTGATAATCAGCTAGCGGCCAAATACATCCTTGAGGCTGGCACAAACCGATAAAATAAAGATTATCATAGTCTGGATGCATCATTTTTCTATAAAGTGGGATTTTGGTGGAATTACTAAAGTCAGCAATACCCTTATCGAGGAAAGGAAAACTTATTTTATAGCCTGTGGCAAAAATCACCGTATCAAATTCTTCAGATTCACCATTTGTAAAATGAACTCGACTCCCCTCGAAATGAGTAATTCCTGGACGAGGGAACACTTCTCCATGGCGAATAAAATAAAGTAACTCTGAATTAATAGTAGGATGGATTTCTAAAGGCCCGCAGTCAGGAGTCATTAATTTATATTTGGCATATCGCCCTTGCAAAATACGAGCACAAAAACTCAAAAACTTCTGTCTTAACCAGGAAGGCATCCATCTAATTTTGGCTACCGCTGCATCAGTGGGTTTGCCAAATACAAATTTAGGAAAAATATGATAGCCTCTGCGCATACTAATACACATTTGCGAAGAGACGCGTGCCACCTCTACTGCAATATCACACGCAGAATTACCGCCACCAACAACCAAAACGCGTTGATCTTTAAACGCAGAGGCTTTCTTATATTGATGTGAATGCAGCAGTTGGCCCGAGAATTCCCCTGGATATTCTGGCATAAACGGATCCCAATGATGGCCATTAGCAACTAATAAATAATCAAAAAATTCTTCATGAGTTCCCTGTTCATTTTCAAATACTACTTTCCATTGACGCTGACTAGTATGTTCTACCTTCAAAACATTCGTGTTAAAACGAATATATTTAGTTAAATCAAAATGATCCGCATAGCTTTTAAAATAATCTAAAACCAAGGTATGCGATGGATAATCAGGATAATGCGCTGGCATAGGAAAATCTTCGAATTCTGACCAACGCTTTGAACTAATAATATGAGTCGTTTCATAGACACTGGAATGATCGTTTCGTTCATCATATACCCAGTTACCACCAATTTGATTGTTCTTTTCAAATACCGTGATATCGGTTACACCCTCTTCTTGCAAATTTTTAATCGCAGCAAGACCGCTTGGACCGGCTCCAATTATGCATACACGAGAACAATTTTCTTTACCCTTTTTCTTGATTTGCATTACTCAACACCTTTTTTACTTCTTCCATTATCATTGCTTGCACAACGGGATCTTTATCAATAGTGAAATGATTCACTTCGATGCCTTTTAACGTAGTCACGTTAATGTTGTCAATACGTGTTTGCTCTGGATTTACTGCTCTAAGTTTTAAACCACTAAACATGGGTACATATCCAGGCTTATAAAAATTCATTGCATGCTTCACATTGGGTGGAACAATGGTTTGAGATACTGCATCCACAGTGACCAATAAATCCACAGGAATACCCATTTTGTCCAGATTGCGAGCAACTTTAATCTGCTCATTAGCACCTAAAGAATGTCCCACCAGAACAATAGGCCTGTGCTGTTGATGCTTTTGGTAATAGGTAGCTATAGAACGTGTTACATTACCAGCGTTGTACCACATATCACTAGGTGCGGGTATGTTGCATTCTTCAATAACAGTATCGCTCAGTGTTCTCATTCCAGTACTAAAAAGCCCAAGTCCACCTAACATAGTGTGTACTTCACCATGATAAGGTTGCGACTTACTCACTTTCACGGTTTTTGATGTGGTTTTCCCATTATTTTGAGTTTCGGATTTATGAAACACAGATTGAGCGATCTTTGGTATTGGTCTTTTTTCAGAAGCTCTACCTCCTGATAAGTCGACACAGCCCGACATACTTATAGTTATAAGTAAAAACAAAAATGAGCTGAAAACACCTAATTTTCTATTTTGGAATGAGTTCATTTTATTTTTATTCTTAATTTTTAATGCGAGGATCATAGCTTATTCTTAGAAGGTTTGCCAAGATAGGGTTTAAATGAAGTTAAATTCTTTCACTACTATATGTAAGATATTAATTTTGATACTCTGTAGGTCATGAATGCTTAAAATTTATCTTTGTTTATTATTTATGGAGCATGTATAAATTGATCGTGGAAAAAAGAAATTCAATTCTTACTGTCAGCCAACTTAATCGACAGGTTAAATGCTATCTTGAAAATGAACTGGGTGTTGTTCATGTTGAAGGGGAAATCTCTAATTTAAGTAAGCCGGGATCGGGACATTTTTATTTTACCCTGAAGGATCATCAGGCGCAAATTCGTGCTGTTTTCTTTAAAAGTCGTCAAACCAATGGACTTGCAAACAAATTATGCGACGGCCAACATATAGTTGCCAGTGGACGATTAAGCCTTTATGAAGCACGCGGTGATTATCAATTAATTGTAGAGCTAATTACTGAAGCGGGGTTGGGAGCACTCTACCAACGTTTTGAAGAATTGAAAAACAAACTTGCCAGTGAAGGTTTGTTTGATTCAGTAAAGAAAAAACTCATTCCGGCCATGCCTCGCGCCATTGGCATTATCACGTCAACGTCGGGAGCTGCGATTCGGGATATATTATCTACTCTATCGCGACGTTTCCCATTAGCCGAAGTCTTTATCTATCCAAGCGAAGTTCAGGGTGCCGGCGCAGCACAACAACTGATTAACGCATTAAAACGTGCCAATATAGAAAAACGATGCGATGTGCTTTTGCTTGCGCGAGGAGGCGGAAGTATTGAAGACTTGTGGGCATTTAATGAGGAGAGGCTGGCACGAACTATTGCAAACAGCACAATTCCTATTGTATCTGGGATTGGCCATGAAACAGATTTTACCATTGCCGATTTTGTAGCTGATTACAGAGCAGAAACCCCGACTGCAGCCGCTGCAGCAGTGACCCCCGACTGTATTGAGCTGTTTAAATTATTAAACCATTCCATCTCTCGTTTATCTGCGGCAATGCACCGTTTTTTACAAAAATACCAAGTTAGATTGCATCACTTAATCGATAAAATATCCTCACCACAAAAAGCAATTTCCAGTTATTGGCAAACCACTGATTACTTGGAACGGCAATTGATTGCCTGCATGCGATCATACATCAAACAGAAAACACATCAACTCCACATGTGCATCAATCATTTACACGTCCAAAATCCCAAAAACCAAATTAATCAAACAAAGATGGTTTTACAAAAAATCTTAGCTCAATTAATTCAGCACATGCAAAATAAGATCAGCCAACTTCAATATCAATTTAGAACTCAATTATCTACCTTGCATGCAGTTAGCCCCTTGGCTACACTGGATAGAGGTTATGCTATTGCTACCAAAGAAAATAAAGTATTGTTTTCGCACCAACAAGTACATCTTGGCGATACAATCGATATACGCTTGGCACAAGGGAGTTTGACTTGTGATATTACCCAAATACATGAGTAAAAAATGCTTGAAGAATTAAACAATAGCCTTTACTTGATTATTACCCAAACTAAAAATAACATTCCCATCCTAGAAATTATTTTGGTGATTCCATGGCTTTTTTTCTTTGTGAGTAAGATCTATAGAAACATCTTATTGCTGGGCATTATTCCAAGACATCTCCGTGGCTTGCCTGGTATTATATTTGCCCCTCTTCTGCACTCAAATTTCAATCATATATTTTTTAACTCGATTCCCTTGGTCGTTTTAAGTAATTTCATTTTAATAAATGGGCTTAACTACTTTCTTGTCGTTACCGTAATGATAACTGTTTTAAGTGGAATTGCCATATGGTGTTTCGCTAAACCTGGTTTACATATAGGTGCTAGTGGACTAATCACTGGATATTGGGGTTTTTTAGTTAGTAATATCTATCAGACCGCTACATTAACAACCATAATCCTGGGCATAATTAGTCTCTATTATTTTGCAGGTATATTCTTTGGTATTTTTCCTCGAGATAAAGGCGTATCCTGGGAAGCACATTTATTTGGTCTATTAGCAGGTTTAGCTACTAGTTATTTATTTGTACTTTATCCTAATGTTCTACAAACAATTCAAGTTCCGACTAATAGTTTTTAGAAATATTGGGTTAATTAACTCATTAATTCTTAAATGCTGAATTTCGCGTCCCAAAACGCAGATAATCAGCACAGCTTGAGTAATATAGTAGAAATTTAAACAAACCCTATGTTATTCTAAAAAGAAAAATAATTCGAGAAATCAAGATGCAGTCACTTAAATCTCTTTTTTGTATCGGTATATTAAGTTTTCTTATTTCACCAGCATATTCGCAATCCCAATATATTTCCGGTTGCTGTGGTCAAATGGGAGGAGTAAGCTATTGTGATTCATCAGCAGGCCGTCTTGTTTGTAAAAATGGTTTTTACTCTACATGTTATTGCACCCCACACGCAGTCATGGATTTACAATTATTTCGTGGTTGCTGCTTATGGAAAGGCGGCGTCGTTTCAACCTACAGCGTGACAGGATACGTTGTATGCAATGATGGCTCAATTTCAGAAGAATGTTCTTTACGACCCGAAGAGAAAATTGCAGCTTGGTAGGTATCCAATATATACTTCGGAGCTTATTCTCATGCTGCGAAGTATCGTTTTTCAGGACCCGATATGCTTGAGCACATACAATTCACCCTCACCCGTTTAAAGCAACAAAAACCCTTAATACTTTGCCTTACTAATTACGTTACTATGGATTTTATGGCAAATAGCCTTTTGGCTTTGGGTGCTGCACCCCTCATGTCCGAATCTCAAGTCGAGATTGAAGAACTGATTGATTTAAGTCAAGCTGTATATATTAATATCGGAACTTTGAATGATTCATTTATGGAGAGAGCTCGATTTGCAGCCAACATTGCAAACTCAATAGATAAACCCCTAATTCTCGATCCTGTAGGTGCAGGAGCGAGCAAACTTCGAACATCTGCTGCAATGGAGTTATTTCCTTATGCTCAAGTGATCCGAGGGAATGCGAGTGAAATCATTTCATTAGCTGGTTCAAATGGAAGCACTAAAGGAGTCGAAAGCTCAGATCCTGTAACTAAAGCAATTCAGAGCGCCCATATGCTGGCAAAATCAAAAAAAACAATTGTAATCAGTGGCCCTCAAGATTTTATAACTAACGGAGTGGATGAGATTTTACTTCCATTTGGTTCAAACCTTATGTCCCTGATTACAGGGATGGGTTGCACTATGACTGCTGTCCTGAGTGCCTTTGTTGCTTGCGAAGCAAACCATTTTCACGCTGCAGTTCAAGCAACTGCATATTTTGGCTTGTGTGGACAATTGGCTCATGAACAAGCCAAACGCCCTGCTACATTCAAAGAAGTGTTTATTAATAATTTATTCGATCCCGACTGGATTTTAATGTCAAAAACTGTACAAGAGTCTAGTCATGCAATATAAAGCTTTATCTATAGCAGGTTTTGATGGTTCAGGTGGAGCCGGAATTCAGGCTGATTTAAAAACATTTTCGGCATTAGGCTGCTATGGGATGACGGTACTTACCGCTTTGCCGGTACAAAATACGTGCGGAGTGAGAAACTGTTACCCTATTCCATTGAAGGCAATAGAAGATCAGCTGAACGCTATATTTGACGATATTAAACCGGACAGTATAAAAATAGGGATGCTCTTCAACACGGAAATTATTGAATTAGTGTCATCGTTCCTAAAAAAAAATGCTCTGGATATTCCTATTGTTATTGATCCTGTAACTGTTGCTAAAAGTGGTGATCCATTATTACTACCCGAAGCAGTGAACTCTTTAATCACCCAACTGGTACCACTAGCTACTTTGATTACCCCTAACCTTCCAGAAGCTTTTACTTTCACCGGCCTAAATGCATCATCTGAAATAGAAATGAAGTATATTGGTCAAAAGCTGCTTGAGTTTGGCCCCAAATACGTTTTACTTAAAGGGGGACATCTTTTGCATTCAGTTGAATCGAATGATTTATTAATAGGTGCAAACGGAGACATTCATTGGTTTGCGAGCCCAAGAATTAACTCTAAAAATACTCACGGAACTGGGTGCACCCTATCTGCAGCCATAACAGCCTGTCTTGCCCAAAAAATTGATTTAATTAAAGCGTGCGATATCGCAAAAAACTATTTATTTAATGCCATACAAGCGGCAAAAGAACATTCTGTGGGCTTTGGAAATGGACCCGTTCATCATTTTTACCATCTCTGGCCTATTCAATTATTAGATAATTAAAAGTACAAAGCCGCAACCAGGCATTATTGCTAGAGGTTCGGTTTCGCTTCGCTGCACCAGGCTAAAATCGGAGTTCGTGCTGAGGTTATTTGTACTCATGCGCCTGATCGATTATTGCCTTTTGATTTTCTATGATTTCACCAAAACATAATGCACTGAAAAGAATTAACAAGTAACCTATTGTTGAATAACAAAATATAGTATCTGAGAACGATAAAACACAAAAAGAAACCAATAACCCTAAAAGAATGGGCTTCATTTGGTTAAGCCTGAAGGCAGTTAAAAACAAGGTTCCTATGAAAAAAAGAAACAGAATAATACCTACTAATCCCAGTTCTGCAAGAGTTAACCAATATTGACCATGAGGCTCATTAAGCTTTTTTCCCCAAGCAGGAATAGGCTGATCTTTCTGAAAGCTATATTGAAAACCTCCAGTGCCCACACCTATAAGTGGATTTTTTTCAAATAAAGATTGCGCATATTGATGAAATTGAATTCTAAAACCTAAAGAGGTATCTGCTTGGTTGTGTTTCAGAAGCTTGATATCTGTAATCATTAAATGAACTCCATTTTGCATCACAGGGCTCAAAGTATAAGCTAAACTAATTGCAGCGATAAATCCCAAAATTCCTACCAAAGCCTTTTTAAAGGGAAGTTTTTGCACTATTAGTAAAGACATTAAAACACCATAAATAATGTAACCTGTTCTCCCTGGATTAAGAAAAAATGTCTGATAAGTTCCTAAGATAATCATAAACAGATAAAAAATCCGTAATCCTTTACTCATATTCTGCTGTAATACTAAGATGCCAGCAAAATAAACACCTAGGGCTACCATAAATCCAGTAATAATGTGGTTATAAAATACATCAGCAGGATCTGTGGAATGAAATGTTATTAAATGTTTTGACTTTAGCACTGATATAATACACGTCAATATCATCGTTAATATATAGCTATTTAAAACCCATAATCTAGTCTGTGGTTTAATAAACCCTACGGCAAATACAGGCAGGAAAATTAACTTAGAATATTTATCGATAATGTTGTACTGTAAGGCGTACGGTGCTTCAGACCACAAACAGGCGATAATGACAAAAAGAAATAAACCAATAGCGGCACGAGCCCATAATGTATTAAAAGCATAATACATATATTGTCTGTAGTAAGGCGCTAGCAAAAGAGCCACTATACTAACTACCACTAAAATGGACTTGATGCTGACACTTATTGGGATAAAAAATGCTAACAAAACAAGAAGCGTTGGTATCAATAAATTGTTTTTTTCTTCTAGCAAGCTCAGTCTCAAATTAATTCCTCTGTGCTTTTTGGCAATTGGTCTATATTGCTATCTTGATACAATTGTTTAATACCACGATAAAAAGTACCTTGTGCATTAAACACTGCAAATAAAAAACCTATTCTGCCATCTAAAAAACCACGTTGCAAGATATAACATCTGAAAAACATCCATGTTGTACTGGCTACTGTTTTGCTGAAACTGGATTTTCTCTTATTTAAGATGTATGTTTTCGCGCTATAAGATGAATATTTATTCATCTTATATAAGACATGACTTACATCTTTAAATGAGTGGTGCATAATGACATTTTTGATTTTACCAATTCGTGTACTCTCGGGTAGTACTATTTTTTCATGCACAATGTCATTACTGAAATAGGCGTTTTCCCGTTTAAAAAGGCGAACGTGACGTTTAGGACTAGAAGAGTATTTTAAGGGTTGATTATAGAAATACATTTGAATTGCAATTCTAAAAGCATCGGCTGTATTTGAGGACATGGCTGCCTTGATTTCTTGCTGCAACTCCTCGCTGACAGATTCATCAGCATCAAGATTTAACACCCAATCGCCTGTAGCTTTAGATAATGCTCTTTGCTTTTGAGCACCATAGCCTGGCCAGTCGGTAGAGAAAACATGCTCCGTATATTCTTTGGCAATGGCAACTGTTTTATCAGTACTTCCCGAATCCAGTACAACTACTTCATCAGCAAATCGTACGGATTCGAGACATCTTCTGATATTTCTCTCTTCATTTTTAGTTATTATTATTACAGTCAATGTCATCTAAAAAACGCCCTCTCTATGATCATGACTGACAAAATGTAACTTACCGTCTTTAACTTTTAAGGTGACGTGACCACCATGCATTAACTTACCGAATAAAAGTTCATCAGCGAGAGGTTTTTTTACATTCTCTTGGATCAATCGTGCCATGGGTCGAGCGCCCATTACTTTGTCGTAACCGTGCTCAATAAGCCATTCACGTGCCATTTTATCGACGTTAAAAGTGACACCTTTATGACTTAATTGTTCATCCAACTCCATAATAAATTTATCGACAACTAAACCAATGGTCACTGAATCCAATGGAGCAAAATTAATAATTGCATCGAGCCTATTTCTAAATTCGGGACTAAATTGTTTCTTGATCACTTCAAGCCCGTCATTGCTATTATCCTGTTGGGAGAATCCAATGGAGTTCCGTACTATCTCTCCAGCACCGGCATTAGAGGTCATTACCAGAATAATATGTCTAAAATCGGCTTGACGTCCATTAGTATCCGTTAAAGTACCATGATCCATAATTTGCAACAGCAAATTAAATACATCTGGATGGGCCTTTTCTATTTCATCAAGCAACAATACTGCATGAGGGTTTTTAGTAACTGCTTCGGTCAGCAAACCGCCTTGATCATAACCAACATATCCTGGGGGAGCACCAATCAGACGAGAAACAGTATGTTTTTCCATGTATTCAGACATATCAAAACGTAGCAATTCAATTCCTAAAACGTTAGCCAATTGTCTGGTTACTTCTGTTTTTCCAACCCCTGTTGGTCCAGCAAATAAGAAACAACCCACGGGTTTTTGTGGATCTCTAAGGCCAGAGCGACCTAATTTAATTGCAGAGGCTAACGCAGTGATCGCCTGATCTTGTCCATAAACTAAGAGTTTCAAATCGCGTTCTAAATTCCGTAAAGTATCTTTATCACGAGCAGAAACTTTCTTGATAGGTATGCGTGCAATTTTCGCAACAACACTCTCAATTTCGGTCACACTTATAATTTTTTTGCGTTTGCTCGCCGTTAATAAATTCTGGTAAGCACCTGCCTCGTCAACCACGTCAATTGCTTTATCCGGTAAAAATCGATCATTGATGTATTTCGCAGATAATTCAGCAGCTGCTTTCAGTGCAGGAATAGTGAATTTTACTCCATGATGTTCTTCTAATCGTCCTTTCAATCCCTTCAATATTTCAAACGTTTCGTCAATTGTAGGTTCAGGAATATCAATTTTTTGGAAACGTCTTGCTAAAGCTCTATCTTTCTCAAAAATACCTCGGTATTCTTGGTACGTTGTAGAACCTATACATTTCAGCTCGCCGTTTGCCAATAGGGGTTTAATTAAATTAGAGGCATCCATAACCCCACCGGATGCAGCTCCGGCACCAATAATTGTATGAATTTCATCAATAAACAGTACTGCCCCATCTTGTTGACCTAATTGTTTTAACACTGCTTTCAATCGTTTTTCAAAATCACCCCGATATTTGGTTCCAGCAAGTAATGCCCCTAAATCCAGAGAATAAACAATACAATCCCGGATGGCGTCAGGTATTTCCCCATCTACAATACGTCGAGCGAGGCCTTCTGCAATCGCAGTTTTACCCACTCCCGCTTCACCTACCAGCAAGGGATTATTTTTTCTACGTCGACATAATACCTGAATAGTACGTTGTACTTCTTCATGACGTCCAATCAAGGGATCAATTTTTCCTTGTTTCGCACGTCGGTTGAGGTTCGTACAATAGCTTTCCAAAGGTGACTCATTTCCCTCTGATGAACTCATATCATCTTCCATAGAGTTCATATTTTCATGCATATCATTGTTTTGATACTTAGAAACACCATGAGAAATATAATTAATTACATCAAGTCGCGTAATGTTCTCACGTCGTAAAAAATATACTGCTTGGCTTTCTTGTTCACTAAAAATTGCTGCTAATACGTTAGCGCCAGTTACTTCGGTTTTGCCAGCAGATTGGACGTGAAATACTGCACGTTGTAACACACGTTGAAAGCCAAGTGTAGGTTGTGTTTCTCTATCCAATTCGTCTTCAGGAATTCTAGGAGTTGTTTCGTCAATGAACTCAATTAAATCGCGACGTAATGCTTCAATATTTGCATCACATGCTTGTAATACACTTCCAGCCGCTGGATTATCAAGCAATGACAACAACAAATGCTCTACGGTCATAAATTCATGACGCTTCTCTTTTGCTTCCTTGAACGCTAAATTCAAGGTGAATTCAAGTTCTTTATTTAACATTGTCGTTGCTCCTCTTCAGCCCACAGCAAATTACTCGGGTTCCATGCTGGATAGCAATGGGTGCTGATTCATTCTGGCGTATTCATTTACCAGTGCTACTTTTGTTTCTGCTATATCTCGTGTAAATACCCCACACACGCCTTTTCCTTGGATATGAACCTGTAACATCACCTGAACAGCGATTTCTTCACTTAAGTGAAAAAAATGCTTCAGTACCTCTACTACAAAATCCATAGGTGTATAATCATCATTGAGCAATACTACTTTGTACTTTCTAGGCACTCTGATTTCCGTGCTCAACTCAGGTTCAGCGACTTTATGCCTAACAATTTCCTCTAGATTTTGCCCGCTCATAACATACAACCTCTATACTATTTTTATAGACTCCCTACGCACTTTTGGCCAGTAAAATCATCTATTTTTAATGAAAAAATTAGTCTTTGAAATAATCAAAAACATATTGATTAGATAACATTCATTAAAGGTATAAATTGTAGATGGCACAAAAGTAGCCTTGGTGAAAATACAAAAAAGGGATAATACCAATTTTATTGTATTCCACTAAGGCTCAAATTTATCCATACGATTTACATATGTTTAATTATTTCATCTCCAAAACCAGAGCTACTAACCAAAGTTGCACCGTTCATACCACGCTCAAAATCATAGGTGACTGTTTTAGCTGCAATGGCACCTTGCATGCCTTTGATTATTAAATCAGCAGCTTCATTCCATCCCATGTGACGCAACATCATTTCGGCAGATAGAATAATTGACCCGGGGTTAACTTTATTCTTGCCCGCATATTTTGGTGCCGTGCCATGGGTTGCTTCAAATACAGCAACGTCATCGCTTATATTTGCCCCTGGAGCAATACCGATACCACCTACTTGAGCAGCTAAAGCATCAGAAATATAATCACCATTTAAATTAAGCGTAGCAATTACGCTGTAATCTTCCGGTCTTAAAAGAATTTGTTGCAAGAACGCGTCGGCAATTACATCATTTATAATGATTTGCTTACCTGTCTTAGGATTCTTGAATTCCATCCAAGGACCCCCTTCATATTCTTTAGCACCAAAAACATCACGTGCCACTTGGTAACCCCAATCTTTAAAGGCCCCTTCGGTAAATTTCATGATATTACCTTTGTGAACCAAAGTAACTGTTTGGCGATCATTATCAATGGCATATTGGATTGCAGCTCTTACCAAGCGTGTAGTTCCTTCTTTAGAAACAGGTTTTATACCTATACCACAGTGCTCTGGAAAACGAATTTTTTTAACACCCATATCCTTTCGTAAGAATTCAATCACTTGCTTAGCTTCTGGGGAATCAGCCTTCCATTCAATACCCGCATAAATGTCCTCAGAGTTTTCTCTAAAAATAACCATATCGGTTTTCTCAGGCTCTTTGAGTGGACTTGGGACGCCGTCAAAATAACGAATGGGTCGCAAACAAGTGTAAAGATCCATTTCTTGGCGAATAGCAACGTTTAGTGAACGAATTCCGCCTCCAACTGGAGTAGTCAGG
Source organism: Legionella nigrisilvae (assembly GCF_977063395.2). Taxonomy (NCBI): domain Bacteria; kingdom Pseudomonadati; phylum Pseudomonadota; class Gammaproteobacteria; order Legionellales; family Legionellaceae; genus Legionella; species Legionella nigrisilvae. Next base: position 693,281 of record NZ_CDRUGZ020000011.1, read on the forward strand.
GGACCTTTAATCGAAACAACATATTTTTTCATCGCATCTAAAGTTTCTTTAGGTAACCATTGATCGGAACCATAAACTTCAGTTGCTTTTTCTCCTGCATATACTTCCATCCAGGCAATTTTTCTCTTATCGCCGTATGCCTTTGCAACCGCAGCATCAACAACACGAATCATTGGTGGAGTTACGTCCACACCAATACCATCTCCTTCAATGAAAGGAATAATGGGATTATTAGGTACACGAAGTGACAGATCAGCAGCAACTGTTATAGCCTCACCCTGTGAAGGCACTTTGATTTTATCGTAGGTCATTGACAACTCCGTAAAATTAGAGAAAAGGCAATGATAGCATGTGATAACTTGGAATCCCAAGTACCATTTCTATTTAATTAGCATGTCTTGAATGTTTACTATGCATGTTGCAACATTTTGATCTGTTCAACAAGTTGATCGTATCCTGCTTCGACATTGATATAATCATTTTTTGCCAAATAGATGGATAATGATCCATCATCTGTTGCGGAAGGTTTTTGTAAAATTCCATTATAACCTTTGCTTTTTAAACGAAGGAAATCATTAATTTTGGTGACTAAATAAAAATTACGGAAATAATTTTCGGGGATCATATGTATCGCCTGCGCATCTTTTTCTAACGTGTTTCCGGGTAAATAATCTTTAAGTGAATAAGTTGAATTATTATGAACCGCTACTACTTTACCTTTTGGAAGTAACTGCTTGATTTTAGTGGCCAACTTATTTACTTCTTGATGCGCCCGTGAATTATATTGACCGAACTGTGAGAGCGTTTTTTTGATTCCATTGTCAGTAAAAATCCGATTCGGATCAAATTCAAAACGTTGGTTGTTTAAATGAAAGACTACATTGCGACCGCCAGAATGTACTAAAGTAATAAGACTTCCTCCATCTTTCTGAACCACTGCCTGAGCCGCTTTTAAAGCGGTTTGTTCATTATGATGCAAGTGTATAAAAGTCTTACCTCTTCCAACAATGTGCTTAATTTCTACTTTTTCATCTCCAACCATGACAATATGACTCATGGCATAGGTACATTGACAAAAAAGGAGAGAAATTAAGATTGAATATTTCATAAACAATTTTCACCATAAAGTATAATTTTTGCGTTATTGTACAAGAATTAACCTATTAAAACAATGAATTTAGAATTGCTCATAATAGAAAAAGACCCTACTATACACGCACTTAAGCTTTTTTATATCATACTTAATGCCAGAAATTATACTGTTCAATAAACCCTATGGGGTTGTTAGCCAATTCTCCGGTGAAGCTCCGGAACATACATTAGCTGCTTTCATTAACAAACCTGATTTTTACGCAGCAGGAAGGTTAGATAAGAACAGCGAAGGCCTATTATTATTAACGAATAACGGTACGCTGCAATATCAGTTAACTCACCCCAAATTCAATAAAAGAAAATATTATTGGGTTCAGGTAGAAGGCATCCCTGATGAAATGGATTTAGTTCCGCTGAAAAAAGGTTTAGTACTCAAAGATATTAGCTTTTTACCTGCCGAAGTTAAAATCATTGATGAGCCTCTATTATGGCCACGTAATCCCCCTATTCGCTTTCGTAAAAACATCCCTACAAGCTGGTTGGAAATTATTTTAAAAGAAGGAAAAAATCATCAGGTTCGTAGAATGACTGCTGCTATTGGGTTCCCTACCTTAAGATTGGTTCGCCATAGAATAGGTAATTGGAGCTTAGAGAATTTACAGCCTGGGGAATATAGAACAATACATCACCTATAACCAAACCCTTCATCCCGAGTAAAACCAGGGCCCTTTCATCTTAGTACTGTGATACAGAATGAAGGTTCTTCGCAACGATTGGATGAAGTTTAACGATATACCAAGCGTTTCAACAAAGTATCTTCACCAAGGAGGCGGATCCATGGCCAGATAAACATGCCCACTAAAGCACTCGCTACAGGCATGAACAAACTATAGTTGAAACCAAGTAGGGCCGTAGTTAAAGATATAATTGATTGATATAAAAGGCAAAAAAATCCAATTAAAAATATTTGCTGCATCATAGAGAAGAATTGGAATCGTCTGGATTTGCTGGAAGCAATCCAAGTAACTAAAAGCAAGGCAAACGAGTGTTCTCCAATTACCGTTGCTAATAGAACATCCAATAATAATCCCACAAACAATAAGGTGGTCAATCGAAAATTGCCCGGTAAAAAATATTCTATATAAAGCACGAGTAATAGAACCCAAGGAGGCCTAAAAGCAGAGATTAATTCAGGCATAGGTAATATTGACAATAGAAGAGCCACAATAAATCCCAAGCATAACCGTATGCGAAGATTTCTCATCACATAGTCTCCTTAGCATTTAAACGTTCATTAATTTGCGTATTTAATTGCTCTTGCTCCGCATCTTGCCAGATCAGTAACACCAGCCGATTACGATTAAGTAAGGCAACAGGTTTTACTTTCACCTTAACAAAATCTTCACCAGGAATGCTATTCACCTCTTCTACACGCCCTACAGGATATCCTTCAGGGAAATGCCTGTCCAAGCCTGAGGTCACCAATACATCGCCTGGGTGGATCGAGGAGGTTTTCGGTAAATTAATTAAAGATAATTTCTCTATGTCATTCGTTCCCACAAGAATCGCACGTTCTCCAGTACGATTATTTCGTACCGGGACAGCACTCTTGGAGTCAGAAATAAGTAAGACTGTACTGGTTATAGGACCTACATCAACAATTTGCCCCATAACGCCTTTGGCATCTAAAACGGGTTGCCCAACGTAGGCACCATCACGTTTTCCTTTATTTAAGATAACGACCTGACGTGAATTACTCGTATCAACAGCAAGAATTTGGGCAGCCATTGCACTCATATCTGCTTTTGATGAAGTGAGAAGTAACTCTTTCAGTTGAGAGTTTTCTTTTTGAATGATAATTAATTTTTGTAATTCGGCCTCCAGCATGGTCTGCTGATACCGTAACTGCATGTTTTCGGCTATTAAAGCTTTTTTCGCACTAACCAGAGACTGTACCCAACCAATAACGCGAACAGGATAATCTACTGCATATTGCAAAGGAGCAACAACAAAGGAAAAACCACTCCGCACATTATCTAAATAACGATAATGATAATCTGAAAACATCAAAAAAACAGAAAAGACAAGCGCGAGCACAAATCCAATAGAACTGTACCCGCGCCTACTAAATAATCTGTTATACGTATTATTCTGTTGAGAGGAAATCACCGCCGCGCAAATCCATGGTTTCTAAAGCTTTACCACCACCACGTGCTACGCAGGTCAGCGGATCTTCAGCAATTAATACAGGTAAACCGGTTTCTTCCATGAGCAAAGTATCTATGTTTTTCAACAGAGCCCCGCCTCCGGTTAAAACCATACCTCGTTCAGCAATATCAGCAGCCAACTCAGGTGGAGCTAATTCCAACGCAGCTCTCACTGCGCCAACAATACCTGATAAGGGCTCTTGAAGAGCTTCTAAAATTTCTGCACTGGTAAGGATGAAACTACGAGGAACTCCTTCAGCCAGGTTTCTTCCTCGGACTTCTATTTCAAACAAATCACGACTTGGAAATGCGGAGCCAATTTCATGTTTAATACGCTCTGCGGTGGTTTCACCAATAAGGGTTCCATAGTTTCGACGTACATAAGATACAATCGCATCATCAAACTTATCACCACCTATACGAACGGATTGGTGGTAAACAATTCCACTTAAGGAAATAATCGCAACTTCGGTTGTACCGCCACCTATATCGACAACCATAGAGCCACTGGCTTCCTCAACCGGCATTCCAGACCCTAAAGCAGCAGCCATAGGTTCTTCAATCAAAAATACTTCACGAGCACCAGCACCCATTGCAGATTCACGAATCGCACGACGTTCAACTTGGGTCGAACCACAGGGAACACAAACCAAAACACGAGGACTTGGACGTAAAAATTTGTTTTCATGAACTTTATGAATGAAATGCTGCAGCATTTTTTCAGTAACAAAAAAGTCAGCGATCACACCATCTTTCATTGGTCTAATCGCATTTATGTTTCCTGGGGTTCTTCCCAACATACGCTTCGCTTCAAGACCTACTGCCGCAACGCGCTTTTGTCCTGATTCATTACGTAAAGCCACTACAGAGGGTTCATTTAGAACAATCCCTTTATCTCTCACATAAATCAATGTATTAGCTGTTCCCAAATCAATTGATAAATCATTGGAGAACACGCCCCTTAATTTTCTGAACATAAGCTGCACTATCCCGTTCTTTTTTTTGCGCTACTTTATACTAAATTTGGATAAAAATCGACAGTTCTTACACAACAATTTAAAATTAAAGAGTGAATTTTTATACATGAAGAGAGTTTTCAATTTTGGTAAGCATCGGAATCAAAAATAAGTAGCTTTTGATACTATTATGCATCAACAATCACAAATTATTTTTAAAATTATACGCTTAAAATGAGTCAAAATTTCCCATATGCTCTAATTTTGTTAAATTAAAAAATATTCTGAAATCAATTTGATTATATTAAATATTCCTTTATGGTTCAATTTCCAATTAAAAATATATTTTGTAATCAAATTGATTATATAATACACTACCATTCCCAAAATAGATAATCTTAACTTGAGGTTTTAATTTATTATGCCCAGCAGCTTACAATCAAATGAATTATCACAATGGACTCAAGGCGAACCGGATCTAATAGCTAAACTTCTTTTCAATCTTTTTTGTTTTTTAAAAGAAGCAACCAATAAAGGAAAAGATACTCCTGAATATAAAAAGATAATGGACAACATTGCTAATTTTATAAGCCTGAGAGGAGATCAGCGACTTCATATCCCCCAGCCAGGCAAAGCCGCAATTGATGCATCAGCGCTGTTGGGTGCTTATTTACGCTTAGGAATAAAATTGAACGACAAGCCGATTGTTGAGTTGAGTGAGGAACAAATCGACATAGTTCATACTTTTGTTAAACCATTAATTCCTGAAGGTTTTACACCTCAAAAATTTTTTGACAGTCTCGAGGGTACTCCATCTCAAAAACATAAAAAAATATTACATCTTCTACTATTTAAAGACATTGCTCCCCAACGTCCAAAAGAGTTATTCGAAGGTAAGTATGCAGACAAAGTAAATAACCTCCTTGATTCAATCCTTAATTTAGCTGACTTCATGCGAACCCCTTTTAGTGTATTACCCGAAGAGGAAAGAGCAGCTGTAGCTGAAGCAAAGAGAACAGGTAAAGGACAAGCGCAGACATCTGGGATAGATTTGCAATGGACCTCGATGTGCAAAGCAATTGAGCAAAGTCTGCAAGATATTATCAATTTAAAAAAGAGTAAAGCAAAACAAGCCCTAATATTCAGTGATGAAATAAGAGCATCATTAGAACAATGTAGAAAATGTTTTGGAATAGCTAATGCCCGTTACGAAGTTGTGAAAGAATTTGCCAAGGAAGCAAAAAGGCATGAAGAAGTCCTTAATGAGACTTTTCAAAATCTTGGTTTCCCGCAAGGAAATCAAGAGAAAATCAATCAATATATTCGTGATTTTAGAAAAAGTTTGATGGAGAAAGAGCCTCAAAGAGCCGAAGCCTTGCAAGACATGCCCCTCACTCAACTTATCAATGTTTATCACGCACAATGGCAAGCCGTTTTAGATAAAATTAGAAAAGAATTATCTGCTTCTCAGGAAGAATTACAACAGACAAATCAAACCCTAAAACAAACAACGCTCACTTTAGAGGAATCTAATAAACAGCTAGAACTGTTAAAGCAAGAACACGCGAAGCTTGAGCATGACGCTGATGAAACGAGCAAAAAGCTTGAGCAACAGAAACTTGAACTTATACGATTACAAAAAGTTGAATCATCGTCTCAAGAACTCATTGAGCAGCAAAAAAAGGAAATAGAAAAAACCCGTAGCACTGTTCAACAAAACAGCAGAACTTTAGAAGAGTTGAAGAAACAATTACAGATTGTTCAAAACGAAAATAACGAATTAAAAAGAAACATTAATTCTGCACAAAAACACGAGCAAACTATCGTTGAACTTACAAAACAGTTAGAAACCTTACAGCACGAAAACATTTCATTACAACAACAACTCAAGATAGTGGAACAAACTACCATACCATCTAGTGAAGTTGTATCCGAGACAGCCGCGCTTAAATCTGAGTTGGAGTTTTTACGAAAAGAAAATAGCTTACTTAAGCGAGTTGAAAAAGGGAAACAAATCCAAGAACCTGAAACTGATGTGATTGATCTTAAACCTCAGTTAGAATCTTTGCGGCAAGAGAACGCTCAACTCAAGGAATTATTACTTAAAAAACAACCAATACCCGAACCAGAACGTTTAAATCAGCCCGTTGAATTACCTGCTGATAATATAAAACCTGATCTGTTAATCGCTCTTGGAAGATTGCGTCTAAATAAAACAGATACAAGCAAAATAAAACAAGAAATAATGAGCTGTAACGAAAAAGAAAGTTTAGCAAAGATAGTCACTGAAATTAAACGCTTGGAAAAGATTAATGAATTTATAGAAACAGTAAATAAAGGGATTTTAGAGAGAGCGGGTTTCTTTTCTTCTGATCCACATAAGAAAATTGAGGCAATTGAAACAGCGTTCCAACAGCTGTCTATTGAAGACAAAAATAAATTAGCTACTTTGACTGAAATTGAAATAAATAATGAGTTGAGCAAAGAAAAAGATAAAGAAAGTGATATCGGGAAACTTCTTAAAGCCATTCAGCATAAAAGAGGGTTTATTCCGATTCGATCAGCAACGAGCTTTACATTCTTTAAGAGCGAAATAAGTCATTTAAAACATGATTTAGATGAAATTAACACACCAATACAGACACTCTAAATCACGTTCTTCACTTGTGTGTCACTGTTGTAATTAATTAATACTTACAACAGCGACATAAAAGTGTTCCACTTAATTTATATAATTCTTATTCTATTTTATTAATAACAAACACTTGATTTAATTTATCACGATTCAATGTCACAAAATGTTGGCCTAAGCCCTTCACATCAGCCAGCTCTTCCAAAGACTTAAAACCATGATGACTTTTACGATATGCGATAATCGCTTCAGCTCGCTTTTTTCCTATGCCTTTAACTGAACCGGTAAGCATTGATAAATCAGCTGTGTTGAGATCAATTTTATGAATTACTACAGGGGTTTTTTTTTTGACTGAGATTTCTTTAGTGACAACTGCATGAGTAGAGCAAGTAACTACAGATAATGACAAAACAGTAGCAATAAATTTTGCTTTCATAATTTTCTCCTAATTGTTGGACTAAGTGGCTCGTTCCAGAGCCGGCAAAAGTATCCCAAGATTTGTACTTTATGTCGAGAGTTTTTTAATTTTTTTTGCTTTAAGTTCAATACGTAACAAAATTTGGATGAAATTTTCTGCTCGTTTCAATAGATTAAATAGCATGAGTTTTAGATCAAGAAGTATTATCTCTCATCACTTGCTTTACCCATTCTGCGGGAATCTTCTTCCGAGAGAAGGTAGAATTTATCAAAATTATAATATATAACCCCCTCTTTAATGGAGAGGGTTAACTTGAGGAAATGCTTAGCTTAACAAATACATTACCTTACATGATAAAGTACATATGCCACCGATGCAGTTAATTTTCTCACCATATCTAAGTGCAAGAATTCATTAGGACCATGAGCATTGGAATGAGGGCCCAAAACTCCGGTAATCATAAATTGAGCATCTGGGAATTTCTTACCTAACATCCCCATGAAAGGAATAGTACCCCCTTCTCCCAAATAAGCAGCTGGCTTTCCATAGTAAGCCATTGAAGCCGCATCGGCCGCTTGTTCTAACCAAGAAGCAAGTTGAGGCGCATTCCACCCCTGTGAACCATCTCCGATATTAAAACTCACTTTAGCTTGATACGGTGGTTCTTTAGTTAATACATCGTGCATCACTGTTGCTGCAAGTCTAGGGTTTACTAAAGGGGGCAAACGCATAGATAATTTTAGTGCAGTTTTTGGTCGTAAAACATTGCCTGCGTTCTCTATAGAAGGAAATCCATCAGCTCCGGTGACAGTTAACGCAGGTCTCCATGTCCGATTTAGAATCAATTGAGTCTTATTCTTCGTTAACGGCTCAACTCCTTCATGCAAGGGAAATTCTGCATAAACAGACTCTCCTAATACTTGAGCACACTGGTCTGCTTGTTTTATTCGTTCTTCGGGAATATCACAATACAACTCGGATAGTTTTATTTCTCCTGAAATCTCATCCTCAATACGACTAATTAATTGCCGAGCGACGCGAAAACTGTCTGCTACGATACCGCTTGCAGCACCTGAATGAACACCCTCATGGATGAGCTCAACGGATAACTCACCGACTAAGTTTCCTCGTAATGAGGTAGTCATCCACAATTGCTCGTAGTTCCCAGCTCCTGAATCAAGGCAGATCACTAACTTGGGTTTGCCAATCCGATCATTTAATTGCTCGATATAATAAGGCAGATCATAACTACCACTCTCTTCACACGCTTCGATAATCAAAACACAACGCGGGATGGGTAATCCTTGATTCTGCAAAGCACAAATTGCAGTTAATGAGGCATAGGCAGCATAACCATCATCTGCCGCTCCCCGACCATATAAACGCCCATCTTTTAACACAGGTTTCCACGGGTGCAAATCTTCATTCCATCCAGACATTTCCGGCTGTTTATCGAGATGACCATACAACAAAACGGTTTCATCAATTTCGCCAGGGATTTCAATAAAAATTAATGGAGTACGCCCCTCCAGTCTCATAATCTCCAGCATCATTCCTTTAGGAGCATGAGACTTACACCAATCAGCAATATGAGAAACTGCCTTGTCCATAAAACCATGTTCCTGCCATTTAGGATCAAAGTGAGGTGATTTATTAGGAATTTTTATGTAATCACATAAACTAGGGATAATTTCTTGTTCCCATTGATGACAAACGAATTCATACAGTGCTTGCGGATTGAACATGAACTTGCTCCTCGATAATAGCTACGAGTTGGTCTGTAGCGGACTTAATATTTAATTCATTGATTTTATTATTAATATCCCTTTTATTATTCTCCAGTTCATGTAAAGTTTGTAGTAAAATATCCGTATTCAAAGCGCTATCTTCAATCACAAGACTAATGCCTATTTTTTGAAAATAACGAGCATTTTGAATTTGATCTCCTCGGCTGACCTCAGCGGGTAAAGGAATTAAGATATGCGGTTTTCCAAGAGCTAAAATTTCATAAAGAGAATTAGCACCAGCTCGCGAAATTATAACTGATGCTGCAGCAAATAAATCAGCTAATTCTTCGTTAGCATATTCAAACTGCTTGTAGTTCTTAAGGTTAACTAAAGAAGCCTCTAGTTTTCCTTTTCCACATATATGAATAACTTGATATTCCCTGGTCAATTGGGGTAACGCCTTACGAATACTCCGATTAATAGATCCTGCTCCTAAACTGCCTCCTATAACTAATAGACAGGGTTTCTCTGCATGAAACCCACAAAGCTCACGTCCATGGTCGCTATTACCGACAAATAACTGCTTGCGGATTGGGGTTCCTGTTACTTCTATTTTATCTTGTTTTTTAAAATGCTTTTTTCCTGCCGCAAAAGTTAAACAAATTTTATTCACGAAAGGAAAACACAAACGATTTGCCAGTCCCGGACTCATATCGGACTCATGAGCCACCACCGGAATTCGATTTAACCAAGCACCTAGTACAACCGGAAATGCAACAAAACCACCCTTTGAAAAAACTACATCCGGTTTTAATTTATTAAGCAAGAAAAAAGATTGCACAATACCAAATACGATCTTAAAAGGATCGAATAAGTTTTTTAGACTTAAATACCGACGTAATTTGCCACTGCTTATGCCATAAAATGGTATTTTAAGAGGTTCTATCATTTGCTTTTCAATTCCATGAGCAGAACCTATATAAGCAATTTCCCAACCTTTATTGCTGAATTCGTGTATTAATGCCAGGTTAGGTGCCACATGCCCTGCTGTACCTCCTCCGGTAAAAACTATCATTGGCATCATAAAATATTCCTAATAAGTAAGCTTAAGTCTATAGCCTGGATTGATTTAGTAATTGCACCTACAGAAATGAAATCCACCCCTAATTGGCTAATTGTAGCAATATTTTCTAGGGTAACTCCTCCAGACACTTCTAAAGCACAACATTTGGGCTGATTTATTTTAATCGCCTCTTCAAGCATATGATGATTAAAATTATCCAGCATAATTCTATCAGGGCGAGCACCAATTGCTTCACGTAACTCATCCAGAGTTTCAACTTCCACTTCAACTAATACATTTTTATAATTTTTTCTTGCCAATGCAACGGCTTGTGCCACCGAACCACAGGCTTTGATGTGATTTTCTTTAATTAAAATAGCATCATAAAGCCCCATACGGTGATTGAAGCCACCTCCGCAAGTCACCGCATATTTTTGTGCTGCTCTTAATCCAGGAAGTGTTTTCCGGGTATCGAGTAATCGAGTCTGTGTACCACGAAGCTGTTGCGCATAATGATAGGTTTGGGTAGCCGTAGCAGACAGCGTTTGTAGAAAATTCAAGGCAGTACGCTCTCCAGTTAAGACGCTTCGTGCTGGGCCATATAACCTACATAAAGTAGTCGGAGCCTCTAACCATTCTCCTTCAGTAACTTGCCACTCTAGTTTGACTTGATTATCAAGTTGATTAAATACTTCATTCACCCAACGTTGGCCGCATACAACCATAGCTTCTCGGGAGATAATTTCTGCTTCAGCTCGAAGATCAGCGGATAATAAAGTTGCAGTAATATCTCCATCACCTACATCTTCGTGTAAAGCACGGGTCACCTCTGTCTCTATCTGTAAAGAAGTTTTACTCATGTAATTTTCCTGTCTTTCTGAGCGTAACGTATTTTTAATAAAAGAGGAGCAATAAATGTCGTCACCATGACCATTAAAACAATTGCTGAAAATAAATCATCAGAAATAACACCTAAAGTTCGACCAATCGAAGCGAAAACTAACCCGACTTCACCGCGGGGTAGCATGCCGATACCAATTAGTAGACGATCATTTGAGGAGCGCGCGCCATATCCACTCACTAGCTTGCCAATCACTGCTGCAATGGTTAAACCTGTGGCCAAAACAATTACATTTAAGTGATAAAAACTCTCTAATTTCACTTGGATGCCAATTACCACAAAAAACATAGGAGCTAAGATAGACTCTAAGGGCGATAATAAATGATAAATACTCCGATTTTCTTGTTGGCTTAAAGGTACGCCATCAAAATAGTCATCATGAAGAAGGACTCCGGCAGTGAATGCCCCAATAATTGTGGCAAGTTCAAGCACTGAAGCTAACCAAGAAAGAGTCATGATGAACAAGAAGGAAATGAATAATTTTGCTTCCCAAGGCTCGAGAAAACGAAAAAAATGAATCGCCTTGCGTAAAACAATGGGACCTAAAAATAAGCTGCCTGAAAAAAAGAGCATTGCGCTTACGATAATACGCAATACAATCATAAGATCTACTACCCCACTAATCACTAAGGAGCTGACGACAGCTAAAATAATTAGGCCCAAGACATCATCTAACATTGCCGCACCCAATATAGTCCTTGCTTCTTTAGTGCGTAATTTTTTCATTTCGGTAAGCACCCGTGCAGTAATTCCGATACTGGTTGCACTCAAGGTCGCCGCAATGAATAAATCGGATTGGTAGGAGGCATCGGGCATCAATAAATAAACGGTACCAAATCCTAAAAACATTGGGGCAATCACACCAATCAAAGCAACAATAAGCGAATCGCGACCTGTATGTTTCATTTCCTCTAGCGAGCTTTCCAACCCCACCATAAATAGCAGAAAAATAACCCCATATCTTGAAAAAATATCAACTATATAAGCAATTTTGAGATAATCGGAACCATGCGGTCCACTCAAAGCACCTACAACTTGCTGTGCATAATTTGGGTTAGGAATAACCGAACTAACTGCCTGATTTAATGGCACTCCATGAAGTATTTCCTTAACGGCATCAAAAATTGAGGAACCTTCTCGTAATAAAATTGCTAAGGGGGATCCGTAATAATAGAATAAATTTCCAATAAGAATTCCTATGAGCAATTCCCCAAGTACGCTAGGCTGATTGATGCGTCTTGCCGTATAACGGCCAATAATTGCAAAGAAAAAAATAGTAGTAACGCCGAGTAAAACAAATGCAACCGGATCAGCATGGCTAGCCTCAGGAGAAGCAAAAGCAATAACAGGGATTATTCCTGCAATTAGAAGCAACCATTTTAAAACTTGCATTAATATTTTATACCTCGCTAAAGCTATGATAATTAGACTGGAGTAGAAGACCTCTTTACAAATTTAAGATCACTGTTCCATACACGTAATGAGGCTTCTATTCTGCAGCTTAGGCCACAAATTTTGATTGCTTAAACTGCGAATAGGTTTTTTTGTGCTCAGGCTTCTCAGTTACATTGACTTCCACCCAATTCTATTGCTTTGCCAAAAATAAACATGTTTCTAAAACTGAATCTGGGTTAAGTGAAACGCTTTCTATCCCTTCTTTCATTAACCATTGAGCAAAGTCTTGATGATCCGAGGGACCTTGTCCACAGATGCCTATATATTTGTTAGCCTTTTTACATGCAGTAATTGCCATATGCAAAAGAAGCTTCACTGCTTCATTACGTTCATCAAATTGAGCTGCGATTAATCCTGAATCCCTATCTAATCCTAAGGTCAACTGCGTTAAATCATTAGAACCTATAGAAAACCCATCAAAATGCTCTAAGAATTCTTTAGCTAATAATGCATTGGAAGGTAATTCGCACATCATAATCACCCGTAACCCATGCTTACCTCGCTCAAGTCCATGTTGCTTCAAAACTTGAATTACATTAGCCGCCTCATCTACTGTTCGTACGAATGGAATCATGACTTCTACGTTAGTTAAACCCATATCTTCGCGAACCCGTCGTACGGCTTTACATTCCAAAGCAAAACATTCTGCAAATGACTCAGAAACATATCGTGATGCACCTCTAAAACCCAACATTGGATTTTCTTCATGCGGCTCATATAAATTTCCACCGACAAGATTTGCATATTCATTTGATTTAAAGTCTGACAATCTTACAATGACTGGTTTTGGATAAAACGCAGCAGCAATCGTTGCGATTCCTTCCTTCAAGCGCTCAATATAGTATTCAACGGGAGAATTATAAGCTGCTGTTTTTTCAGTAATGAATTGCTTTAATTCCTTATCTTCCAATTGATCAAAATCAAGTAAGGCACGGGGATGGATCCCAATCGTATTGGAAATTAAAAATTCCAAACGCGCCAAACCTACTCCTGAGTTAGGTATGGATTGAAATGTAAAGGCTCTTTCAGGGTTACCTACATTCAACATAATTTTCATTGGCAATTCAGGCATGGTGTCTACATCAAGACGTGCTTGTTCGTATGGCAACAATCCTTCATAAACGTAGCCGTTATCTCCCTCCGCACAGCTGACCGTAACCTCATCACCGTCACGTATCGTTTTCGTGGCATCCCCACAGCCCACTACGGCCGGAATACCCAATTCACGAGCAATAATAGCCGCATGACATGTTCTACCACCACGATTAGTCACAATAGCGGCAGCACGTTTCATTACGGGTTCCCAATCAGGATCCGTCATATCGGAAATCAACACATCACCAGGTTGCACCCGATCCATTTCATTTACATCTTTAATAATTCTTGCCTTACCTTGGCCTATACGTTGTCCGATACTTCGTCCTTCAGCCAACACTTTACCTTTTTGTTGTAAGGTATAGCGCTCCAATATTTGTTTATTGTCTCGGCTTTTAACGGTTTCCGGACGAGCTTGCAAAATATATAATTGACCATTTAAACCATCTTTTGCCCACTCTATATCCATCGGTCTACCATAATGTTTTTCAATAATTATGGCTTGATGAGCTAAAAGCTCTACTTCACTTTGCGTTAAAGAAAACAGTAATCTCTCTTTCGGATCAACCTCTACGGTTTTAACTCGTTCTGGCTTGCTGAGATCATCATTGTAGATCATTTTTAGAGCTTTACTTCCGAGATTTCTTCGAATAACCGCAGGTCTTCCTGCTAGGATACCTGGTTTATGTACGTAATACTCATCAGGATTGACTGCTCCTTGGACAACCATCTCTCCCAAACCATAAGAAGATGTAATAAATACCACTTGATCAAAACCAGACTCAGTATCCATAGTAAACATCACACCACTTACAGCCATATCACTGCGAATCATTTGTTGAATACCCGCGGATAAAGCTACTTCATGGTGAGCAAACTGATGGTGAGTACGATAAGTAATCGCTCTATCGTTAAAAAGTGATGCGAAAACATGTTTTATCGAGAGCAAAACTTGATCAATTCCTTTGACGTTTAAAAAAGTTTCTTGTTGACCCGCAAATGATGCATCCGGTAAATCTTCAGCTGTGGCTGATGAGCGAACGGCTACACTGAAATTATCATGGCCGATGGACTGTGACAGCTGGTCATAAGCCTCTCGAACAGCACGTTCAAAATCAGGGGTAAATGGTGTATTAACAATCATTTCTCTGATTTCTTTCCCAATAACCGCTAATTGCTGTACATTGTCTGCATCTAAAGAAGCCAATTTTGCATAGATTTTTTTATCTAAATTATCTTGAGACAGAAATTCTCTGAACGAATCCGCAGTAGTCGCAAATCCACCCGGAACAGATACGCCTGCTGAGGATAAATGACTGATCATCTCTCCAAGGGAAGCATTTTTTCCACCAACCTGCTCTAGGTCATGCATGCCAAGATGTGCTAAATCAATAATATGTGTTTTGACCGTCATAACTACCCCAAGTCCATAAAATGATAATCATTTTACTTAAAATGTGGGGCTATGGGAAATAGAAACTTTAGTTACCCGAAACATTAGTACTCATATCCCAGAATAAAGTAGTTTTTAAGCTACTCCTGAGCATGAGTACCGATATTTGAATGAGATTATGCATTACATGCAATTAATGCTTGGGAAAATTCTTTATGGAAATTGGCGTTACCTAAAAGTTTAATAATACCGCCCTTACGCAACTTTTCCTCTACCAGGGGATTAGCCCCACTTAAAATGACTCTCACATTACGTTCCTGCAAATCTTCAATAATTTCTTCTAAAGTTTGTAACCCCGTAACATCCATAAAGGGAACCCAGCGCATTCTAATAATTAAAGTTTTAGGATCGGTATGAGTTACAGCTAAAGCATGTTGGAATGCTTCCGCTGCTCCAAAGAAAAAAGGCCCTTCTACAGCATAAACCAATACCCCATCGGGTAAGGTTTCTATATTTTGGCGTGCCAATTCATGTGCTAATTCTTCCTGAGTCATTTGCTGCACCTCAACACTGGTCGCCATTCCCCGTATGAAGTGTAATATAGCTATAATTACGCCAATATTTACTGCGACTACCAAATCCACAAACACTGTAAGGAAAAAGGTAACCAACAAAATCACTACATCAGCTTTTGGAGCACACTTAATTAATTTAATGAAATGTTTTACTTCACTCATATTCCAAGCCACCACAAATAAAACTGCGGCCAATACGGTAAGTGGGATATTCACGGCCAAAGGAGCTAGAAAAAGAATAATTAAAATTAAAGTGAGCGCATGGATGATACCCGCTAAAGGGCTATTACCCCCATTACGAATGTTTGTCGCAGTACGTGCAATCGCTCCGGTTGCTGCGAATCCTCCAAACAAGGGTGCAAAAATATTTGCAATTCCCTGGCCGAGTAACTCCCGATTGGAATTGTGTTTTGTACCGGCCATCCCATCCGCTACAACTGCTGATAAAAGCGACTCTATAGCACCAAGCATCGCGATAGTAAACGCTGGGCCAATCAACTCAATCACTCGATCGATTGTCAAGTTGGGTAATTTAAATTCAGGTAGGCCTTGAGGTATCCCACCAAATAAGGAACCTATAGTCGCAACTCCAGAAAAATGACAAACCGATTGCAATCCTGTCACAATTAATAGAGCCACGAGAGGACCTGGAACACGCTTCAGTCCAGGAATTTTATTTGCAAAAATGACGGTGAAGAGTGAAAAAAAGCCTAAAATGGTTGTAGTTGTATTAAGCTGAGGGAGAGTCTGTATTAAATACCATAATTTTTCATGAAAATGACCGCTTCCTCCTGAAGGAAGACCAAAAAAGTAATGCCATTGCCCTACCCAGATGACTACGCCAATACCTGCCGTAAAACCAATAATCACTGGAGCAGGTATAAACTTGATAATGCCTCCCAGACGAGCAAGGCCAAAAAATAACAACATGAACCCGGCGAGTATCGTTGAAATTTGTAAGCCAGAAACTCCATACTTCGCTGTGATACCTGACAGCACTACAATAAAAGCTCCGGTTGGGCCAGCGATTTGTAACCGGCTTCCTCCCATAATAGAAACAATCAAACCAGCAATAATTGCTGTATAAATCCCTTGTTCTGGTCTCACACCCGAAGCAATAGCAAATGCCATTGCTAAAGGCAAAGCGACAACCCCTACGATAATTCCGGAGATAATATTTTGGAGCCAATACTTCTTCTGAAACAAGCCTGCTTGATAGGATTCAATGATTGTTTTCATGAAATGCCGTGATTCATTTTTAAAAATGAAATCATTATACACAATCATATTAAAAAAATATCAATTTCTGATAAAATTCCTCACTTTAATTCACATCTGCTCGCGCATCTAATATTATATGTGCTTTACCATTAGGGCTAGCTACTTATGACTCTTACTGCTTTAAATGCGATCTCTCCAATCGACGGGCGTTATATTAATAAAACACGGGCTTTGAGTCCTTATTTTAGTGAATTCGCCTTAATTTATTATCGCCTGACTGTAGAAATCCGCTGGCTTGAATCTTTAGCAGCTAATCAAGCTATTACCGAGGTCCCCCCATTAGATCAAAAGACTAAACAGTTCCTCAATAATCTGATTACCAATTTTGATGAGGATGAAGCTCTTAAAATTAAGGAATTTGAGCGACAGACAAATCATGATGTGAAAGCAATTGAATATTATTTAAAAGACAAATTCCAACATCATGCTACTTTGAAGGCCATTACTGCCTTTATTCATTTCGCATGCACTTCAGAAGACATCAATAATTTAGCTTATGCATTAATGGTAAAACAGGCCATTGCCCAGGTCATTCAACCTACCCTTGCTGAAATTATGGGTGGCATTACGCTGCTTGGTAAGCAACATGCTGATGTGCCTATGTTATCCAGAACCCATGGCCAACCAGCAACTCCCACAACCATGGGCAAGGAGTTAGTCAATTTTGTCGCTCGACTCAAAAGACCCCAACAGCAATTATGTGAAGTCTTGATTCCTGGTAAATTCAATGGTGCTGTTGGTAACTATAACGCCCATACTATTGCTTATCCCGAGGTAGATTGGCGAAAACATTGTGCTAACTTTGTTACATCACTGGGTTTATCTTTCAATGCTTATACGACCCAAATTGAGCCACATGACGGTTTGGCAGAAGTATCACAAATTATGGTGCGTATTAACAATATATTGCTCGACTATACTCAAGACATTTGGAGTTATATTTCTCTTGGCTACTTTAAACAAAAAACTGTAGCTGAAGAAGTGGGATCCTCCACCATGCCTCATAAAGTT
This sequence comes from Legionella nigrisilvae, assembly GCF_977063395.2. Classification (NCBI taxonomy): domain Bacteria; kingdom Pseudomonadati; phylum Pseudomonadota; class Gammaproteobacteria; order Legionellales; family Legionellaceae; genus Legionella; species Legionella nigrisilvae. The sequence goes on from NZ_CDRUGZ020000011.1 coordinate 711,087, forward strand.
AATCCCATTGACTTTGAAAATGCAGAAGGAAATTTAGGGATGGCCAATGCTCTATTTATTCATTTTGCCAATAAGCTTACTCAATCACGATTACAACGAGATTTATCAGATTCTACTGTATTGCGTAATATAGGGATGGCGTTTTCTTATAGCCTAATTGCCTACTTATCTCTAGCAAAAGGCAATGATAAATTACAAATAAATAAACGTGCTTTACAAGAGGATTTAAAGGCAAATTGGGAAGTATTGGCAGAAGCAGTACAAACCATGATGCGACGTTATAATTTGCCTGATGCATATGAACAATTAAAATCGTTAACCCGTGGCCATGGAATTGATGAGCAAAGTCTCAAACAATTCATTCAAGAGTTAGCAATACCTGAAAAAGCCAAAGAGCAATTACTAAAACTTACCCCAGAGAACTATACGGGCCTAGCAACCCAGTTAGTAAAGGCCTTTTTATGAGTAATATGCTCTCCCAACAAGGGCAAACCTTTGAATTTGATGTCCTTGTTATGGGTACAGGGCTGGCAGGACTGCAATATTGTTTACAGCTTATCAGCCTGCAACCCCGATTAAAAATTGCTCTGATCAGTAAGGCTGAAGCGATTGAGTGTAACAGTCGCTATGCTCAAGGTGGAATTGCTGCTGTTTTTTCTGCAGAAGACTCCTTAGAATCACACATTTCGGATACTTTGGTAGCCGGCGATGGATTGTGTTATTTACCCGCAGTTGAATTCATAATTCGACAAGGTCCCGACATGATAAAACAACTGGGCCAGTATAATGTCCACTTTAAACAAGACAACAAAGGAAGTTTTCATCTTGCAAAAGAAGGCGGGCATTCACACCGACGTATTTTTAATTGCGGTGATCAAACCGGTTTATCGATTACGCAAACAATGAATCAGTTGGCAAAACAACAGCCCCAAATTCATTTTTTTGAGCATCACGTCGCTGTAAACCTAATTACTTATTACCATCCCCATCGTACCGACATTCAAGGAGAGATTTTAGGAGCTTATGTTCTGGATTGTGCCGCAAATCGAATTCATACTTTTTTAGCCAACTGTGTGGTGTTAGCAACAGGCGGTGCAGGTAAAACCTACCGGTATACGACCAATCCCATGGTTGCGACCGGAGATGGCGTGGCGATGGCATATCGAGCTGGGGCTCGTGTTGGGAATATGGAATTTTACCAATTCCACCCTACTCTTCTGCATCATCATACTTTAAATAATTTCCTCATCTCAGAAGCGGTACGCGGAGAAGGTGCTTTCCTTAAAAACGCTGAAACAGGCGAACGATTCATGAAACGTTATGCTCCAGAGCAAATGGAGCTGTCAACACGTGATGTAGTCGCACGTGCTATTTTTAGTGAGATTGAACGCAGTCAAATGGGATATGTTTATCTTGATATTACCCATCAGTCCAAAGAATTCTTAAAAAAACGTTTTCCACAAATTTATGCGACATTATTATCCATTGGCATTGATATGAGCCAAGATATGATTCCGGTTGTCCCCGCGGCCCATTATCAGTGTGGGGGTGTACTAACAGACATTGATGGACGTACTGATTTAAAACGACTTTACGCCATTGGCGAAGTTGCTTTTACAGGGTTACATGGCGCCAATCGTCTCGCAAGTAATTCGTTGCTCGAAGCATTAGTCATGGGATCCAATGCAGCTCGGTGTACTTTAAAAGATATTTCTGCTCCTTGGAAATACTCGGAACATATTCCAAATTGGAGCGCGCCCAGTGAAGTCAACGCCAGACGTGCCAGCCAAATCAATGCACAGTGGCGTGGCCTAAGAGGAGAAATGACTTCTTATGCGGGCATTGTGCGAACAGAGGCAGGACTTGAAGATCTACTACAATTAATAATGAAGCGTAAAAAAATAATTGAAGAATATTATTGGAAGCATTCCATCACTCGAGATTTTATTGAGCTAAGAAATATTATTCTCAATGCTGAATTAATTGTAAGGGCAGCTCTAGCAAGACGAGAATCACGTGGGGGACACTTTCGTGAAGATTATCCGAATAAAAAAGCCGAGGCACAAGAAAGCATTGCTAAACTTGGTCTGATGGATACTTCACCAGAATAATAAATTAGCCTGGGTAGCGAAAGTATAACCAAGCTACAATATACTTAAGAGATCAGTTTAAATTGAATTGAGGCCAATAGATGTTTAAAAACTCCACACTTTACAAACCTGAAGCCACATTAATGCACATCAGAAATGATATGAGCATTTGTCAGAGTGACTACCCAATTGACTGGTATCAAGAAGAGTTTATTCCATATGCCCAGGAATACCAAGCTCTTCCAGATCGAAAACTTACGACCGTTTTAGCATGGATGACTCCTTATCTTAAAAAAGCTCAGGATCATTTTGGTGAGCGATTACTCCTTTTAGCTCATTATTACATGGGTGGGGATATTGTTCGCCTGGTTGAACAATTTGGAGGACTTATCGGTGACTCCTATCAATTAGCTTTGATGGCAGCGGAACACCCGGAAAAATCCGTCATCATTGAATCTGCAGTGCATTTCATGGCGGAATCAATTAGTATTTTGGCGAATAAAAACCAACACGTTTATATCACCAATCCTAAGTCCGGTTGCACAATGGAAATGCTTGCCAAAGATTTCATGGTTGAACCTGCTTTCCTTGATTTGAATGAGCGGTATGGTTCCGAAAATATTTTACCGGTTTGCTATATGAACACATCAGGTCGAGTCAAGGCGTTGACTGGTGCTCAAGGTGGAGCCGTTTGCACAAGTTCCAACGTAAAAAAAATATTTCAATGGGCACTAAAACAAAATAAAAAGATTCTTTTTATTCCGGATCAACATATGGGTGAAAACGTCGCCTATTGGTTAGGGATAAAAAATCTTGCCTATTGGCCGGGTGGAACTGCTGGAGCTCAATATTCACTTGCGAATCAAGATTCAAAAACTTTAAAACAGTTTGATGAAGCACAGTTAATATTATTCGCAAGCCAATGCGCCGTGCATACCCATTATCAACCCGAAATGTGCGATTATTGGCATAATCAAGGATACACCACAATCGTTCATCCAGAATGCCGAAACTCCGTAATTAAAATAGCACAACACTCAGGTTCCACAGCGTTCATCTGGGATTATGTAGTTCATGATCGCGCCAAAACCAAACGTTATGCTATTGGTACCGAAAATCACATGGTAGAAAATCTAAAACAACACTGTAAAAGTTTGAATATAGACGTAGTTAACTTAGCGGAAGCCCCTAACAAAGAAAATGAAAAAGGAATAGGTTGTGGCTGCGCTACGATGTCACGCAACGACCCCCCGCATCTGGTTGCACTGGTCGATTTACTTAGACAAGGAAAAACCATGTCTTATAATGAAGTTAAAGCTGGTGATGTAGTCAATGAATTTACCGGAAGTAGAAACAGATTGCCTGAACAGGATCAGCAATGGGTTATCAATAATGCTAAAAAGTCCCTCCAAATGATGATCGATATCACTGAGGATCGTATTTAAGCCTCTAAAATATAATTGGATTAATTTTAAGCCCGGATGTTCGATCCGGGCTACAATTATCCCACTAATAGCCGAGTGATAAATGCTTAATGACAAGCACAAGAAGGTGATTGTACACCGTCCTTACATCTTAAATAACCTGTAGATGTATCACATTGAGCTACTCCTCCATGTTTTGAACAACAGCCTTTAGCACTTGTAGTTGTTGTGGTAGTTGATTTAGTTTTAGTAGCGGGTGTAGTAGTTGATTTTCCACCCCACCAGCTTTTTGATTTCGTTGTTGTCGTTGTAGTGGTTGCTGGAGCTGTTTTTTTAATGGTACGGGATTTTATAGTAGTTGTACTCTTGGTTTTCTTACACTTACACGAGGGAGAAGCGGTACCATCCTTACACATCTGGACTCCAGTAGTACCATTACAAGAAGCAACTCCCCCATGACCTGAACAACAAGCAGCATAGGCTCCAATCACTGGACTGCTCATTAAAAAAAGAACTGCTATAAATCGATTTGCCCATCTTGAAGCTAAATTAGCATTTTTCATTTGCAAACTCCATTTCAGTAAATGACATTAAATAATATAGACCATATTTATTAAAGCCATGATATTGAATGGAACTTCAGAAAACTTAAAAACTTGCAAAATCATATGAAGGTCTAGCTCATGTTGTATAAAATTGGCATTGCTCTAATCCTTGCGTACAGACGAAGCCTCCCATGGTATCAATCCAATTATAGTCAAGACGCGATGGAATTTTGGTACGCACTTGCCACCAAATTGAGTAATCGCCTGCTGAATTTCTATAAGTGCAAACCACTCCTTGACCATATCCAGCAATTAAAATATTTGCCCGTAGGAAATAAGTATCTTTATCCCCCTGTGGGCGATTAGGTGAATAGGGATTCTCTTCCCAAGGAGGTGGAGGAATACCCCATTTTAAAGATGTGCTTTGTGGATCTGGGCAATTCACTGCATAACTAAGAGTCATCAGCTGTGCAAGAAAAAAACTAAAAATAATAAAATGATATCTCTTCACAAATCCCTCTTTAATCCTTCGTTATTTTTTAAATAATATATACAAAAATCCATTGTGAGAATTTATTTCTTTGTTATAATGGCCGCTCAAATGCCTGGGTGGCGGAATTGGTAGACGCGCCGGATTCAAAATCCGGTGGTGGTGACACCGTGTGGGTTCGAGTCCCACCCTAGGTACCATAATTTATTCTCTTATTATTCCCTCTCTTATTAAAATTTTTCATAATAAATTCATAAAGACATCGCATCCTCAAGCCTAATTGTATTCATCTAAATTTCGTATTCACTTAACTTTAATCCCTCTTCCTAATATTACATTTAGATAATTTAAATTAATTGTTCTATATTTAACCTTATAGGTGAATGTTTAATCGTTAAAAGGAATAGGTGATCATTATGAATAAAAAGGTATCGAGCGACTATGAAGCGCTTCTAAAGCATGTAACTCAAAGTAAAAATATGGATCTCCCTCTTACAATTACACAAAAAGAGGCAGAGGCCATTTTACATGTCGTTCATGACGTGGGCGGAGAACCCGATGGTCCACTTGATAAATCGGAACATAAAACTGCTTTCTGGGAAAAAAGTACTCATTGTGTTGCAGAGTGTTTGGCTTGGCGTGGACATTGGTGTTCTGAAGAAAGACGTCGTCGGGAGAATGATTTGGGTGAAACCATATATTTCGCCACCCCTTACTATGCACGTTGGTTGTTGGCTATAGCAAAGATGCTAATTGAAAAAGGTTTGATTACTCCAGATGAGTTAATTCAGAAAATGGATGTAATCCGTCGACGGGAGGGATATATCAAATGAATAAATTTAAGATTGGTGATCGTGTCATTGTTAAAGATTTACCCTCATTATTTCATACACGGACACAGGGTTATACCCGCAACCATATAGGTGAAGTTGTTATGTTAAGACCAGATTGGGTTATTCCTGAGGATGAAGCCTGGGGACGAGAAGATGGTCGAGCTGAACCTTTTTATATGGTTCGATTTAAACTTGCTGATTTATGGTCAGATTATACAGGAGAGCCAATTGATACCTTAGAAACAGAGTTTTCTGAGCGTTGGCTTGACTTTCCACCAGACAAATAAATCAGGATAACTTAAAGAGAGGATGCTATGAGCAAGCAACATGAACATGAGCATGAGCATGATAAAATCGAAGAGAACGATGAAGCTTATGAATTTACTGTTTTAGAGGCTACTATTAGAGAATTAGCCATTGAAAAAGGGTTATTTTCGGCCGAAGATTATCGTCGATTTATGGAATGGCATGATGATATGGAGTCCTCCAAAGGCGGAGCACGAGTTGTGGCGCGTGCCTGGGTCGATCCGGAATTTAAAAAGCGACTGCTCGCAGATGGCGTAGCGGCCTGTAAAGAGTTGGGCATTGATTGGCTTAGACCAACTGGTTCTGGTACTCCCAGTGATTATACTTATTTCGTTGTCTATGAAAATACACCAAAATTGCATAATACAATGGTTTGCACCTTGTGTTCTTGCTACCCGAGGCCTGTATTAGGGTTTGCACCAGCTTGGTATGAACGGCCTAATTATAGACGCCGCTTAGTTCGATGGCCACGAGAGGTGTTGGCTGAATTCGGTACTATAATTCCGCCTGATGTAGAAGTGCGTGTGCATGATTCGAATCAGAAATCGCGCTTTATGATGTTACCTTTGCGACCTAAAGGCACGGAAGATTGGAGTGAAGAAAAATTAGCAACAATCGTGACTCGAGATACGATGATAGGAGTATCCATTCCTCGTATTGATTGGACATCATCATCAACTCCAGGAAAATAACCACATGATTGAAAAATGTCGTGAGGATTTATTATCCCTACTTTACGCCGCGGGCCAGGGACATATCGATATAATAAAACGGTTTATTAAATCGGGTATGGACATTAATCAAGCTGGAAAAAATGGCATGAGCGCATTAATGGTCGCGGCGGAATATGGCCAATCTGATGTTGTAGCCGCCCTTTTAGAAGCAGGAGTAAACATAGATCAAAGTAATCATACTGGGCATACCGCTTTGATGTTTGCCGCAGAATACGGTCACGAAGACGTTGTAAACCAGTTATTAAAAGCTCGAGCTGACGCTTCACTGACTAATTATAATGGCGCAACTGCTCTAAGTCTTGCCAAAAAATATGAACATTTTACGGTAGTTAACCTATTATCAAAGCAAGATGGTATTTCCGATGAGACGTACACAGCAAATTGAACTGCTTTAACTGGGGATGATGCTGTTGTTCACTTATGTTTATGCCGATGGTGGATATCAGGATAATGCGGATGCGAATGCTTCATAAGCGGATGCACATGAGCATGAATGTGAGGCTCCTTACCGTCCCATGGGAAATCATGACTATGCTGGTGGTGTTCATCATGGAGATGAGAATGGGTATGAGCAAGCGTTTCATGCGTGTGTATATGTTGATGGTGTTCCGAGAGATGCAACCAAACACCAATGACAATTAGCACCATTGCAATCCAAAAAGAAATTGAGGTAGCCTCATGAAAAAATACAATTGCAATAAGTGCGCCGATAAATGGTGCGGTAGAAAAATAAGCTCCGGTTCTTCCAGTACCAAGCTCACGTATAGCAAGCACGAATAAAACCAGGCTGGCTCCGTAACCAATAAAACCAGTTAACAAGGCATAACTCATAATTACGTAATCGGGTAATTTTATTCCCCAGGAAAGAGATATAGCGACAATTACAATTCCCGAAACGAGTCCTTTAATTCCCGCTATGAAAAAAGGGTCCCCAGCAGAAATTTTTTGAGTCAAATTATTGTCTATAGCCCAAAATAAGCATGCACCTGCGATGCAAATAAAGCCAAATATATTTTCTGGAGTCAGAGTGCCATGAGGGACAGATAATAAAATACCTCCGGCGACAATTAAAAACATACCAAGCACAATACGCTTTGTTGTATGTTCTTTAAAAATAAACCAAGCAATCAAAGCAGTAAAAACTGCTTCCAAATTCAAAAGTAAGGATGCACTTGCTGCATTTATTTGTTGCAAACCCTCCATTAATAAAATGGGACCCAGTACTCCGCCACAAATCATCGTACCTAATAACCAAAACCAATCGCCTTTTACCAGACCAGAAGGGCTAAAGCCCCGATCTTTGATCACGCGGATTATAATTAATCCTGAACCACTACCAATGTAAAGTAACCCAGCCAACAATATAGGAGAAATTTGACCAACAAGATATTTTGCGAATGGAGTACTTGCACCAAAAAATAGGGCCGCGACCAGTACGGCTAAGGTTGGAGAAGTAGCAGCAAACCTAAACAATAGATTCGTGCTATTTTTTAAGTAACGATTCAATTTTAGATACCTGTACATGGGTCATTGAATAAGTAAGAAATAAATATCGCATATTTTTTATTATGTTTCCTTATAATCAGGGGTTACTAAAATTATAGCAACATTCCTTATTTACAAGATGGCAGAATAGGGCAAGGATTTCATTGTGAACGAGCTTCCTACTATTTGGGATTAGCTTGGTTTGATTTTAATAGCCACTATAGAAAGCAGTCGCATTTATTTATAAATACTAACTTGACAATGTTGTGCTAATTTTATTACACCATGCCATAGTACGGCCAATAATCTAAATTATCACTGGACTTCTCTTATCGCGTTCAGTGTATTGCGACCAGACTAAAAAATACATGCAATTAACTTATTATTGTATTGGATTTAATTGGCCTTCTTTCTCTACAGTGTTTAGGTCTTGTCGGATTTCTTTAGTTTGATTTTTGATCAAAATCAAAAAAGGGATAAACGCTAAAGCAAATAAAATAGAAAGTTCATACAAACCAACCCACCCTATCGCCATTTGAATGCTTGCAGCAACAGGTCCAGAAATAATACGGGGTATTGTTGATAAAGCCACAAGCATCGAAAATTGAGTTCCAGTATATTGCTTATTCACTAAGCGCATGAATAAAGCAACTAGAGCTGTAGAGCCCATTCCTGCTGCGAAATTGTCAAAAAATACTGCAATGGCCAGTAAGGTAACGTTCTTCCCTACCATGGCCAATACAAGAAATAGCACATTGGTTAATGCTTGTAATAAGCCAAAAAAAAGTAAGGAACGATATAACGAACAACGTATTAATAAAAAGCCCGCCCCCAAACCTCCAAGCAAAATGGCTCCAACCCCTAACATTTTATTGATGTAGCCAATGGTCTCTAAAGAAAAACCAAGCCCTTGGATTAAGAAAGGCATAACAATCCCACTTGTAGTGGTTGTAAATGCTTCACCCATCTTATAACAAAAAATAAACAGCAAAAGAGGAATTATGCCGGGACGTAGAAGCAATTCCTTAAGCGGAGCGATAAAAGACATACCAAAATTATTCTTTTCTTTGGTTTCAAGACTCGGTTCTTTACTAAAGACCACAGCAAACATGCCCGCAATCATCAGAATACCCATAAATCGATAGGTTAAAGCCCAACCGAGCTTCTGCGCCATAATCAAGGCCAAACCACCCGATAACAATAACGCAATCCGGTACCCTAATACTGCTAAAGAAGCTCCTAACCCATGTTCACTAACGGGTAAATATTCAGCTCGATGTGCATCGATCGCAATATCTTGAGTAGCAGAAAAGCAAGCTAAAACTAAAGCAATTAACGCCATCAATTTAGGGTATTGTTCGGGGGTAAACCAGGCGATTAAGTTAAATCCAAGAAGCAATAAACATTGCATACTTATAATCCAACTCCGCCTTTTACCCATGCTGAATAAAGAATAGCGATCGAGAATAGGTCCCCAAAAAATTCGATAAGCATAGGGTAAACTAATTAGACTTAATGTTCCGGTAGCAAGGACTGACATTCCACTGTATGCAAACCATGCCTGTAAGGTACTACTGACTAATGCCATCGGTAAGCCAGAGGAAAAACCTAAAATGAAAATAATAAATAGGCGTTTATTCACATGCAGATCTCTTAAAGGCAGTAGAATTTTTATCTAAAAGAAAAATCCTACTCCCATTTTTAAGGAGTAGGATACAATAAGGAAGGAAATCCCTTCTACATTGATTAGGCTTTTTTCACAGAGATTAAATGAATTTTGAAAATTAAAGTTTCATTTGGACCTATAGGACCACCTACACTACGTGGGCCGTAGGCTAAGTCTGAAGGTACATAAATTTCCCATGTAGAACCAGCAGGCATCAATTGTAATGCTTCTGTCCAACCAGGAATTACTTGTGATACTTGGAATGTAGCAGGTTTACCTGATTTCTCAGTGCTATCAAATACAGTACCGTCAATTAAAGTACCTGTGTATTCGACAGTTACTGTATCAGATTTACTAGGCTTGTTACCTGTACCTGCTTCAATAACTTTATATTGCAAACCACTAGGCAATACAACTACACCAGATTTTGACTTGTTAGTTGACAAAAAAGCGTCGCCTTTAGATTTGTTCTCTTCAGCTTTCTTGTTAAATTCTGCGCTGCGTTTTGCCATCAGATCTTTCTGAAATTTATTCAGAACATCTTTCATTTGTTGTTCGGTCAAAATCAATTGGGCACCAGACATACCATCTTGCATTCCTTTAGCCAATGCTTCCGGATTAATATCAATACCTTGATTTTTGAAGTTTTTTCCTAAATCAGCACCAATACTATAAGATAATTTATCCTTATCCGTAACAAGCGATGTAGCATCAGTAGCAGCCATTGCAGTAGACATTGCCAGCCCCATAATGGCCGCAGTGACCAATTTCATCTTCATAAAGAATCCCCTTGTAGTCTTTCTATTGTGCATATCTTCTCAATTTTTATATTGAAGACATTGCATTCTAACTAAAATGCATCATAATTCTGCCTAAAATTACATGAAATTACCAGCATTTGTATACGATTAATTGTAACTATATTATAAAGTACATCGCATTAGAAACTCTTAATACATTTCTCCGATGTCGATTTCAGTCGCTGCAAAAATATATGACAAATTATAAAGTCAATAGTTAACTATAATTAAAATAGACAAATAATTAAGATCCCTCTACACTTTGCACTAATTGTAACTAGAGATGAACACATGAACATCAGTGTATTTGATTTATTTTCCATTGGAATTGGCCCATCAAGTTCTCATACTGTAGGTCCAATGCTTGCAGCTAATGCCTTTTTAAAATTACTTGAAGACCGACAACTCATGAATGAGGTTCAACGAGTAAAAATAGAACTCTATGGTTCACTTGCTTTAACCGGAAAAGGCCATGGTACCGATAAGGCGATTTTAAATGGGTTGGAAAATAAAACACCCGAGACTGTAGCTCCAGAATCTATGGTGCCTCGTATGCACGAAATACTTAGTTCTCATACGCTTAACCTAGCAGATAAAAAGAACATTAATTTTAACGAAGCTACTGATTTTCTCTTTTTACAAAAAGAGCTCTTACCCAAACATTCAAATGGCATGCGTTTCTCAGCCTTTGACGCTCACGATAATGTATTAATTGAACAAGTTTATTATTCAATTGGTGGTGGTTTTATCACTACGGAAGAAGATTTTTCCAAAGCCACTGAAGATACGAATCCACCTCCTTACCCTTTTTCTACAGCCACCCAACTGTTAGAACTTTGCCAAAAAAATAACTTGAGTATTGCTGAATTAATGCTTCTCAATGAAAAAACATGGCGTAGCGTAGATGAAATCCATTCCGGTATTTTAGCCATTGCCAAAGTAATGGATGATTGCATTACCAATGGATGCCAACACGAAGGGATCTTGCCAGGAGGGCTTAATTTAAAAAGACGTGCTCCTGATTTATATAAAAAGCTTATGAACGAAAAAGGAGTGAAGAGCGTTTTCGAACAATCTGATATCATGAATTGGTTAAATCTTTATGCCATGGCTGTGAATGAAGAAAATGCGGCCGGTGGCCGTATTGTTACTGCGCCGACCAATGGTGCCGCAGGTATTATTCCTGCCGTACTTAAATATTGCCAACGCGCCCATGATAAAATGAGCCATGAGGATATTTATACCTATTTTCTTACTGCGGCTGCGATAGGCATACTTTATAAAAAGGGTGCATCCATTTCAGGTGCTGAAGTAGGATGTCAAGGTGAAGTGGGCGTTGCTTCTTCTATGGCTGCAGCAGGTCTTACTGCTGTTCTTGGTGGCACTGTAGCTCAAGTAGAAAATGCTGCAGAAATTGCAATGGAGCATCATTTAGGTATGACCTGTGATCCAGTATTAGGTTTAGTACAAATCCCTTGCATCGAACGAAACGCTATGGGTGCTGTAAAAGCCGTGAATGCAACACGAATGGCTCTCATTGGTGATGGTCAACATCAAATTTCTTTGGATAAAGTAATCAAAACTATGAAACAAACTGGAATGGACATGCAAAGTATTTATAAGGAAACTTCTATGGGAGGCTTAGCAGTTAATTTGCCAGAGTGCTAAGAATAACTTAGATGGCATTGATCGCTGTCTTGTTTTATTAATTTTTCTAAACCGGATATACGATGTCTCTGTATTCCTTCATTGATCTGTTGAACATCCTCTGAGGAACTCAATAAAGAGGATGTTTCACTCACGGCTCCTACCACCTTTTCCATTTTCTTATTGACCCTTAGGTTTCTGTACTGCTCTTGGTCTAGGCGGTCTCTAACAAAAAATAGATTTCTATCAATAGATCCCCATGCAGTTTCTTCTTTACTGTTTACAATTTCATCTCTAAATTCAGAGTCTCGAACTTCGCGTTCTAGATCGCTAGTTGATTGTTTCATGCGTAAAAGTCGAACGGGTAAAGAACTAACAACGAGATTAAACTGATATATACTATCAAGCTCATCCTCCATATAACAACAAGACATAGACGTACGAAATTTATTCAACGTGTCAACAGCGGCGCGTATTTTTTCTTGTTGTTGATGAGAGTCCATATAATCATAAATTGGACAGTAACTCTCTTGATTGGATAGCATCGAAATACTATCGGTAACAAAATAGGCACAGATACGACCTTTGATTTGCAAAATATCTGTAGGGATATAAACCTTTAACGCGCATCCTTCACTTAAAATACCAAATTTCATTTTACTGCTTAATAAGCTCGTTAAAACAAGCGATTGATCGAAGCCCAATGGATCACAAATCAAAATATCCAATGTCGGACGACTCGTGATTCTCTTAAAATTAAACTCTAAAAAAGACCAATGATTTAATTGTTCACTTCCATCCCATTTTGAAATTGCGATTTGAAATTTTAGGTCGCTTTTGCAATATTCAATCATATGTTCAATAAGTTCATGTAACAAATCTATTTCATCGGTGCTGATTGCGAATGCTTTAAAGTTTCCCCTTTTTTTCACTCGCTTCATTTCTTTTAAATATAAGAAAAAAGCCATAAGGTCTACTGATATGTTGGCGGGGTTGTCGCATAGGGCAAGTAATTTTTTAATTTCTGAGATGCTTTTCATGACGAACACCATTGAAATTTTATGAATCTATTAATCTAAATGAGATTAATAAAAATCAAAATGATTTAGTGAGCAAAACAAAATTATTTAATTTCATTTGCTTGATACTTGTGTTTTATGCTTTACCATGAGCCATCTCGCTCTTTTTTAGATCATGGTAAAATAATGAAATTACTGCTCGCGAGTGGATGAGTGAAGAGGGAGAATTTAATCTTATTTTTAAAACTCAAAAAAATTAGCACAAAGCTAAACAGGACAGCACGTTTAATCAAAATATTGACTCCTCAAGATAAATGGTTTGACAACAAACGCGCAAGAGCTAAGGAATAATGTGAACAATGCTATGGAAATTGCATACGAATAAGATACAGAGCTCACCCAAAAAGAGCGAGGTGATCTAGAAAGTCCCAGTTTCGGTTTCTAATTAAATCTAAAATAAAGACTTGAAACAAGTTTTCTCAAGTCTATATTTCTAAATACTATTGCATTTAGCTATAGCCTTGGTGAAGCGAAGCAGAAGCCGGGGAATGTTTCTACCAGGAAATTACGGTTCCGCTTCTAAGGCTACACCATAGTATCAATTAACGAAAATCCACCCCTCAGGGTGCTCTTTAGAAAAAAATAAATCACTCATTGCGAAACCTACAACTGCCGCAAGTGTATCATTAAAATAAACCAAGGGAACTTGCTCTCTCAACCATGGGGGAACCCCCCACTCTTGGAATAATTTTTTTAGCCGTTTGGTCTGCCCATGCCAAAAAAACTCTTCTCCTCCTTGCCTAAAACGGACAAATATTTTGGTATTAGCAGGTATTACTAATCCCTGGCTGCTTTTTTTTGCCAGTAAATTAATGCCAGTATTAGGTAGGATTAAGGGTAAGGGAAATGCAGACCATTCAACGCAGGAAGTTAAAGTGCTCACATTTTTTTTATCTAAATATAAATACTTCTGATAACGACGGATGATCACTTCCCCCCAACTCACTTCAGGAGCTGCATCTTGACTGGCAAAAATTACTTCATCAATCAAACGTCGAAAAGTGGCAGCTGAAGGGAGTTGGACTTGATTATTCTTCAACCACACTCTTAGCACATTTGCAATACGGTCCCGACTGAATTGATGTAATGGGGTGAGCAATAAAAAATCCCTTTCTAATGCCTCTTGGCTTTCTTCTACGACCATATCTTGCGCTGCAAGTACCTCTAGGTTACGTTTTGCCTGTTGGCAATGAAGCGCCGTTCTTGCAATATTACCCACAACTCCAGGCCATTTTTGTTGCAACTCAGGTATAATTTGTTGACGGAGGTAATTGCGAGAATAGCTAATATCTTGGTTACTCTCATCGTCAATCCAGCTTAATTGATGTAACGCAGCATAATGCTGCAATTGCTCACGAGAATGGCTTAAAAAAGGTCTGGCAATCGCTCCTACTTCAAGTTGACTAAAATCAGTCATAGCAGCCAAACCGTCAATTCCGGCTCCGCGAAAAAGTTGTAAAAGTACTGTTTCTGCCTGATCGTCGAGATGATGTCCTAAAATCAAGCAATCTTGTGCTGCCATTAATGAAGAAAAAACCGCATAACGTGCAATACGTGCACCCTCTTCAACATTTGCAGAACGATCAAATTGAACTGACTGGGTAATGAAAGGAATTCCCAAATCATGACAAAACTGCTCGCAGTGAACTTGCCAAAGAGAGGCCTTGGCATTAATACCATGATTCACATGCACTGCGACTAATTTGGTCAGTAAAGTGGGGTGGGAAGCAAGAGCATGCAAGAGCACTGTTGAATCAAGCCCACCACTAAAACCCACAACTAATTTATTAAAATGACTCAGGCGAGAACACCACTCGGCACTTAATAAAGGTTTAATCACTTGCTCCCATTGCCATGAATTTTTGATATCGTTTTTCGACTAGCTGATCTAAAGATAATTTCTTTAAGTTGCGTAACTCACTCACTAAAAGATCCTTTAATCGAGCAGCCATCTCATCCACATTACGATGAGCGCCACCTAGCGGTTCAGGCACTACGAGATCAATTAATTTATTTTCGAAAATTTTATCTGCAGTTATTCTCATTGCACGTGCAGCTTCACTTGCTTTGGATGCATCCTTCCATAGAATTGACGCACAACCCTCGGGAGAAATTACTGAATAAATGCCAAACTGGAGCATTAAAATACGATCTCCAACCCCAATCGCTAATGCACCTCCAGATCCTGCTTCTCCTGTAACCACACAAATGATGGGTGTCTTAAGACGTGACATAACAAATAGATTACGGGCAATTGCTTCAGATTGATTGCGTTCCTCGGCACCGATCCCTGGGTATGCTCCGGCGGTATCGATGAAAGTAAAAACAGGCAATTTGAATTTTTCAGCCATATTCATCAAGCGTAGAGCCTTTCGATACTCTTCTGGACGCGCCATACCAAAATTACGGTACACTTTTTCTTTAGTACGTTTACCTTTCTGATGACCAAGGACCATTACAGGTTCACCATTTAAACGCGCCAAGCCCCCAATAATTGCAGGAGCTGAAGAACAGCTCCTGTCTCCATGGAGTTCCTGGAAATCAGTAAAAATACGTTCGATATAATCTGTTGTTTGTGGCCTTAGCGGATGTCTTGCCATTTGTGCCACTTGCCAAGGTTCTAAGTTTGAAAAAACTTGTGAAGTTAGCTCAGAACATTTTGCTTGAAGTCGCGCTATTTCATCACTTAAATTCACTTCGTTATCATGACCTATCATGCGAAGTGCTTCAATTTTTTGATTCAACTCTTCGATGGGTTGCTCAAAATCCAAAAATTGTCGGCTCATTGAATACTCTTTGGTGAATTAAATATCATGGTATATGATAACCTTAACCGACAATTGATGCCAGATTCAAACAAAGCATATGATCATTACTGGATTCAACCCTTTAAATACAGAAAACTGCGTCTTAAACGAAGCTCGAATTGACCTTTGGCAATTTTCTTTAACACATGAACTAAGAAATGCATATGAATTTTTAAATCGAGATGAGCAAGCGCGTGCCGAACGATTTTATTTTAGTAGACACAAACGCCGTTTTTCTACTGCTAGAGCAACTATGAGAATCATCTTAGCAAAATATCTAAATATTCCAGCGGAACATTTGGAATTTACCTATAATGATCACGGTAAGCCCGAGGTAATTAATGCAACAAAGTTGCAATTTAATATCAGCCATACTGGCGATTTGGCATTACTGGCAGTGGGAAAGAACTTCCCCATGGGTGTGGACATAGAACAATACTCCGCTCGGCCTTATGAAGGGATCGCAAAAAATTTATTTTCTGATCAAGAATATGAAGAGTTTATTAAAGTTCCACCTGCTCTAAAACCTGCCATTTTCTTTCATGTTTGGGCCCAAAAAGAAGCATTTATTAAAGCGTGTGGCTTAGGTCTTTCATACCCAACCAAACATTTTAGTGTTCCCATCTCTATGCCAACCAAACAATTGGTAGATGATCCCTTACATAACATAACTTGGCAATTACGCTCTTTTATGCCTGAAGTTGCCTGCAGTGGCGCATTATGCCATCACCCTACAGTAAGAGAAATCAGACATGGATTTATTCATCTACAAGAAAATAACACTTTAATTTTTTAGGTTTAAACCAATGTACTTCACTTCTTCACAACTCAATTTATTACAGTTGCTTGGCGACGGAAACTGCCATAGTGGTTCTGAATTGGGAGCAACTATAGGTATCACCCGCTCGGCAATATGGAAACAAATTAATCAATTAATTGCGGCAGGAATTCCTATAAAAAGAATAAGACATCAAGGATATCAACTCACTAGCCCTCTGCTTTTATTAAATAAAGAACACATTACGGAGCACCTTGAGTTACAAAAAAAAATGCCTCCATACAATGTACATGTGGTTACTTCTATTGATTCTACAAATCGCTATCTTAAAGATTTGCCTCCTACAAATACTGTAGATATTTGTTGTGCTGAAATTCAAACTCAAGGGAGAGGTCGGTTTGGCCGCCACTGGCACTCGCCATTTGGCGAAAATATTTATTGCTCAAGTCGTTGGAATCTCAATTACGATTTGACCAAACTTTCAGGGTTAAGTTTGGTGACCAGTTTGGCAATAGCAGCAACGCTCAATGAATTAGATATCTCATCGAATATCAAAATTAAATGGCCAAATGATATTTTGTGGTTCCATAAAAAGTTATGCGGTAGCTTGATTGAAATATTGGCAGAATCCAATGGTAGTATTCAAGTTATCATCGGTATTGGTTTAAATGTTAATACGGATACACAAAACCACCCTCTTCCAGAGAAACCCTGGTGCTCCTTATATGAAATAACCCAACAATACTTTGATCGTAATATTCTCATTGCAAAGCTGATTATCAATTTGGAACGTTATTTGAATAAATTTATTCACCATGACCTAAACTATTTTATGGATGAATGGAATAAATCGGATTATTTGTTTGGAAAAAATATAAAAGTCACACAATCTTTAGACACACTATCTGGAGTTGCTTGTGGAATTAATCCATTAGGACAATTAATACTGCAAGATGAAGGAGGAACTATGCATTTTCTTTCTTCAGGAGATACATCACTTCATGAAAAATGATATGGAATTATTAAATGTGAGGATATAAATAAAAATTAAGGGTTCGTCCCGAGCATTTTTACATGCTCGGAACTGGATGAACTGCGAGGAAATCGATTTATACTGCTTCTTCAGACTCGTCTGATTGTTTTTCTTGTTGTATGCGTAAATAAATTTCTTCACGATGTACAGATACATCTTTAGGTGCATTAATACCTAAGCGAACTTGGTTACCTTTCACACCTAACACGGTAATATTAACATCATCACCAATAATTAAGGTTTCACCGATGCGCCGAGTCAAAATTAACATAAAAATCTCCCTAACAAAGCAGCTATCTATTCCTCCACAGAACGCTATCCATGGTATTCTTGATAGCCAAAAAAGACTAAGACAAAAAAATACTTGCTATACGAATTTAATTTTACACTGTGATTATTAACAGAGTATTAAGAAAACGGGTAAATTATCTCTTTTTACACGGTTTCGTGCAAAAATTTTTTCTCTAACTTCCCTTAAAACCAATTAAATTAGTAAATTGAAGATTAATTGCATACATACGTGTGACCCATTTATTTTAGATATATAAAGGATTATCCCTCAAACAAAAATAATATTAGGGTCTATTTTGAGCGAAAAAGAGCAAAATATAATCTGAAAAAATGATTGTCTGTAAGTCCGAAAAAACGAATTAATTAATTTTTCCTTGATGACCAGTCGCAAATTTCCTTCATTTAGGGATATACTTACCAAACATTATTAAACGGGAAATTTTGCATGTCCTTGAAGGCCATGTACAACGACATCGCTGAACACTATGCTATGGCTAATCGTTTTGGTGCAATTAGCCAGAGTCACCAAGTCGCAATTGAACAAATGAAGCGCTTTTATTTGGGAATGAAACCTCATTATAAAATTCTTGATTTGGGGGTTGGTGATGGTGCGTTTCTAAAAAAACTGCAACAAATTATGCCGCAGGCAGAATTCACTGGAATTGATGTATCTGCAGAGATGTTAAAACATGCTAGTGAAACATTACCCCTCATCACCATAGAAGGTAGTGCTGCACAAGCCAGTAAATTCTTACCACCCCATAGCCAAGATTTAATTTTGGCTCATTTTATTAATGCTTATATTCCGATTAAAGTTTTATTTAACGAAGCCAAACTACTTACTCGAGCAAATGGTCATTTTTCAATGATTACCACAACCTATGATTCATTTCCTGTCGCTCAACAACGTCTAGCAGAATTTATTACAGAGGACTCCATATTAAGCAGTGTTGTGGGTCATTATTATAAATCTATTGTAAAAAATACCACAGTGGCTGCGAATAATAATGAATTGATGCACGCATTCAAGCACCACCAATTTGAAGTCATCGCTCATCAACGTCTAGAAATACCCATAACATTAAACACGATTGATGAATTAGCCCTTTTCGGTATAGAGGGAACATGGTTTCTTAATACTTTATCCATAAGAATGCTGCCAAAAATTTTTTTGATTCAAAGACTTAAGCGTCTATTTAGCAAAATATTCACTTTTCCTTATCACGATACTCACATAATTGATGTCGTTCTTGCTAGAAAATGATAATCTGATAATTATCTTTGGGTAGTGAGGTAGGAAAAATGATTTCTCAAGAAGTGAAGAATTATTTACCTGAATTGGCTCTCCGACAAAAACAAGCCAATAACATCATATTTATTACCTTCTGGAGCCAATTCTCTGTCTATGCACTGAACACCATCTTAGTTTTGTTTTTAACCCGCCCTGTATGGTCTCAAGGTCTAGGGTATAGCCAAGCCAAAGCCTATGCTTTTATTGGAGTAGCCCATGCCATGGGTTATTTGATGCCCATGTTAGGTGGGTATATGGCTGACACGGTAGTGGGAATTAGGAGATCCATACTTCTTGGAAGTATCTTATTAGCGCTTGCCTATTTACTGATTATGCTTAGTGGCTACACAGTCAGTTCTCTAGGAGATACTTTTTTTATTGCTGCATATGCATTTATTCCTGCCACTAACTCTCTTTTAATGGGAACTTCTTCAAGCATGGTCTCGCATATTTATTCAGATGATGCCATTAAGGCAAAATCAGCGATGACATACTACTACATAGCAATTAATGTGGGCGCACTGTTAGCTACTTTAATAGCCCCACTACTCTTTGAAAGTCGCTATGGACCGCTTTCTATTCTGACTTTGACTTTCGTAGGAAAATCGATTGCTGCTTTAAATTTTGCTAAGCGCTATTCCATTTATGAAAATGTCATTTGGGGTAAAGACCAATCTAAATTTTCCAAGTCAGGCATAGTTCGTTTAATTGCTTATATAGCCACTATCTATACTCTCACTTTATTTGCCTATTCTCATGTTTACATTGCCAGCACAATTATCGCCACCGGATGTGGTATAGGAATTGTATGGTTTTTAAGAAAAACGTTAACTCTTCATGGTATTGTTCGTGACAAACAAATGGTTGCGTTGCTACTCATTGTTGAAGCCGTTGTTTTTTTTGTTATTTATAACCAAATGAATAGCACATTAATTTTATTTGCTGAAAATAATTCCGACCATAATTTATTTGGTTTAACCGTTTCACCAGCTCATTATCAAATATTAAATCCACTACTTATCTTAGCTATTGGCAGTCAACTACCGCGTTTCTATAAAATATTTCCACACTTTACCATTCCCTATCAATTTGCAGCAGGTACGGCGCTTGCAGGAATTGCACTTTTAGTGATGTCCTGCGCGGCTTCGACAACCACCACCGGCATAATTAATGGCAACTATATTGCTTTAACCTATATCCTCATTTCTATTGCAGAATTATGGGTCAGTGCGATCGGCTTAAGCATGGTAGGTTTATATTGTGATAAACACTCAATTGCCTTTGCCATGGGTGTGTGGTACCTCGCCAGTTCTTTAGCACATGCTATATCGGGAAGAATTGCTGCATGGGTAGCTATTCCTAATACCATCCATTCACCTATTGAAAGTCTTCCTTATTATCAAAACTATTATTTGGTTCTAGGTCTCTGTGCTATGGGACTAGGTATTATGATGTATCTTTTCGCCTATGTTTTGCAAAAAATAATGAAAAAACGCGGCGTGATTTTAGGTTAGAGTGCAGAGCAGCTATTAAACGATTCAAATATATCCTTCAGGTGCCAAGCAGAAGCTTGGCGCTCTACACAAAACAGAGTCCTCTTATAGTCTTCCTATGCATTTAACATTTATTTAAATAAATACCTCCTCTGTTTTTACTATAAAAATATAAAGATAGGCTTGCTTGTTAAGTACGTAATTCGTACCATGCTTTTTTTAACTAGAGTGCATTCATATGAAGATTTATTTTCGAGATATTACATTCGAGGGACATCCACTAGTTTGGGAATTGAATGAAAAAACCAATCAAGCCACATGCTTATTGTATTGCATCAAAAAGGACAATGAAGTTCAATTTTTACCTAAAATGTCTCTTGAACTATTTAAGAAATTTTCGGGAATTACCCATGACAAGGGTGAAATTATAATTAAAGACGTTAAAACTTTCGGCCAGCCCTACCAAAGCGTCGATCATCTTTACGAAATAAAGGATAAAATCACTGCCCCTAAAGCCACTATTACAAGACAAAAAAGTTCTTTTTTCCTGCAACAAAAAAATAAGTTGCAAGACGAAGCTTCCACTTCTAAACCTCTCAAACGCAGCTTAAGTTTAAGCAATACAAACCACCCTCTTTTTACGCATATTACTTTGGATGAATTGATAAAAAATGATGAATCTACGTGTGCTTTATGGGGTGATACTGTTGCTTATGAGAATTATTTTGAAAAAAAGACCAGCACTGACGCTAAAGCTCGAGGCGCAAAATTCTTAAAGTCTTCAATGGCATTCAATGTTATGGTGCAGTATGAAAAAAATCGTCATCTTTATCCTTTAAAATCAAAAGTGATTAAAGAAATACGTGCTTTATTAGAGGTGCTTGATCCAATCTATACAAATTGGTATTCGGACAAAAATGTTCAGGTGAACAGAGAGTGGATTTTTCATTATTTTCAAAATGCAGTATTAGAAGCGATGCTCAATGGTAATCTCAATAACAAGCCGACAGAGTTTGAAACCAAAGAACCACCAAAATTGAATGCGGCACTACGAAAATATGCAATAGAAAAAGCTCGCTCTTTGCGTGCCGAATTAATGTTAATGAAGTTTAATATATTAATTAACCCAGAATTACCTCCTGAGCTTGCACTGAGTGAGAAAGAAGTACACACTCTAACCGAAATCACTTCCTTACGCGAATTTGTACTCAAACAGCCTAAAGAAATCCTAGAAGGCATAAGTGCACAATTAAATAAGATTGCTCAATTGATTATTGAGTCGGGAATGGTTGAAGAATCCTATACGGAATTAAGCACACAATTAAATGATTCATTAAGTATTGATGCACCTGTGATCATGAATTTTCATTCATTCAAAACACTGATACAAACTCTCTTGGAGCAGCAACTAACCAGTAGTAGCAGTAAAAAAGAATTAAAAATTGAAAAAGAATTAATACCTGAAATTGTTACTCAAGTAACCATAGAAACAATAACCCAAATCTCTAAAATTCTTAACTCAACACATGGTCAATATATCGCTCAATTATACAAGATAGATAGAAATTTTTACTTATGTAAGGAGTGGGCTGATAAATTAGCTGTTGAATTGGCAGATGTTAAACTCAAGCATCCTAAAGATGAGAAAAAAGTAATGGCTTATAGTCAGATGATTGCTAATAAAGTTGTGGGTTTCTTGCAACATCAATTGCAAAAATATCAACCTCCTCAAGATGAAAACTCAAACACCGACTCTTTGTCCATTAAGTTATAAAGAAATTTACTTTTATAAACACATGGAACCTGGGAAAAATTCTTTTCCCGGGTTTCAACTCCACCCGAGCAAAATATGGAGTTAATTATCTAAACCTAAATTATCTTGTTTAAATATTCGGTCTGCTCGATAACTTGAACGCACTAAAGGCCCGGAAGCTACTTCAAAAAAGCCTTTCTTTAATCCTATCTGCCTCAATTCAGCAAAGGTTTCGGGAGTCACGTACCGCGCAATGGGTAAATGATTTCTTGTTGGTTGCAAATATTGCCCCAGCGTAAGAATATCTACATTATGGACACGCAAGTCATCCATTGTCTGGATAACTTCTTCATCCGTTTCACCTAAACCTAGCATCAAGCTAGTTTTGGTCAAAACGTCAGGTCTGTAGCGTTTAGCAAATGAAAGAACATTTAATGTTTGTGCATATCCGGCTCTATTGTCTCGTACTGGATGAGTCAAACGTTCTACTGTTTCAACATTTTGTGCAAATACATCGACACCACTATCCAATAATACGGCAATATCTTTTTCTACTCCTTGAAAATCAGGAGTTAATGCTTCCACTTTAGTTTTAGGAGAGCGTCGTTTAATCGCACGGATAGTTTGCGCATAATGATGGGCGCCACCATCTGATAAATCATCTCTGTTTACGGAAGTTAACACGACATAATCTAAATTCATTAAGGCAACTGTATTGGCTGTATTTTCTGGTTCTTGCAAATCCAACCAACCATGAGGATTCCCAGTGTCTACTGCGCAAAAACGACAGGCGCGTGTGCACACAGCTCCCATTAACATAATTGTAGCAGTACCATGCGACCAACATTCAGCAATATTAGGACACTTTGCTTCCTCGCAAACAGTCGCTAAACGATGTTTTTGCACCTGCTCTTTTACTTGATGATATTCAGGAGTAGTATGATTTACCACGCGCAGCCATTTAGGTTTCGGTAAACGCTCATAGATTAGCCCTGTTGGTTTTACTCCGTCTTTAATTGCTGTTACCCCGTGAGATGTTTTATATTTTTTTCCACTCTCTACGACCACGGGAATATTAATGGGCTTGCTCATGTTATCACCTGAAAAACAAAGGTAGTGCTCAGCTTCTTCTTCTGAAGGGTCGAATTGGCGCATCTTGTACGCAAATCCAACCATTCGAGTAAACATTCGAATGGGAACCAGAGCTATTACAAACAAAGAAAGATGATAATCCCAAATCATCTAACTAAGATCAAGTCAAATTTAAAAAGTTACCAATAATCATTAAGATAAATAAAAGCACAATTGAGATTCCCAAATTCGACAATACGAAGGGATAGACCACTAAACTAACAGCGATAGCAAGCAAAAATAATAACCCAATAGTGGCTAGTCTTGTTCTTAAAGCGGCAAAGCGTTTGATCCGGCACAAGAGAAAATAAATAAGTAAAATCAGGAGTAGAGGTAGTATGTATACTCCTTGATACAGCAATTGATACATACTGGCTTGCCCACTGGGTAAATGCTGATCATTCAACCATTGTTCAAAGATTGTAGACCAATTCATCACACAGGTTTGCTGATATATAGTAGTAATTAGCCCTAGGAAAAAGGCTAATACAAAATACAAAGTTTTAGGATGCTGTTTTTTATAATATTGCCTAACAAAGTAAATAGTCATCAAGCCTAATAGTACTGCGGGTATACGCATCCAGGGCAACAATTCAAAAAAAGCACTGGGGTACACTTGTTGAAAATAGTGGACTATAGCTACAGAAGAGGCAAACAAAAATGCTGCAGTAATCTGACTTTTCCTTTGTGTCTCAATTAAAAGAAAAGCTAGAAATCCTGCAAAACAAAAAAAAGCGCAAGGAGCAAAGGAGTCCATAAGCGCAATGGTAGTTGTAAATTGAAGCCTTGACGGTTTTTCTACTATTCCTGTAATAAATCGATTTGCATTGGCCAAATGACGCAAAGTATTAACCGTTTCAATAGTTAATTCACCTTTATGTTCAATTTGCTTCTTACAATAGTTAATCGCTTGCAACAAATCTTTTCCAGTGGTATCTGCTGAAGCAAAACCAACCCAACGCGAATTACAAAAAAAGATTGATGGAACAGCAAAATCGTCCATTTGCTGTGCGCTCAATAATTGATAAAAACGACCTAATGAGTCTTTATCCTGATTAATATAATATCGTTGAACCTGTAAATCCGGATATTTTTTTTCCATTTCATGGAAAAAAGCATCAGCCTTTTGACAGTGGGGACAGGTGGTCGACAGAAACATTTCTACCTTTATGATCGCTTTATGATCTGTGATCGAATACCATGTGGGCAAAGGTTGAGCAGCCCACCCTGTAGCGCAAACAATAAAGAGCATTATGAGCAATTTGAAAGCAATTTTCATAGGATTCGTAGGTGCATTAAAAGGATACTATATCATCCTAAAAAACTCTGTTAATAGGTATGAATGTAATTTTCTAATTGTTCTATCACTCTAGCCTTATCTTCTAATAGATGATAAAGCAAATCACCTATTGATAAAATAGCGACCAACTCATCATTTTCATCACGAATTAACACATGTCTTCTTTTAGTGGCGGTCATAGCTTGCATTGCTTTTTCTACAACATCGTTAGGGCTAAGTATCGTTATATCTCTATGCACCACATCGTCAACCGTTCCTGTGTCGAGATTAATGCATTTGTGCAAGCAAGAACGAACTATGTCTCGCTCACTTACGATACCTACTAATTGATTGTCGTTATCTACTACAACTAAGGCACCGATATCTAATTCCGTCATCATATTAATGCATTTTCTTACAGAATCTTCTGGATGGATAAAAATAATTTTTCGCTTCGGTACTGGTAAGGCATTATGGATTAGGTCAGCCATTTTATTCTCCATTTGAACATACTTAACCTATTTTATAAATATAGTACAAATGGAGAGCTTTAAAGACTATTGTCGGACAATTATATGATTTTCTACACCACGTACACCAGGTACCTGACGCGCTATTTGTTCTGCAGTATCACTAAGTCTTATTTTTTTAACGTATCCAGTTAAAATTACAACATCTTGTCTTGTTTGAACATGCACTTGCGACACAGCAAGATCATCATTACGCATTAAAGCTTCTTGTACAGTTTGTGTTAAATCTGCGCCTGGAGTAGCCATAGGTGAAAACGACCTAAATATATTAGGAGTTGCTTGGTTCGACTGACAACCAACCAAAGAAAATAAAACAAAAACCACCAAGATATTTAGTACGTACTTTTGCATAAAGGTCTCCAATATTAATTCATAACGGTACTGTGATACTTCATGTAGTTGTTAACATCTAGCTAAAGTTCTCAGCAACAAGAAACCATTGCTCAAACTAAACAAAGTCAACCTAGAAAAGAGTCCTGAAGTACAGGATTACAACTCATGACAACATCCAGAAGTATGTGGATAGTATGTACTTTAACTGATTAATATACAAATAAATATCCAAGAGACTATACAATTTTATAACAAAACGGTGATGAAAAACTGAAACCATGTAAAAATGTTTAGATGGTTGCGCATAATAGAAAAACAGTCACATAAAATATAAGAAATAAAAGAGTCAACTAAGCTCTGACTTTAAAGTAAACGCATCCGATATTGCCAAACTAGGAAAAAGCTCATTGTGGATTGCCTGACATGATTGACTAGTGAGACAATTGAGTTGTGGTTGAGCACACCACCTAAAATAGATAAAACATTACCTAACGCGCCGGGAAAATATGTGTTACAAAAATGAATGATATTTAAATTGAGTAAACAAATATGGATAAAGACTATTATAAAATAATGGGAGTAAGTGAGGATGCCTCTGATAAAGACATTAAGATGGCATATCGAAAATTGGCTCGGAAATATCATCCTGATATAAGTAAAGAGCCAAACGCAGAAGAGCGCTTTAAAGAAATGGGAGAAGCCTACGAGGTTTTAAGAGACCCAGTGAAAAAAGCAGAGTATGATAATTATCGAAGAAATAAAGCGTTTCATCAGCAAGGAGGATCAACGCATTGGCGACCGGAAGAATCCGAACATTACTACAGTGGCCAATTTAATGAGGACTTATTTGAAAATTTATTCGGGCATTCTCGCTATCGCCAGCAACCGATGGCCGGACAAGATTATCATGGAAAAATAAATATCAGCCTGGAAAATGCATTTAAAGGAACGGTGACAAACATACAAATTCCTATGACAAACGGATCAGAAGTCACCATGCAAACCCTAAAAGTGAAAATACCTCCAGGAGTCAAATCGGGCCAACAAATTCGGCTTGCAGGACAAGGAGCCCCAGGAATTCATGGGGGCCCACGCGGTGATATTTATTTAACGATACAAATTGAGAAACATCCACTCTTTGATCTTATGGATGGTGATATCTACCTCACACTCCCTATTACTCCATGGGAGGCGGCGTTGGGTGCAACTGTGGTCGTTCCTACATTAGGAGGAAAAATCGATTTAAAAATTCCTCCTGGCTCTCAAGGGGGGCAAAAGTTAAGACTTAAAAATCGTGGGTTACCTGGTAAAACACCTGGACACCAATACGTACTTTTAAAAATTATTACCCCACCAGCAACCACTGAAGCTGCTACAGAGCTCTATAAAAAAATGGAGCAAGTAATGCCTTTTAATCCACGTGACAAAATGGGAGTATAAGCATGAAACAAGACAATACAATTATTGGCGTGCTTATCGAAGAAACGATGACCATATCATTTGATGAAGTATGTCAAAAATATCAGATACCTGAAGAATTGTTACATGAAATGGTTGAGTACGGTTTATTTTCTACAGAAACCACAAAAACAGAGCACCTGGAGTTAAATCCGAACGATCTCCGAAAAATTGAGTCGGCATTTCGCCTCCACCAGGATTTGGGAATTAATCTTCCGGGGGTAGCCCTTGCACTGGACTTAATAGAAAAAATAGATCAATTAAACGAAGAGCTTAACATTTTACGTAAACATTTTTGATTGCTTGATTGATAGTATTAGCCAGTAGCCTGGTTGGAACCAGGTTACTGGCTCAATCAATAACGTTTTTTTAGTTATAGATTTAACTCCCTAATCTAACTAGTTTTTCTGTAATTTTATGTTTTTTATGTCTAAAGTAAAAAAATTCCTCGAGCACATATTGCTACACATTGTGATATGGTAATACAATGGCAAAAGGATACCTTTTAATTAAGCAAAACCTATGCGCCCTTTGTTTATAATTTTAATTGTTTCCCTGGTCGTTTTACAGCATAAGCTGTGGCTGGGCGATGGAAATTTAATTCAATGGCAAAATCTTGAAAAAAAACTGGTTGTTCACGAACAAGAAAACAATAAACTGGCAACACGAAATCGAGCGCTTGAAGCAGATATTAGAGAATTAAAAGGTGGCGAGCAAGCTCTGGAAGAACAAGCACGCTATGAACTTGGAATGGTAAAAGGGACAGAAGTCTATTATCAATTTGTAGACTGATCATTCTCCGTTAAGCACTTAGTAATTCAAGATATTCAGGTGGTTGTTTGTCCCAAAGACTTAGCACAAATCCCCCTCCTCCAGAACCTGTCGGTTTTACAGCCAAGGCTCCTTCAGCAGTTAATCGATTCATATGTTGCTGCAAACTCTCGCTAACTAAGTTCCATTGATAAAAACAATCTGCCGCCTTATTAATTGCTTGCGCTAAAGAAGGGATTGCATCTGTTCCCCCCAGTTCTAAAGCATTTCTAGCTTCCTCAACTGCTACAACCATTTGTGCATCGATTTGCTCAGCTAATGTAGGATTTTTAGTCCATAAATCCTGGACCTGATGAATACAATGTGAGGTAATTCCGATTTGCTTACAGGAAGATAAAAAAAATTGAGGACGAATTTTTTGCTGAAGTGGTATAATTTTTCCCAATTTGAAATAAACCCCTCCCTCAGTAGCGACGCCTGCAACATCGAGCCCACTACTTTTTCCATGGAACAAATGTTCTAGTTCTTTTGCAAAATCATTACATTGACTTTGTTCTATCATTTTTTGCGCACAAAACCAGCGACTCATTGCCACACAAAGAGCTGCTGAAGCTCCCATTCCGGCTCCTACAGGAATTGTGCTATCTAAATGAAAATAACCAC
This sequence comes from Legionella nigrisilvae, assembly GCF_977063395.2. Lineage (NCBI taxonomy): Bacteria > Pseudomonadati > Pseudomonadota > Gammaproteobacteria > Legionellales > Legionellaceae > Legionella > Legionella nigrisilvae. The sequence goes on from NZ_CDRUGZ020000011.1 coordinate 739,797, forward strand.
CTAATTGATTTAAAGAACGTCCCAATAATTGCATGCCATGTTCCAATACACTCCAAAACAAAAGCTGCATATCAGCACCACTAGTTCCCGTATAATCTGCCCCTAAAGAAGTTGCATTAACAGAATAAGTTAAGGTTAACTTTTTTTCCTTGATCGGAAATACAAGAGCTGGATGTCCCCGTACTACAGCATGTTCACCTGCTAAAATCCATTTGCCAAACGTTGTGGTTTCAAAATCACAGAACATCATAATTGCCTATTAAATAATCACGTTTAAATTCACGTGCCAATTCTGATTGGTTAGAACGATACAACAAATGAATATTTGGTCCTGCATCCATAGTCACTATAGGTCCATCGCCTTTTTTATGCCAAAAATTCTCTAAATGACGCAATAAATCAATGCAATTTTCAGTCATGTAGGAAAAAGGTTGCTCGCACGTATTAAATAACCGGTGCATATCTTGAAATTCACGCCAACAGATTTGGTAGGCCGAAGTCCAATCTTGGCTCATCAAGGCGTCTAATAAAAGTTTTAAGTTCTCTTTTGCTCTTTGACTACGTGTTTCATAAAAAGGACTACTCTTTACTCGTTGATGTGCTTCACTGGAGGGAACTTCCTTTTTCTTACTGCTAATAATCACCCCTTGATAAATTAACTCTGGGTAAGGCAAATCTACTGCTTTAACTTCATGATCATCCCATAGAGCCCAGGGAGAATAAAAAGAGCGACAGGATGATCCTGAGCCTAAACGGCTTAATTGTGCTTGTTCATCAACAGACGGCGTGGGTTTATTAGTTAATTCGCTCAAAGCGATCACAGCACAGCGAGTTAATGCCGCGAAGCTCGAAGCAGAGCTCGCCATTCCACTACTGTGAGGAAAATTATTACAAGACTGTACTAAGAACCCACCATCATAGCCAAAATATGCTTTTATGCGAGCGAGATGATCAAGAAACCTTTTCTGTCCTTCTGCAGAAAGAACAAAATTGTCAATTCCGCCAGGTATAAGCAATGGTTCCCAAATGTCTTTTTTCGAACTTGCTTTTTCAAGTCGAACTGTGCTTTTAAGTTCATTTAACGTATAAGACAAAGAAGGATTATCAGGACTATTAGAACTATCATCCTTTTTTCCCATATATTTGATCAAAGCAATATTAGCTGGGGCATGAGCTAGCCAATACATAATTTCTCCTTGGGATCCGTAAACTATTTCAATAGAGCCAGGTAAAGGCCTATAAGCGGTAACTCAAGAAATTTTCAATAGAAAAACCCGGGTTACGGTGTGCCTCACCCAGGCTACAAATACAAATTCTGAGTTACATTTTCATTTAATTATATTGTACGTAATTTTGAATTAGCCAATTGTGCTGTTGGGGTACCAGGATAAGCTCGTACAACTTGTTGTAGAAACTTCTTAGCCTCTTGTTTGTCACCTCGTTCAGCGTAGGCATAGCCAACTTTTAACATGCTCGCAGCCGATTTACTTGAAGTGGGAAATTGTTGTAGTACAGCGTTAAAATGCTCTATGGCTTGAGAATAATCTTTTTTAACTAAGTAAAGCTCGCCTAGCCAATATTGTGCATTAGCAGTGTAACCACCTCTTGGATATTTTTGTACGAATAAATTCATTGCACTCAAAGCATCATCATATCGTTTATTTTTTACCAATTCATATGCAGCTAAATAGCTAATTTGTTCATCAGCAGGGTTTGCTCTGGAAGCAGTAGATACAGGTACGGTAACAGGCGTAGTAACCGCTTTATTTGCTTGAACATCAGGAGCAGATACAGTTTTCTTAGGCGCAACGGGTTCCTTAGAGCCTACTGAAAGATCCAATGAAGGTTTATTTGAAGAGGCTTTCGCAGAAGTGGTCCCACTTAAACGTGAATCCAAATCCTTATAAAAAGCGACTTGCTGTTGCTGTAATAACTTCAAATCATGAGCCTGTACTTCTAATTGTCCACGTAGTTCTTGGATTTCTTGTTGTAAACTTTGGATTTTGTCAATCAGCTTGGCACTATCAGTAATATTATTATTTGAATCATTTGCTTGATCATCTTTAGCAAGCGCAGGTTCATCATCGGTTTGAGAATGATCTATTGTGTAATTCTCGTTACGAGCGATTTCAAACTGACCATTATCAATTTGTGGTTCATCGTACTTAGGGCCAACAGACGTTTCATACGCCTGTTGGTCAATCATTGCAAAATTTTCACTGTCATCAACCACAGGTGCCACGGACCAACTGGTCAAAGGTAGCAGAAAAATAAAACCTGTAGCGATAAGGTGTTTTTTGCAATTTATCATCTTGTTGCCTCATAAGTAAATTCAACGCGTCGATTTTGTGCATGTGACGCATCATCATGTCCTAAATTAATTGGACGCTCTTTACCGTAACTCACAACACGCATTTGTTGTCTATTAACACCGGCCATACGTAAAATGTCAGCTACAGTATTTGCGCGACGCTCACCAAGAGCTACGTTATATTCACGACTACCTCGTTCGTCAGTATGTCCAGCAATTAACACACGAGCACCTGGATGAGTCTTCAAGTATTCTGCCTGAGCATTGACGGAGGGTAAATACTTGGGAGCTAAGTTACTATCATCATAAGAGAACAGGTACAATTGATTATGAGGTGCCTTGGTTGTATAAGATTCACCTGGTTCTTGACCCGCAAAATGAGTGAACTGTCCTAAACCTTGAGCAGAAGCTTCGGCATCAGTAACTCCTACGCCATCTGCACTACCTGGTGTTTTGGAGCACGCAGCAACTAAAACAACACTCGCTACAAGCAGACCTAATTTACATAATGATCCGGCTTTCATCCTCAATCTCCTCGTTCTTTTTATTATTAACAAATTTCAAAGTTCCCATATAGGGTTCATGGGGCCACATTGTACAATTCTTTTTATTTTTTGGCTACACTAACTAATTAAACCAATTTCATCTTAATTCATGACCAGGTGCAGCGTATGAATCTTCTAGCTTGCTAAAAGCCGCCTGCTTTATCCTAAGGTCCGTCCCTGTTCGCGGTCTTCTCCAGAAGATCTGCCTAAAACATTGACTAAGCGGGCAGCATGGGAGTGGAACCCGGTCTTGAGAACTTTTTGTTCAAAACTTGGATTCCATTATACTAACCAGATTACGACGTAATTTACTGGAAACGAATCGATTAATGTTCAATATGAGATACTACAAAATGTGCTAAGATCGCAGTAAATTGTTGTGTTGCTCTATTGGCTGCGATTACACCTCCGTAAGGTGTATCACTAGGGCATGGAATTTGTAAATTGATAATTTTTGAAGCCAGTACTTTGTTATCACTTACATGGGTTAAAACCATTTTGGCTGAAAACTCCAGGACACTTGGTTTTTTAAGAAAATTCTGTTCAAGCGCCAACAATTGGGTATCTAATCGGTAATTTACACCTAAGGTATAGGCATTCGATGTAACCGCTTTAAATAGGTTGGTTCGTTGCAAGCTTTGCAGGATTAAAGGATAAAGCATATCTGCGGGTGGATTTACCCATGCATTTTTTGCAAACGGTTCCAATTCATAAGGTTTTTTACTGTAGAGCATTTGCTCTGTTTGATATCCGGCAGCGGCATCCGGTGGCGTAACCAATAAAGTAATAGGCATCGGTTCTTTCACCAACTGTTTCGAACTGTATGCATTCAATTGATACTGATTTTTTACAGAGACTTTAACAGGTGAGCATGCACTTAGTAATGCTGTACTCAAGCCCACGAGAAACACGGTCAACTTTTTCATCTTTATTCTCCAGGCCCAGGTTTTGGCGGTTTAGTTCCACGAATAACCACAGCAGGGTTTTGGCGCATTTCACTACTTACCTTTTCCAAGTTTGCAGAAATTGCATTCAATCTTCGTAATAAGATGACCGCTGGTGGGAGCGCTTCTTCAGAAATTTTATCAATAGCATTTTTTCCTGTACCCATAGTTTTTGATACACTGTTCCCAGCTTTACTCAAACTTTCCGCCATTGTATTAAATTTAGCTATTCCTACTCTTAACTCCTCAAGCATATGCGGGAAATCACGACTTGTTTTGGCAAGATTATCCATTAAAACATTAACATTCTTCCCGTTACTTGCAAGATCTTTAGAAAAATGATCAATATTAGTTAAGATATGCCGTACATGTTTTGCATTTTCTTCATTAAATATGCGTTTTGCTTCAGTACTTACAGAGTCTACGTCCTCGGACACCCTTTTTAAAATACCATCCAATTGAGTAAAAACAGAAGGTTTTGAAGGAATAACTGGATAGGGCTCACCTGGCATTTTTTGAATTGGGGTCAGATCAGAAGTGCTTGCGCTCAAACCAATATAGGTGACGCCAGTGATCCCTTGAGAATTTAACGTGGCGTATGTACTTGTTGTAATAGGTGTCCCTTCTTCGATATCCAACAAGATTTCAACTTGTCTTGGATCGCTTTGATTTAATTTTATTTCTTTTACATGCCCCACTTGTACTCCATTGTATTTCACAGGAGCATCCTGAGTCAGGCCAGATGCCGCTTCATGCATGAAAACGGTATAAGTAATATATTTTTTTTGATTAAAACCAACAGATAACCACAGCATTGTAGCTACTAAACCTACCAGCAATATAAGTACGACTACACCGACGATCGTGTAATTGGTTTTCGCTTCCAAGTATTCTGTCTCCAGTTACGCTTAGTGCCTTTCATACAATTAATGTTGGGAGGCTCTAGATTACATTTTACTGAAATAACCAGCAATTATTTTATTCTTATTTTTCATTAAATCATTAATCGGCTCAACACTTAAAATTTTTCCATCACCAATAAAGGCCACGCGATCTGTCGTCCGCTTTAAAGATTCTATATCATGACTCACCATGACTATAGTAAGTTTTAAAGAATCTCTTAAAAAAATAATCAATTCATCGAAAAGCCTAGCACTAAGTGGGTCTAATCCTGTGGTCGGCTCATCTAAAAACAACAATTCCGGATCCATTGCGATGGCACGTGCAGCTGCTGCCCTTCTTTGCATTCCCCCACTCAATTCTGATGGCAATTTGCCTGCGGCTTCTTTAGGTAACCCCACTAAAGCAATTTTTAACAAAGCCAATTCATACATGAATTGAGTATCAAGACTAGTGAATTCTCGCATAGGAAACATAACGTTTTCTATTACATTCATGGATGAAAATAATGCGCTATGCTGAAAAAGCATCCCCCAGCGACGCCGAAGCAAGAATGATTGCTCCATATCGAGATGACTAATGTCTTGGCCAAATATTTTAATGGTACCGGCTGTAGGCTTCAGTAACATGAGTAGACTACGTAATATGGTTGTTTTTCCGCTTCCTGAACCACCAATAATGGCTAAAATTTCGCCTTTTTCCACAGTCAAATTTACATCAGAGTGTACCCATTGACCACCGAGGCAATTCTTCAGTCCTTTAATTTCGATAATGGGTTCACTCATTTATAAATGCATCCGACTGTAAATGACTGAATAAATCGCGTCAGCAATTATTATTAAAAATAATGCTTGCACTACGCTTTTGGTAGTTTGGCTCCCAATATTTTTTTCCGTACCGGCCTCAACTCTGAATCCCTGAAAACAACCAACTAGCGCAATCAACATTGCAAAAGCGGGTGCTTTATATAAACCTAAATTCAATTGTGAAAGTCCCACAGAATCTTTCAATCGTTGCAAGAAATCGATGAAGGTAATGCCCAGCATGTTATTAGCCATTATCATTGCACCTAAAATACTAAAAACATCAGACCAAAAAATCAATAAAGGGAATGCGAGCAATAAGCCAATAACTTTAGGAAGGACTAATAATTCCGTGGGAGAAAGTCCCATAGTTAAAAGTGCATCCACTTCTTCATTCAGTTTCATACTGCCAATTTGTGCCGTAAATGCAGAACTTGTACGCCCAGCAACAATAATAGCTGTAATCAAAGGCGCAAATTCCCGAAAAATAGCCATCCCTGATAAATAAGCAATGAAGCTGTTCGCTCCATAAGTTTGTAATTGCAATCCCATTTGATAGGCCAAAACGACACCAATTAAAAAAGAAAGCAAAGCAAGGATGGGTAAAGCAGTAACACCCGTAGCATGTACATTTGCGATTATGCTTGGTAATTGAAATCGTCGCCAATTACCAAATGCTTCGAATAATTTAGTAGCCAAATCACCTATTAAAGCGACAAAACCATCTGCTTGTCGGAATTTATTCTCTGATTCTTTACCTAATTGATAAAGTAGATTTTTTTTATCGGGGACAGGAATATGATAATCTAAAACATCTTTTTTTGATTTAATTAAATCAATGAGTTGTTGTTGGGTTTCGCTAAAATCAGACAGCTGAACTTGATTTCCTCGTTGTTCGAGCAGGTCAATGCATTTAATTAAAGTTAAAGCGCCTGCACTATCAAAATCACTGATGCTTTCGCCGTTAATAATCACTTTTTGTTTTTTGGGTAATTCCTGTTCTTGGAACTGTGATAATAAATTCCCAATTCTCAAAACAGACCAGTGACCTGTACAGTGAACTCTGGCAAGTTCCTTATCGAACGTGATTTGCGCGCTGTTTTGTACCATAGTCATATTTATTGAGAAATAGCTTCAAGAATAATAGAAATATTCAGGAAGAGCAAAAACAATAAAACATGGTAACACAATAATATATTATTGGGGAGGTAAAAAAGGAACCTGAGTCAAGGTAATTAACTCAGGTAATTATTGTTAGAAATTAAACTATGCCTTTAGAGAACTAATTGAATTATTTAGTTCGGTAACTTTCTTGCCTCCATCAGCAAGAGGTTTAAACAGTGATAATTTAGGCAAATGCACTGAGGAACCTGCGCGATCCAATCCGGTATTAATAAGATTCACGAGATCATCCAAAAATTTTTCCCACCATCCACGATGTGTCCTTAATGTTTTTACAGAGCTTTTCTCATCGCCTAGAACCTCTTGGCTTTTTGATTTAAAAGTAACTAAATCACCATCATGGAGATATGTGTCTTTTAAGGCATTTATTTGGTTATAAATACTTTTTGCGGCTTGTGCAGCTTGTTGATATTTATATGCTTCTTTAAAATTGTTTTGTTGTTTATATTTTTTTGCTTTTGCTTCATATATGCCCAACTTAGTATAAATAGCCTTTAATTTTACATCAACATCAAAAAGCTGAATTTTTCGTTGCCTCAGGATTCTATTATCAACATTAGTTTCTTTGGCCAACTTATTATCACCTAAAATTTTTTTATGTCGCTGATGATCTTCTGAAATTAAAAATGTAACGGCTTTTTTATTGTCATCTGCTATGCTAGATTTCTCTTTTTCTATTTTCATCCCTTGTAAATTGCCTTTAAGTGGCGATTTAGTCTGAGTTGAGACCAGAGCTCCTCCTTTATCTTTCTCGAGAGAAACCTCGATTTTATGCTCATTCAGTTGAGGAGGATGTTTTTTTCCAGGCTCTGCTAATGAAGTCGTATTTAGACTTGAATTTTCTTCTACGACAGCAGATACCACTACAGGTTGATCACTACTTGTTGGAATGGTTTCAATTCGAACCTCTGGTGCGAACCGTTTTCTTAAATTCTTGATCAATTCATCGATTTCTGCATCCAGTTTTTTGATCTCTCCTTGGTGGAAAACAGTCAAATTTGTAGTACTTCTGCCCTTCTGTTTATCATTAAATTTCTTTAGAAATCCCTCCAAAGCTACAAGAGAGTTGCATTTTTTCAATTGCCCGATAAGTGTTTCCCTTATGCTTTTTGCCCAGGTAAACGACTCCATTTCTCTCGATTTCCCCATAACTTCTCCAACAGTTGAATCTAATTAAGTGCGCTTAATTTACACTTCATGCCAAAAAAACACCAGGGGAATTCAATAAAAAAAGGAGCAATTATAGAAAGTTACGTTATCTTAAACAAAAATTTCTATTGTTTCACAAAATAAATTACTTCTTCAGGAACAGACCAACTGCATGAGGTGATCATGTACCCAAGAGCCTAAAAACAAAATCCAATATAAGCTACGATTTTCGAGTAGTTTGCGGTCCTATTTTATGATAAAATTGCTTTTATTTTTTTCAAGACACTTAATTCAGGTATGCAAGAAAATTACAGCCAATTTGAACAACGCAAACATGGCATTACAAAAACTTGCGTTAATGCCGGCTACTCAAAGGAGAAAGCATGCCTTTAACTTCTAATACTGATGAGCTATTCCGTGGATTTTCTAAACTTTCTAGAGAAGAACGTTTTAAGCGCTTGTTAGCCTTAGGGGCAATCACCTCTGAAGACATTGCATTTCTTAAAAATGGAGGCATAAAGGATTTAAATTTAGCAGATAAACTGATTGAAAACGTCATTGGTTATTTTCAATTACCTTTAGGTGTAGCAACTAATTTTAACATTAACGGCCAAGACTATGTGATTCCAATGGCTGTTGAAGAAACTTCAATTATTGCCGCCCTATCAAAATCTGCCAAATGGATTAGACAATGTGGCGAAATAAAGACCTGGGTTCAAGGTGAGTGCATTATAGGTCAAATTCAATTAGCCAACGTAAAAGATTTCTCTAAATTTTCACAAATTTTCCATGAAAACCGTGCTTATCTCATCAGTAAAGCCAATAAAGATGTTGCTGAAAACATGGTAAAACGCGGCGGTGGCGTCATGGATTTGCAATTACGCCAACTCAAAAGAGAAGATAATCAAGATATGGCTGTCATTCACTTGACCATGAATAGCTGTGATGCCATGGGTGCCAACATTATTAATCAAGTTCTTGAATATTTGAAAACACCTATAGAGCAGTTAACTGGTGAAGAAGTCACTATGTGTATTTTATCCAATTTGAATGATCAAAAGTTAACAACCGCTCAAGTCACGATCCATACCATCGACCCAGTACTTGGTCAAAAACTGCAAGAAGCATCCCTTTTTGCAGAAATGGATCCTTATCGAGCCGCTACCCACAATAAAGGGGTAATGAATGGCATCGATCCTGTTTTGATTGCAACAGGTAATGACTGGCGTGCAGTAGAGGCTGGAGTACATGCTTATGCGGCTCGTGATGGCCAATATAGAGCAATTACCCGTTGGCGTTATCATGATGGAATACTTACTGGACAACTCACAGCTCCAATTATTGTAGGAACTATAGGGGGTGTTACTTCACTGCACCCTACTGCAAAAATGTGTTTACGAATGATGAATATTTCTTCAGCGAATGAATTAGCTCAAGTCATTGCGGCTGTAGGCCTAGTCCAAAATCTAGGTGCAATTAAAGCCTTATGTACTGAAGGCATTATTCAGGGCCATATGAAATTACATATTGATAATTTGCTCTTGGCTGCAGGAGCCAATGAAAATGAAATGCCTGTACTCAAAGAACATTTACAAAAATGGCTGGATTTGCATAAAAGAATTAGCCTTAACAATGCCCATGATTTACTGGCCAAAATCAGACAAACACCAATTGCCGTATGAAATGGTTAATCCCAGCAAAAACTTTTCTATTAGGTGAATATGCTGCCGTAGCTCAAGCTTCAGCATTTCTCATCACCACTGCCCCCTGCTTCGAGCTTACGTTTACAAAACAAGAAAATCACTCGGGAATTCACCCAGAATCTCCAGCTGGGCTTTGGTGGCAGCAACAACACTTAGAACAAAATCTTGTATGGAAGGATCCTTATGCAGGCCGAGGTGGTTTAGGAGCCTCGAGTGCACAATTTTTGGCAAGCTATTTAGCAGGTTGTTTCATAAAAAACACTATACCCAATTTAGACCAGATGCTTAAGGCATACTATGCATCATCATGGGCTGGGAAAGGATTAAGGCCAAGTGGTTATGACGTAATGGCACAATCTCAACAAGGCTGCGTTTACATTAATAAGCAACACAATATAATGAAATCCTACGACTGGCCCTTTCATGATTTGTCTTTCTTTCTCATCCATACTGGCGTAAAACTCGCTACTCATCATCATTTACAGGCCACTGACTTACCCGATCAGATTGATTATTTGTCACTTTTAGTTGATGAAGCAAAACAAGCATTCGAACATGCTAATTCCCAAAAATTGATTAGGACGATCAATCTCTATCATCAAAAACTCGCCGAGTTAAATTTGGTTGCAGAACATAGCCTAAAAATTATAAGTGAATTTAAAAAAGAGCCGGAGATACTCGCCATCAAAGGTTGTGGCGCTTTAGGAGCTGATGTTTTATTACTCATTACTGCAACCAAAAATGCGCAATTCCTTGCCAATAAATTAAAAATGCATCATTGGACTGTATTGGCTACAGAAAAAAATATTTATGTTCATGCTCCATTAATTAAATAATCTTATTTTTTATAATGCCAATTTTGCCTAAAAAAAATATTTGTGCCCTTTAAAATAACAAAAATTTAAGAAACATTATAAAAAGACTTGAAATTCTGTGCTAATACGGTATTATTCCAGCCTCTTTAGGGCCGTTAGCTCAGGTGGTAGAGCAGGAGGCTTTTAACCTCTGTGTCATAGGTTCGAATCCTATACGGCCCACCAGTTTTAGAGTACAGTTTAAAAAATATTTTGCCTTAAGGGCCGTTAGCTCAGGTGGTAGAGCAGGAGGCTTTTAACCTCTGTGTCATAGGTTCGAATCCTATACGGCCCACCATTCTGGTTATCAGCATACAATATCAACCAGAACCTAATATGGCAAAATATTAAACCCATACCTTATTGCGCTCGTAGCTCAGCTGGATAGAGTACTTGGCTTCGAACCAAGGTGTCGGGGGTTCGAGTCCCTCCGAGCGCGCCATTTAAAAGGCTCTTTCCCATCCAGTAGATGAACACGAACCTTATATTCTGGAACAACAGGGTATAGATCCCTGGAATCCACATGATTAATTTCATACCTAAACTAATTAACTAATCACTTAATACAATACGGCGTCATGTCTGAATTGCTGGGTAACTACTGTTACCACGAGTTTTTCCAATCAAATTCAGATTTAACAGCACAGCACCCTAACACGAGTTCTGTAAATTTCAAAGTTACTAAAGCCATAAGCTCTTCTTTGTATTAGTTTCATCTTTCGATGGAAACCTTCGGTCGCTAGAACCCCTACTTCCCAGGTTTAAGCGTATTCTGACGCTCTTCTTCTTCTTTAGCCAGCTCATTTGCCTCTTTTCGTGTTTGGGCTAAATTAGCTCCATCCTTGCGCCCAAGAAAAGAACCAATATAGCTTGATACTTCCGGTGGCAATTTTTGGGAAAGTTCTCCGCCAGCTAAAGCACCTACGGTTGCTCCTCTTGTAAATGCTTTAGCGGAGGAGACAGTTTGTACTACTTGAAGGCGCTGCGATTCAAAGTTGTCTTCTTTGAATACGTTATATTTGTTAAATGCTTCTTTTATTGATTTAAACTCATATTCGTTTTTAATCAACCGGTCGAACGCCTCGATATTGGATAGCACCCGACTCATCCTTATCAGATCTGGCTTATATGGTGCATATTGCCTAGCGGTATCTATAAACTCCTTGTTGTTTTTAATCAACCGGTCGAACGCCTCGGGATCGGATAGCACCCGGCTCATCGTTATCAGCGCTTCCTTATGTGACGGCAAATCACGCGTGATCATCATGAAGTCCTTGTGGTCTTTGATCAACCGGTTGAACACATCGGGCTCAGATAAGAATTCCACCAATGATGCTTCATAATCTGGGAAAGAACGCACAGCCGATTTGAAATCATCTACGTTTTCAATTAGCTGCTTTAAATCGTTATAGTTATGCTCTTTTAATGCTTGCTGTATTTGTATATTCATAACTTACTCCTTTTGATTCATTATCTATCATTATAGCTTACAATCGAAAACCTCAGTTTGGGCATGTTTAATACAGAACGATTAATTTTCTTCTGTGGCCAAAACGTGTCTCAACTGTGGCGCTACTACGCTGTAATAGGCAGTTTTAGGCAGTTCCTGGTGAGTTTGACGCTTTACAATGTATTGATTTATAACGAATTTAAAACAAGAGGATCAGGCTTCGAACCAAGGTGTCGGGGGTTTCGAGTCCCTCCGAGCGCGCCATTTTTTAGGGTCTTTCCCAATTACGGGGCACTCAGATTTAACAGCACAGCACCCTAATCACCCGCAGAGCACCTTAACACGCACTCTGTAATTTTCAAAATTTCTAAAACCATAAGCTCTATGTTGAATGAGTTTCATTTTGCGATGGAACCCTTCTGTTATTCCATTAGATTTACTAAACCGCCACATTCTGGCGACTTCATCTTTCCAAGCGCTAAGTGTTGGCTCATCCCCAAATCCGGGGGCACTTTACTCATCCACATAGCACTCTAACTCTTAATCTATAGCTTTCAAAATTTCTAAACCGGCTGTTAATTTGAGAATTTTTTAACTATTGTGTGTTGAGCTTTTAACCTAAAATTAACCCAGATAAGTATTATAAAAAGCTTTAAATAAGATCTGTTGTGAAATAATAAACGATTATGTAAAGTGTTAAACAAGTTCATAGATTGATATATAGTAAATAGCTTATTTAAATAATGGAAAGCATTAAAGATGCGCAGTTTTTTTATGAATATCACTTCCATGACCAACCTCAACAATAAGATTGGATATTCGAAACACATGAACTTGATCAAATTGGCTTAGATCTATTCCCTATTGGAGTTCTTATATATGAAACATAAAGAATATCATCGAATTGAACGAATTGGGTGGTTACGAGCTGCAGTTTTGGGAGCGAATGACGGTATTATCTCTACTGCAAGCTTATTGATTGGTGTTGCTGCTGCTCATACACCATATGATGGAATATTTGTAGCAGGGATTGCAGGTTTAATTGCTGGTGCCATGTCTATGGCTGCAGGTGAATATATATCAGTAAGCTCTCAAGCGGATACAGAAAAATCAGCCTTACAGCGAGAGAAGAAAGAACTTGCAGAAAGCTTACCGAATGAAGTTGAAGAGTTAACAGCTATATACGTTAATCGTGGATTGGAACGCAGTTTTGCCCAAGAAGTTGTAAAACAATTGATGTCTAAAGATGCATTAGGTGCTCATGCTCGCGACGAGCTTGGTATTACAGAAATAACAACTGCGCGTCCACTTCAGGCTGCAATTTTTTCTGCCTGCAGTTTTACTCTTGGCTCATTATTACCTTTGTTAATTATTTTTCTTGTTCCAAGAATCTACCTTATTCCATCAGTATCAATAATGGCGGTTCTATTTTTAGCATTACTCGGAGCAATTGCTGCAAAAGTTGGCGGGGCTCGAATATTATTAGGATCATTGCGTGTTGTAATCTGGGGAACAATAGCGATGCTTGTAAGTGCAGGTATTGGCTCGCTGTTAGGTATAGCAGTATAAAATGGACTACTAGGTCTGCAATGGCTCTAATCGGCCTAGAGTGCCGGAACTTGGGCTGCTATGCAAAAATTAAATAATCGAAGTGCGTAAGGCAAAAAAACCACTAGTTAACCTCATGTAGAATCATATTTTTATTCGGCAACTGCACATAATAACCTACTACCCACAATAGATTTTTGTTATAGCGAGAATGTCCATGTTCTCGGCTTATTAATTCTCTAGCCCGACGATCCCATTCTCGTTTTTAATTTTACTAGGTAACATTAAAGTTTTTTCCTACGTCACTGCACGATACTTTTAGTGGAGCAGAGGTATATAATATAAGAGAAGTGTTGTTATTAGGGCTGATTTATTTAGCAGTAGATTTACGCGATTTGCCTTTTGATGAGTATTTTTTAAATAATGGCATATTTAAAGAATAATACCTTTCTACTATTAATCAGCTACATTATACAAGCTGTTTAACGATTTCAGGGTGAGAGAATCGAACATAACTATGGAGATAAACAATTATGTATCATTTCAATGTTAAACGACACGACTCATTTAAAAATGTCATTGCAGAAGTAACAGAAGCACTTACAACAGAAGGATTTGGAGTTTTAACTGAAATTGACGTACAAGCAACCATGAAAAAGAAATTAGGCATTGAAAGAAAACCATACATTATTCTCGGTGCCTGCAATCCTCAATTAGCACATCGAGCGTTAGAAATAGATCCAAATATCGGGTTGTTATTACCTTGCAACGTAGTTGTTAGTGAAGAAAATGATGGTAGCGTGCTTGTTTCTTTTATGGATCCACTTGCTGTCATGGGCCTTGTTAACAAACCAGAAATTTTGGAAATAGCGCAGGATGCTTACGATCGGCTAAAGCGCATCCAGACAAAATTAAGTTAAGTTGCTTTCTACGATAACGAGGGAATTAGCTATCTTGCCAACTCCCTGGTAAACAGCATCATTCTAAGTCAATTATTACTTTTAGCGCATGAGTATTAGCTGCATTTTCGAATGTTTCATAAGCATCCATAATATCTTCAAATTTAAAGTGATGACTAATCAATAAGCATGGATTAATCTTTTTCGCACATACTGTTTTGAGCAACATGGGTGTAGTGACTGTATCAACAAGTCGGGTAGTAATCGCGATGTTCTGTGACCACAATCTCTCTAGATGTAAATCTACTTTCGCACCATGGACACCAATATTAGCAATAGTACCACCTGGCGCCACAATGTCCTGACATATAAGAAATGTATTGGCAATGCCAACGGCTTCAATAGCCGTGTCTACTCCACGCCCGTCGGTCATTTTCATTATTTTTTCTGCAGCTTTGCCATCTTGACTATTGATTGTGGCTGTTGCTCCAAATCGTTTTGCTATTTCCAGACGGTTATTATCTAAATCAATCATTATAATTTCAGCCGGAGAGTAAAATTGGGCAGTAAGAAGAGCAGCCAAGCCAATAGGCCCTGCGCCAACAATCGCAACTGTATTACCTGGTTGTATTTTTCCGTTGAGTACGCCACATTCAAAACCTGTAGGTAAAATATCACTCAGCATTACCAGAGCGTCTTTATCTACTCCTTTAGGAATTTTATAAAGACTGGTATCTGCAAAAGGTATTCGAACATACTCAGCTTGTGTCCCGTCAATTGAGTTACCAAGGATCCAACCACCGTTTACACAGTGTGAGAACATTCCTTTGCGACAATAATCACACTTGCTGCAGGATGTGATACAAGAAATAAGAACATGATCTCCTTTCTTAAATCCAGTTACTCCTGGACCAATTTGATCGACCACTCCTATGCCTTCATGGCCAAGAATTCGCCCAGGCTGGCATGTTGTTACATCTCCTTTAAGAATATGAAGATCAGTGCCACAAATTGTAGTCTTTGTGATCTTAATGACCGCGTCAGTTGCATGTATTATTTCGGGAACGGGCCGCTCCTCTAAAGATTTTTTCCCTGGTCCTTGGTATATGAGTGCTTTCATCGCGATACTCCTTAAGATCTTTTGGATTGGTTTTCAACCAGCTTTGTTGTAATAATAATTTTGGACGTTAATGTTCGATGCACTGGACATTTATTGGCTATTTCTAATAGTTGAGTACGTTGTTCTTGAGTCAGTGTTCCTTCTAGCTCAATTAAACGCTCAATATGATCGATTTTTGAATTATTGTTTTCACACCCAATACAATCCTCAACATGAATTTTTTCATGTTTTAATCTCACAGTAACTTGTTCCAAGGGAAATTTCTTAAGTTTTGCATACATACGTAACGTCATCGAAGTACATGAGCCTAATGCAGCAAGTAAAAAATCATAGGGTGAGGGACCAGTATCTTTTCCACCATTTATAATAGGCTCATCAGCTCTTAAAACATGATTTCCTATAATAATTTTCTGTGTAAACTGACCATCTTCTGTTTCAGAGACAACCGTTTCCTGGAGAATGTTCATTTGCTAAGCTCCTTAAGGTAAACTCAGGATCTACCTGAGTAAGCAGGAGTTATATGAATTAATGTTTGTAACGGATTTTCCATAAAACCTCCCTTTATTTACTATCTTCCATAAACCTTAATATTAGCAGAAATTAATGGGGATAATTTTGAGCCTCCCAGTTCAAAAAGAACGACTGTTGAGCGGTCACTAAGTAATTTCAATATTAGATTATAGTCATTGCTTTAGAGTTGTTCCTAAAAACCAGCGCATTCTCAACCAAAATGCAACATTCACAAGTAAAATAAGAACCGGTACTTCTACAAGAGGCCCAATGACCATTGTAAAGGCAATGGCAGAATTAAGTCCAAAGGTAGCAATTGCAACAGCAATAGCCAATTCAAAATTTATTACTGGCTGAGGCCGTTGTCTTTCCATAACTGGCACCAAAATAAACTTTCCCATAGCAAAACTGACAAAAACCATCACCACAAAATAAATAGCCAATGGAATGGCAATACGAAGGACATCTACTGGAAGTTGCAACACCATAGAGCCTTTCAAAGAAAACATCGCAAGAATCGTAAAAAGTAGAGCGATCAAGGTAATGGGAGAAATTTTTGGTAAAAAATTGGTTTCATACCAGGTTAACCCTTTTCGTTTTATCAATACAATACGAGTCAGAAAACCTGAAAAAAAAAGGGTATACCTAGATAAATAAAGACGCTTTCGGCAATCGTCATAAAATTGATATGGACTATTTGCCCACTCATGCCAACAAGAGGGGCAAGACGTTTAGAAAAAACAGGCATAAACACTGAAGAAAAGCAGTTGAAAAATACTCTTAAATGCCACTAAGGCCGCAACATACTGATTATCCCCTTCTGCCAGCTGATTCCAATGTTTTGGGTGCAATAGAAAAAATTGGCGTCTTTTAAATTTAAATATTGAAAAATCTGCGTTTTTTTCGGGTTAATTTAAAACAAAATGATTAATTTTCTTCTGTGACCAAAACATGTCTCAACTGTGGCGGCACTACGCTATAATAGGTAGTTTTGGGCAGTTCCTGGAAATACTTAAATTGCTTTTCCATTGATGTAAAGTAAATAAGGGATCATTGTCTAAACTTAAGTATTTTGGTAACGCATTTTTTTGAAATTATTGTATAAAACATGCGGCAGACTGCTATTCCATTCAATTCGCCTGTGTGTGTTGCAAAACCGATGATTCGTCGTGTGTATTGATCCATTATTACCATGACCCGATGCGATTTTAATAAAACGGATTCGCAACAAAATAAATCTAATGACCATAACGAACCTTTTGTATTGCCAAAGAAAGAGAGCAATTAGGGACCAACATCGTTAAAGCTTGGTTGTAATGCTTGGATAAAATGCGTCAGACGACATCTTTATTAATATTTATGCCAAACATGTTACTCATTTGCATGACAATCTGCAGTCAAAACGAGAATTTCTTTTTTTCATTTCAAGTATAGTATTAATTCTTGAGATGGACCAGGGTCCTGTTTTTTTGCATTTTGACTGATTGGAAAATAAGGTACTATATTTTCTTTTAACCATAGCTTTGTGAAACTTGATTAATGCAGATGGTTTTATAACAATGCCAATCTTGGGCAAATGTTTTATAGAAACTAGCCCTGTTATAAAAGCAAAGCATAGGAGATCCCATAGACCTAAGTTTGGTGATCTATTACATTGACGACTAACAATAATTAACTGTTTATGAAGCATGATATTCTCTGCTATCAGTCTCTTGGTGACCCATGTTAGCTAGCTAGAGCAAGGTACGCAAAAAATAAAATGTCAACATAAAAACTTTCTTCATTCCCGCTTAATTGGTGATGAATTTGATATTTTCAACAGTTAATAATTCCGATTCAGTTCAGTCATATCAATTCGAGACGTATACCTTCAGTATGCGAGATATTTAAAGATTAAGTCCCTTAAAGGATAAGTCTAGAATTAATAAAGCGATAGATATATTGATGGATCATCATGTTATTAGTGAGATAACTCAGGGGAATAAAACTGTTTTGGAAATGAATCTTCATTGTTATCAATAAATTTTGCGACACTGCGACAATTGCGACAAACGTTGAATTAGATAATATTATTTAATAGCGAACTGTCGCAGTGTAGCTTGTTGATGGTATTATCTTGTCGAATCGTTTAAAGAGTGTAATAAATCCTTTTTTGTCCCGCACTCTATAGATAAATTTATTTCTGATTTGCTTTAACCACATTAGTTTTAACTAAGATATCTGCGAGATCATTAAACGGCATAGGCTTGAAATAATAAAATCCTTGAACCATATCGCATTTTTCTTGGATTAAAAATTCAACCTCAGCTTTTGTCTCAGCGCCTTCAGCAACAACGATTTTATCTAAAGAATGAACCATAGCGATGATTGCCTTTACAATTTTTGCATTTGCTAAATCAACAGGCAGCCCGGTAATAAAGGACTTATCAATTTTTATTTTATGAACTGGTAGCCGTTTAAGGTAGTTGAACGATGAAAAGCCCGTGCCAAAATCATCAATTGAGATTTCAAAACCCAGCTCATGGATCGCGGTTAAAACCGCGATATTATGTTCAGTATCTCTCGTGAGCATGTTTTCGGTAATTTCCAACTCGATTTGTTTGGGTAGTACGGGGTATTCTTTTATAAGCGACTCAAGGTATTCTACTATATGAAATCCGTTATCAAATTGCTGAGCCGAAATATTGATTGAAACTGGAAGTTCTATTGCCATCAAGCTTATTTGTTGAAAAACCATGCGCATAATGTGTTCGTTGAGAGATACAATAAAACCTATCTTTTCTGCATATGGAATAAATATACCAGGATTTATTAATCCCCTTGTGGGATGCTGCCATCGTACCAAGACTTCGGCAGCACAAATTTTTCCAGACTTTAGATCGACTTGGGGTTGATAAGCCAGAATCAATTGATTGCCATTTATAACTTGGCGTAAATCAGCTTCCATGGCGATTGCTGTGGAAGTGACAAAAGGCAGCTCTTTGGTGAAAAAATTAATTCTATTTCCTCCCTGATCTTTAGCATGAATCATTGCCAAATCAGCATTCATGACTAAAGATTTACTATCAAGACCGTCTTGTGGATAAATAGCGATTCCTAAAGTTGCTGTTATATATATTTTATTATTATCAAGTTCGAATGGCTCACGGAACTTATGATTAATCAACTGGGCATAGCTAAAAGCATCTTCTTTATTTGATTCAGAAATATATAAGATGAATTTGTCAGCCCCTAGTCTTGCTATGTCCATCGTCTTAACTTCACTGAATTTCCTCAATCTTATTGCGATCAAATTTAACAGGATATCGCCAAATTCATGTCCGTATGCCTCATTGATTAATTTAAACCGGTCAATATCAAGTACCATAACAGCGATGTATTTTGGTTTTTGACTGACTATCAGATGATCTATATCATCTTCTAATGCTGAACGGTTTAAGAGTTTTGTTAACGCGTCTTGCCGAGAAAGTTCATAAATTTGTTCAATGCTATAGATACGAGCCAGAAAATCACCAATTTTTTTACCGATATTTTCCATCAAATCGGATAAATCAGGATCAGGATTAACTAGGTAATGACTGAAAAATTCAATAACTCCAAAAAATCTGTCTTGAAAAATAATAGGGAATGCTAGTGCGCTTTTTAATCCCGCAATTCTTGCCTCATTTGATCGAGAGAACGCTTTAGTAGATGTATAATCTGATATCCAGACGGCCTTCTTTTCATTCCAGATTCTTCCAGGCAAGCCTTCACCAAGACCAAAGGTAGATTGACGACTTTTTTTAGAAAAGTCATTCAATAACACATCATTTTTATGCCAAACATCAATACATCTCAATCTATTCTTGGCTTTGTCTATTAGCCATAACTCAGCTAAATCCCAATCGAACGCGCGACATATCATTTTTAGAAATTTTGGTGTAAATTCCTCAATGTTCTTTTCATTTTCTATTAAGAGTAATGTATCATGATCGATTTGATTACATACTTTACCTATTTTAATACTGGACATGTCGACTGCTATGCCGATAATGCAAAATACATTATGACTTTCATCCTTTACCTTATAAAGTCGAGTTAGAATAGACCGTATTGAGCCGTCTGGTCTTTTAATTCGATAATCAGCAAAAGCACTGTAATCCTCTTTTTTGAAGCCAGTAAAAAAAGCTTTGTATGCTTTTTTTTGATCCTCAGGAAGAATAGATTCAAACCAGTCCTTAGGGTTTTTATACAAGGACTCTATACTTTTCCCCCAGATTTTTTCATAAGCTGGGCTGACATAAAGCATTTGGCTTAAATCAGGTGAAGTTGTATAAAAAACGAGATCGATATTTTTTGCAAATTGATGAAATATCATTGCATTATGCTGGACTTGCATCTGATATTCTTCGAGCTTTTTATCTTTACGAGAAAGAATGATGGATGCGAATAGAGTCGTGATTCCAATGATGAAAAAAATACTTACCTCTGATACAACCACAATGGTATCTGAATTGAGTAATCCTCTTGTTTTAATAAATAATTCCAGAAAAAATAATAAGATTGCCAGAATAATAGTAAGTGGTACTGCCCGACGCAATAAATAACCGCTATAGTTATCTTTGGTCAAGATACCAATAATACCCGAATGGGGAAATTTTAATACAATACCTATACTTGTCATGATAAATAGCAGAGCAGCTTGGACTGAGGTATATTTGATATAGTAGTTATTGTTGTATCTGTAGAGATAGTGAAATAAGGAAAACAGAGCTAGTAACATCACCAAAAATGCAAATGTTTGTACTATCCATATTGATACCCATTTTTCTAATACAAATATAAAAGTGACGGCAATAAGGATGAAACAAATTGCGCTAATAAAGGTCATTTGTCCTGTAAACATTGTGCCTTGAGACCGCGACATATAATTTGCTACTAATTGATCGATACCTAAATCTACACCTGACATATACTCGTATATGGTTATGCTACTTATCAGCAGAATACTAATTGAAATAACATCAAAAACTATTCGGGTAATAAATCCAGGGTTTCGCTTGCTTATGACTAAAAGTGCAGATCCAGTCAAAAGAAAACAAGTGGCTGTATTTATTTCCATATTTATATTAGAAGAAATACTGGTTAGCCCAGGAATATTAAATAAGATTCCAAAATAAACAGACAAGCTTGCGAAAATTATAACGGTCCCAATAAATACCGTTATAATATGACATATATTTAAGAGCTTAGTTTCACCATTTTCCATGATTCCATGATTCCATGATTCCATGATTCCGTCCATAGAACCGGCGTCCATTATCCTAGCTTAAAGATTAGATTATAATGATGAAAATTGCCATTTTGCTAATCGGTTCTAGCCGTGTTCAGAAATTTCAGGACAGTTTTTAGTCATTCCATTTGCAATTTGACCCCCGGATTTTGAATAGGCTCCACTCTTGCTGATAAAATGATGCACTTGAAACAGTAAAAGATGCCAAAGCTGAACGTCTCGAGTTGTTATTTTAGGCCGCGATTGGCAGGCTAACCAAACCTTGATAATGTTGTTCCATTTATAATTGTTGAGATTGGCCACTCTCATAAATTGTGACATAACTGTGGCAGTGCTAACAGAAATAGGCTGTTCTTGGCAGTTTTTTACGATTTTGATACATCGTAGCATGTTGATTATTAATGACTTTAAATGGTGAGCATCAGGCTTCGAACCAAGGTGTCGGGGTTGAAGTCCCTCCGAGCGCGCCATTTATCGGCTCTTTCCAATTTAAGGGGGCAGATATTATTCCACTTCTAAGCTTGCAAATAATATTGGCTGTCTTTATATATAAAAAGATCGCGATGAGTTGCCATGTTATCACGTGTTTCTTCTGCAAATGCCAATAATTGATTAATTTCATTTAAATCAATCACTTCTCGAATAGACTCTTTTACATTCCCGGTTTTAAAAAGAGAGGGGGCTCGATTATCAGCTGCTTTAATCAAGGTTTTTAAATCCCGTTTAATTTGCTTAAGCTCCTGTATTTTTTGAGGTAGTTCAAAAAAATAATCTCTTAAGCGATGGTTGTATTCCGTAAACGCTGATGCTGTTAATTGATCAGTACCAAGACAAAGTTTGGCATAGTTATTCATTTTTTCATTTTTAAAATAGTCTTGATTATTTGATGTCTTTAGATCTTGTATGGTTTTTTCATAGATGTTTTTTTGCATCAAATAATTATGCAGAGAGCTCGGTATAAATGCACCGGGATCAGTTATGGCCTCAATAGATTTTTTTAACTCGGCAAACCGAACCTTTAGGTCACTTGCATCAACAATATAAGACAGTTTCCTTTTCTTTCCCATGACTGTAGTTTTATTAATAACATATAGAAATTGTATTTTATAATTGCATTTTTAACAAGTTTTGACCATTATGGATGCCGTTTTTTATAGACTACTTGTGGACATTTGACTCACCTTTCAATTGATGATGTTCCAATATCCGAAGTTGATTATCACATAAAGATTAGTGTCGGTGGGATAATTAGCATTATATTAAATATTATAGAGGGGAAAGAACTGGAACCTGCTTTTATAAAAAATAATTCTACATGAAAAAGTCCTGGCGAAGCTTCAAGCAGTTTTAGGCAGTAATTGCTAAAATTGTTACACCGCAATTAACTGATTTTATTAATATTTATACTCGATTAATTTGGCTTCGAACCAAAATGTCGGGGGCTCGAGTCCCTCCGAGCGCACCATTTTTGTCATTTACAATCAATAAGTTAATCCGATCGTTTTAATACAGCACTTGGTTTTAGTTTAATTGGGAAGAAACGTGTTTTGGTACGGTTTCGAAAATGGGCCCTTTCCCATTTAAGCGGATGGATATAATCACCTACAGAGTAACTTTAAACGCCATCAGTGAGTTTTAATTCAAAGTTGTTCTATACTTTCTAATGAGAAAACTCCAAACAAAATTGGTGTATGTTCGGTTGCATGAACCCTGTTTGATCATAAATGCTGGAGATACTTAACATGGGGCAAGAACATCCACTCAATAGCTCTATAGAGTCCACATCAAAAGAATTAGCTAACTTATTATTTGAAGTCCAATCTCTTATTGATTCGTATCCCCAGGGTAGATATTCATTCCCTACCCACCTGGATTTCAACATGTATATTTTACAACAAGCTAAATTTGCAGCTGATTCAGAAAAACCCTGTGAACTCCTGGTTAATGGAACCCAAAAATCTCTCGTAAAAATGCGTTTGCTAGAATTTATTGGTAGTGATAATCCAAGTTTTAAAGGATATCTAGTACTGAGTTTTAGGGATAAAACCAAATTTGTCCTACCGATTAATTCCGTAAATTGTTTAGTCCTTAAAGAGTTATTCACAGTTTATGGATGCAACCTTGATCGTATTTATTCAAGAAAATCGGCACTTGCTGTGGATTGGATTAAATCGAATGTAGATACTGTCTACGATTCATACGCTTCCCGTCGTGATAAAGTTGATGAATTCTATGATGCCGAACATCTAAAAATTATTAACGAAATTAGACGAATACTAGCAAAAGAGCCAGCACTGAAAACAATAAATATTATTGATGGTGGTTGTGGTAACGGGAAGTTCATTAATGCAGCGGCAAACGCATTTAATGAAATTGATGTTCATTTGGCGGGCTTTGATTTTAATGAGTCTAATATTGAGCAAGCACAATCTAAATATTCAGATAAAGGAACATTTATTAGAGGAGATTTGCTGAATTTCCAAGAGGTTCTAGACCAATGCGCTCACGTGTTGGATGAGAATGCCCCAACTTTTATTGTGTTATCGGGCTCTCTAACACGCCTTGTATTAGCCGATGGTTTTCAAGCACTAAAGGCATTACAGGGTTTTGCAAATAGTGATTCTGCTGATTATTTAGTGGGTTGTGGTGTTGGTGAACCATTGATTAACCGACATATTGCCAAGCAAGTTGGATATCGTATGGAACCCTCCACAACTACGGCTAGTGAATTATTTTCTTGTAAAAAAATGACCCAGGAAGAATTTATTGAACAAAAATTAAAAAAGCTCAAACAATATAATACGCTTGATTTGTCGTTATACCACAACCCTACTGCTTTGCTCCTTAATCAACAATTAGTAAAACACCTTGCTGATGACAGCATTATCGATCTTTCATTTACAACATTAACACCTGAGTTGATAGACACGATAAAATTAATTATTAAAGAGAAGCCTAAGCTTAAACTCGTATTTTGGCATAATACAATCGATCAGCTTCAAGAATTTTATGATTTATTTCCAAAAGAAAATATTAAATCATTGTATTATACAAGAGATGAGCATTTCCTTGGGGCATCATGGTGGTTTAACTCTTCCTTTGAACCGGATCTTTCTGATTTACGCGATATATATCATGGATCATCCAAATTTTCCGATTTTTATATTAAAAGTTTATTGTTAAACAGTAAAAACGAACGTTCTGTTTTGCTTAATTTAATTGATTTGTCTGCTCAATTTGGACTTAGAAATTGGGTATTTGATAATACAAACTTTCTAGAACATATAAAGAATGAAAAATTTCATAATACATCAGCTCAAAAAAGGGATGAGTTAGTTAATTCAGCTGTAAAAGAAATCAATTCTTCTAATTTTGAATTAGTAACCTACATATTAGAGAAATTGAATCTAATTAACAGCAATACTGAGCCGGAATTATATTATCTTTTAAATATATACAAACAAGACGAATATGAGTCTGGAATTTTTGGATCTGGCCTTATCTGTAGAACAATCTCATCTACCAAAAATAGAGAAGACAGAGTGATAGAATCTTTAAAATTTTATAGCCGAGATTTTGAAGATACTTATCGAAATCTTATTAAACTTGTAAAAAATATCAGTTTAGATACTCCCAATGAAGTGCACAACAGTTTAGAAGAATTAGTGTTTTGGGCCATGAAGAATTGGTCTAAGTTTGAAGATGTGGAGCATCTGATTAAGATCTTAGAAGAATCTAATTTAATTGATCCTCAAAGGAATCTCATAATTTATTACATGCTGGCTTTTTTTAAACAAAATCCAGGCAGACGAGCTGATATATCGAGTGAACCTATCCTAAATAATGAGAAAGAACGTTTAATTGAAGCATTAAAATTTTATGATGAGAAACATCATGATATGTACCTACAAATGGTTACAATGCTGGTAGAAAACCCATGGCAAAAAGAGTTTGATTTTCTTGCAGTACACGGACAAAATCAGAAGCTAATAACGGCATTAAGTCACTCATATTATCCTGAATTTAGAATAATGGAACTTCTTCCTTATTTGAATGCCGATAGCCACATTTTTTTTAGTTATAATTGGTCATCAAACTCTTTAGAGATTCAGCGTCAATCTGATTACTGGGATGTGAATGCGAAAGCTGAAGTGGATGTAAAATTACAACGATTAGGCTTCACTGATACAGAAATAGCCGATATTATCAACCCCTTTCACTTTTCTGATGGAACATCAGATTCACTCATTATTCCATTAAAGGAAGAACGGGTGCAGTTACTTCTTGCAGATCTTGATAAAGTAAAAACTAGACCAGAAAAAAATATTTTGGAGTCCGCTTTTTACCAACCATTGATTCCTCTCCCTTCAGACGAGTTTGACGATGAAGAGCAATCTAGCATTGTAAATCGGGTGCCAACATTTTTTGGTTCTTCTCAAAAATCGAGTCTATATGATGATAATGGTATGGACGATTATGCACGACTTGGGTTAACCCGGGAACAAGCCCATTCCTTATTAATTCAAAATATACAAGATATCCAAGAACATCTTACTCCACTTATAAATGAAAAATTATTAGATAAACAGTTTTTGGAATACCTTAATGCAAAACAATTAAGTCCCCCAAATAGTCCATTAGATAATTTGATTTCACAAGCGAATCAATTTGCATCTGCCCCAGAAATTATCCAAGGATATATAGATTATGAAATTCATGATGGAAAATCAAAACCTGCCGTAATTGAACCTATATTATTTAAAATATTGCAGGATTTAACAAATAAAACTCCAAAATTGGGTTGATAACAGCCCACATTGTTTGAAGAAAAATTGCCATAAAATAACAATCAATTTGATCACAAAATTATCTATAGCCATTGATATAAAAAAACGAGGGAGCTAATCAACGAACCATACCAAAGTTCCACAGGATCAAATCTTCAGATCCACCGATGATGGCAGCGATTACTTCCGCAATGAATGCCATAAAAAGGAGCTATAAAGCGCATTGGTTGCATTGAAACGCTAGGGTGAGGTTATCAATGGATAAAAATATTGCCGCCTTATGGATGATATTTATAAGAGTGACCATTTCTCATAAATAACCTCAAAATGGGGTGTTTTTTTTGAATCAAAAATGGCCAACAAGACAGTCTTTAAATGTTGTTTATGAGCATCCCGTGGATCTTTGGTATCGTTCGTTGATTAGCACTCACTTCCATTGAACTATACTTTAAAGAACGCGCATCAGTGATTGGCATCTAAAAGGAGTTAGTTTATGAAAACCATCTTACTATTTATATTATCGTTTTGCGCTTTTACCTTCATCCTATTAGTGCCTGTAAGCACCTATGCAGACAAGTGCAATGTAGATTGCAAAGGGGATTCCAACTCCATTGAATGTCCGGGGGGGTGCGGATGTTATTGTTCAGAAGGAAATACAGGTAAAGCAATCTGTCAATGCACAGAGGAAAATGTTAAGTCTTGCGATGTTCAGTGTAAAAACGGCTCAAAATCCATAACGTGCCAGGGCGGCAGTTGTGGCTGTTATTGCGACGGTGATTCACCCATTTGCGAATGCACTAAAGGTGGGTCATAAGAAGTAAGTTGTGTAACTGTCCTAAACCATGCCTGCCAAAGCAACCTTGGCGGGTCTTTTTTTCCCTTGCCCGAATATTCTGTAACATAAACAAGATAATCAAATGAGACACTGGTTTCATGATGCTTCCTATAAAAGAAACCGCATACGCCAGATATCTGTATGTTAGTCCTGAAAATATACTCCACATATTCATATTAATTGCAATAGAATCCTCCCTCCGCCCGTGACGTGTCCATCATGCCCCAGAGATCTAATCCAGAAAAGGGCTCCCTTAGAGCTATTGGATAAGACGTGGGTTGGGGACGTAATACCATTCGAGTCGGTTCGATATACAATACTATCCTGTCAGTTTTTGGCAATAAGATCGCTTACCCTCCCTACAGTGTAAATCAAATACAAAAGGGACCTTTGGATGAGGCGAGATCCTGCTTTTAAAATACGGAATCTAACTAAAATATATCAAATGGGTGAGATTCAAATCCACGCTTTGCAAAAAAATGGCAGACCTGAATTATTAGTAGAAAGCACTTCACAATATATTGATTTATAACGAATTTAAAACCAGAGCATAAGGCCTCGTACTAAGGCTTATGGAGGTCGAATCCTTTCGAGCGCGCCATTTAAAATTAAATACTTAGTTCTAGTTTGTGACGAAAAACCAAGTTACTGTCCCCACGTGTCTAAACAACTCTCTGCCGCAGCTCTTAGATGTGCACTTTGAAAATGTGCATAACGCACACCATTTCATAATTGGCCCACCCACCCAACTTGTTGTAACCCATGTAACGGGGCAACCTTTCGTAAATTTTCACTTAGGATCCTCGCATAATGTTGCAAAATCTAGATAAGAAGGAATGTCACATGTCCAATGGAATTGTTGTTCTATTTTAGCTTTTAGTGCTTGTGCTGCCTCTAATTCACCATGGGTGATGAATAGTTTACGAGGAGCTTTTTTTAGATGGCCCAACCAATTAAGCATTTCAGCAGAATCTGCATGTGCAGATATATTTTCTATCTGTGCTATTTCAGCACGTATTGGAATCATTTGTCCAAACATCTTTATTTCTCTCTCGCCTCGAATCATCCTATCTCCCCGAGTTCCACCTACTTGAAAGCCACTAAATAAAATCGTATTTCTAGGGTTTGGTGCAAAATGACGAATGTGATGAATAACGCGGCCACCGGTTGCCATTCCACTTGCTGAAATAATAATGACTGGGTATTTTGAGTGATCTAAAGCTATAGACTCATCGACTGAGTTAACATAATGAGCTACCGCGCACACCGCTTGGTTTTGTTCTTTAGTTAAGCGGTTTTGTTCCGCATAACGAGCAAAAATTTTTGTGGCATTACTTGCCATTGGACTATCAACAAATACTGGAATATCAGGAATTTCTTTTTTAGATTTTAATTCATGAAGATAATAAAGTAAGGACTGGGTTCTTCCCACTGCAAAAGAAGGGATAATTATAGAGCCGCCACGCTTTACAGTACGATTAATAATTGCTTTTAACTGAATCAAGGGATCAGTATTGTCGTGAATGCGATTGCCATAAGTTGATTCAATAACCAAGAACTCAGAAGATGGAGGCTCTTTGGGTGCAAACATCAAAGGATCTGTTGACCTACCGAGATCACCCGAAAATAATATAGACGTATCACCCTGCTCTAAACGAATGAAGGATGCACCTAAAATGTGGCCACCGTAATAGAATACCGCGTATAGATTTTTAGCAATTTGAATGCGATCTCCAAAAGAAATGGCCTGAAAATATTTTAATGAATCTTCGGCTTCTTTTTGCGTATAAAGTGGTAAAGCAGGGTGATGTTTAGAGTAGCCTTTCCGATTTGCATAACGTGCATCCTCTTCATGAAGATGACCACTGTCTGGCAATAAAATATTGCACAAATCTTTTGTGGCGGCTGTGCATAAGACTTTTCCCCGAAAACCATTTTTTATCAACAGAGGAATATAGCCACTATGATCAATATGAGCATGAGTCAATAACACATAATCAATTTTCTGAGGGTTAAAAGGTAAATTAGCCCAATTTCGTAACCTCAACTCTTTATATCCTTGGAAAAGGCCACAATCTATCAAAATGTTAATTTGATTGGTTTGAATAAGGTATTTCGATCCTGTGACTGTTTGTACTGCGCCCAAAAATTGGATTCTCATATAGGCTCTAGTAAAAAGGTAATATATTGATTATAGATTAGTTTTTTGTTCTAATAAAATTACCAAGATTTATAAAGATATTGGTTTGATTAAAGATCACAAAAATCTAGCCCTAGACATATAAAACTAAAAATTAGAAAAGTTATTAATAATGTTGTAACTATAAATTTGATATTTAGTGGGGTTTTAGGTTTTCGAAAAAAGGAATAGGCACCTAGCAATCCACAAGAAACTCCAAGTAAAGCCCCGCCTAAGACATCTGATAGCCAATGAACTTGGAGGGCTATGCGGGAATATGACTCAAGTATTATGAGAAAACCAGCAATAATTACTCCGAACCAAGGACGCTTCATTTGCGGTACAATGAGTGAGGTTAGAAAAGTAACATACGCGGAGCATAAAGTCACATGGCGACTAGGGAATGCATAACTGTGTAATATGCTTGTTATTATTTCTGGTCTAGGAACGGCTATGACATTTTTAAAAATGTAAGCAAGAAGAGCTGCGATTGAAATGAACCCAATCAAATGCAGACCTATCCACTTTTGGTTCTTGATGTATAAGATGGCACCCGTGCTTATGAAAGAAGGTACAATAATGTATTTATCACCAAATAGCGAAATGAAATTACTAAGAATGTGAGTGGAATTGTTTTGTATTTTATTGCTTAATAAATATAGCTCATGATTAATTGATAAAAATGAGCTTTGAGAATAGACAGCAAACAAAAGTACCGTAAATAAAAAAAGACTTAAAATTCCGCCTATTAATAAATAAAAGCTATTGTTTCTTATTATTTCTTTCATCATTATTTAATCTTAATTTTTATAAAAAATATGAGACTACAACCAATTTAAAAGTTATCATTCATAAAATTGTATGTAATCTCGCGCTTCAAATCTTCTCTTCGTGCATCCACCCTAAAACCATCGAATTGCGGCTTTACGTCCTTCCTCTAAAATCAATATAGAAGAAGAAATGCCAATGGCTATTAACCACTGAGTAAGAGTCAAATGGGACGTCCCGAAAATTGACTGTGCCGGTATCCAGTATACTGCCAGTACCTGAAGAATGATGACGGATGTGAGCGATAGCCATAACATGCGATTTTTGAAGAAACCTTTGTCAAAAGCCGAGTCATTCTCAGCACGGGCATTGAACACATTAAAAAACTGGAATAGCACAAATGTGGTAAATGCAAGTGTCAGTGCTGTTTGCTCATTGTAATTGTTTACTGCATAGTACAGCACACCAAGTGTTCCCACCATCATGGTTAAACCGAACATAAGGATGCGTGACAAACGCAACCATGGCAATACGGGTTCCGAACGATTACGTGGCAACTCATTCATAATTCCTGGACGTCCCACATCTAAGGCCAGGGATACTGCAGGTGGGCCATCCATGATTAGTGCGACCCATAAGATCTGGATTGGATTAAAGGGTTCCGGTAATCCTAGTATGGGCGCGAAAAACACTGTCAGAATTGCGCCCACAGTGGTGGAAAGTTGGAAGCGGATGAATTTAAGGATATTATCATAGAGTATTCGCCCCTGCTGTATCGCTCCAACGATTGTGGAGAAATTGTCGTCCATGAGCACCATAGTAGCAGCTTCTTTTGCAACGGCCGTACCCACAACACCCATCGCCACACCAATATCTGCATTTTTTAAGGCAGGGGCATCATTCAGACCATCACCAGTCATCGCCACTATATGCCCTTTATTCTGCAGCACTTGCACGATTTTCACTTTATGAGCAGGCGACACTCGCGCAAATACGGTAATATCGTCGATGACTTCGGCAAGCTGTCGATCATCCAACTGATCGAGTTCTTTACCAGAGAGAGCCCCACCTTGAAGACCAAGTTCATGTGCGATAGCCACTCCCGTATCCCTATGATCACCCGTAATCATTTTGACCGCGATGCCTGCCGCTTTACAGTCCGCGATAGCTTGCTTTGCCTCGGGTCGTGGGGGGTCCTGGAATCCGATGAGACCTAAAAAAGTGAGATCGTCAACCCAAATCGATAAGTTATCTGACACCACAAATTCTTTTGCATCCAAAGTACGAGAGGCTATAAGCAGACATCGAAGACCACGGGAGGCCATGATGCTGTACTGATCTTCTATTTCCTTTTTTTGCTTACTGTCCAACAAACCATTGTGCTCATCATCAATAATAAAATGGCTGCAACGAGCCAGAAGAACATCTGGGGCTCCTTTAACGAAAATGCGAACATGTTCTCCAACACGGTGAAATGTAGCCATGAATTTATAGGCTGAATCAAAAGGTATCTCGGCCATGCGTGGGTATTCATTCAATAAGGATTCATGGTGAAATCCTGCTTTTGCCGTAAGTACTAGAAGAGCTGCTTCAGTCGGATCTCCAATGATTCGCCCATCCTCAACATGGCTATCATTGCAAGCGGCTAAGGGGACCAAAATTGGACGCATGTCTGGCAGCAATGAGTTCTCCGTCTCATGAAGCACTGAACCCGCAGTACTGTAGCCCTCGCCAGTAACTTTGAACCGCTGGCCAAGGTAGAACAATTCACGTACAGTCATTTGGTTAAGGGTCAGTGTTCCAGTCTTATCCGAGCAAATGACCGTTGTGCACCCTAAGATCTCAACACCTGCCAGACGCTTAACAATCACATTGTGTCGTGCCATCTGATACATACCCAAAGCCAGAGTTACCGTGACAACTACAGGCAAACCCTCTGGCATTGCGGCGACAGCCAGCGCGATAGCATCAATAATAGCATCTGTGAGATCCTCACCACGAAGTAGTTGAAATATAAAAAGAAGACTTATCAACATTAAAGCTATCGCGCCCAAGCGTTTGCCGAGCTGGTCTAACTGAACTTGTAGTGGGCTAAGAGTCTCTGGTGTCAAAGCCAGCTGTTGCGATAACTTTCCCATCTCAGTTCGCACTCCAGTCTCCGTAACCAGAAGTTCTGCTCGTCCGCGAGTGACCATCGTATTCATATAGGCCATATTTAACCGGTCAGCTACTGAAAGATCTCTTTCTAACATGGCATCCACACATTTGCTAATGGGTTGTGACTCACCGGTCAAAGTTGACTCATCAACATCAAAATTGGCTACAACGACCAACCTGCCATCAGCAGGAAGTCGGTCACCAGCTTCCACCAGTATTATATCACCAGGCACTACGGCTTCAGCATTAATCAAATGTTTCTTACCTCCACGCCGAACATGGGTTTTCAATGGAAGCATCTTGCGAAGTGCAGCTAAACTTTGTTCTGCCCGGTACTCTTGATAAAAACCGACGAAGGCGTTAATAATTACAATCGCCAGGATCACACTGGCATCCTTGAAGTTCCCTATTAAAGTGGCGAGTACAGCAGCTCCGATTAGGATGAGAATCAAGGCGCTTTTAAACTGGGTCAGAAATAGCAAGACAGGTGATCGCGACGGTTTTATTGGGATTTGATTAATACCCACCGAAGCTAATCTTGTTGCTGCTTCTTGCTCCCTAAGTCCTTTAGATAGATCAACATTCAAACGCTGCGCAACTTCACTGATTTGAAGGGTATGCCATGAATCGGTTTGACTCAGACCAGAATCTTTCGATGATTTCCCATTAAGTTGCATAGCAAATCCCTTTTTAGCAAGTCAGAAGCAAATATAGTTCTGCAACTAACAATCTCATCACACTAATTTAGCAAGCCCATATGAAAAACAATACATAGGTGCTCCAAATTTTTTAGACGACCTAATACTAGTAGCACAACCTATTAATAAAGTTATTTTTGGAGTGAAGTTCCTCGCATTTCAACGGTAATGTCTTTTGTTTTTGCGCTCTCTGTAAAATTGTTAATCACTTCCTGCACATCGTTATCGATGTATTTTGAGCTGCTGCTGTCAATGATTAGAGTAGATTTAGGTGGGATTTTTCGAAATTGATGGATGATGCTACCTTTATTTAAAAAAGATACTTCCTCAGCTAGCTCCATGTGATACACCATTCCTTTTTCCATAACAATACTAGTGTCATGAGCGTTTAAATAATGGTGGCGTAAAATAATGAAAATAGCTACAGCAAAGCCCACACTAATACCAAAAAGTAAATCGTCTACTACAATACCAACTACAGTAACAATGAATGGTAGAAATTGCTCCCATCCCATTTGATACATTTGCTTAAATACAGAGGGGCTAGCTAGTTTATATCCAATCATAACTAAGATTGCCGCTAATGAAGCCAGTGGAATTTTATTTAAGATCATAGGAATAGTGAGTATGCAAACTAAAAGCAATAGACCATGCAAAATCGTGGATAACTTAGTTTTAGCGCCAAAGGTAATATTTGTAGAACTACGTATAATTACCTGAGTGATAGGTAATCCACCAATTAAACTAGAAAGCATATTTCCTATCCCTTGAGCTTTCAATTCTCGATCTGTTGGTGTAACTCTTTTATATGGGTCCAGCTTATCAGTGGCTTCAACACATAATAAAGTTTCTAAGCTTGAAACTAAAGCAATAATGGCCGCTACTTGATATACCTTCATATTACCCAGTTGTGAGAAATCAGGTAAAGTTATAGATTCAGCCAAATCTGTAATACTTTTAAACTCAGGAATTTGTACGAGCTCTGATGGCTCTAAATGAAAGGGAAGCCAACCTTTTTTATAAAGCAAAGACAGAGCAAGTCCACACAACACGACTACTAAAGGAGCTTGTAAAGTCTCGAATAGTTTGTATCCCCTATTAATTAAGTATTGCCATAGTATCAAGATTAAAAGTGAGATCATGCTAATGATGACAACTCCTGAGTTAATATTCTCAATCGCTTTATTAATATAAAAAAATTCGAGTCGACCATTAGTTAAATCTGTTAAAATAGGAGAAATATCATATCCAATTAAATGCGGAATCTGCTTTAATATTATGATAATCCCAATCCCGCTCAACATGCCCTTTATTACCGATGAAGGAAAATAATAAGCAATTATTCCCCCACGTAGAAATCCGGCTACAATTTGAAAAATTCCTGCGATAAATCCGGTCAATAAAAATGTGTTCCATGAACCTAAGGATTGTTGCGCAGCGAGAACTATTGCCACAAGGCCGGCAGCAGGACCACTAACACCAAGGGCTGAACCGCTAAGAAACCCCACAACAGTACCACCTATTATTCCAGCAATAATACCAGAAAATAAAGGTGCTTCTGATGCCAGAGCAATACCAAGACACAAAGGCAAAGCGACTAAAAATACAACTATTGAAGCTTGAAAGTCATATTTAAAATTGGAAAAAAATCCTTTTTTCATTTCTAAATCCTTAAATAATTCCACGTTCATGTTTGAATTGAAACGAGCTTTAATTTCTTGTCTTTGTTTCTTTAGAAAAATATGTATAAAACATTATAGTACACTACGAAATAATTATATTGGGCTGTTGACCATCATATTTATGATGCGAATTAAAACCATTTTTAATCTGAATCCAATCTAATTGAATGATTTCAGGATAAGCCGATTAATATTGTTCTAAAGAGTCTAACTATTTTTAGCTCACTGAGAATCAAAGTTGAACTACGTATTGCGCTTATTTTTCAGCATTAAATCGACAGGAGGACAAGGAACCCATCTCATTTTTCTGAGTCTTATTGACTACATTTTTTCTTGGTTCCCTGGAAAGACAACTTACTGTTAAGATTCATGCATTTATTAAGGTTTTTTTAATTGAGGCTTCATTTGAAAAGAAATTTGCCCCCCTCTTTCAAGAATAGCAGTATTTACTAATCGAAGATTACTTAGACCAGATTGCAATCTTAATGACTGCATTATATCGTTTCGTGTAATTCGTGTACATTCAAGGTTCTTTTTAATAAATTTCCCATTTTTTATGAGTATAATTTTTTCTCCTTTAATATATTTTCCTATCCGATGACTTTTATACGTTAAAAAAGCCAAAAATCGATACATAGTAATAATAAGTGTACACACTATTATAGAAGGCAATAGAGGAATATTATTTACAATAGCTTCACCCAGAATGGCACCTAAGATTATATAAATAATAAAATCAAGGGCGCTATGATTTCCATAAAGTCGGGACAAGTTCATTCTGAAAATAACAATTGCATACAAGGTAATTACTATCCCTCGTAGATAGAGGCCATAATCCAAGAGCTTGTCTATTCCTAAAAAATTACCCATGATCGCTCAGTTTTCGGTTCTATACTCATTATCATTTGACAATCCTTTCGATAATATCCTTATCATTGCCTATTTTTTATGGTCAAAAATAAAGGGAATAATAATTTTTAATAGGTGGGGAAATTAGTATATCACTAATAATCAATAAGTTATTTTAAGATACCGGGCTTCGAACCCAGGTGTCAAGGGGTTTGAAGTCCGGTATTTAAATCAATGGCTTGGTCCGACCTTTTATTCGATTATCCTGTACTATATTCCATACAATTATCTAATTGAGGTGGCTCTTTTTTCTCTTCTTTAGTACCAAAGAAACCAAGGTTAGACTCTCCTGATAAATTTATCTTTTTTGCTGGTGGTTTTTGAAGAGCATTTTTATAATTTTCTTCAATCAACTTTTTGACTAAAATGTTGGAGTAAAGATTTTTTGTTTGTTTAAAACCCTTAGGCGCCCCATCTGCTGGTGGTGTCATTCCATTATGATCGGCTAAATATTTTGTAATCCATGCCTCTTCATATGATTTACCATCCAGCGCAACAACAGGGTTTCTATATATTTCGTTAGTTTCTTTACAAATCAAACATGGGGGTAGTTGAGAAACATTTACTCCCGGACGTTTGTAATGGGTTAATAAATCCTTTACCAATAGATTGGGAATTAAATCTTCTTTAGTTAATGGTTGTCGCGATAAGGGATCCATTTTCAAGGTAGTTGCTGTTTGTAAATCGTAAGTAATACCCGTAGGAACAATAACGGGCTCTTCAATAGGAGTAAATGATACTGAATCTTCAAACAGCTCTTCTAATTCAGAAGGCAATTTACCAAATTTAAATAACAAAGGATTGATAACTTCTGGTCGTCCTTCTGTGATTAATAAAGTAAGAATTTCTTTTTGTTGCGTCTCAATTAGTTTTTTGAAATATTCCTCACCCTCTTCAAGTGTAAAATAGGACATCGGAGCACCAGCTTTTAATAGAGCTCGAGCTACTTCAATTTGATCAGCCTGTAATGCATGGATCAAAGGAGTATCATATTGAGAAAGCATGCTTTTATCATTGGGATGAAGGACAGCAATTGCCCCAATGCAATTCCAGGCTTTACGAGTAACTGCCAGTTTCATGGGTGACAAACCCGATTTATTCAACATTGTCAAACTGGCTCCATGATCGAGGAGTAGTTTAATTAGCTCAATACTCCCCTCTTCCACCGCTTTATGCAATCCAGTATTTGCATTGGCATCGAGAGGGGTATTTGGAGAAACTTTTGCCTTTAAAGATTCTTCCACTGCTTTTAAATTTCTCTCTGAAAATGCTTTTTTGTAATTTTCCCTATTTTTTTCTTCCACCATTTTCTCAAGGGAATACTTTTCTTCAACTAACATTTTAACCAGTCGATTTTTGTATAAAGGCCTATTAAGCTGCGAATAACCACCAGGAGTTTTATTATTATTTTTTTGCAAATAATCAGTAATCCATGCTTTTTCGTACGTGACTCCATCACCAGTAACAACGGGTTCTTTATAGACATCCTTGGTCTCTGGGCATATTAAACAAGGGGGTACTTCCATAAGATTAACTTGCGGATGTTTATAATAAGCTAACAACTCATAGACGATTAGATTTGGAACTAATTCACTCTGTTGCAATGGTGCTCTGCTAATTGGATCATGAACCAGCTTTTTGATATCTTGTGCGTTATAGGTTGTTCCTTGCTTGGTAATAACGGGATTTGTTAACTCTTCCCCCATAATAATTTCTTCAAAATAGTCTTTTACTTGATCAGGTAAAACACCAAATTTCATTCGAAATTCTTTACTTCCTATCAATAAAACATGAATCATATCATTCCATTGATTAGCAACCATTCGTTGGTAATCTTGTACGCATTCATCAGAATTAAAGTAACCGGGAAGTACTTGCATACCTTGCCTGAGCAATATCATCAGTATGTCTGGCTGATTCGCTTTTAAAGCTTGCATAAAAATACATTGATATTGAGCCATATTACTTTTATCAAGCGGTCGTTTTTCCAAAATGATTTTAATAAGATCCCAGGACTGCAACTTCAAGGCTAACTCAATGGCTGTCAATTGATTAATGTCTCGTGTGTTAAGCTGAACATGGTTATCTAAAAATAATTTAACCATATCCGCCCTCTTATTAGTAATGGCGGCGTGTAACCCGGTTTCTTTATTGGGCCCTAATAGAGCATCCACAGATACGTCCTTTCGTGACAAAGCACCTGCAACAGCAAAAATGTCATTATTACTGATTGCAGCTAAGTACATTAATTCTTGAACCACCGGAGATATAGATAAAACGGCGAGCATTTCATCTTGTTTGTTAGCTATCAATTTTTCAAAATAAAGTTTGCCTGCAAGAGTAGTAAAATAGTTCATCGAGGCACCAGCATTAATTAAAACCTGCACTATCTCAACCTGATGGGCACGTAAGGCAGCGAGTAATGCCGTATCAAGAGATTCGTTATGTACAAAATCATTTTCAACAATTGTTTTAATACAGCTCCAGGCTCTATTCTCCAGTGCCAACTCTAAAGGAGTTTTACCCCATTTATTTTTACGATTTGAAACAGCTCCGTTTTGCAGTGCAAGCCGAATTAATTCTAGATTTTGCATTTTTACACCGATATGCAGAATTGTATTGAACTCACTGTCCATTACATCAATTAAAGATTTATTTTTCTTTAATAATTCTTGCACCAAATTGAGGTTACTTTTGCTAATAGCATCCAGGAACAGGAATTTTTGGACTATAGGGGATTGGCTCAAAACAGCCAGCATGTCCTGCTGATTGTTGCTCATCAGCCAGTTAATGTAATTGATGCCTGCACTGGTGTTGAAATACTCCATTGAAACATTGGCATCAATTAATATTTTTACTGTATTCACCTGATTTGCATGGACTGCGATTTTTAATATTTCTGGACTTATTTCCTGACTCGCAAAGTCTTTAGATGCAGCCATTACTTCAATACAACCCCAGTTTTGGCTAGATAAAGCTAACTCTAGTGCTGTTTGGCCTTGTCTATTTGGACGATTGATTAAAGCACCATAAGCTATTGCCAATTTTACTAATTCTAAATTTTGTGTTTTTACGCCAACATGCAAAAGGGTATTTAGTTGAGCATCTACGACTGTATTAACAGATACCTTGGCATCTAATAGTTGGGCAATTTCTGTACTATTACCCTGACGAACCGCTTCTTGATATGCCACTCTCGGAGATGTTTTTTTCGCAATCTTGGGTTGATCCATCTCCATTATGTTATTATTAATGTTGCTAGATGTTTCCAACTTATTCGTGTAATCAGCAATGAGTTGATAGCACTCCCAATCCTCTATTTCTGCTGCCAATTGAAGTGGTATTCTCTGTTTTTTATCGGTAAGATTAAGATTAGGTCCATATTGTAATAATAACGCAATTAATTCTTTATTTTGTTGTTTTACTGCCTCATGCAGTGCTGTGCTCGACTCATTATCAATGATCATGTCGACGGATGAACCTGATTCAAGGCATTTTTTTACTTGGGTAAGCTCCCCTCTCTTCACAGCCTCTATGAATGGATTTGTCACCGATTCGTTTTGAGAGGAATGGAAAACTTCTAGTAAATTCTTATCGGCTGCCTCTAATTTCAAATTGTTATTTAGTAAACAAAAATCGGCTATGATGGATAAACATTCATAACTTTCATTAAAAGCCGCTAGCTGAATAGGGGTTAAGCCCTTTCTGTTTTTAAGACTAATGTCAGCATTATGTTTTAATAATAATTTTAATAAATCTTTATTCTTTGACACAACAGCAAGATGCAAGCCTGTATTCAGCTCTTTATCGCGGATATTGGGGGAAACTTTATTGACAGTTAAGCAACCTTCTACAGTTGAGGTATCATTATTAGATAAAGCAGTTAAATAAATTTCACGTACAGATTTAGTAGTATACACAGCGGTATCTCCGTAAAAATTGAATTACTGAGGTAGAATTTTTGCATCCCACCTCAAGGTATTAATTTCTATTTTTAATTGCCATTAGCAAAAAATGTTGGGTTATCCTTGTCCGATAAGGATCCATTCTGAGATGACGCTTCATAGGAGGTACAACCTTTGAGTAATGAGTCAACCTTTCTCTTGAAAAATCCCACCTTGCTAACAAAATGTTGATAACTCTGGCTAATATCTTCCATGTATTCCGCCATACGAATATTATTTGCCACCTGAGATTTGAATTTTTGATGGATGGCTTCACTGGCATTAACCTGTTTTAACACATCGATTAGTTCTTCAGTCGATAATTCTTTTTGGAAATCTCGTAATGCCAAAAGTCCTTTACGTACTCGCATTAAATAGCTGGTCGGCTCACCCGATTTAATCGCTTTTTGTATATGCTTTGTTAACAGCAGGTCGAAGCTGGTATGAAACAGTTTGTTTTTTATAGCCGCTTGGGGAATATCGGAGAGGACATTGGCTAATTGCTTTAACTCCACCGCATTGGGCGGTTGTAAGGACATTTCACCAAAATCATATAATCCCAGCTGATGGTTCTGATGACGCAATTGATTACCATGGCGATCAGAATCAAAACACCCCCCCTGAAGAATGTTAATGAGCTCCACCGTGATGATTGCTTTAGCAATGGCGCGACGAATTTCATTGTCTTCCGGGGTTTGATTAGGAAGCTCATTAAATTCCGTTCCATAAATACGTTCAATGAATCGATAACCTTCCCCACTTTTAATCAAATGAGCGGGATTCATAGTAAAAGTATGGGTTTTTTCATCAACCTTCACTGTAATGGAACGAGCGTATAAGTTAGCTGCAATCTGGTTTTGCTGCTCACTTAACTTCCTGTTCATTTCAATTTTCGAAAGTTCTTTGGCTTCACTGATAATCGATAAAATGCTCTCCCGAATGGGATTCATATCAACGTGGGAGCAAGATTCAATGGTCTTTTGCAAATGCATGAAACCCTCTTGCGCATTTTTTGCTGCATTTTCACGCAACATCAATAGCACCACATCTTGTCCATCTTCTAACTCTGCTTCTAGAGCTAGGTTATAAGAAGCCGAGCCTAAAAGAGCTCCGACACGTTTAATCATTTTACGATCCTCACGAGAAACTACTTCGCGCAAGAGTCGCCATAATTGCCAACGATGAGGTGGGTTCGCTCTTCCCTTCAGGTGATCCAGATCCCGACGAATATGTTCCGGCGTATTCGGATGACTATGAACTGCCTGAGCCAGTTTGACATAGGCAGGACCCATGTGTTCACATAACATGGCTAATTTTTTACCCGCACTAGGTGATTGCCCCATTTCATTCGACTGATTGGTGGCTACTAACATCCCAGCTAACAAATGGCTGCGTATGTATTTATCGGCGGTGTCCAGATAAGTCTTTAGCAAAGCACAAGCAAAATTCTCCTCTCTATCTGTTTCGGCATGAGGAAATAATTTTTGAACAACATAGGAAAAGGCTTCTTCGTAGGCATCCTCCATCTCATCAGCGGTTTTTACCTTATTGGCAGGAATAAGCAAGTGATCCACAATAACTGCTCGTTCCTCCAGGCTTACATCCCAAAACTGTGCATAAAAAGTTCTTAACATTAAGGCGACAGTTCCTGGCTTTTCCTTTTCCATTTCTGCCAGATCATCACCATAGCCTAATAGTTTTGCCAGGTTGTTTATTTTGTTATGTCTGAGCAAATAGCTGGAAAACTTCTCTGTTGTTTGATAACTGATAGGAGAGGAAATAAAATCCAAAAATTCCTTTACGTCGTTCTTATCTTCACTAAGTTTCCGAGATGCTGCGGCAAGATTACTAATAGAAAAATCGATTTTCGACTCTTGATGTGTCGGTAAATATTTATCAGGCTCTAACAAAATACCTAAATGTTCCGTCACTTCCCACTGAGACTCGATAGCATTGGCCAATCGGGAAAGCAATAAAGTGACATCTCGTTTGGAACTGTTTTTATAGAGACGATCAATCACTGCAATCATCTTTTCTCTATAATCCTGGGATTGGTCATCACGTCCATATTTATCTGTTAGATCTTTGACTAGCAGTTCAATGGCTTCATTACGCATAGAAATATAGCTAATCGGGAGACTTATTGAATTCTCTACAAAGAGAAGCTCTTCCAAGGCCTGAATACGCTCATCGAGCTCTGAAATCCCTTTTATCCGTTCGATAACCAGGTGAGCAAAATGCTCTTGCACTTCGGTAGAAGGAAATATCAGTTGTGAATCAAACAAGCGATAGAGAAGAATTAAATCATTAGGTGTTAAATGATTTGTTCCCTTAACATCTTGAGGTAAAGTCCATTGGAATGATTTAAATAGCTCCATACGGTCAACAGGATTGCGGACATATTGAATGGAAAGTTTTACTAAGGTTATAGCCTCTTTAGTTAATACCTCATAATTTCCATGTTGTTTGATATGTTCCTTAAAAAAATTGATTTCCAAATTATGGAACC
Source organism: Legionella nigrisilvae (assembly GCF_977063395.2). Taxonomy (NCBI): domain Bacteria; kingdom Pseudomonadati; phylum Pseudomonadota; class Gammaproteobacteria; order Legionellales; family Legionellaceae; genus Legionella; species Legionella nigrisilvae. The sequence goes on from NZ_CDRUGZ020000011.1 coordinate 781,455, forward strand.
GCATCCATTCTTGATCTTTAGTTAAAATGAGTAACTGCTCTAAACAATCAAAACTAAGTGATTCAAAAGGTAAGCGAAAAATTTGAATAAACGCCTGTGGGGGAACTTCAAACAAATACATGGTAATGGTATCAAGTAATTTAAGTTGCTCTTCTGTGGTAAATAAATCAAATTTTTTGTCTTGAAACTGTTGATGAATAAAGAAATTCACATAGGGAGTATTAGCATGTAAAACGGATTTAAGTTCGTTAGAAACCTCCTGCAAGTGCTGCAAATCCCGATTATCCGCTCGTCCCAGGAAAAAGCTTTTAACGACGGCCTTTTCTTCTGGCGTTCCATTTATAGCGATATTGGCAAACTCAGAAAGCAAAAATTGAACGGCCAGGTTGTCAATATTACGGTTTTCATATTCGGAGGGTTTGATTAACACAGGCCAATTCAAATCATAATACTGCTTAAATTTATTTTCAAAAGAGTCCTCAATAAAAAACATATCGAAGTTGATATTAAACTTTTGAATCATATTTTCAGATAGAAATCTTAATATGGCTTCATAATAATCACTACTACCATAGGCGGAAAATTGATGAGGCAATTTAGTGATTGGGTGATATTCGCGATAATTTAGGATGAAAGACAATAGTTTTTTTTCAGGAAATAAAAGCCATAAGTTTTGATCGGTAGTCACCCCCAAACGCCACAATGTCTCAGCAATGGTAAAACTTTCATCTTTTTGTACCCATTCAAGATGACTCGACCAAGGCACCTCAGTACTATTATCCTGCGGTTTGAAAGTGTTCCAATCGATGTGCTCGCCGATAATTGAACCGAAAAATCTTTCGTTTCCTGCAGGCATACGCCCATGCAATTTCTCAAATTGATAGGTATGAGCTCTTGCTCGACCATGCGAGAGATTAAAATGACCGATGTATTTATCTTGTAACTGTTTTAATGTCTGTGCCGCCTCTTTCGCTTCCTCAAAACTTTTTGCTTTCACAAACACGTCAATTAGATTATTTATGATCTTAAAAAGTCCCAGTGGAGGTACCCTAACTTTATCATCTAAATAATTTTGACTCGTGAAATGTTGATGAACAAGAGCTAAATAAATACGCTCAAAGGCTGGAACTCGCAACTCAAAAGCTCGCGCAATCAAATCTTCCGTTGCTTTTGCCACTTCCGGATCCTGCAAATTAATATCCATTGCATACAATAATTGACAGAAATCCCTAACCTTGATTCCCATACTAAAGGTTACTTCATACGGGAGTAATTCAATTGCAAGTTCTGGTAGTTTGGATTCTAAAAATTTGAGTTTTGCTACAGTATTGTCACATGCATCACATTCTTTTTTAAAAAAAATTTCCCGGTTAATCGGAGCAACCTCTTCTAAAATGGGAATTGGTAAAAACGTATTTTGTTTTTCATCACGTTCATTTTCTTTGATAGCTAACCAGGTTAACAAATTTTTTATTCGTTGATGATAATCCGCCAATGCACCATTAAAATAATTACGAATCAAATAAGGTGGATTCACATGGCTTACGTCCCATTGATGTTGCTCTTGAAAGATTATGCTTTTTCTTAAGTAACTAATACCTGCGGCTGTATTGTGACATTGTTCAATGGTTAATTTATCAAGTTTAAATTGCTCATTGGCTGAAATTTCATGATAAATTCCAACACCCTCATGTTTCATGTAAAGTAACTCATTAGCTAATGCGAATTCTAATTCTTCAACCGTATAAACACCCTCTTGCATTTGCTTAAGAAAATCGCTGTGAATGGTAATTGCGGGTTTAGAGAACCCGGCCAGGGAATTGACTAATTTATTGCCTGTTGATGTTATAAAAATTTCAAGGGGTTCCTTAAAGTTATCAGGCCGTACTTGATCAACCATTTTATAAAGAAAAGCCTTGGTTTCTTCGAGTCCTGCTTCATCTAATGAATGTAACTGATGCTCTTCCATAAGCAGCAGTCTACGTTTTTCTGGGTCCCCGTTTCCTGTCATCCGGTAGAATTTGTTCGCATCTCGAATCCCACTACGTAGATCATAATCAGCATCCGTAAAACAAATGGATTCCCAGGTTGCTCCTTTTGGGTAAGAAATATAAAAATAGGGTAAGGAATTGTAATCTTCAGTCAAACAAGCTATCCCATTCCATGGATCTAAAAGAATACCATCCCATTTGCTGATGTCATTGAGAGGACTATCAGGATTACGGTCAATGACCAAAAAGGTGTGGCCATCTGCTGGGTTACCGTCATTATCAAGATAACCAATATTAATTTTCTCTACGCGAGTATCACTATCAATTAGATATTCATCATATAGTCTTTTTAAAGCAATGGAGGTATGTTCATCACAGAAACCTGTATTGATTTCAGGCTTATCAAAATACTCAGCGGTTGCAAATACACTGCATTTTCGGATTGTTTCTGTAACTTTTCTATCCCCTCCCCATTGAAAAAGCAGAGCATTTTCTCGTCTAAACTCTTTTTGTAAAGCATCTCGATGCTCCACTAATTCAAGGCTTTTTTTAAAACGATAAGCTAATGCTTCATCAGCAATCGTTAATTCCTCTCCCTGCTCTAAAATGTGAATGAAATGATCGGCATGTTCTTCAAGATAGTCTTCCATTTCATTGACATTAATATCGCTACGTTCTTTTCCCAACAGTTTTTGTGCTCTTGCTATTTTCTCGCACAAAATCGAAGATTGCTTAAGAATCATTTGCTTGAAGCATTGCTTTTGATTTTCGTTTAGATTGCTGGGCGATTGTACCTTCTCATCCAGACAAAATTCCTTGAAGCACTCATTGATGAAATCAAAAATATAGTATTCGGTTTGCTTTTGCTTTACGTAAATTTCAAACGCTTCATACTTCTCATCATGTTCTTCAAGATATTCCATTTCGTATATGCATGATTCCAATTGTTCGGCTTCTGGGGTATTTGCCCTTCGGGCCTGCTCATAGGCTTGTAGTTTGGTGCGTTCAATCTGTTCAAACTCTGCATATCGATTCGCTGCCAAAGGAATTTGTTGATTAATTGAATCTTTAATTTCAATACATTTCTTTAATAATTTATTTCTCTGTTCTTTATCTTTCATATGAATCCCGCTAATAGTCAGTTAAATTTGTTAAAAGATTGGTTAATTTGTAACAAACAAGAACTATTAATCAAATATTAAAAAGATATTAAGACCCATATAAAGGTATCGTTCGCCTTTTACACTACGTTGCATTTTCATTTATCAACCTAACTTACTGTATGTTTAAATCTTATTGCTACGATTTGGATACAGTGGTTATTTTTATCTTCCAGATGAGAGAGAACGTACACGCTATATGAAAATTTGACTTTGCAGATACAAAGACCCCTTTAAAGCTCATTAGCTTTGCGGTCTTAGGTATGTACGTGACTCCCAACAGATTCCAGTTGAGACTGAGCTAATCTCAGACTAGAGAAAAGACTTGAACGTTTGGGGATCGGGAGGAGTGGTAGCAATTCTAACGATGTCAATAACATCAGAAGGTGGAAATTGAAATAAGTATCTTCCGAGAGAAGAAAGAGTAATGCTGTAATCAATGTTCAGCTCATACATTTTCCTATTTTGAGCTTCACCTTGTAGCTTCTTACTAATAACTAGCTCAGGAACGATACTTATTCCTAAGTTGTTAGAAGCTGTATTTAAAGCTTGGGAGGGTAAAATAGTCATGTAAAAACATTATTTGCGAACATATTGGTGAATTATTACACAGAGAGAATAATTTAACAATAGGAAAAAGAGTTTTTTTAAATTTTTAAAACCAGGCGGGAGGCTTTAGGCTCGTTTTATAAAGTTTTATTGAACTCTAGACTAAACTGTTTACCACCAGTTAATTCAGAAGTTATTCCTCACTTATATCACCCTTAACAAACAATTGTCCTTTTGCGGGTGCAATATTTGCTCCGTTTCAACAATTTTGTGTCTATAATGACTTTGATAGCTGTGGAATTCGTATTCGGAAGATGCATTTAATTTCTTATACTTGTATTAGAAAAAAACCATTGCCGAGAGGTAAATATCGTGATGCCTTTTAAACGAATTAACTTAAATTTAATATTGCATTTAGATGCATTATTAAGTGAAAAAAGCGTGAGCGCGGCTGCTTCTAAAGTGTGCATAAGTCAACCTGCAATGAGTTCTTCTTTAAAGCAACTCAGAGAATTCTTTAAAGATCCACTATTAATTCCTGGTAAAGGTGAATACTTTCTTTCCCCCAAAGCGAAAGAATTACAAGACCAATTAGAACAGGTAATGTCTGGTTTAAAAAATATCTTATTACCTAGTGAAAAATTTGACCCTCTTCAATCCAAGAGATCATTTAAAATTGCTTTACCTGATTATGTTGAATTAATTTTGTTACCTTCTTTGATTTCAGCGCTAGAAAAGCTGCCTCACATCGTCATTGAAACCACGATCGAGTCCATGGCAGATGATCCTCTTCTATTCATCGATGAGGGGGTGGATATAGCTATTGGTGCGATTGATCAAAATGCTCTATCATCGCAACTTACGATTGAAAAATTATATGAAGAAGAAATTATTTGTTTTGCGAGTACAAATAATCCACTTATTAATAAGCCCTTATCTTTAAAAAGTTATCTGACCAGTAAACATATTGCATTTAGTTTTAATCAGGAAAGATACAGCCATTCAGCGGAATATTTACTCAAAAGAAAATTGAGCCGCAATGATAAACTCTTTGTAAAAAACATTTTGCCTGCTATTTTTGCCGTTGCAAATTCGGATACCGTTATATCCACAGCGCCAAGTTTTTTAATTAATATTTTTTCAAAGCAATTCGGTTTGAGTATACAACCTTTGCCGTTCAACCTTGAACCCACCCCAATTTACCTTGTTATCCATAGTAAGAGTCAATATGATGAGGGAGTGCATTGGTTATCCCGATTAATAAGTTCGAGCATTAATGATCTGAAAACATGGTGAAGTTTAATCGCATCCCCATCACTGCGATCTAATAGAGGTTTGAATAGTCCTGTTCTCTCCCCCAGCTCCCATGGAAAAGTAGTAATCTGGTTTATTGGTCAAAAAAATGTTATTATTGATTGGTATTATGTTGATCATATCTTCTATTATCTTCTTATTGCCTATCTAGGGAAATTCCTTTTTTATTCGTAATTTCTTTACTTTTTCTCATAGTCATTAAGAGCTATTAGCTACTTATAAAGGAAAATCTATGAGCTGCCAAACATGTCATTATTGTTTAGAAATTAAAAATAATTTTTCTTTAATGGGTAAATCTCGCGCTAAGAACGGGAGGTTACTTTATTATCATCTATGCCCTTCATGCACGCAAAAATTAATTGGAATTAATAGTTTCTCTGATAGAGAGGGTCGGCAATTTTTTATAAATACAGTAAAAGAAAACGCTCAAAAAAATCCCATATATGTTGATGAATAATTTCTTTATCTACTTTTCATGGGATTGATGTTTTTCTTTATCTACCTATCTTTATATGGAAGTGCAGAGACGTCCAAAATTAGAGAAAAACAAGAAGATAAATGTTCAAACTTTTTTATATTAAAGCATTAAAAAGGGTTTTCGAGGGGATTTGAACAACGCATGTATAATAAGATTTGACTTTTGATATTAAAGAGTAGTAACCTAGTCTCAGCTAGAAAATGTCTATTTTATATTCTCCAAATCGTCGTTTTATTCATTTAATCCCTCGTTCGGTAGTTTTTTAATTCTTGACCGGTTTCCGGCTAATTCGCCTATACAGGCATTATCATAAACACTTAAGGATACTTATGTCTAAAACAGTAAACGGAGTCGTTAAATGGTTTAACGAATCTAAAGGATTTGGTTTTATCGAGCAAGAATCTGGCCCGGATGTATTTGCGCACTTTAAAGAAATTTTAAGTTCTGGATTTAAAACGCTCACAGAAGGTCAACGAGTACAATTCATTGTGACTCAAGGAACCAAAGGTCTTCAAGCACAAAATATAGTAGCTCTTTAATTTAAGCAGTTAATATTATTAACCGCTATCTCACTGTGGTTTAAGTGGTTACTTTATGGAGACGACAGTGAGACAAAACAAAATTTATGTAGGCAACTTACCCTTTGGAATTACTGAAGAGTCATTACAAGCAGCGTTTTCTAAATATGGTAAGGTAAATGAGCTTCTTTTAATCAGAGATCGCTTTACAGGTCACATCAAAGGATTTGGTTTTATAACCTTTAGCTCGCAGCAAGAAGCTCAATCCTCTTTAGATATGAATGGTAAAATACTTGACGGCCGCCCCTTGAAAGTCACTATGGCCCAGGAGAAGCATCCCCCTGGAAGGCGTCATCGATAATTTATACAATTTAAAATAAAGGCTTTGGCATCACACAGTTTATCCTATGTATTATTATTACCTAAATATACCAAACCATTCTGAACCATTTATTCAATTGGAACAATTACCGTAACAAATAACAATACATATAGCAATTAAGTAAAAGAGAGAACAGCTTCATGATTCAAATAGAACACACCGACCAAAACCCATCATTCGCTCAACTCCCTCTTCGAGAAGAATTAATACAAAGCCTTGCTTCTTCAAATTATGAATATATGACCGCAATTCAAATGCAAAGTCTCCCCATAATTCTTAGAAATGAAGATATTATTGCTCAAGCAAAAACAGGGAGTGGAAAGACCGCGGCCTTTGCTTTGTCTTTATTAAATAATTTAAAAATTTCTTTTTTTGCAGTACAAGGCTTAGTTCTGTGCCCTACCCGTGAACTAGCCGAACAAGTAAGCCAAGCTATTCGACGTTTAGCCTGTCTGATGCCTAATGTCAAAATTATCAATTTATCTGGTGGTATACCCATGAAGCCTCAGCTGGATTCTTTACGACATGGAGCTCATATCATTGTAGGAACTCCCGGGAGAGTCCTTAAGCATTTAAGAATGGGCTCTTTAGACTTATCTAAGGTGCAAACTTTAGTTTTAGATGAGGCAGACCGAATGCTGGATATGGGCTTTTTTGATGACATTAAAAACATCATTTCGGTGTGTCCCGAACAACGACAAACTCTACTTTTTTCTGCGACTTATCCTGAAGAAATCAAACAACTTTCAAAACAATTTATGAAGGACCCGCAAGAGGTTCATGTAGTAACTCCTCCTGAAGAAATGGATATCGAACAATATTTTTATGAAGTCCCAAAACAGGCTCAGAAGTATCCCTTATTAAAATCATTGTTGTTGCATTATCGCCCCCAATCCTCTTTAATCTTCTGTAATACCAAGCAACAAACAATGGAAGTAACAGACCAGCTTATCCACGAAGGCTTTAGTGCCATTGCATTAAATGGAGACATGGAGCAAGCTGATCGGGATCTCGCTGTCTTGCGTTTTGCTAACCAAAGTTGCTCTATCCTTGTCGCCACTGATGTTGCAGCACGTGGACTTGATATCAAAGAACTTGCTGCAGTAATAAATTTTGATCTTGCTTTTGATCACGATGTCCATATCCATCGCATTGGTCGAACCGGACGAGCCGGAAGTAAAGGTATTGCCTTAAATATTACAACACCCGCAGATGCCCAACGAGTTTGCACCATTGAAAACAACTACCCACACCCAATTCATTGGGGAAACATTAATGAATTAGAAAATCATCCTCCTACTCACTTAGCGCCAGAAATGGTTACACTTTGTCTTGCTTCCGGTAAAAAAGATAAAATTCGCCCCGGTGACATATTGGGGGCTTTAACCAAAGATGCAGGATTACCAGGCAACACTATTGGCAAAATTAATATCACCGCCATGTACTCCTATGTTGCAATCCACCACAGCCAAGCAGATCAAGCGTACCAATATTTACAAAGTGGAAAATTAAAAGGACGCAAAGTGAATGTGCGTAAAATAAGCTGATTTTTCTTAACCCTGCGACGTTTTGACTGCAGCAATTGGGAAAAGAATCAGCTACTAGGAAACAATTCACTCACATCAGCCTATGGATTTATTAGTAGCTTGAAGCAATAATATACAGTAAATAAAGCAATTATTAATATCAGGATATCACTCAAATGAAAAAGCAAGAGGGACTTCATGAACGAAGAGCTCTTAAAATTTCAATAGCTGCTACCTTTCTCTTATCCGTGGCAGGAATTCTATTTGGGCTATTGTCGGGCTCATTAGCCATCGTCTTTGATGGTATGTTCAATATGGTGGATACCGTTATATCAACCCTCGCCTTTTTTGTAGCTCGTCTTTTAACAAGTAAGGGGAATCGGCGGTTCCAATATGGATACTGGCATATTGAACCGATGGTTCTTGTTTTGAATGGTAGTATTCTTATACTTCTTTGTGCTTATGCGATGATAAATGCGATTGGTAGTTTAATGTCGGGTGGGCATGAGCTGGATTTTGATTGTGCATTTGTGTTTGCTCTTTTGGTATTTTTTTTATCAACCGGCATGTATTTTTATTTGATTAAAAAAAACCGCAAAATTAAATCGGAATTCTTGCGATTAGACATTCAAAGTTGGTTAATGTCTGCATTAATTTCTTCCTCTCTCCTATTGGCATTTGGTCTGGCAACTTTGTTGCAGGGTGGTGACTACCGACATTTTACCCCCTATATTGACCCCCTTATTTTAGCGATTCTTACGGCGTGTTTGATTTTTGTGCCTATGGCTACAGTCCGTGATGCCACACGGGACATCTTTCGGATGGCGCCTTTGGATCTTGACGAAAAAATAAGAGAATTTTTAGACGAACTTATCAGACAACGTAATTTCAAAACTTATACCAGCTATGTTGCGAAAATAGGAAGGGCACAATTTATTGAGATACATATAATAGTACCCAAAGATTATCCAATTTCTAATATTGAAACCTTGGATGAAATTCGAAATGAAATCGCCTTGGCAATAGGGGAAGACACGCCACAACGTTGGCTAACCATCGCCTTTACCGCAAATGAAAACTGGGCTTAGCAATCGTTTTATTCAGTTTTTTCTCAATATCCAAAACTAAAGATATAACTTAAATACTTGAAATTCTATCGCCTAGTGTGTTGGGTTAAATATTTATGGTCCAAATATTCTTATAGCACTGGGTTTAGACAATATGACGTAGTATCCATAGGGGTTACTTCGTTTTCTAAGTTAAAAAGAGCTGGCATTTTTTCATGAATTTGTTCCATAAAAAAGTCTTCTGTTTGTAGATTATTCTCAAATCGTATGATGTCATGGGAAGGAGTCTCAAAAAACTTATCCATTTCTTTTGCATACCTCGGGCTTACTTTACTTTCTTTATTTTGAAATCGTTGGGTGATGAAATGTTCACGAACCTTTGGTTCGACATCAATCATTACAAATTTAAGCTCAGGTATAGCATGTAATAATTTAAGTCGATATTTGTCGAGGTACATTGCTTGGGAGATAACGAAACTCCGTGCCGGATCTTTTTCTTTTTGGGTCTTGATGACCTCAATTAAAACAGAGACGTATTCATCAATCATCTCAGGAGTCATTTGTTCATCTTCAATGAGACAGTCCAGCATCCTGGGAGTAATGTGTTTATCGCCATCGATATGAATGATGTCGAGCTTTTCGAGCATTTTTCCTATATAACTTTTTCCAGAGCCAGTTTTACCAAACAAAAAATAGACAGTCATCGATGGGTACCGAGTGATAAATATTTTATTATAAATGATTCAACCAGCGTAGCAAACATGATTAATGGTGCTAAAATCATAGTACTCGCCTCCTAATGTTAACCCCAAAAGTAAAATTCTTTTAACATGGTCGGATTGTTTTAAGTTAACATAATTAAGGGTTTTCCAAAGCGAGGTGTCCACTTTTTAATAAATGTTTTCCCTAGTAGGTAGCTTTTAGGTGCTAAAATTTTATATAAATTTATTAGTTTATTACTATAGGCTTAAGTATGACCTCACCATCAACGGATATGAGCTTAGAGGAGCAACATAAAATCTTAAAAGAATGGAATCAAACCCGCTCTAAATATACTTATGACAAAATCATCCCCGCATTGTTCGAGACACAAATCGAGCAGGTAGTAAAGCAAGTGGCGTTAATCTATAAATCAAATACCCTTAATTATGAAGATCTCAACAATCAAGCCAATCAATTGGCTCATTATTTAAGAGACATTGGAGTTAAACAAAATACTTTAGTCGCCCTATGCATGGATCCGGGTTTTGAATTATTAATCGGCATCCTGGGAATTTTGAAATCGGGGGGAGCATATATTCCATTGGATCCTAATAACCCTGTTCTTCGCCAAAAAACTATATTATCTGATTCAAATACAAAAATTATAATTACTCATTCAAAACTAGCGGATCAATTTGATGATATGGCCAAATCTCAAGTAATTTGTTGGGAAGCAATCCAATCAAAGAGAGCCATGTACCCTACCAACAATCCAACCCACATAAATAAATCAACAGATTTGGCTTATGTAATCTACACTTCCGGATCAACTGGTACCCCAAAAGGCGTAATGATAACTCATCGTAATGTTCATCATTTTGTGCATTGGTTTGGTAAAGCTATTTCAGTTTCATCGGACGACATCATTGATTTTTCATCTTCTATCTCTTTCGATTTTGCAGTGGCATGTACGTTATTCCCCTTGTTAAAAGGTCTTAAAATTGCCATTTGTCCTGAAACAGATAAAAGAGATCCCTATTTATATTTAAAGCATTTGCAAGATGCACATGTGTCTATCATCAAAATCACACCAAGTCGTTTCAGACAATTAAACAGCATTGTATTGAACGAGGAAAAAAGGCTGGATTTAAAATACATTGTCTTTGGTGGAGAGACTTTGTTAGCAAAAGATATCCATGACTGGTTAAAAAAATTTCCAACTCATAAACTATTTTGTGAATATGGTCCCACTGAAGCCACTGTTGCCTCATCATGGATTCTCATTGATGAACATAATATAGATCAGTATAAGCATCGAATTCCAATTGGAAAACCCGCTTTAAATACCAAGTTGTATATATTAGATAAAAATATGCAACCAGTATCCGTTGAGGCGTTGGGAGAGCTATATATCGGGGGGGATGGTATTGCTAAAGGTTACTTGAATAAACAACAATTAACTGAGAAAAAATTTGTTAAAAATCCTTTTGGCACGGGTAGGTTGTACAAGACCGGAGATTTATGTTGTTATTTACACGACGGTAATATTGAATTTGTCGAAAGGATAGATGATCAAATTAAAATTAGAGGATTTCGAGTTGAAATTGGTGAAATTGAGAAGTGTTTGGCATCTTATCCTGGCATTCAAAATGTTGTTATTTTAGCAAGAGCCGAGCACGGGGAACTAGAAGAAAAACAATTAGTTGCCTATTGTATTCCCAAAGACCCTAGAAAATTAGACACGTATGATTTGCGTGATTATCTTAAAAACCTATTACCTAATTATATGGTTCCAACACATTTTGTGGTTATGGAAGAGCTCCCCTTATCTGCGAGTGGAAAATTAGATAAAAGTAAATTACCTAAACCAGAAGCTAAGGAGCCTCAGCAAGTTATACCCCCACGAAACGAAACTGAAACCATACTCAAAAAAATCTGGTTAGAATCTTTAAACTTAAAGGATATTAGCATCCACGATAATTTTTTTGATTTAGGAGGCAATTCATTATCAGCGGCTAGGCTCATTACAAAGATTAGGAAAGTCGCCCATAAAAAAATTTACTTACAGGATTTATATCATTCCGAAACAATTGCTCGTCTCGCTGGTGTAATTGATGCAGCAGACGATATTTTGGAAGATGAAAATGGAAAGGATCGCCTCCCATCTTTAAAGGAAATGCCCTTAAATGAATTGCAATTTTTATTCTGGTTAATGAAACTGTTTTACCCTAGATCGAATCTATCCAATATCGTAATTAGAAAACGAATCTCGGGTAATTTGGATAAAAAGAAATTAGATATTATTTTTGAATTGCTGTGTAAAAATCATCCAGTTCTATGCTCTACAATCCCAAGATATTCGCCATTACAACGTCCACAAAAGAATATTCTTCAATTTGAAGTAATTGAACAGGATATTAGAGATTTAAAATTGGAAGAACAAGAACACGAACTACATGAATCACTAGTTGAATTAGAACATCGAAAATGGAACAGAAAATTACCTATGATTCTGTTTAAATTATTTCGATTAGGAACTAATTCTTGTGAAATTCAAATAGCTATATCTCATTTTATCTCAGATGAAATATCCGCAGAAATCCTAATGAATGAGGTTTCTAATGCATATGTTGACTATAAAAACGAATCAGAGTTTGTCGAGAAAAGAACTGAATTAGTTTTTTACGATTACATTCAACAAGAACAAAGAGAGCTTAGTAAAAACTTACTAAAATATATGGATTTCTGGGATCATTATTTAGCCGATATTCCCTCACTGGCTTTTCCACAGAATGAAATTTTAAACAGCATAACTTCATCGTGTACTACCTATTTTGAAATACCCCATAATATCTTGCAGGGGCTACAGAGCTTTTGCAAAAAAAACCGAATTGGTATTGGAGATACTTTAATCGCAGCCACGGGTTATGTTTTGGCACCCTATCTCGATGAGAAAAACAAAATAGCGATTATTAATTTTGTAAAATCGATTCGTGATCATGAGGCTTATGATCATGCGATAGGACTTTTTGTGCGAAATGATGTTATTAAAATCGACTTAAATCACTCAGTCACTCTACTCGAATTAGCAAAGCAAGTCCAAAATTCACGAATAGAAAATTATTATTACCAATCATGTCCCACTATAATAAAAATTGCCTTTCTGATGCAAAAAAACTGGAAAAATAAAAAAGTTGGCAATTTTTTTATAAAACTTTTCGCGAAAATATATACAGGCATTTTTCATAAATATAAGTTAAATTATGAAATTTTAGTAATGTTTGGGCGAGTGTTTTTGGCACGGAAAAATAATAGTTTTTTTGTTAATGTGAACATCCTGAATCATTTCCTTAATAATAACTCTGAAACAAAGCTGTTTGGGTTTAGTCAAATGCCAATTAAAGCGTATCATGATGATAAAATAGTTGAAAAAAACGTATTAAATATTTGGTTTGATCGAGATGAACAGGGTAAATCCTATCTCATCATATCGGGTAATTTAAGACCAGAATTTCGCAGAGTTATTGGTTCCAATTTATTAGAAATAATGGGCTCATCATTATTATGAGCTTTTAATGAGTACTCCTTCCGATAAAGTGATCAGCCATTGCTCAGTTGTAATTTTGCTGTGCATAGTTTGAAATAATTTATATACCTGAATAAGGTACTCCAACATTCGAGACGGATGGTTGGATCATTCGCATTCACGGTGCACACTGTATCTAAATCAGTAACCTGTTGATCAGTCACATAGTAGCATTTATTTTCTTTCAATGAGGAGATAACACCTACTAAATTAAAATTTTCGAAATGGAGCATGCAATTATCCGTCACAGCAAAGCCGGATGGTAATAATCCTTGTCTTACTGCGATTATGTACGCATCCATGCGCTCTAAATATTGATTATCGCTGTACGCACAAAGCGATTTTCTTTTCGAATTAGCATGAGGACAGAAACTTTCTTTAAACCAACCTAAGCAAGACATTGCTGTATATTGTCCTGGTGTAGAATCACTCAATCCCGAATGAAAAGGATACATTCCACCCGCACTTACACCGGCTAAAAGGGGCAATCGATTTTCAGATTTCAATTTATCTAAGATAAAGCTAAATCCCGATTTGTTCCATATTTCCAACATTTTTTCGGTATCACCACCGCCAATAAAAAGTATATCTTGTTGAGTAATGTAGTCTTCCAGTTGTTTTTCTGTGCGCCGTGATTTTGTCAAGGATAATTCGGAAGTGGTGATATTTTTTCCAAATTTTGCACGAACAAATCGAGTAAAAAAAACTCGTTCGATCCATTTATCGTTACCGGCGGTGCCAATGTAACAAAAATGGATATTAGTCTTATTAATTAAACCGAACGCATACTCCATAAATCGATTAAGGGTACAATTTAGATTCAAAAAATTACTATCATCAAAACTCATTAACAACATATGAGTCATGGAGGCTCACTATTAAAAAAAGGAATCGGTAAGAATATATTGTGCGTATATGTCTCTCATACTAAGTATAGCAGGTATTACTAATATACTACTCAGAGGCGATGACACATTTTATGAATTTCCATTCCTACTGTCTTAGAAAAATTCCAAGACAGTTCCTACACTGGCGCTTCGTCAAAAATGTGAGGGGCTTTCAGCACGAACTATTTCTTGCAAGGTAAGTTCAGACTTAAGCTCAGAAATCATGAACTCAGTTAGTGCTTCAGCATTGCCGATTGCAATTTCCCGTGGAACATCTCTAAATACAAGCGTTCTATCCGCAGTGTAATCTCGTGAAAATTCTTCCAGTATACCGGCTCTCATAACCCCCTTTACATCATCAATAGTCATCAGTCTTCTATCAGAAGAAGTTATCAAACCTAATTCATCGGCTCGTCTATTCATGCGCTCATAAGCGGATTTAAACTCAGGAAGATCTGAACTCCTGGTGGTTGCAATCTCTAGAGCCCATGGGCGTTTTACAAATTCCTCATTATCGATGGTTCGACTGTGAACTTTTTTAGCAGCCATAAACTTTCCTAGAAACTTACCAGGAGCGGTAATTTCAACAATTTTCATGATATCGGTACCAATTATTGGCCTCCAATTATCTTGTTTATCAGTTCCTAATACGATAGTCACTTCATTGTTTCTCTGTGCTGTGGTCACAATTGAATTATATACATGACGGATTCCCGGTTCCTCCTTTTCATTTTTCAACCTTGCGTATTCCTCATATAGCTCCCTATCGAGATGAAGTACTAGCTGAGGGCGAATAGAGACTTTAGGCAAGCCCATCACAATAATATACCCTTTGGTAGGTAGTACCGATAAGCCTTCAGCATAGTCTTGTACTGTGTGAGGGCAAGGAGATGCAGAGAGAAGATAACAACTATTATTCTCCTCAATAAACTCCGGTATTTCTAAACTTGGTTCTCTTCTGGAATATTTTCCTGTTCCCATTTCACCTGAGCGCATAATCTCATTTATTTCCTCTGTACCTGGTGTACCCCGAAAATAAATATCTTCGGCTACCGGTAAACTGTTTAATAATTCGGAATGCCCTATATTCTGTCTTTCAGTGGACTTATAAGGATAATCTGTGGATGAAAATAAAGTACCCGATTGGGTAGCATGACTTATAACTGCTCGGCGAAAAGCAATGCCTACACCCGTTAATTTATCCACCTCTAAGAAACGCCTTCTCATAGTGATCTCCTTACAAAAGATGTAAATAGTTGTTGTCTGTAACAAGATCGCCAAACAAGGGAAATACACGTAAAGATTTCAATCTTTCGCTGTAAGAACGAGGACTCAATCGAAGATAACTTGCTACAAGTGATAAAAAAGCACGGTTGCATGCCCCAACAAAGAACATTGCTCTTTTCATGACCGCCACAATGACTCCATAAAATACACTAAGCCCATTTAATAATCATAGCACAGGCAATTTAACTGAACAAAAAATAATCAATTAAAAATATCCTCGGATTTAGTGTGCATGGAATTCTATTTTTCCTGAAACGTGTAAACGCGATTGATTCGAATGAACGAGCTTAAGTTGCAAAAAGATTAATAATTCCCGGAATTATATTTAAATAGGTTTCTCATAAGATGATACCCAACGATTTAAGCCACCAACCACTATGAAAAAAAACCATAATATGGGATAATAATTGGCCAGTTTAAATAATATTAGTCTAGTTATATGAAAATAAAAGCAGTATTTCTAATGGTTTCCATTTTTTTTCCTATGGCTTTGTGGTCGAGTTCTGCGCCCTGTCCCTTAGCAAACGGAATCAATGTACATACTAAAAAACGAATTTTAAATATATGTAAACAAGGCACTGTAATTAAGACATTTAAAATTGCCATCGGAAATAAAGGTGTAGGGAAAAAACGTGCGGGTGATAATAAAACTCCGATAGGTTTATATGGGTTAGCTCATCCAAGAAAATCAAATCAATTTAAAGTATTTATTCCAATTCTCTATCCAACTCCAAAGCAATTAGCTGCAGGATATTCAGGAAGAGATGTTGGTATCCATGGACCTACCCAGTCCTCCAGTCGTTTTAGTTGGTTAAGTAACTTACCTTGGTCAACGCGTGGATGCATTGCAGTTGGCAAAAATAACCATATCGAGTATGTCGCTCATTGGGTAAAAGCTAATCCAGGAACTAAAGTTTTAATTATATAGAGAATTAGGCAGCTATCTCCCAAAAAAACCTCAAAGATGAAGTAATGCATAACATCCGTTTTGGTGGAATGATTTATCTACGACATGAGTTTTTGCGTTAATTGAACCTTTTAATATTTATAACGTATGAATGTTTAGGAGATGTAATAGATCGAACAAAGAAAGGCGATTAAATTCTTTGTAATTTCAACAGCTTTTTTCAGGATTATGAGGCATATTTAATAGGGCTGTAACTTTCGCACTTTCAAAGAAAAAAACACAAATTCCATCAATATCCATACGTTGCTCCTCATCTTGAACACTATGTTTCATATAAAAGCTAGTACGTACTAAATATTCACCACGAGAAGCTAGATAGCTTAAATTAGGAGCTTCATTATTAGTACTGATCCTAAGTGTCATTTTTTTATGCAAAATATTATCAAGAACTGATATATAACCTAATGCATTTAAAAAACAGCTGACAATTATATTTCCCGACTCCAGCAATGCAGACTCTTCAATACTTCCGAGTTGAGTTGTTGATCCAAGCTTTCTATGTAAAAGAACATCACATAATCTAAAAGCGGATGTAACGGGTAAGATAAATGAAGCAATCCCCTCTAAAGTGCCGATTAAGGGGGTCGTCATAATTATCGCGCCCCCGGTGTTAGGGTTAATTTTAGCTAACTCTTCTTTTATATTATCTTTTATACTATTTTGTACCTCACTTACTTTAACGGTCACATCGACATGCGCTAGTTTTATCTGCTGGTCTAACAATCCTGAAAGTGCAAAGGTTGCTTCTGATGCTGCAAAGCTCATTAATTCGTTAAATCGTTTCCCTATCTTCATAATAGTTCATCCCTCCTGTTTAGATTTTAAGCATAGAAAAAGCTCATCGACATCGATAATTAAAATGGTTTCACCCGATCCCAATAATGCTGTGCCAGAAAATAATTTACTACCTCGAATAGTTGGATTTATGGGCTGGGTAATAATTTCTTCTGTTGTCAGCAAGCTATCTACAATTACACCTAATAATTCTTCTTCTTTTCTTAAGACGACTATAAATTGCCGGCTCTCTTCTAATGTTACTTTTTCTTTAAAAATAACGGACAAGCGTAAGAGAGGGACATTCATTTCATCATATACAAAAGACTCTTGGTGCAAGAGAGATGCTATGTCCTGATATGGTATCGTTATTAAGCGTTCTATACTATTTAAGGGTAATGCATAAATCTGATTACCTTGACGTATTAATAAAACAAGAATAACGGTTAAGGTTAAAGGAATTTTTATTATAAATTGAGTCCCCTTTCCCTTTTCGGTCTCGACTTCAATCGATCCATTAATGGATTCGATTGTTTGTTTAACAATAGATAAGCCTAACCCTCTTCCTGAAATATCTGTAACTTTTTCTGCAGTAGAAATCCCAGAAAAGATGGCCTTGGTTACTTCTGCTTTTGCTGCGGTTGTGGATAATAAATTGTGACGTACAGCAATAGTTTTAATCGCTTCGAGATCGAGTCCAGCACCATCATCACTTACTTCAATAACTACTGATTCTTTCTGGCGTTTAGCTCTTAATTTGATGCTTCCTTCTACAGATTTTCTTCGGGTCTTCCTGATTTCGCTGGTTTCCAAGCCATGATCAATCGCATTTTTGATTAAGTGGGCAAGTGACTCGCTTATTGCGTCGATTAAGGAACGATCAACCTCAATTTCTCTGCCTTCAGTGTAAAATTCTACTTGCTTTTTTTGTTGTTCGGCGAGATCTCTGACCATACGGGAAAAACGATCGAAAACAAATCCTATAGGGACTAGACGTATTTGCATTACATAATACTGTAACTCATTTAGTGTTTGATTCAGACTACCAAGGGTTGCAGTTAATTCAGAGGATTGAAGGGTTTCGCTTAAACTTTCCAACCTCATTTTGTTAATAAGTAATTCTTTGGTTAGATTGAGCAATTTATCGAGACGGTCCACATTCACTTCGACGCTTGTGATTGATTCCATGCCGCTAAATAATTCAAGCGATGAGAGATCCGCTCCTTGTTTCTCATTATTCGTTAATATCAAATTTATTTTTTCAATCAGTGAGGCTGTATCAAATTCGGGCTGCCCTTTAGCAATTTTTTTTATGTTTTCTTTTAGAAAATCAAAGCAATTAAATAAAAGATTTATACACTTTTTCAGTGTAATTTTTTTAGTGCGAATCGCATCTAATAAATCTTCAATTGCATGATTTAAATTTGCTATTTGTTGAAATCCCATAGTGGCAGAAATACTTTTGAATGTATGGGCATTGCGAAAAATATCTTGAAGATTTTTCTTGTTACCTGGATGTTTTTCCCAATTAATAAGAGCTAAGTTCATATTTTTAATATGATTATTTGCCTCACTAAGAAAAGCTTCCATATATTTATTTATGTCTTCATTCATTTACAACACCTATAACGAGTTATAAATAGCTCTTAAGTTCATTTTTGATTTGTTCAATCTCAAACGGTTTTTGAATATATCCTTTCGCTCCTAAGGCTTTACACTGTTCTTTAATCGATGCGTGACCAATCGATGTAATCATTAATACATTGAGATGGGGATATTTATCATGAATGTTTTCTAAGAGTTTAATTCCTTCTATTTCACTTGTGTTCATGACTATGTCCAATAACACGAGGTCGGGTGATTTTTTTTTAAGATGAAGTAGAGCGGCTTTTTCTCCATCAGCCTCTATGATATCGAGATCTGCAAAATTACTCTTTAAAATATCTTTTAAAATTATCCGCATAAATTTGGAATCATCTACAATCATGACCATCTTCCCCATTATGTTCTCCTAAACTGAGATCTACCCTATCTTTCCTTAGTTTTCTCATATTCCAGTTACCGATTAGTTGTTGCAAACTCTTAAATAGAAGACGCTCTTTGTGAGCGACTCGATGTTGCAACCACAACTGATGACCGGTGTTTCCGGAAATCATTCTTTAATTACGTTCTATGACTGATAATTTTATAAGTTCCTCTTGAGTTAGGATGCTTGATAAATCTAATAAAATGATTAAACGATTTTCATAGATAACAACTCCACCCACGTATTTTTCATGAATATTTACAATACTGGATGGATTTTGATTTATATCTGTTCCATTTACGCGCAAAACTTCTACTACTTCATCAACAATGAGACCAAAAATTCCACTTCTTTGCTTTGTGATAATAATATGCTTCGGATTATCGATATCGATACTGGGTAGAGAAAATAGTTTCTTAATATCAATAATTGCTACAATATCCCCACGTACATTGATCAACCCTCGCATAAAATAAGGAGAATCTGGAATAGGTGTGATCGGTACAACCTTAATAATTTCTTGTGCGTCATTGATTGGGATACAAAATTCTTCATTCCCAGTGCGAAATACAATAAGTTGCACCAATTGTTGTTCTTTCGTTTTCAGGGTTAGGTGTGATTTATTCGGCATTATTCACTCCTAAGCACGTGTGTCTCAGAGGCCATATATGCCACTTTAAATCGCTTCAATGCTGTTCTTAACTCATCAGATAAGACCGATAGATTCGAAGCAGACACAGACATTTGTTGCATGCTGGCTGTTTGCTGTTGAATTGAAGAAGACATCTGCTCTGCACCAACTGCTGCTTGTTCTGAAGTGGCCGATATTTCTTCTGTGGTTTTGGCAACAGCTAAAGCTGCCTTCGCTTGCTCTGATGTAGCAGTAGAAATTTCTTGCGCTTTGACTGTGATCTCTTGAGTCCCTGAACTAATTTGACTAAGAATCCTTAATGCTTCATTGACGATATCGATTGATTCAGTTACTTTTTGTGTACCCGTGGTCATTCCTTCTACTACTTGTGTCGTTGATTCAAGAATGGTATTAACCATGCCTTCAATCTGGACCGCTGCTTTTTTAGTCCCTTCCGCAAGTTTCCTAATTTCATCGGCCACAACCGCAAACCCTCGACCAGCTTCCCCCGCACGTGCAGCTTCTATTGCCGCATTTAATGCGAGAAGGTTCGTTTGGTCGGCAATACCTTTTGTCGTGCCGACGATTACTCCAATTTCTTTAGCGCGTTTATCCAGATCTTTTACCGTATCGGTATTTGATTTCACAATATCATCAATAGACTTCAGCCTGGTAGCCGCCTGTTTTCCTGCATCAGTTCCTCTGCTTGCAAGTTTTGCAGCTTCTTGGGTCACTTCTGCTGCACTACGTGAATTGGTAGCCCCTTGTTGAATTGATTTAGACAGTTCCGTAACGATTCGCGTACTCGATTCTAGTTTTTTCGCCTGTTCTTTCGCACCAACAGCTATTTGCTGTGTGGTACTTGCAGCTTGCTGTAACGTCGTACTAACTTGCTTGGAAATATCCGCTAACTGTACTGACGCGCTGGAAACTTTGGTAGAACTATCCATAGCAAAACGAATTAACGCTCCTAAATCATCGAAAGATTTATTCAGTGCATCGGATAAAGTTCTGATATCGCCTTGGGTTTCGATACTGACTCGTTGCGATACATCTCCCATAGACAATGCGACCGCGAGGCGAATAACCTCTTGCACGGGAGTGGCAATTGAATTAAGAAGATTATTTAATTTGTCTACGATATCTTTCCAACTGCCCCCCACGCCCTCAACATTTGCACGCTCATTCAATCGGCCTTCTTTACCCGCGACTTGAGCCACACGAGATACCTCACTTGCTAAGCGATTGAGGTCATCCACCATTTTATTAATGGTTTCTTTTAGAAGTAATACTTCTCCTTTAGCTTCTACAGTAATTTTTTGCGTTAAATCACCTGCACTAATTGCAATAGCAACTTTTGAAATATTACGTACTTGATCGGTAAGGTTAGAGGCCATTGCATTAACGTTTGCAGTTAACTCTTTCCAAGTCCCACCTACTTCTGGCACTGATGCCTGCCCACCTAATTTTCCTTCGGTACCCACTTCTTTTGCAACTCGGGTTACTTCAGCGGCGAACAAATTTAAGTTATCTACCATCTTGTTCAGTGTTTCTTTAAGCTGGAGAATTTCTCCACTTACCTCCACAGTAATCTTTTGATTGAGATCACCATCCGCCACAGCAGTTGCAACTTGGGCAATATTACGAACTTGGCTGGTTAAATTTGCTGCCATTGCATTAACGTTATCGGTTAACTCCTTCCATGTTCCGGTAACTCCAGGAACTTGTGCTTGACCACCTAATTTACCTTCGGTACCGACCTCTTTCGCGACTCGGGTTACCTCGCCTGAAAAGGATCTTAAGTTATCCACCATGTCGTTAATGGTATTTTTTAATTCGGATACTTCACCTTTTACTTCAACAGTAATCTTCTGGTTAAGATTGCCGCTCGCTACAGCTGTCGTAACTTGGGCAATATTTCGGACTTGGCTCGTCAAATTTGCAGCCATTGCATTGACATTATCGGTTAATTCTTTCCAGGTGCCGGTAACATTGGGGACTTGTGCCTGCCCACCTAATTTTCCTTCGGTACCTACTTCTTTTGCAACCCGGGTTACTTCTGAAGCAAAAATCGTCAAGCTATCTACCATCTTGTTAATTGTTTCTTTTAGTTGCAATACCTCACCTTGTACTTCTACGGTAATTTTCTGATTCAAATCCCCTTTTGCAACGGCGGTAGCAACTTGGGCAATATTGCGCACTTGACTGGTTAAATTAGCTGCCATCGCATTCACGTTATCCGTTAATTCTTTCCATGTACCCGTAACACCTGGTACTTGTGCTTGACCGCCAAGTTTTCCTTCCGTACCAACTTCTTTAGCCACCCGGGTTACTTCTGAAGCAAAGATGGTCAAACTATCCACCATTTTATTAAGCGTTTCTTTGAGTTGCAGCATTTCACCTTGTACTTCAACCGTTATCTTTTGATTCAAATCACCTTTTGCGACTGCTGTCGCTACCTGGGCAATATTGCGTACTTGGTTCGTTAAATTGGCAGCCATCGCGTTGACGTTATCAGTCAATTCTTTCCAGGTGCCTGTAACACCGGGAACCTGTGCCTGACCTCCTAATTTCCCTTCAGTACCAACCTCTTTCGCAACCCGGGTTACTTCACCAGAAAATGATCTCAAATTATCAACCATTTTGTTGATGGTATTTTTTAATTCCAACACTTCGCCTTTAACTTCAACCGTGATCTTTTGATTAAGATCCCCACTCGCAACAGCTGTAGTTACTTGTGCAATATTGCGCACTTGGCTAGTTAAATTTGCAGCCATTGCATTGACATTATCAGTTAATTCTTTCCAGGTGCCGGTAACACCAGGAACCTGTGCTTGACCACCTAATTTCCCCTCGGTACCTACTTCGCGGGCAACACGGGTAACTTCTGAAGTAAAGCTGCTTAATCCTTCCATCATACTATTATACGAATCAGCGATTTCCCCAAAAATATCATATTGATCTTTCTTTAATCGCTTAGACAAATCACCTCGTCTTACAGACTCAATTGCCTCGAGAATATCGCGCAATCTACTTTCCATAAAGGCATTACTTTTGTCGAATGGCTGTTCTTTTATCTCAACTTCCTGTCTTTCTTTTTGCCGAGACATCCTTAAATTCCCTTCAAGAGATAATATGATAAATATAGTAACAAAATGTTTTTTTTACAAAAATGGATTGGTCATTTAGGCGCTTAACAATACATTCATAGGCTTATTAATGTGATAAGTTCTCAAGTCTAAGATATATGAATTCCAGTGGGTATACACAGACTTATCCACAGAAAATGGGGATAAGTTATTGAAGAAACAAACAGGATTTTTCAAGAAATACATCTATCATAGATAACTTATATCGAGCGGAGGGTTAAGATATCCACAAAGGAACAATTGAAGAATCTTTAGATTGTGGGTTGGCTATGATATCTAAAAAAATAAGTGAAAAACAGTCTTGACGAGATAATTTTTAATTTTTTCATTAGAGGGGCTTGTAAACTTTTCCCTTCTACTGGTCTTTCCTCCCAATTCCAAACTGAAATCCATGATTGAGTTTGCTAACAATCAACTACTGAGGTAGCAAATATTTCTCTCCCTGTCTTGCTCATCTTGGGCTTGTATAAGCCCTCCCTCAATTTCTCTTTTTCGCTGGATTTCTTGATTTAAAGTTTGCTCCATTCGTTCATAGGTTTGCTGAGTTCCTGTTTTCATTTTAAACCCAAACATTTCAACAATACTACTCAGCAAATTGTGCCCCCTTCGGGTCTCGAATAATACTTTATTATTTTTCCGATGCTCGATTATTTTACGTAAAAGCTGGCTCAACGATAACTTAGGCTCAACTGCTACTTCCAGATATAGTTTTTTTAATTCATTAAATTTTCGGCGTGTTGCGTCTGATCCTGGTTCTTTTTTAGGTAAATCTTCAAGCTTATTATATAGTTCATCCAGTATTTTCCTTTTCGAAGAAGGCACGCGAAAACAATTGGGGGGCTTGGGCAGGATATAAAAGGTATTCGACTTTAAAGTATTCCCATACCATAGTCTTGTATTATAATTTAAACCGATAGTAAATAAACTAGAAACATTGGCAGGATAATGTAAGGTATAATTAAGGAGAGATCGGGCTGTAGTACGACAAGTATTAGAGCTATGAATTTCTTTTGACTCATCAATTATATCTTGGCGAAGCTTGGCATCGTGACTACTGTGTTGTTTAAAAGTCCCAATCTCTTGATATCTTAGAATGATTTTTCCCGGAGTTTCTTCTTCTGCAGGAATATAACAATGAATGCCTTCTCTGAGTTTGTACACTCCCAGTTCTGGGAAGGTCATTTTTTTATATTCACCAACGGGATTAGGTCTATTTTTATAGAAATCCAATTGCTCCTGATGGATATCTCTGGTGATCTCTAAAAATTCCAAATATTGATCAAAAGAGATAGCATAGGCTTGATAACTAATTTCGGGAAATTTGTTGGTAGCTCCAAGACCTTCATCCAATAATACAGCATCTGAATGACTTCCAACCATTTTTCCAAACAAAGTGAATTGCTGAACACAGCTTGAGCCAAAGCTTTTATCAATAATATTTCCCTTACCAACCTTCGCTAACAACTTAGGTTCGCCGTCAACCATGACACCTAACATTATGAAACTATGAACACCTTTTTTAGCGATGGCGATAAAAAATTCGCTATTTTTATCAATAACGATTGATTGATCAATTTTCACATCCACAGTATTTTCAAGTGTCATAGGACATCTCATTGAGATTTGAATTTGACATTATAGCGTCTTTTTTGGACATTTGAAACATTGCAAATCTCATCTGAGCTGGAATGTTTTCCTCTCTTTAAATCGATTTTATCTGCTCAATTAAATTACGTAATGCTTAATTAATAATTGAAATGTATAATATCATTCATTTTAATATTTAAGTATTCCCATGACTAGACTATCTAACACAGACGAAAAAACGAACGATGTGCAGGAACCAATTATACTCATTAATCCAACTGCGTTAACTAAAGAACAGAGCATATTCCTAAAAGAATTTTTAGAGGAGGATGATCAACCAGAAGTATTTTTAGTGGATAACCTTTATATATATAAACAAATTCATTTTAAATTAACACATGAGCTGAATTGGCGTTCAGGGAAAGATGGCATCAGTGAGTGTTTTGAAGTGATGAAAAATAGTCGCGCAGGCAGCGGAAGATATGCTGCAGTGGACCACATTGAAGGAAAATTAATTTTTCTTAACGAGGAAGTGGAGTTTATACCTGCTCATACAAAACCTCATAAGGAAAGAGTTAGAAAACTCATGTTCTTTAAACAAGATAAAGAGGAAGGACAATGGCGTGAGAGCATTAAACAAGAATATAAACGAACGAAGCAAGCAGGACATTTAAATGCCAGGGAGCCCGTTTTTTTTATAGACGGATCGGGCAAGCTTGGTGCTTACATGTTCATCAAAAAAGCATCAGGTACCACGTTACATGATATTTTATATGGTAGCCCTAAGATAGAACTTGATATCGCAACACGTAAAAAAATCTCTATCGCCATTCTTAATGCTTACATAGAGCAAGTAGAAAATAAGGGATTGGTGCATAATGATATTTCGCTTAAAAATATAATGCTTGATATTTCTGACCCCAAAAAACCAATCGTAACTTTTATTGATTTTGCATTTTCTAAGAAAATTCATAAAAATGATGCAGGTCCCGACATAAGAGGTACTCCTTTGTATATGGCCCCTGAACGGTTTGTAGGGGATGGCACCAGCACAGCCAGTGATGTATTTGCTTTAGGCCATATTCTTGGGGAACTTTTTGGAGGGCATCGAATCACACCTCGACGCAGCTGGGGGTTAAAAGAAATATGCCGTTTAAATATGAAAGGCCGCTTTGATAACGATCTAATCTTTCTTGATGAAGAAGAAGAAAGAGACATCATCACTGATCATCTTTTACCCATGGTATCGTCACGTCCGGAGAATAGACCTACGCCCCTGGAAATTAAAGAAACTCTTATGGCTGAATATGACTTTTCTCAAGAACCAATATGTTCCCCACAGCCTCCACTCTTCCACTGAGTTGCGAGTATTCGAAATTTAAAGCATAAGTCAAAAAAGGCGAAATTGATCCAATATGGATCAATTTCGCCTTGTTTCTTAGGAGGGATAGCTTTGGTCTTCAAAGAATGACAGAGCTAGCTCTTTTTATTTTTAGGATTATTATATAATTATGTAGCTCTTGTTCATCCAACATAAAATGGATTAAAAATTAATAGAATATTACAGGGATAAAACATGGATCCAGTCACGCATGCGGTCTTGGGAGCCGCCTGTTCTCAGGCAATTTTATATAAGAAAGACAAACAGAATGCTTGGCTTGTTGGTGGATTAGCAGCAATGGCACCTGATTTAGACGTATTAATTCAGGAATCAGGCAACCCCATGCTTTTTTTTCTCTATCACCGGCACTTCACCCACTCTTTGCTCTTTATTCCGATAGGCGCTTTGATTGTTACTTTAGGGCTATTAATTTTTAAGCGCTTCCGAACCAATTGGCAATTCACTTTTTTAGCAGCACTAATAGGTTATGCGACCCATGGGGTGCTCGACGCATGTACCAATTACGGGACCGTCTTATTTTGGCCGTTTTCCGAAACCAGAGTAAGTTGGGATATAGTTTCTATTGTGGATCCCTTCGTTACAATACCTTTATGTTTAGGAGTGATTTGCACTATTGTTTTTAAAAAAAGAAAACCGGTGATTCTTGCTTTAATATTAGTTAGCCTATTTATGCTATTCAATGGGTTTCAACATTATCGAGCAATGGCAGCCATTCAGGAGGAACTTGTTAGGCTGCAGATAAATTCTCAGAAGGTACGTGTGTTCCCTCAATTTTTAAGTTCAACTTCATGGAGAGGAATTGCCTTAACTTCAAATCGCCTATTTATCATGAATGTTGAAACCCCAATTTTTAAAGAATCAAGGATCCCACTGATTAAAAATTATCCTTTTTTCTCATCGCCAAAATTTCCCGAATATGTCAAAGGCTCCCCTTCTTTATTAAACGATTTTAGGATTTTTAAATGGTTTACTGATAACTTCCTCATTATGGTCAATAATAAGCCACTCATACTCGCTGATGGGCGGTTTTTAGGTTATGATGGAACCATTGCATTGTGGAGTATCCAGTTTTTATCTACCCTACCTCATGTTGAGATGTTTTATTCCCTAGATATAAATAATTACAAACTTAATTCCTTATAACCGGTATTCCGTAGAATTAATAATTTAATCTACTTAATAATCCCTTAATTTGAGAATTATATAATTTACTAAATTTATTAGTTCTGCTCACTCATGTTAAAAAAAATTGACTCAAACCTGCCGAAACAAAAAATTGTGTTGTTTATTCCATTTACTGCCAGTGAAAATAATTTTTCTCTCTATATAAGAGCCCTAGACTGGAGATATAACTTAAGAACTTCAGAGGACAAAAGTGATAAAATTCCTAGTATCGTAATGTATCAAGATCCTGATGAAAAAGAAGAAGATTACGAATATTATGATCAAGCACAGTTTCATTTTAATCAGGAAAATTTGGGAGGCAACGCAAAAATTTATATTCTTGCTGATGGAACAGGGGATCCTGAGCATGTCATAAATATTAATCAAGCCTATTATCAATATCTTTCGCAAGAACCTTATCAGCTATCGATCCATGCAATGGCCTGGCGATTAAAACAAAGTGGTCTTACATCGAAACTAGCTCAGAGTGTATCAGCAATAAATTTATATATTTGTGATCATCATAATACCAATAAACAATTAGCCGTTTATTTTGGTCAAGGTTTAGGTGAGCATTACAAAGACACCACTATTAACTATTACTCAGCAGAAGTGTATATACCGAGTTTAGTTTCATTAGATGGGTTTTACTATGAGACCAAAAAACTCGCGTACTTCTACCACAACACAATTCTTAAAGCGGGTTATGCCCATGAGCATAAGCATACCCTAAAGGTTAGCGACACCTTGGTGCAGCCAAGCTCCCCAAATGCTACCGATTCGTTAAACTCGAAAGCGCGATCGTTACCCACATTTAAAGAGACAGTCTCTGATGCAAGTTCTGTAAGTGTTGTAGAAATTTTAGATTCTGAGAGTACAGAGCATAGTTTGATGCAAGGAACTCAAACAATTACTTTTCCAGATGAAGAATTAGATATTGCCTATGGAACTGAAGCAGAATCTCAAACTGAAATTAGAACTTCAAGTACTGCACTCATCGTACGGCAAGATAGAAGTATGATTTCATTTTTTAAAGATGTTAAAAAAGTCGATTCACAAAATCATCCAAAATTGCAGGATGACTTTGCTTCCTTGACATTATAAATAAGATAAAATACTACATAACAATTGTATTTTAATTATTTGTATAAGCCATTCATACTGTTCACATTCTAAGTAGTGAAGATGAATCGTTCATACAACGGAATTATATAACCTTTTTTATTATAAAATTTATGTTTCATATTGCTTTATATCAACCAGAAATTCCTCCAAACACAGGAAACATCATTCGACTATGCGCCAATACAGGAGCAAAATTACATTTAATACATCCTCTTGGTTTTTCTTTACAAGAAAAAGCATTAAGGCGAGCGGGGCTCGACTATCACGAATGGACTTCCATAGCTCAATATGAGAATTGGGAAGCATTTATTCAACAACCATCAAAAAACGATTTATGCTTTCAGTGCTCGGGCACAGAAGTGTTACTCGAAAGTTCAATATACTTCTGAAGACATGTTTTTATTCGGCCCCGAATCCAATGGCTTACCTAAAGAGATTCTACAAGCCTATACCTCTCTTTCTATTCCAATGCGTGAAAATAATCGCAGTTTAAATCTTTCAAATTCAGTTGCGGTCGTTTTATACGAAGCATGGAGGCAATTAGATTTTGCTCAATAGTTAAGTAAAACTTCCTAAAAACACAGTTTGCATATCCAAGCTCTCTACATTGAATACGCATTCTACATATTGGAATTATATTCATTCTATATTGACATTAAAATAAATGATCTATATATTCATTAAATGGATAAATATCGGATTGAAATTCAAATGAGACAATTATTGAAGCTTGCATTACTAGCAACAACCCTTCTCATATATGCATGCGATAAAAAAGAAAACCCAAACTCACTCCATTTTGCCACCGCTGCAGAGTATCCACCATTTGAATATAGCGATCATGGGGATATAAAAGGATTCGATATTGATTTAGCAAAACTAATCGCTAAGGAACTTGGCAAAAACGCTGTTTTTGACAATATGCAATTCAGCACAGTTCTTCCTGCTATAAGCTCGGGTCAAGATGATATTGCCATAGCTACAATCTCAATTACTGAACCTAGAAAAATCAATTTTGATTTCTCTGACCCGTACTATTTTGAAGGCATGGCCGCTGTCTATCATTCCAATCAACCGGTTAGGATCCCAAACCAACTCAAAGATAAGAAAATAGCGGTGCAACTGGGCAGTATTATGGAGATCTGGGTGCGAGAAAATTTTCCTCAGGCCGAAATTACTGTTCTTGATAATAACAATCAAGCTATTGAAGCATTAAGTGCAGGGCTAGTTGATGTCGTTTTAATGGATGGATCTCAGGGTAAGATCTACTGTAAAAAACATACAGATCTTTCTCATTCTGTAATTGCCAAAGCGGATCATGGATATGCATTGGTAGTCAAAAAGGGTTCTCCTTTAACGATAAAAATTAACCAAGCATTACAAAAGCTTAAAGAAAATGGAGAAATTCAAAAATTGGAAAATATGTGGTTAAAGGACTCATTATAAATGAATTGATGGAGGCTAATATGTCCCTTACTATCCCAGAAAATCACAATGCGATTGCAGAAAATCCTTCTCAATCTATCAGTGAAGTAACAACGAATACCTTTGTTATTAATTTACAACAAGCACGATTTGCTCTGGAGTCAAATTGTCCTCCATCCCAATCAGAAGACTTAAACAATTCCTCTTTCTCAAAGAAACCAAAGCATCTACTGACAGGAACTGAATTAAGTACATCAGAATTGTTGCAAATTTTGGAGAACGCTAAAGCGCTTAAACACTCCCCTTCCTTATACCATCAGGCTTTAGCGAGTAAAAGTCTTGCAATGATTTTTGAAAAGCCTTCTTTTCGAACTCGCTTAAGTTTTGCAATGGCGATTCAAAGTATGGGGGGAATCGCCATTGAAAGCGTAGGTAATACCAGAAAACAAGAAACACCGGCCGATATGGCAAGAGTCCTAAACGGTTATGCCGATTTTATTATGGTAAGAACCCATGCTGACGAAGTATTACAGGAAATGGCTGCTTACGCCAAAGTACCGGTAATTAACGGTCTTTCGGCATTGCATCACCCCTGCCAGATTCTTGCAGACTTACTAAGCCTATGGGAGCAATTCGACTCTCTTGATGGACTAACAGTAACTTATATTGGTGATGGAAATAATATTCTCCACAGTTTGATGCTCCTTGCTCCTCAATTAGGAATAACCATTAATTACTGCTGTCCTCAAGATCACCAACCGAATGATTCAATTGTCAAACAAGCACAAAGTAGCACCACAGGAATGATTCATGTTTTTTCTAAGCCGGAAGAAGCGGTTAAAAATGCCGATGCAGTTTATACGGATGTATGGACCAGTATGGGCTTTGAGGAGCAAGAAAATGCTCAAGCCTTTCAAGGATTTCAGGTAACGGAATCTTTAATGTCTTATGCCAAACCCGAAGCAGTGTTTATGCATTGTATGCCCATGGAGCGAGGAAAAGAAGTATCCGAGACATTGCCAGACAGTCCTGCTTCAATAATTTTTAATCAAAGTGAAAATAGGATGCACGTACAAAAAGCCTTACTTCTATTTCTAAATTTATAAAAATACTTATGAGCCAAGTTATATATCTTGGCTCATAAGCTTATTTTTTCTGGAATTGACTTTAGATGTTTTTATTTAGTCAAATTTTAACTGAGGGTATGCTTCTGTATAAGCCGGAATATTCTCTTTATCAATTGTTTTATCTTTAGAATAAATTGTTTTTAAATTTCTTCGATCTACTTTATCCCCTTCTAAATTCACTAAATAAGCTGGCATGTTGTAGATATGTAATGTCACACTAATCCCTTTCCCCAAACCTTTTCTTCGCTTAAGCTGATGTACATAAATTCCACTTAAATCGTCACGATTGCAATGGAACCGAAAACGGTCAATGCGATTCTCTAAACACGCGGTAGATTCACTTGTGGGTCGATAGTATTTCTCAGATATTGGCCCTTCAAGAACGGTTACAGTACCTTTATATTTATGGTCATGAATTGTGGTTTGTTGTCGTTCCGCAAAGGCAAATGCCCAGATAGAAAAAGGATTTTTTTCATCGGCATGATCGTAAATAAGATACCGCCCTACACCATTCGCTTTCACTGTACTGCAATCAAGAGGCATGTAAACACTATGATCTAATTCTAATGAGCCCTCTGCAAGCTTCGTAGGTAAAGACATTGAAACGGTCTCGTAAGTTATATCTTCGAGTTCAAATATTGCTTTTATCACTTTTTTCTTATTTTTTTCTCTTATCTGATCTATTTTTGAAAACATGTCGCTTCCTTTTAGTTCTGTATATTGTTCAAATAGAGTTATCCTTTGAGAACATCATAATGATGTATTTCAGTTATATCTTATAACTAAGTATAATGGCAAAAAATTACCACTATGATTAGTAATACATATTAAAAAAATTGGGGTATTCATGCCAACTACAAAGCGCAAATATAAAATTACTTAGCTTACACTGATCAACTTTTAATATTT
Organism: Legionella nigrisilvae; assembly: GCF_977063395.2. Lineage (NCBI taxonomy): Bacteria > Pseudomonadati > Pseudomonadota > Gammaproteobacteria > Legionellales > Legionellaceae > Legionella > Legionella nigrisilvae. Next base: position 813,188 of record NZ_CDRUGZ020000011.1, read on the forward strand.
TGCTAATATATAAGTAGATTTATAACTTAGGAGAGAGCCAGAATGTCTAAAAAAATTCCAAAAAATTTTGGGAAATCGATTGACTGGACGGTGACCTCGGATAAAAAACAAATAAATTCCCTAAATAAAAACACCCGAACAATTGCCAAAGAGTTAGATACCAATCCATTGCCTGATAAAAATGAATTAAATCCACAAAAAAAACAATAGATTACCTCTTTAGTTGGTAAATAAAATAACACTTGCATATTTTTTATAAAAATTTATCCTAGTAAAGCATAATTTGATAAAAAGGATTTTAGAGATGATGATGTTTTTTAAAAGGTTCGCTACTTCTGCTCCTCAAAAAATGCTGAAGAATAACTCTACTTCCAGTAGTTTTTTTAAAGAGATGAATTTATCAATAGTTAAGGAAAAAGGAGTTAAAATAAAATTAAATGAATCTACTAAAATAATTGTGAACGAGCTCGAAAGCACTTCCACCGTTGATGCTCAAGGACCCGTTCCAAAATTAATGTAATCCAAGCGAATCTTGGTTTTCTGATATAAAATTCCTAGGTTATGGCTTGCACCTTCAATCAGGCTCCTAGGCTTATTTCCCCTATGCTGAGGCACTTAGGCATTCACTTTAGACCCAGTGAACATTGGGATATAGAACGCTCTAATACTTCGAAATGTTCAGGAGCACTAGATTTTAATGCAGCAAACTCTTCTTCATCAAGAACACTGAATACACCATCTTGGACGGTAGCCACTATATTTTTTTCCAAGTTATTAATCGCAGTTGAACCAAGGTCCTGACAAACAAATGCAATTTTAGCTGCTCCAAATTTAACTGGATCGATTGCTCTTGCTATGCCCGCGGTAATGGAAATATCTGCATTTTCATAAAGTTCTTGTACGGATGTTGCTTTGCTATTAAGTTGGCTTTGATTGAGAAAATCCATATATTGTGGAAGATTTATTACATAGATTGTGTTTGTCTCACAATCGACGACCACAGCGGGTTTGTTATCCTCCGTATCAGTCTCTTGCTCTTCCTTACGACTGAATTTTTTCTCAATCGCCATTTCATTATTCACCACACTAATAATCACTTTTTTGGACTGATTTTCTTGTATTACCACTGGAAAACGTTCACTAACGCTCCGATATGAATTTAAAACATATTCAGGTGGTGTAATAAAATCATTATTCGAAATACCTCTTTGAATCACCCCATCCACTGCATTCTCTGGTTTTCGTGTCGAAACGGTTATCAGATAAGTTCCATCTTTTTTTAAGCCTATATCAAGCCATTTAGGCCATATATTACACATCTCTTTGAATACATTGGGGACTTTTTTATTTTGATCCATACGACGCGTTAAAAATTCACCGCTCATATTATAAGTCACAACAGCTTCAGTATGCGTCAAAGCCCCAATATACCTCTTGGGGGCGGCTTTAACGCACTCATCTTCATAATAAATGGTTCGTTTTCTATCAACCGTTAGCAAAGCTAGTTCATCTAATGCATATCCTGTTTGTTGCTGCAATTGTAAAGCAAAACTCTCTGTTGTTATTGATTTACCGCTACCAGGTCCACCTGCCATCAAAACGGTGAACCGGTCAGGGTAATGTGTAGGTTCTTTCTCGGGAACACCAATAAACGTATTAGCCTGTATCGCAGAAACCAAAGGTAAAGCCTCATATTTGCATTGTTTAAGAAGAGACTCAATTATGGTCTCTGAAACAGTATAGATTCGTTCATCCATTTCCTTTTTTAGTAACTCATCTGCTACTCGAATTACGGCCAATTCACCTATCCCAAGATCCGAAGCATCAATAACTCCTCCCTCTCTTCGTTTGATGAGTTCTGCTTTCAATTTATGATAATGCTTATGAATCTGTGGATGGTGCTGCTCCGTCCAAGGATCATGTAACATTTTAGATACCCAATCCAGATATTTCTTTCGCTCAGAGACCATATTTATTTCAGGAATCGCAGGAACAATATGTTTTGAGTGGAAATCACGGACAAAGCAGCCAAATTCCAAATTTTTAGGTGGTGTTTTAACTAATAAAGGAATCAAAGCGCCTGTTATTTGTAATGAGCGTCGATAGCTTTCATAAAGGATTAAATCACCTATGGACGTACCGCTATATCCTTTATAATGTCCAAAACCTTTTAACATTAACTTTAATTCTTCTTTCTTTTGTACCGAATTTTTTAAGGCCGTAAATTCAACCGTGGGCTCATTAAAAATATCTGGAAATGCTTCTTTACCTGATTGAAGTACCCCCTCAATATCACAAGACCCTTCATTAAATTTCTTCCAATTGTACTTAGAATAATAACGAACAATGTGGGTATTGCCGCCTAAATTTACATGTTTTGCTTTTGATTTGAAATATTTAGTCGCTCTAGGGGCTTTAGAGAGCATCATTAACTCACTATTTAAAGTAAAGTGTATCTTGTATACTTTTAATATTACACAAGACAACTTAACTAAATATTAAGCATTAAGCTAATTTGTCAGGCACGGTAATAAAAAAAGACAAATCTCTAACTCATACTATTAATGTAACATTGAAATTAGTTATGAAAGCAACCAAGAATGAATGCTACTTATTTATAATAAAAAACGATAAGATAAATACAAACACGGCTACAGCGTTTATAACCCGAAAAGGATAAATCACATGGTAGTCATTTATTACCAAACTGATACTCGTATACAGTCCAAAGTTCTGAACGATGAGAATAAAGATCTACTTCAAAATGCTCTTTGGATTGATTTACTGTGCCCGACAAAGGAAGAAGAACAACTAGTCGAAGAGCAATTAAAAATTGAAATACCGACTAAAGAAGAGGTTGAAGAAATCGAGCCTTCCAGTAGATTGTACACTGATAATAATGTCCTATATATGACAGCAACAATGGTTGCACTATCCGATTTACCTGAAGTTAAAACGGATGTGGTCACTTTTATGCTTGCCGAAAAATGCTTGATTACCTTGCGCTATGTCGAGCTGTATCCATTTAAATTATTTATTAAAAAATTGGTGCGCTCTAGAACAAAAAATTACAATGCAAAAGCCATACTAATAGAATTATTAGATGCCGTCGTAGACAGACTTGCTGATATTTTAGAAAAAATAAGCAATAAATTTGATGAAATATCGAAAATTATTTTTCATCCAAAACAAAATAATAATACAACAGCTGAAACAAACTATAAGCATATATTACAATACATAGGAGCCAATGGAGACCTTGGTACTAAAGCCAGTGAAAGTTTAATATCCTTCACTCGCTTAATTTCTTACTTAGAACAAGTAAGTGACTCAGATATTTCTAAAGAGATGCACATAATCCAAAAAGATATTAATGCGCTTCGAGAACATGCAAGTTTCCTCTCTACGAAATTTAGCTTCTTACTCGATGCTACTTTAGGCATGATCAATATCGAGCAAAATAGTATAATCAAAATTTTCTCAGTTGCCGCCGTTATTTTCCTGCCCCCAACTCTCATAGCAAGCATCTATGGAATGAATTTCAATGCCATGCCTGAGTTACGTTGGCATATAGGCTACCCGCTGGCGATACTGATGATGGTCATTTCAGCATGGTTGCCATTCAGGTATTTTAAAAAGAAAAAATGGTTATAAATTTTAAATTGGCTCCAAAGTAAAAAAGTATTATCTATACTTTTGCAATGCTTCAATTCGTTTTTCAAGCGGAGGATGGCTTGAGAACAGAGCAAGCCAACTTCCGTGGCTCGATATTTTCATGGTATTAAACGCAGGTGCGCGATCGTCTGTTGGGGTTTTATCCATGAGTTGTTGCAAACGTTGTAACGCCTTAATCATCTTATCTTTACCAACATATTGCGCAGAACCTCTGTCTGCTCGAAATTCACGATAGCGAGAAAACCACATAACGATCAAAGAGGCTAAAATTCCAAACAGCAATTCAAATATGAGAGCCACCCCATAATAAACAAAACCACCTTGTATCTCTTCATCACCGTCTTTTCTAAAAAACTGCATCACAAAAAATGCAGCAATACGGGCAAAAAAGATTACAAATGTATTGACTACTCCTTGAATCAAAGCAAGCGTTACCATATCTCCATTGGCAACATGTGACATTTCATGCCCTAAAACGGCTTGTACTTCATCTTCCTGCATCGAATTGAGTAATCCTGTTGAAACGGCAACAAGTGCATTATTTTTATTCCATCCAGTTGCAAACGCATTAGGCTCTGGGCTGTCGTAAATTCCGACATCAGGCATGCCGATGTTTCTTTTTTTCGCCAAATCCCTTACTTGATTCATTAGCCAAGATTCTGCTTCAGTGGTTGGTTTCTCAATTAATTGGACATTAAACGCATGAATCGCCATCCATTTTGAGATAAAAAGTGAAATCAAGGATCCTGTGAAACCAACAATCGCCGCATAAATTAATAGAACTTTATAATTTAAACCATATTGTGTCAGGTATGGGCTAATATTGAATAAACTTAGTATAAAAGAAATAACTATGAGTATGGCCAAGTTCGTAGCTAGAAATAAAACAATTCTTTTAAACATAATTTTTGTCCCCTTGCTTAGCTAATCTGTTCTTCCTTATCTTAATTATAGAAGGTTGCCTGAGTTTAGGAGAGTTTTTTGGGTGCTTTTAAGTTAATTTAAAAAAAAGAAATCATTATGCGATATTTGGAATAAATGAATTAAATGTGCCATATTAATAATCGGTTATTTTTCATAAATTAAAAGGAGGTTGTTTATGAATTATGTGGATGGATTTATTGTTGCAGTGCCTAAAGCAAATAAAGCGCAATACATTGCACAAGCAACTAAAGCGGGCATGGTATTTAAAGAACATGGTGCGTTAAAACTAATTGAATGCTGGGGAGATGATGTACCTGAAGGGAAAATTACATCTTTTCCTATGGCGGTTAAGTGTAAAGAAGATGAAATCGTTGTTTTTTCATGGATCCTTTGGCCATCGAAGCAAGTTCGGGATGAAGGAATGAAAAAAGCTATGAAAGATCCTCGGTTAAACCCCGATAACAACCCGATGCCTTTTGATGGCAAACGTTTGATTTATGGGGGATTCAATATGGTGGTTGATGTCTAATTTGAATTCAATAACATTTAAGTTATATAACTGTTTTTGAACATTATAAACCGAAACATTATCGTTCATTTTATTCATCTGGAGAATTTATGCCTGGCCCTTACAACACCCATGTCATAGTGAATGTATTTCGAAGCATTGTTCAATTAGTATCTCAAAATCCCGAATTATTAAAAATCTCTGGAGCTTTTCGAGTTGCTGGTTCTAAAGAGGAAACGGAGAAATTACTGGATCAACTTATCCATGAACAATTTGACGTAGATATTCTAAGTCACTATGTAATGGAAAAAAATAAAGTACATAGTGAGCATCTCCACAACATTTTAGGAATGATACCCACACTTTTTAAAAACACCCAATTATTAGATTCAGGAGACAAATTACTTGGAACCTTCGCTAAAAAATTAAAATCGCTGTTGGACTTACCCGATGAGAAAAACCTTAGTGCGGCAACTCAATTATTCGATGATTTTATTGATGATCTCCTCCTTTCAAAGAGAATAGATCATCAACGCGCAGGAGAGATTCTTGATCATTACTGTTACTTAATGCACCAAGTGGGCAGATTTCAAGAAATTAACCGAATGACATATGCCAATCTTGCGATTATTATGGCCCCGCGTTTGACTCAGGATTTAGATCTATTCCCGGTGACGGACTTTTTGGGTTTAAGTGGATTTATGAGTCAGTTAACACCTGTATTAGAAAATTATATAACCGACAAAAAATGGGATGAGGAGTTCAAAGAACGTCACGCAGATAAATTGGAACATTTAGCAAACACCAGACATTTAATACGAGACCAACTGGAACATATGAAAGTAGCCTCCAAAAAATCAGTAACCATTCCAATGGGTAGTTTGATGTTGCAAGCATCGATGCTGAAACACCAGATAGAAATTATAGAACAGCAGAAGCAGGATTCTTCAATGAAACGAAAAATGAAGAAAGAATTAAGTAAGCAGCAGAAGCAATTAAAAGATGAGCTAAATGCGCTTGAGCCCAAAATTGCTGAATTAAACTCTCAAATATCTCTTGTGAATCTTGGACATAAAAAAATACAGGAAGAAATCAATCTGATCTCTCTTTCGGAAAAAGGATTAACATTTGCAAAAAATACTTCTGGAACTAAATTTAGCAGTGCGAATCTTACTCAGTTTAGTATTTTTGAGGGTGATAATGACAAGATTGCCGCTCCTACTTTTTTATTCCCAAATTCAGAAAAACAGGAGATAGTGGATAATGACACCTTGCAATCCACCTCTCTTGATGGTCCGAAGTAACCCTTAGGTATTGCAGAAGTTTTAATAAAAATAACTGAGTGCATTCATCGCAGTGGAACCCGAGTTTTAATCACGGGATCCACTGCAGGCTGTGGGTTCCTTTCGGTTAAGTCAACCCCGGAACAATAATACCAGAATTAGAATAAGGAGAATTAAACCTACTCCACCACTAGGATAATAACCCCAACCGCTACTATAAGGCCATGTCGGAAGTACGGCTAATAAAATAACAATTAAGACAATAAATAGAAGTAAGTTCAGGGTAAAATTCCTTTTTTTAAAGATGATATTCGTGTTAATTATAGTTTAAACACTGAAGGGGTAGATATTTTTTAACCATACCGAAATTTATTTACTCAAGTTATATTAAAAAAGCATCGAACTACGAGAAATAATTTATTCCGTGATCAATTTGATTTACTATACCCCAACCTTTCGCGAGGTAAGAATACATTGAAATATTTATGTTTTTCTTTGTTTCACATTGGTATTTTCAAAATTATTTAATCAAAGGGGTCCATATATGCGTAAATCATTGGTGTCGTATTTGTTTTTCCTGATTACAATATCCTATGCAACTCTTGCTAATAGTTATGGTGTTCATGAAGACCACCCTTATGATTTTGTAGTTACAAAAGATGTTTATAAGTTTTCAGAAATTTATCAAATTAAATCACCTCAAAAAGAGACATATCCTGGCTCAGTAAAAAAAAGTGCATTTCGTATCCGTACCAACTATGATTTATCCAATAAAGATGGATGGCAAGCAACGGGAATTACACGAATCATTTCTTTAGGTTCTCTTTATGCATGGGCGAAGGAAATTGATATTTATGATACCCGTGGAGTACAAATTGGCTTTATTGATGGAAATTTAGCAACACTCGAATCAGCAAAATTCACTATTTATGACTATGATGAGTCAGGAAAATCCACTGAAATTGGCTTTGCTTATGCGAATCCAAGCTTTGACCGATTTGTTATTTTATCATCAACCAACAATCCCCACCCTATCGCTGAATTAAATCGCAACTTTGGGGACAAAACCTGGGAAGTCTCTGTACACTATCCTGAAAAAATTGATGATCGCATCATTCGTATTTTTGCCGGTTTTGTGATTGATTATGAAGATAAGTTTTTAGCAGGTCCTGATGATTCAGATGACAGCGATGATGATTTCATCGCAAATCAACCTACTCCTTAATCTATGCAAAGGTTGGGTAATGACCCAACCTTTTACAGCTAAAGCTTTATCCAAATAATTGGTTTGATTAGAATAACCAATGTTCCCCAGCCAGCCTAAGTTACACTCAAATGCTTTTTAACTTGATGTCAATTTTTTATCAAGGAAGTGCTGATTTGTACCCAATAAACAATAAAGCACCTATAATAACTATTAAAGTGCTAAATTACGAGATATCATCATGAGTACGGAAAAAGTTTCAAAAGAAAAAACTAAAATAATGGTAGGATTTTTTGGTAGCACAGAGGCAGGAAAGACAAAACTTATTGATGCACTATCATCGAAAGAAAACCGTTTTAGTTCAGACGAAGGCTATGTACCAACAGACGGTACAGCTTTTAAGAAAATAACACCAATAGAAAATCTTGAAATATTTCTTGCTGATAATTCAGGGGCGAAGAAACTGCCCGATCCGCCTTATAATATGTTCAAGGAAGAAGTAAATGTCATTTGTATTAATCAAAACGATCCTGACTCTTTAAAAATAGCTGGTTATCATGCAAAAAAGATTAAGGAGCTCGATAAAAATGCTCAAATTATTATTGCTATTACTAAAACAGACCTACCACCCAAAATTTCGGCTGAAGCAATTGAGGATTTTAAGGAAAAGCAAAATATTACCTCCAAAACCATTGAAACAAGCGCCAAACAGGGTACGGGTATAAACGAACTACGCACTAGCATCATTGACCTAGCCCGAGACTTGAAAGCTGAGAAATCGGGAAAAATAACACCTGATAGAGTCTTTTTAAATGCTTTTAAATCCGGATTCTTAGACTATTTAAAGCAGCACGTATATGTACGAGAAAAGCTTGAACAGGCTGAATTTAATATAGGACAGTTATCAAGAATTTTTGATAACTTAGACTTACCCGTAGTAGATAGAACTGTTTTGGAGCAGAAACTCGAAAAAGTAGGCAGTGCTCTGGCTTACATGCGTCCTATATTAAATGAAGTTGCAGAAAAATTGCTCAACAAAGAAAGAACCCGCTTAAGTGATGAAGTAATCGAAGCTATTGGCGAAGAACGATATAAGCAGATGATTACTGCAATTATGGAGTCAGAACAAATTGGTAATAATCGAGCTTTAGTAGAAGAAGAGGTTGCCAAACATATGCTAGCAGCTATCATGACAGTCTATGCGTTGAATCTTCAAGAGTATAGCTTAACTCCCAAAGAAAAGGATTGTCGTCAAAATAATCAACTTCTCTTTGACCAGATCGAAGCCCTAAAAAATAAGATAAAAGACCTCCGTGGCGAACTTCCTAGTTATGAAAAACAAAAGGTTAAAGTAGAAGATATAGAGATAGATGATGCCAATCGACGAATCATAGATCTAAGTGATAAAATTCAAAAATTCCTAGACTCTCCTAAGGAGAAAATAAGCGAATCTGACGTAAGTGACATGCTTGAGATACTTAGTGAAGCAGAGCCTTTGCGTCAAGCAATAGATTCAAAGATAAGTGACACTCTGAATAAATTCACAAATTCAGTAGTCATTCCAATACAAGTTATGGCTACAAATTTTAGCTTAATCATGTTAGATGAACCGAAAGAAAATATACCCCTCGATGTCATTGAAGCAAAAGCGGATATTTTTTTTACTTTAGTTGATGACTCTTTTAAAAAGCTAAGGAAAAAACTCTCCGACGATTTTAGCGCCAAAAATCCTAATCATCAGGGCGCAATTCCTGATGATTATTTTAAAACCTCTGAGCCTTTGGAGGCATTAAGACTCTTAAAAGATAGGTTAGAAACAGCAAGATCAGTCAATGTAGTAATGGAATCAGCCTCAGACAATACAAAAAGAGATTACGTACTTAATAAATATCAAGATGCAATTAATATATTTCTAAAGAGCGTAGATGATGATACTTTAAAAGTAGAATCTCCAAATGTACGAGATCTTTGGGATAAAATAAAAGAGGCAATCAAAAGTTTCAGTTTCGCTCCTCTTTGGGATACCCAAGCAGAAAAAGAAGAAAAGAAACGTTTTGAAAATCAAACCAATTTAAAACTGGAATTAGAATCTATCAAAGAGGCAACCAAGAAAGAACCATCGGAAAAGCAGAGTACTAAGTTAGATATACCTCCATCCCTTTAAAAATTTATATTTATATTTCAGGTTCAGGTTAGACCGAGATATTCGAAATGTGTCATTACTTATATATAATTTTTTTAATTAAGTAATTTTAATTTTTAAATCCAATGTTTTTCATTTCATATCGAATACTCTATTTCACCCATGTTAAAGTAATGTACTCTAACTAATGCTTAAAGATTAATATGTAGTCAATATGATTAATAGAGAGAAATGGGATAAATTAAACGATTTAATGGTTCAACTTCATATCCAAGAAGCAGATCTGTTCGAAAAATTTATCGTAGGCAGTGGTAAAGGAGGCCAGAAGCTGCATAAAACAGCCTCTACGGTTTATTTAAAACATATACCTTCTGGTTTGGAAATAAAATGTCAAGAATCAAGAAGTCGAGAAGACAATCGGTATTTTGCTAGACTACGCCTTTGTAACAAATTACATTCGATAGTCAGTGATGAACAAACAAAAGAACAGCAAAAAATTGAACGATTGAAACGCCAAAAGAAAAGACGTTCGAGGCGAGCGAAACAAAAGATTTTAGATGAAAAATCCAGACAAAGTGAGATTAAGGTCCTGAGAAAAAAACCTTCATCTTATGAATAACTTTTAATAGAATCTAAAGAGTTTAATTCATAAAAAATCAAAAGGCTGCATTTCTGGTCTAATCCAGATGCCTATGAATTATATTACATTCCATTCCTATAATTTAGGATGTTTTTTCTCCATACCTCATAAAATTAACTCTCTCCAAGCTGGTATAATTTTGCACGTAGTGTATAATTTTAGAACATCATTTTTGAAATGGAGTTCAAAATGGGGTACCGCGACGGATTAAAATTCCAATTTACTAAAATGGATGCTTTACACGCGTTGAGTCAACCCGTTTCTTCGTTGTTGGGAATCTCAAATCAAACCGAACAAACCTTAAATAAACTAGGGATTAAAACGGTATATGATTTAGCAACCTGTGCTTTATTCCAAGTTGCTCAGGATATTGCTGCTGCAGCTAATGGAGAAGGAAATTCTATCGTTGCACGCTCCGGAAAGATTTCCTCGAGTTTTATTGATTCAGATGCCCCAAAAACACCAGACGCTTTAGTTGGAGCGGGAATCGATGCTTTTAGAGACATTAGCACTCCTCTTGCTAACGAGATAAAGAATAATCTGCAAGTTGAAACCATTGGTGATTTAGGTCGATGGCCTCCATTTTGTGCCGCCCAAGTTATATTGGATGTTGGAATTCCAGATTTGAATCAAGAGGAAGAAGAAAAAGGTAGTGAATTAGTCCCTAAGCTAGGTGAGTATCCAACTGAACGCCATTATTACCGCTCGATTGTGATTGATCAGGTATCCCCACAGGAAACAAGTGATTTAAATAATGCAGGCCCCATTGATATTTCCCCTACTGTTTCATCTGATTTCGGCTTTAAAAAACCTGCGGTCGGGGCAATGCTTACCTTTGCTCAATCTTGGTTTGCTCAAGGCGTAACTTTAGGTAATTTACTCCATAGTGTCGCCCTTGCACCCGGTGAAAGTACACGTATTGCAGTCATGGACTGGTCACGTCAGGTCAAAGCATCAGGGCAAGAATCCATTTCTGAATCAGAAAATCTAACCAATACCTCCACTCATAATCGCGCGATAAGTGAAGTACAAGATGCGGTTGCTTCCGAAGTGCAAACTGGCTTTTCCAAAACAAGTGGCAGTTCCACCACCTCGGCAGGGGGCGGTGGTTTAGGATTGAGTTTAGGCCCATTAACATTGGGAGGAAGCGGATCCTCCGCGACATCAAGTTCCAATGCCGAAAGTTTTTCAACTTCTTCTGGAACTCGCAATCTTTCTGCAACGATGAATCAACGAGTTTCTGATGCGACACAACAAGCGGCATCTTCAGTGCGAAATCGTCGAGCCTCTATTGTTAAAGAGGTTTCTGAGGAAGAGCATCAATCAGTCTCTACACGGATTATCGCCAACTACAACCATATGCATGCCTTAACGATCCAATATTATGAAGTCATTGAAATTTATAGGGTCAATGTTCAATTACAACAAGTGGAGCGTTGTCTTTTTGTGCCGATGAAATTGATTCAATTTGATCATGCAACGATTAAACGCTATCAAGGAATACTCGCCAACGCAGCGATAAGTCAGCGGGCCAAGGAGTTGTTAAGCAGGGAATTTGGTTCGGTAATAATTCAACCTACCCTACCACTTCGGCCTACACGTTCTGTGTTTGATCATGTTGCGGCAATTGATCGAATAGCCCTCAATGTTTCGATGCGAGCATCCACAAACATCACGAACGCTGTCGAAGATGGAGCAAATACCCCTCCGCCCGCAGCAGAACCTACAAATCCCCCACCCTCTCCAACTCCAAGCGGACCATATTGGCTCAATGATGAATTAATCAGAGCATCTCGTATCACTTTAGCGAGTATAACAAAACCGGGAACTACCAATGTCTCCTTGCCAGGTGAAACAGAATTTTACGGAATTTCACTGGATTTAACCGCGCAAAATCGTTCATCCTTCTCAATCACTGCAGTAAATGTAGATCTGCAATCCGGTACTATAATTAAATTGAATAGCATCAGCCCGATTACCTGGATTACTACTGAACCAATTCCAATTCAAGAGTTAGCAGCAATTAGGATTACCTCAGCGAATACAAGCTACTTAACAGGAAGATTAACTCTGCAGCTCAGTTATAACAGCGCAAAATTCCCTATTAGTTTACCTGTGGAAGTGAGTCCTAATGCAGTTGAATTACAGCTTTGCCGTTTTGCAGTGAACCAAAGCGATGAAGCTGAATTAAAAATGCACCTTGAACAAAACCGACTGTATTACAGTCAAGTGGTTTGGCGCGCTCTCGATCCGTCACAAATTGCGTTGCTCTTATCGGCATTTACCTTTGAAGATAAACCTATAGGTAATTTAATTGATCCAAATCCAGTGATGGTTGCAAGTAATTATTTAGTATTTCGCATGCCAAGTTTTATCAAAGCAGTAGGCATTGAAGATACTGAATCAGATACAGAAGATGAAGCTCATAAAAGCTGGCGGGGTTGGTTAAAGGATCGTGGGTTAGTATTAGGTGCAAATGCAGCGGTCGAACAACTTATTCCTATTCCAACTGGAGGAGTTTTTGCAGAAGCAGTCTTGGGTCGCTCCAATTGTGCAGAACGACTCGATGCAACACGCTTTTGGAATTGGCAAGACTCGCCAATACCTTTACAACCTCCTGAAATTGCTGCAATTCAAATGGAATCTCGAGCTCAGCCAATTGATGTTACCCCGGGACAATTGGGGGCTCCTGTTTTAAATATTATGAATCCTACAACACTTCCTGATCCAACTGGAGTGGGAGCAATATTAAATGCGGTGCAAAATGGTAGCATGTTCCGCGATATGGCAGGTCTTGCAAGCACTGCTGCATTAGCTCAAGCTTTAGGAAGTAATTCAACCAGCGCTGGTATTGAAGCGGGTAAACAAGCCGCAGCGAATTTAGCCGTCGCCGCCCAAAAAGACATTGAAGAAAAAAGAATTGCTGCACAACTTGCCATGGCTGCAATGGGGTTACCTTCCGCAAATGCAGGCGCCAGTAAAAATATTTCTGAGGGTGGTGCTTTATTGAATACTGCCACAGAAATGGATAAACGTTCACCCAGAACTGCCCCTTCTTCTACAGGTTCTGAAGGTGGCGGCTCAACTTCCGAAGGTTCAGGCGGCAGTTCAGGAGGAACAAGTGAACCCACCATGCCTGGAGTACCAGACGAAGTTCGTAGCCTATTTGGCGGTACTAGTCGAGCAGATGAAGTACTTTCCAAAATGAACTGGGGAAGTTTAGGGCAATCAGGTGCTTCCATTATCCCCGCCAGTTACTCCGATAAAGGTGGCGGTGGGGGCGCCGGCACCACTAAACCCTCTGTAATTCAATTTGAGCTGGCTTTCTATGCAAGTTTTCCCAAACCCTGGGCTACTGAAGCAGACGAAGTCCAAGGTCTAGCGAATGGTAAATGGCTTCCCTCCGAAGAGGATTTTGACAGTATTAGTCCTGCTGCAACAAGCGCCAACAATCAAGGCACTAAACCTTTTGGTCAAGTGATCACTTCTGTAGAAGATTTAATCAATACAGTGCTCTACTTTGCACCCCAAGTGCCCGGTTTTGGAACAACCCATGCTTCCACAGTAGTACGACTTAATCTGTTCTTATATGCAGAAAGTGGAGATGTAGCATTTAAAGGCACCTTAACCACTACGGGAAAATGGGATGCCGTATTGGGCAATGATATTAAATCGGCAGGCTTGGATTCAGCATTAATAACCGCCCTTAGTAAAAAATCAGCCACAAAAGCCTTGCAAGCTAAACTCAAGAAAGCCTGGGCTCCTAACGCTGAAATTTGGTTATATTCTTGTTCGGCTGTGGTCAGTAATGCCTTTGGTAAAAAATTGGCAAAACTACTTGGGGTAAAAATTCGGGCTTTTGATGACCCATTCTGGGTCTTACCTTCTTTTGATACCAGTCAACAAAAAATCCTATCCCGAGTCGAGTTTGGTATTGGTGCTGATTTTGCAGCGGCTGCCGCAACTAAAACAAAAGATCTCCACAGCTTGGATGTTTTATCAAAAAGAACCTTTAAACCTTAATCTTCAAATCAAGCTCCTCCCACCCGGGACGAGCTTGATGCATAAACCAATAATACTTGCATTGATAAGACTTAGTATTCTTTGAATCTTACCTTCAATCTATGGCAGATTAGCATCCTATTCCCCGACCTCCACTTCTCATCATGCAAGATAAGTAATATTGAATAAAACCCCATTTGTGTAGAAATGATTTAATTCCAAACCCTCACCTATGGTTTGGCCTGAGGCTCGACCAAGTTGACTTTTACCCCAATCGGCAAATTCATAACCAACCCCAACTTGCCAATTTTGACTCAATGCCTTTTGTATCCCTCCGCCCACTGTATAAGTAAAAGCAGTTTGAGTATGAGAGGCAAAATTAGGATTAGGTAAGGCTTCAAAAATCTTCGGAGTATTTATAAAAGAACTTGCTTCATTAAAGCCTACACCAATGCTACCACTCACCCAAGGTATCACTATAAACCCCATATCAGCCAATAATTTCCCTTTTGCTGCAACATGAGTATGTTTCATTTTGTAGCTGTAGGTAAAATTATCAAACTCAGGATCTGCATCATCCCAAATGTCTCCTGAAAGCCTCGCATTAGTCGTTGCAGCTGCTGCTATTCCTAACTGCCCCCAGAATGTAGCAGTTAATGCTTTTTGCAAGCCAAAAAACACTTCAAAATCTGCGAGTGCGTGTGTCGATTTATCTGCGGTATAGGTTTTTTCAATTTCAGGAGCCAAAAAAAAGGTTTGCGCAGCGCCCTCATTTTCCCATACAGGACCAATGCTCAATGCCGCAACATAATTCCAAGGCGAGACAGATTCACCCATGGCACCAGCCATTACGCTAGCGCTTAAAAGGTTCATCATTAATACTAAATAGCACTTTTTCCTCATCAAAACTCCTTACATGAGATAAGTTAATAAACAAACCATCCTAATTTATTCATAAAATGAACTCAAAATCTTTTGTGAAGTGACATTAAGCCAGCTTCCATAACCCCATCCATAAAGTGAGTAAATCTGATCTAAATTAATCAAATTCATAAACCCAGATTAGAATCTAAGTCCTATCCGGGTTATAAAGTTTTATTTTTTTATAGGGAGAACACATGCATCAATGGTTACACCTCCAGGAATGTTTCCTGGATTATATAGCGCGATGTTATCACCTATATTCGCTTGGTTGCCGAAAAAAGTGTTTGAAGAGACACAGGCATGAGCCAAATTCATAGTTAATGGGGTTCCTGCTGAGCCGCCTACTAATATCGCGCCCCCTCTAGTATCCTCTCCCAATGATTTCTTCAGTGCCGTATTTTTTTCAAAAATATTATTAACAATCTTAGCATTTCCAGAAAACTCAACCGCTATTGCGCCTCCTCCTGGTGCCATAGTACTTACTGAAGAAGTACCTCCACTAAAGAAATTGGCGATCTCATTAAAGAAAAGTAATGGTGAAATTGTACCAGGAGGTACTCCCTCAATTGTATTAAGTACAAATTTATTATTTGAGATTTGTGCCAGTGGTTTTAAAGGAGAGGCAAATAAAGCATTCCCAAAGTTAGAGGCGAAAATTCCTCCTCCTTCTAATTCTGCTTTATTCTTCGAGAAAATAGATTGGGTTACGGTGGTTGCTATCGAGTCAATGTAAATTGCCCCACCGACACCACCAAAGTTGTTAGTAAATTCAGAATTTAAGATCTGAGCTCGCGAATTGGGATGGGGAAGTATCCCGAACACATTAACACCACCCCCTCCAAATGCTGCAGCAGCATTATCTATAAATTTAGAATTTACAACAGTTAAAAAATAAGGAGTGCCATCATTAAAAGGAATGTGGAAAAAAACTGCTCCACCACCAAAACCGGTACTGGTGGTTTGATTTTGTGTAAACGTTGAATCGGATATAGATACATTAGTATTAATAACCCCCAAAGCGCCGCCACTTGCATCTGGGACTGGACCCTTTAAAGCATTGCCCTTGAAATTACTTGATGCAATGATGATATCACCACCATCTTTACCCCGAATGGCTCCCCCATTACGAAAAGCAATATTTTGTTCAAATTGACTTGAAGTAACCGTATATGCAGCATCAATCAAATTTTCTAAAGCGCCACCACTACCTCCTGGAAATACGGCTAGATTATTAATAAATTTGGACTCTTTTATCGTAATGGAGGTATTGGTATCTATTCCTGCAACTGCCCCTCCCCCGGACGCTAATGCAAGGAAATCACCAGCGAGAATTTCAGTCACTGTTGCATTAGAACCATCACTTATATTTTGCTCAAAAAGCATATTACTAAGTTCAATCACTGAACCATATCGTGCCAAAAGCCCCCCGCCTGCAGCATGTTCATAATCCAGACTCTCAAGCATATTTAAAGGTCCTAAAACCCCTCTATCGGGACCAACTGCATATCCTCCCCTGACTATGAGACTATCAAGAGTAACGTTTTTAACCCCTTCTCCCGGAGGAACATCACTTCCAGCCATAAGCACATGCCATACCCTATCGTTGGTACTCTTAACTACATAAGGAGTTAGACAAGTTGAAGTCATGTCACCACATAAAATGGTGGGGAAACGTTGCCCATCTCTTTGTCGACGACTTGTTTCCTTTCCTGAAAATCCTCCGTATATTGCTGTATTACTTGGGAGATTAAATGTCCTTAGTTTCGGAGTGTTAATTCCATATGCTCCTCCAACCACTCCTTGGGGCGCATAGACGCGTGTGGGTTTATAAACTCCTTGAGCTACCCAGATTTCAACCGAGCCTGGATCAGCATCTGCAGCTTCTAGTGCAGACTCTAAATTATTAAAGGAATTGGCCCAACTACTTCCATTACCGTTTGTAGAGTTATGCCCATTGACATAGAATCTCGTTGCTTTACCTTGAGTAATATTTAAACTGTTCGTAGAGCTCGGTTGATAGCATTGCAAGCGATTACCTTGGTTGCAAACCACAGGACCACCTGAGATATTTCCCACTAATTCAGAACCAATTACTTCTAAGGTTAGAGTACAGGATTGCTTAGATCCTAATGAAAAAGGATTGCTACAGTTCCCCGTCCCTGTAGTCACCTGTTTAATTCCATTAATAGGACTCATAATCAAAATCTTTGGTTTTTTTGATTGATTGGTTAGGGTATATTTTATGGTAGCCGTTCCTGTGGGGCTTACAGTTACCTTGGGAGGAAATTTTGCATTGGGGACAAATGTCCATAAAGGATTAGAAGCTTGAGTCGTAGAAACATGAGTCTCTGCGAAAACATTATGGTTTAGAAAAGTTGAGAATAAAATGAAAAATAGAGAATATCTTTTCAATTAATGCTCCTTGCAAAAAAGTTATCAAATATCAAAGTTAGGGAGTAGAAATTAAGAATAATCGATGAGTTCTTGGATAGCGGCTCAATATTATCTTATCATTCGTTATTTTTCTTTAACCGCTCAGCTAACAAACATCTGTTTTCGGACTTCCCTGAGTTGCAGTGATTGTTGGAATGCATCTAAACATAAAATTTTATGAAGATCAATAAAGCAATCTTATCGTTCCAAAACTCATTTGCTGCTAATTATCAATAGAAACCCCCAACTCATCAAAGAGATTTTTTGTTCTTCGATGAAAACTTTAATGACACATCTTGGATGGAGTCTTTAGGTGCCTCTGAGTTCGATACGCGCGCCTCAACTTATTTTAAAGTAAGATGAAAGTCTTCAACGATATCACTAGGGGAAAATCCATCTCTATATTTAAAATGTTCGCAAATATGAGTAACAATAATATAATTTGATTGTTTGGTTTGTTTTAAAATCCACGTATGACTTAAATCGGCAATTAATTGTTGACTGTAGGCCGCTGGAGATTGCCAAATTCGTGCATACCACACTCCTTTGGTACTAAGCGTAATTTGCTCCTCCTGAGTTTCACTTTTAACAAGTTCACAATCAAATTTTTGATCAAAATATATTAATTTACCTATTTGATGATCAGCAAAACCTGCAATTCCCTTAAATACAATATCGCTACCACGTAAGGTAATAATTAAATGTTCTGGATCAACGATGGGTAAAAAAGCAGATATTGGTGCTCGTGAAGCATTTAAATGGTTAAATTGCTCCACGACTTGGTACGCAGTTTTTTCACAATGTGTTATTTTCTTCATAAATTAGTCTTTTAGTGTATTAATGGCCTACTCTAAATAGGGCAAAGCACTTATCTAGAGATCACATACTTCTGTTGCAGAACTATTATATTTTCTACCTAAATTTTAATGATGTCTGAAAATAAAATTTCGTGCAAGAAACATTCTAAGGACAGAATAATCTGTCCTTAGCTTTATTTCTTAATTATAGGAACTTACATTTTACTGCCGATATCTAAAATCATGTAAGCTCCTGCTGTAGACAATGATTTGTGCATTAATCGACAATTAAATCCTTTAAAAAACGCACTTACGCCATGATTTCTATAAATTTCTGTTGCAAGGTCTTTTATTGTTGGCTTGGATGAATCCAAGCGAGCCTGTTGTTGACTCTTAATTACATCAAGTGGAGTTGTCGATAAAGCGATAGGGATTGAGGCTGTGGTTGCCCATAGAATCGTAGATAAGAAACTTTGCTTTTCCCGTTTTGTGTTAATTGCATGATACGTCGTATATAGATAAAGCCAACTAGGAAATGATTTTGCAAGAGTTGCATTACTACCTGAAAAGAAACCAGGCAATCCTTTTTGTTGGTAGATGGTTTGCATAGCCTGAATAGGTTTTATTGGCTTAGCCTGGCTTGCTATCGACCGCATTTGTACGGTTTTAATATTCTCAAGAGGACTGAGCACTAAAGTATCAAAAGTAGCGGAAATGGCTGCTTTGAATAGTCCCCCAATCATCGGAGGCCATTGTAATTTATCAACTTCTTTTGGCATGTGAGTAATCAATAAAGGTCTGTATATCACTTTTCCTTGTTGACGAAGGATGCAAGACAAAAACCCTGTCGAAAAATGGTTTAAATTAGCGCCTATAAATTGTTTAGTAACAGCATATGAACCTTGCCAAAGATTGGTTTGAATGGCAACCTTAAGTCGTTCTGCGGGATGTCCTACCAATGTTGTAATTCCGGTGTATGTCACACTAAAAGCATAAGCATCCCAAAGTGTCTTTTTCTCTTTCTTCTCTGAGCCCATAAATACATTACCTCTTAATAAAAATCGCAAATACTACATAATGTCCTTTTTAAAATCACTAAGTTTTTTATGAGGCTTAACTCAATTAAGAACCCGTGAAATTTCATTCATTCTATTAAGGATTTAATAATTAGATGTAGCAAATTTGTATTGCATTATTTAGTATGATGTCCTGCTTCAAAATAAAATGGGTCAGGAACGTTACATTTTATGAAAAGAAGGGACGCAGTGCCGGAATTGTCCTAGCAATTGAATAACTCATTCAATTTTCAGAGTGGCATTTCTTATGGTTAAGTTATTATTACAAAAAGGGAACATTAGAGTGAAAATGAATCAATTCCAATTAGCAACCACTTTGTTTTTGATGGTGAGTCCGGTTTTTGCAAGTAATCCTGTCCTTCATTCTTTAGATCAACCATTTCCTAAAAAAATTTCCACTTTAGGGGGAAGTGTTACTTCTACATATATTTTTACCAATAATCTTCCCTTTGCTTTTAAAAATCCATTCCGAGTCATACCCATACTGTGCCCTTCTCCTAATCAAGCGTGTACTGCTACAGGAGCAGAATTTAAATATAAAGATTTATGCAGTGGTAAAAAACTACAGCCCAAAGAAAAGTGTAGCTATACCATCACTCTAACCCCTCAGAGCATAGGTCGAAAAACTATTTTAGTTGCTTACAATGGATATGATAATAATGTAGTTCATGTTCAACCTGCCTTAACAACAACTGCGACCCAAGCTCCGGCAGGCCTTCTTGGTACCGTCGATTTTCCTTTAGCACAACCCTTACCCAGTCAAGTATTTAAAAACTCCAATTATGCGGTAACGTTTACATTCAAAAACCATGATCCTTCAGCAGTCAGTTTTACCCAAAATATACTTCAAAATAATAATCCGCTTCATCCCAATTTCTTAATCACCAGCAACAGCTGTGTTCCATCAGGAACAACAGGAACCTTAGCAAGCGGTGAACAATGCAGTATTACCGGTACATTCAATTCACCTACGAATGGGACGTTCACTCTGACAGCTGAATTAATTGGTTACCTAAGTTCTAATAAACTTAGCACCTCAACCACAGTACAATCCTTTTCATTCAATAAGCTTATTGGTGTTGATTATAATCCTAATCATTATACGAATAATTATCCCTTCAATTTTCATGATGTTTTTTATACAGGAACACCCAATAGCGCAACAGCTACGAATGTCTATGCAGAACTCCAACAATTGCAAAATGCCGGATTTACAACGGTTCGTTCCTATCAAACTGAACCTTATAGTTGGATTGATATTATCAAACAAGCCAATCTCTTAGGAATGAAGGTTATTTATGAGGCAGATATTCCTCAGTTGCCAGTGGACACTATTTACCCTAAATGTCCATTTGGTTCTAAAGATTATATACCCTGCGCACAAGACACATTAAATTCGGTGATTAATGCAGTTACGCCTTCTGTGTTTAATAAAACCGTCATTCTTGTCTTTGCAGGACACGAAAATTATTGTAGTGCAGGTGATACCATTCCTCCGTGCAATGGAACCTCCAATATTAACTATTTAACCAGTGCAGTCTCTGCTTTGAAAGCAACATTAACGGCACATAATTTGACAACTCCAGTAGGTTCAGCGGTTGTCAGCGGAAATTTTGTCACACCCAGTGCTGCAATTTCTGCAGATATGAAAACATTAATTGACTCCTATTCTTCCACTGCCCCTTTAGCTTATGATCCATATCCTTTTCAATTTGGAGTAATACCAGCAACTACAGCAGTATGGATGCCTCCATTAAACTCAACGGTTCAACATATTAATTCACTTGCCTGGGATTACATTCAAGTTGTAGGTTCGACAACCCCTCCTGCTTTACCCAAGGCTAATCCAAAGCCATTTTATACATCTGGACGAGTCCTATTGACAGCAGAAACAGGATGGGCAACAGCGGGAACAACTACAGGATACGCATGTAACTCTCCAGGACCATGTGAACCCTCAATAGCAAATGCAACTGAATACTTCAAAACCCTTTATCAACTGAATACGAGTAATTTTGTAAAAAATTCCGGGTATAACATAGGAGTTCTTGCATTCGAAGCCTATGATGAACCAGCAAAAGGAGGTCCTACTGCAGAACAAAACTACGGTCTTTTTAATTCGAATTGTGTTCAAAAAGGAGCTGGGTTTGTTCCAAACAATGCTCTAGTATCCGCTAAAGGATGTCAAGGGTATACCAGTGGTACATTATTGACTATTTTTGGCACAACACCCCCAACTCAGAAATCATTTAAAGTGCAAATTACTTATCCTTCCGGACAACATCCAATGATAAACGTGACAATACCTGCAAACTCGGGTTCATCCCCTGAGATCAGCGCAGTGACCCCATGGCCACAATTTTTAATTTATAAAGGAGCTCACATTACTGTTTCTGCGACAACCGGTACTCAATCCTGTACGACCACAGCTCTCGAAGTAACTGCTTCTCCTGCATCAATCACATTTGGATCAGTAAAGTGTAAAAATCCTCCTCCGAGCAGTATGGGATGTTTTGGGCTAGGTTGCCAATTATCTAACCCTTATTAAGACTACGTCCTGATAAGCTCAAGAGACTCATACGAAATTTAATCTCTACCTACCACGCACAAGACGCGGTAGGTAGAGATTGAATTGGTTTTAGGTTTTAGGTTTTAGGTTTTAGGTTTTAGGTTTTAGGTTTTAGGTTTTAGGTTTTAGGTTTTAGGTTTTAGGTTCCATCATGTTGCGGACAAGCCGCAACAGATTAGAACTTTAGATTTAAATATAGGAAAACTGAGGATCTTGATGATGATCAGCCAAAAATGACTTTTGAGCAATATTACTAATCTTTTCTATATCTTCCTTCATGATAGTCGCAGCACAAAAATTAATGGAATACTTAATTAATACTTTTGAGTCTTGTTCATCAAGTAATGTCGTGTTGTTTGTTGCAATTGAAGAGGCTAATATCGCAACGTCGTTGCTCTTTTGTTTAGTCGATCCCATATAATTTAATACGATTCGCTGGCGCGCTTTCTGCTGATCTTGATAATATCCAAGTATTACCTGTAGGGATTCTTTTACTTTACAAACATCACCGAACAAAGATTTATAAGGTTTCTCATCGTTTACAGCGTCTTGTAATTTTTGCAAACGCGCTTCTAGGTCAGCAATGAATTCTTGATTATTAGTTATTCTTCCATCACGAAGAGCGTGAGATTTTAAAACGCTTTTTTCAACATCAACCAAGTTCTTGAAATGAAATACTATTTGTTCCATATCTGCAAGATCCGTAGAACAACTTAAAATGTCGAACGCTTCCTGACTGGTTTTAGGAATACTTTCCTTTTTAAAAAATGATGTTAACTTAGCTTGCATAATAAATTCTCCAAATATGTTCAATTCTTAAACAAAGTGGATACATTTTAATACAATCAGATCGATTAGTCAACTTTATTTACATGTTGTGCTAAATTAGAACAATTAAATTGGGAAAAGAGAATCATAAAAAATAATAAGCTGTTTCTTTTTTCGTTATGCTTTACTGTATTAGGATGCTGCTCATTTTAGTGAGAATCTCATTTAAGCAACTAAAAAGTTTTTCCTCCTAATCCATAATAAACATTAGGAGTTTGCAGCTCATTATTCTGTTTCAATAGAGTCATGTGTTGAATTGCCTGGATTTTTTGTGGACCATAATCCATTATCCTAAGAGATATTTGATCTGCTGAACCAATTCGCATTAATTGTGCTTCACAAAAATTCAAATTTTTCATTATCGGTCCAATAGGGGTAATTTTTTTAGCTAACGACATTTTTAAATTTTGTGTATCGTTTTGCCTCACATCTAGGTCTGTTCTAATGCATTTAATTGCACAAATAATGGATCGAGGCAATACACGATATGCCAAGGCTTCATAAGCATAGAGAGGCCACCCTGCACTTAGCGACATTGATGAATTAAAAAACTCATTAATATTTCTTGTCTGAACTATTTGTAATCCATTTAAATCAACCACAATTTCTGTATTGTGCGCTGGGGTATTTTTAGTTCTTGATAAACTGACTTGCCCTGTGGAGCCGATGTATTCAGTTTGTGTAAGATCAGGAAGTGCGATGGCATAAATATAAGTATCTTCATTATTGAGGGGAAAAATCGCAGCACTCTCAAACTTGGTACTCATACAGACACAGACCGCGGGATCCGCATCCACCGCTCGATCGTCAATTCCTCGATTATTAACATATCCTCTATATTTAATTGCTTCTTTCCACCACTCTGCCTCAAACTCTGTAATTTTTGGAGAAAATCCTTCTTTAAAAATAACTTCTGGTGGTCGCTTATCAGAGCGGTAGTAGACGCGTCCTTGTAAATCTAAATCATTTTCTTTATTAAGTATCTTGGTAAAAAGCATCCCGATTTCCTTTCTATAAATTTAATGATTTTTATCCTTTCCATCAGAATACGCTCAAATAACCCTAACTACTAGTCAAAACCGTTTCTGGGTTATTTATGAAAGTTTCCTTTCCAATTATGAACAATTGAAATTATATATTTCCTTGTTGATTAAAAAAATTGCTAAGCTACAATATCAATTTTTTCTGGATCTTCATTATGGGATTTTACTTTAATACGTACAGACAACAAGAAGGCGATAAGGCATACAATGAGGGACGATATGAGGATGCACTTGTACATTATTCAGAGGCACTGAAAACATTGCAACTACATGCTGCTGCTCAAACAACGCGGCATGCTGATTTTTAT
The DNA here is from genome assembly GCF_977063395.2 of Legionella nigrisilvae. Taxonomy (NCBI): domain Bacteria; kingdom Pseudomonadati; phylum Pseudomonadota; class Gammaproteobacteria; order Legionellales; family Legionellaceae; genus Legionella; species Legionella nigrisilvae. The sequence continues at coordinate 837,545 of NZ_CDRUGZ020000011.1, forward strand.
GATGCTTTGGTTTATGTACTCTCCGAAATTCTAAGTACCAAATTATTAATAATACAACGTGAAGCTCTAACTGCGAATTTTGAGGCAGTTACAAACTATTGGCGGGATCTCCCTGGTTTGTTTCATGAGATGGAACTAACCCACAAGGAGCATCTTAAAAAAACCCGCCACGCATTTAGCAACCAAGAAGACGTAGTTAAACGGGTCAACATATTATGTGCAACAGTTTGTGAGAAGGTAAGTGACGAGTTAGCGGATCAATTAGAAGATGATGAAGAAGTCACTTTAGAGAGCATTTCACCATCCATTGAGTGGATGAAGCGAGCCATTCAATTCCAGATAAAAACAGAAAGCACTCCTAAACTCTCAAGCAGTTTAGGATATTTAAATCTACTTGAGCGTCTCTATAAAAAAACACAAGATGGAAATTATCTCCAAGTAATATCTGAGTATATAAACCAACATAATCTTTTAGAAAGGACTATCAGATCTCCCTTGCGCAAACTAGAACTTCTAAGCTATGTCGCGAGAGTAGCAATTTTCAATCGTCAAGATACGGATGGTCTTATTAGTGAATGCAAGGCACTTTATGATTTGGTTCCGAAAGAGGAACGAGACAATCCTATCCTAGAAGATCTTCAAAATTTACTTGATATAGTACCACAAGAGGAAAAGGAAAAGGAAAATGAGTTAGAGGATGATATGCCAGACGTTATGGAAACTAACTCCTCGGACTTAGAAGATCTTAGCGATTATCCCCAACCCTTTCAATTTGATGTGATCGATGCCAGTACCTGTCCTGTCGATATGCTGTTAGAGCTTCAAAAAAGCGGACCTGAACCCTCAGGGATTCCTCTGCCTCTCTCACCAGAAAATACGCTGACCTCTGATCAGGAGATGACACAAAGCCCCTCAATCAGTCAGTCATTTAGCTCCCGTGTTTTTGACGGAATGCCAACACAAACTTTTTTTAGCCCCCATCCCCAATTACAAGCAGAAGATGAACTTCCCCATAGCAGGGCGCTTCAACTCGGATTAGAGAAAATAACCGCTCACTCAAGGGATCCAAGATTTTTAGCCAATTTACTTTGTCTAATAGCGGATTTTTTCAATAAATATAAAGCGCATTATATCCAAAAACAAAATGCAATTGTGTTAGCTCATGATCTTTATAAACAAGTATTTAAAATAGATCCACACCACCACAGAGCCATTGAAAAATTCAGAAATATAGGCATCCAACATTCGAGATTGATAAATTCGTATAGACTCTTTAGTAATGCACCACAAAGTCCTATCCCTAGCGCGGCTATTGATATTGCAGGAGCAAAAAATTATTTTAACCAGGCCCTCGAAGAGTTAACAATTCAGCTTGAAAGCTTTTTATTGAATCAACCAGCCAAAGTTCGGATCACTATTGATGAACTAGTCTGCTTTATTGGTGAGCAACTTACTAAAGGGGTCATAACCAGTAAGCCACGCCCTGAAATAGGAGAAATGTTGACGAACACGTTTGAGGAAGAACTTAGGAATCCAGTACGCTCAGACAATCCGTTGGGAAATATTTAACTGGGTTACCCTATTCATATTTTGAAGTGTTGCTTCAAAATATGAATTCGTTATGAATTATAGGCTCTTACTTTATCTTTACCGGACTGTTTCGCTGCGTAAAGCGCATGGTCAGCAGCCTTGATTATCTCGTCAATAGTAGCACCGTGTTTTGGTGCTTCTGCTACGCCAATGGAGATGGTAATTTTATTTAGAGGATGACCTTTAAAAAATATGGGTGCGGTTCTTATTCGTTCGCATAGTTCTTCCATTTTACTTACCGCATTATTCAATGTTGTATTTAACAACACAACAACAAATTCTTCGCCTCCAAAGCGGAAAGAAATATCACTTTCGCGGAAGCTTTCCTTCAATATTTTTCCGATCAATTTAAGAACTTCATCCCCAGCTAAGTGACTATATGTATCATTAAATTTCTTGAAGTTGTCGATATCGAGCATCGCCACACACAATGAAGTTTGTTCTCGAGCAATTCGAATTAATTCTCGAGATAAAATATCATTTAAGTACCGGCGATTATATAAATTAGTTAATGGATCATGTAATGATAGTTCACTTAAAGATACGCGCAAATTAATATTCGCAATGGCAAGCTTGACGATATTACCAAATGAATTTGCCATGTCTTGTTGATGTTGTGTTAACTTTTTTCCTTTCGGAGCAAGTAGATGGATAACCCCAATTAATTCATTTTGCACCATGAGTGGTAATGCCATATTTCCTCCTTGAGGAGGGGTCTTATAATGGGAGCAAGGAACTGATTTATTTGGATCATCAATCACGTTGATAGTTGCTTCACGAATTGAAAAACAATCCATGGTAAGAAAGGTCTTGGGGAGTAATTGTTCTGTTCCCCACTGTACAACAGTTTCCATTTGATTCATTCCCTTGTTGTAAATGGATAAGCCGCCGCTTAAATCAGGAAATAACTCTTGGGCGATTAGATTAATTCGTGGATAGGCCTCTTCTGTTGTAATACAAATTTGCAAGGAACGATTTAATTTATTTAATAAACTTTCATCATGTTCCAATAACTTCAATTCATTTAAAGTTTCCATCGTTTTCTCATTCAGCTCCCGCATTTTTTCTTCATTTTGAATGCGATCACTGACGTCTTTCATTTGCATAATAAAATTATCAGGTTCTCCGTTCTCATTCCGAATTAACGTGGCACTAACCATCGCCCAGATAATACTGCCATCTTTTCGAATATAACGTTTTTCCATGTGTGAAATGCGTAACTCGCCTTTTAGAAGCTTATCCAAAGCATCTTGTGTCATAGCTATATCATCAGCATAAGTAATATCCAGTATATTCTTACTATTTAATTCCTCACTGCTGTACCCCAAAATTTCTTGCAACGTCCGATTCGTATGGATGAATTTTCCTTCAGGTTTTACAAGAGCCATCCCAATAGGTGCATTCTCAATCGTATTGCGAAAACTCTCTTCACTGCGTCTTAGATCGGATAAAAGATTCGAACTATATACCTCCAGATAAATTGACTTCATTAAAAATTGATTTACCATTGTGGTTCCATAAAGCACAACAACTGCGTAGAGCACCGTCGCCAGAAATAAGATTAACGATATTGAAGGTGTAATGGATACTGATAAAAAAATCAGGAGCAACCATATTGGAACCATGAACGCAAGAAAAGCACTGTGGATGGTTAGCAATTTAGCTGCGGGGGCTCCAATCAGTCCAATCAGATAGACAAAAATAGCCATTCGCGAAAGAGGATTCTCTATATAAAGAAATAAAAATCCACCTAAAGCCCATAAGATTCCAGATTGTAAGTTATTAATTATAAAATAATTTTTCCAAAAAGAAGGACTAAATAAACTCTCTTTCTTTTTCTGCTGATAGTACCGAAATAAGAACACGCCTCTTAATAATTGATTGAAAACAAACATTAACAGTACCCAACAGGCTACTAAAAATTTGTTATTTACTTGGGGCCAAATAATTAAGGCAAAAATAATGGTTGCAAAAAAATCCGCAATTACTAGAACATAAAATTTTTTATATGCCTCGGTTATAAGCTTATTTTCTATTTGAGCGCTTGTAACACCCGGGAAGTCCATCAAAAAATCCTTCTGAAGATTTATGGAACTATTAAAATAATAGTATTTATTTATGGAATATCCAGAATACCCTAAAGAGCACTTTACAGTTTTGTTATATAAATTGACGATTATGAAATAATACCTTAACTTAATAGGATAATTCTTTTTTCGCACAACCTGTTTTCTACTTAAAAAAGGAGCACCTATGTTAATTAAATTGATGCTGGGGGTCCGTCAGTTCCAAGATGGATCTTTTAAACAAATGGAAGGCATTTTCAAACAATTGAGCGTAGGTCAAAGCCCTGAGATTTTATTCATCACTTGTTCTGATTCACGTTTATTACCCAATCTTTTAACGCAAGCAAAACCCGGTGATTTATTTGTCATTCGTAATGTAGGCAATATTATTCCCCCTCCTCATGTTCCATCGAGTGAAGCTGCCGGCCTCATGTTTGCTTTAAGTGAGCTTCATAGCATAACGGATATTATTATTTGTGGTCATTCACACTGCGGGGCAATGAAGGGTTTATTAACCCCCGGTCTCAATGAGCGTTTACCGGAAGTCGCCTCCTGGCTTTCTCATTCACATTCTGTCTTAAAACAAATGAATGATTCTAATGATTTTCATTCGGAAGATTTCAATTTAAAAGTACTTCAGGCTACTAAGCTAAACATTCTGACTCAGATGGAACATTTAAAATCCTATCCATTAATTGCCGAAAAATTAAAAAATAAAGAACTCACTCTTCATGGCTGGTTCTATGAGTTTGAAACAGGTGAGGTTCTTGTTTATGAATCGAGTCTTGATGACTTTGTTCCACTTGAAAAAGCATTAAGCTTTGCCATCTCTACACGGAGGGATAAAATTATTGAACATGTAGCAATGAACCATTTAGAGCCCTTAACTAACCCCCAGACAGCACATGAATACAGGGAGCTAATGAAATTATTTTTACTCCTTGAAAACAATTTATTACCTATTTGGAAAACAATAAAAGAAGAAGTTACTAAAAAAGTCTGGGCAGAATTAGGGGGATTATATTCCAGCATGGATGATGTCCATTTTAGGAATATGGTGGAAGAGGGTTATCAATTAAAACTTAGGAATTTGAAAGATTTTCAAGAAAACATCTCCGAATCCATGGGTTATCAGAATTATATGCGTAAAACTATGTATCATTCATTTTTTGCACCAATTCCTAAATCAACTCCAGAGGCGCTCGGCAGTTTTTTAAATTTTAATCACTAAACAATCATAAAGGCCAGAGCATTCTGGTCTTTACTGGAAGTGTTATTCCTTAAAAAACTTTTACTGAAACTTAGTTCTAACCAATATCTATTTAATTTACAAAATAAAATTTTTAGTCTAAATACTATTAACAAAGGGATTTTTAATTTGGGTACTTATGAAAAAATGGCCTGTATTTATCCTATCTTTAGTGGTGCTTATCCTCATAGCTTACTATTTCATTGGTTTCGCAATAAAAAGCACTCTAAGTAAAAATATAAACTCAATGCCTAAAACCTCCGCATTTAGTGTCTACCTTAATAAATACCATCGTGGCTGGTTTTCCTCTCAAGCGGTATTAACACTTAAGATGTATATCCCAGCTCAAAGTACAACTGATAAAGATGGGGTTACTAAAACAGAGCCGCCGGTTGATTTAAATATGGATATACCTATCCTCATCAAACATGGACCTTTTTTAACAACACCTAATGGCATACGTTTTGGATTAGGTCTCATTACAACGCAACCTGAAACTCATTATGAAGCTTTTATAAATTACCTGAATAAAACAGTGTTCAGATATACGCTTCCTTCTTTTTCCCTACAAGGTAAGATTGGACAAAATGAGGGAGATTTTCAGTTCGACTGGCAAGGTTTAACCTCCTTGATGTGCGTTTCTTCTAATCTTGATCATATCGATGGAAACTTAAGACTGTTAGGATTGAACGGGAAAGCCAGTAATCCTGCGAACAATCAAAGTAATGTTGTTTTTAAGATTAGCGAAATCACTTATGATTATAAATTTAAAAGACACCAAGAATGGTTATGGCTTGGCCAAACCCGTTTTAACATTCCTGCTATTGCAGTGAATCTAGCTGGTGCAAAAAACTTTGAGCTTAATGGATTTGATTTCTCAGCAAGCTCTTACACAAGTAATGATGTACTGAACGTCGACCTTAGACTGTCGTTGCAAAAATTATTTACTAATAATCGGAATTATGGACCAGGCATTTTACACTTGAATTTTAGGAATCTGGATCCAGACATTGTAGCGAAAATCAATCAACAAGAATTTAATATAATTCAAAAGAATAGCGACCCTAATCTGGTTTCACTAGCATTCGCAACAGAATTACCTAAACTCGTTGCCAAAGGGGCCGTATTAGAACTTTCTGAGATGTCCTTGAGTTTACCAGATGGGAAAATTATAGGTAATTTTAGATTATCCGTACCTAAAAGTGATGGTAATGACCTAGCTCAAGTAATGCAAAAGATGCAGGGTGAGGGTTGTTTTAAGGCACCTAGAACTACAGTAAAAGCACTGATGACCGCATCGATTAAAAGTGATCTCACCAACAATTCCAACAATTCCCAAGCCAATCCAGAGACCCAAGTAACGTCATCTGGCTCAACAAACCCAACACAAATCTTGTCTAACCCTGACAATGAAGCAGCAAATAAGGCAGAAAAAATACTCCAAGATCTTGTTAACAAAGGTGTTTTAAAGATTGAGGGAAACGATTATGTATTGACCTTTAAACTAGAAAATCAAAAGATGATTGTAAATGGTCAGCCATTCACTCCCGATATGTTGAAATAATTGATACTTATTACCTTAAAGGCCCCTATTATAGGGGGCTTTAGTTACATTATAGGGAGATGTTTCGGAACGGGATGTTCTGAAGTATTACGATTAACGTAGGTATCTACAATAGATGTTAACAAACCAATCTTATCTACCATAGGCATATCAGCTGCTAAAACCCCTTGGGTTATACCCTCAAATATTTGAGTCAACTCAGGTGAAGATTGGTTTGAATTTGATTTTTTCTTAGCAAGGTATTCTTTCTGAAAAGCCAGATAAATTCCCTGTATTATGTCGGACACATCTTTTTGAGGTACAAGTTCCATACCCTGTTCGTCTTTTGTTTCCGTATCCTTTAGCCCGTTAAAGGTTATTGCTGTAGGTGTTGTTTTAGGAGCGAAAAAAGTAATGTTCTTGTTAGGTCTTACTTTTATTTCAGATATTTTTTCCTCGCTTCTTTTAAAGTTAACTTCTAACCAGTTGACATAACGAGAAGGATCCTCAACATGAAAGCAAAATTTATTATGAGTACATTCCTTTTTAATATTCTCACCTTTTTCAATGCGAGCCACATGATTTTCAACCACAAAGTATTCTCGTGTTGCTTCAAACGGAGGTAAGATACTACCTGGATAGATAACAAAATTATAACCTAAGCTAGCCCCTAACAACATAATAGAAGGACTTTCTTCAGTAAGGTAATGTTGAGAACGGAGAAGGGAGGTTTTGGGGTCATCCCCTTCTTGGGAATGACGACTCACAAAATCGGCACTTGTTTTGTCAATGGCTATTTTGAGCCCTTCTACAGAGCTATAAAGAGGCATTATTTCTTCTAAAGTTTTCTCAAAATTATCTTGAGCAACCCAAGTACGCCAACGCATTATTTCAAAATTTTTGCCTTGCTGCGCTGCTAGCTTATTGATAATTTCGATTTTTTCATCCATTGTAGAACAAGGATAATTATTATTAAAACTTTCTGGAGTCAGCCCTAAAGGTTCTAAAAAAGCACTAAGATTACTTTTTAAATATTGCTCACCCAACTCTATGGCTTTCTTTTTAAGAGTATGTTCATCCTCGCCGGATGGGGATCCCTCCATATTATGCCAATAAATTTCATCAGCTATCAAAAATGTTGCTTTACCTTGAGCACCTGTATAATTAACACCCGTTTGGTGCACAGCAACAGCTTGTTGCACAATGGCTTTTAAATATTCACCCGTACAATACTCGTTTCCTTTAATGCTTAAAAGGATTAAATCTTTTGTAGTCTTCAATGAAGGAAAACGACTTTTACTGTTATCTTTTGAATCAAAACTTGCGGTAATAATTTTGCCGTGTTTTGGACCTCTAATTTTTGGCATCTAATATTTCCTTAGCGTTATTTCTCACACTTCTGTACGCTAGTACTTCACTCTATTACTTTAAAATTATTTAAATCATGATGTTACGTACTTAAATTAATTTTTTTTATTTTTATAATCAAAGTTTTTTACTGATCAATCAGAAAATTATAGACATAGTATAATGCATTTTGAAAAAAAAATAACCAATTTTTTTATAAATAGTTTATAATATCCTCACTAATTACTTTTAAGAGCCAGATTATTTGGAGATTACTATACTCTTTAAGAGTGAGTCCATTTAATATACTGTCGCTCAGCAATATTTTTACTTAATAATGCAGCTATTTTGATTATTAAGTCATATTATATGGTGGATAATGGATTCAGAAAAAATAAAAGAATTGTACAAAATTATTAATCAAAAAGACGAAGAAATTCAGAAGTTAACTCGTTCTCTCGAAGATGAAAAACTGAAATTCAAAAATGAATTACAAGCGGTTCACGATTATTATGAAAATATAATTGCATTAATGCCTGGACATGTTTATTGGCTTGATAAAAATAATGTTTTTTTAGGTTGTAATGATCTCCAGGCTAAAAGCGCTCGTTTAAAATCCAGGAAAGAAATTGTTGGAAAAACCAATTATGATATGCCATGGAGAGATCAAGCAGAAGAATTGAATAAAGTCAATACCTTAGTTATGGAAACGGGTATACCTCACACTGCAGAAGAATACGCAGTTATGGCAAATGGAATGGGTATTTATTATTCCCAAAAAGTCCCTTTACGGAACCAAAAGAATGAGACTGTTGGGGTTTTGGGTATTTCTCTGGACATCACCGAACGCAAAAAAATGGAAGTTGCCCTGCGTCGTGCCAAGGAAAACGCTGAGGTTGCAAATCAGGCTAAAACTGAATTTATTGAAAACATGAGTCATGATATCCATACCCCATTAAGCGGTATTGTTGGGATGTCACGGCTTTTAGAAGAGAAAGCAGAGGATCCTGAAAGAAAACAATATGCGCGTTGGATCCACGAAAGTGGAGAACAATTATTAGACTTATTAAATGGTGTAATGGAAGTTGTTGCGGCAGATAATCTCAGGGAAAGTGACGTCCACGAAGAATTATTTGAACTACGCAAAAGCATTAACGATATCGCATATCTTGTGCAACCCAGTCTGGAAATGAAAAAAATTCAGCTGAATATCGAAATTGATGATACAGCACCAAATAGTTTTATTACTGATGGAACAAAATTACATCGAGTTTTATTAAATTTAGTAGGAAATGCAATTAGGTTCACTGATGCAGGGATTGTTACCATTAAAGTTGAGACTCTTTCTCATGAAAATAGTTATGCCCAGTTGCGATTCAGTGTAATCGATACCGGAATTGGTATCCCCCATGAATTAAAGGATAAAATCTTTGACCGCTTCTTTCGAGCTATGCCTTCTTATAAAAGTCAGCACGGTGGTTATGGTGTGGGGCTTCATGTTGCCCAAAAATACTTAAGCCTACTCGGCGGAGAGATCCATTTAGAAAGCGAAGTAGGAAAAGGCTCTTCTTTTTATTTTAACCTCACAATGAAAATTGGATATAACGAGATCAATAACCTCAGCTATAACGAAACAAAATCACCGCAGAATCAATCCGTATCGGATGCCCCGCTTATTCTTCTCGTAGAAGATAATATCATCTCCCTACACATGATTGAAAATGTTGTTGAACAAGCAGGATATCCATTTTATTCGGCAATCGATGGCGAACATGCTTTAGAGTTGTTAGAAACGAACAACTTTGACTTAATAATAACGGATATAGGGATATCTGGTATTTCAGGTAGAAATCTAGTTCAGTGTGTTCGGGATAGGGAACAACGTGATAAAAAAACTCCTTTGCCAATTATTGGATTAACTACTTCCGGTGAAACAGGAAATAATCCCGCGTGTGCAGAAATGAAGAAAGTATTAACCAAACCGATTCATTTAAAAATGCTTCAGGAAGTAGTTAATGGACTCAATTTAGTCACTTCAAAACAAGGAAAATAAGTGGGTCGAGGCTCTTTGATTCTAGCCTGGCTGAAGCCCGCTCACCTTCTTCCTACTTGACGCATCTTCTTCCCTATCGCGCAGATTGTCCAGGGATCTATAATCCTCCAATATAATGCTCCCGCAGACAAATCGTGGAACATAGGTAAGAAATTTAGAACTTAAACAGTGCGTAACATTTCGTAGCGCTATAAGATTTTTATCGAGTTTCAAAATAATTAGTATCCAATGGGTAACAAATCCAACTCAACGTTGAGCCGATGTAATTCACTTCAAGTGTCGTATGATTCAAGGCAGATAATTCAGGTTGCTTGTCCATATAGCATACCTGCCGTGCTCCATTTAAATTGACATAATAATATGATTTAGTCGATTTATAATCATTAGGTACATAGTAAACATCACCTTGTTTTTCCAAAAAAATAGGAGTACCGGTAATTACAATTTTACTAGCATAGGAAACCACGTTGATCATCGTAAACGAAAAAATAAATAAGAATAATTTTTTCATAATAATTTCACTCCTTGAAATGAACTTAAATGATCCTGATTAAGTATAGAACAATAAATTCACTTAATATCATTGCATTACGATGACGGAGCGGAATCGAGCTTTATTGGACATCATATCGTTAAAAGCTTTGTCCGCTTGTGCAAGTGAATATGTTTGAATGATGGGACGAATTCCGGTCAATGCACAAAACTGTAATGTTTCTTCTATATCTATTGCACTACCAGATGGCCAGCCTTTAATCGATCGATTATTACCAATAAGCTGAGTTGAAATAACTTCAATTGGATCATTAGAGGCTCCCACAATCAGAAGCTCTCCTTTATTTCCTAAAGCATTAATTAAAGGAGTAATTGATTTTCCACTAGGAGCAGTAGCCAGAATAACTCGAGCACCGCCTAATTTTTGTAACTCGAGAACGACATCTTGCTCATTAGAATTTAAATAAATATGAGCACCTAACTTTTTAGCAAGTGTTTCTTTGTCAGCACCTGAAGAAAGGGCAACTGTTTTAAATCCCATTTTATTAGCAAATTGAATTGCTAGGTGCCCAAGGCCCCCTACTCCTTGTATTGCCACTAAATCACCCGCACGAGCAACGCTATGTCGCAGTGCATTAAATGTTGTTATCCCTGCACACATTAATGGTGCCGCTTCAGCAAAGGAAAGCTCATCGGGAATCGATGCCAGGGCTTCTAAAGGAGCTATCATATATTGTGCATAGCCACCATCATAATGTAATCCGGTAATCTGATGATGTTCACAGAGAATAAAATCACCATGTCGACAAGGGAGACATTGTCCACAACGTGCTCCAGCCCAACCGACGCCAACCCTTTGGCCTGGTTTCCATTTGGTGCAATTCGGCCCAATTTCGTCGATTATCCCAGCTATTTCATGCCCTGGAATTCTAGGTAATTGAAGATCCGGCCATAAATTTTCTTTCACAAATAGATCTGAATGGCATACGCCACATGCTTCAACTTTAATACGAACTTGATTTGCTTCCGGCTTTACTAAGTTTTTTTCAACAGTTTCCCATTCTCCAGATTGATTCACCTGAACTGCGATCATTCTTTTCATTGCTCATATCCTTATGCCAGTCAAAAATGGATGGTTACCTTGCAGGTTAAAGCCCTACTCTCCTGATTGTAGACAATTCATGCAGAATTTCACGATGAATATCTATTTCGCATCTATATCCATAGCGAATTATCCCTAAAATCTAAGAAAAATTTGAGCGCGGATTTTTAGATGTTTTACCCCTTGAGAAGGATTATAATGCTTAAATATGCTTGAATGACAATTGCTTACTTCGATACGGGAATATTATGAATACTCTGGATTGGCTAACAAAACTTATCGCTTTTGATACGACCTCACGCAATTCCAATTTATCACTAATAGAAACATTAGCTAATGCATTAAATGATTATCATATTAATCCCATTTTAATTCATGACAATAAAGGTCTTAAAGCAAATTTACTTGCAACCCTCCCTGATCGGCATGGTCACCTCGATGGGGGTCTTATTTTGTCTGGCCATACCGACGTAGTACCCGTGGATGGTCAATCATGGGATAGCAACCCATTTCAAGCAACGCTCAAAAACGAGAAAATATATGGTAGAGGAGCGTGTGATATGAAAGGCTTCATTGCTGTAGTTATGACTCTCATTCCACAGTTGAGAGCACTTAATCTAGATTTTCCCATACATTTGGCTTTTTCTTACGATGAAGAAATTGGTTGTCTTGGCGCACCAAGCCTTATTGAGAAAATGACTCATTTAAATTATAAACCCAAAGCATGTATCGTAGGTGAACCCACCTCAATGCAACCGGTGATCGGGCATAAAGGCATACAATGCTATCGCTGCCAAATTCACGGAGTGGCGGCCCACTCTTCACTCACCCCTCAGGGATGTAATGCGATAGAACATGCTGCATCATTCATTACTTATCTTCGCCATATGGCGGATCAGCTCAAAACTCAAGGACATCATGATACCTCTTACGATGTACCCTACACTACAATTTCCACCAACCTCATTCAGGGTGGAAATGCTTATAATACAATTCCCAGCCTGTGTGAATTTGTTTTTGAAATTAGAAACTTAGTGGCAGATAACCCAGAACAACTATATCAACAAATCATGAATTACCTAAATGCCCAACTAATTCCTGCTCTACATAAAGATCAAGTGAGCGCACATCTGAGTCTAGAAACACTCGCTAAAGCACCAGGACTGGATACACCCTTATCGGAACCTATTGTGCGTGTTGCCCAGGCCATTTGTCAGACCGAAGAACTATTAAAAGTCGCTTATGCTACTGAAGCAGGATTATTTCAACAAGCAAAAATACCCACGATTGTTTGTGGCCCCGGTAGTATTGAACAAGCACATCGTGCTAATGAATTCGTAGAACTGGAACAATTAAATCGATGTGAACAATTTATTCTCAAACTGGTACAATCACCTTTTCTTAGAAGCTCTGAATAAAAAGTTGCTATTGCTCATATAAAATGTAAAAAAATGATAATTCTATATATCCCATTCCATGAACATAATGATCTCGTTTCCAACGCAATCCATTGGAAAACAACACTTAAAGATCAAAAAATACTCATCTTACAACATGGCAATCCAATCAATTATAAATCCATAAAGCAGGAGCAGCTCACCATTTATATACTTGCACACGGGGTTAATCATTTACTAGAGTATTTTCATTTGGCCAGCACTTATCCGATTAGCAGCCAAACGGCCTACTTGAGTATTGATAAAATAGCAGATCGTTTTAATTCTGATTTTGTCTATGTACATTCTAAAGTTAGGGATATAAAGCTTTATTTTTGCAACAATCAAGGTAATCAGAAAGCTATAGCAAAAGAATTTCACAAAAATATAGTCTTATTTGACGCGGATATTGATTATTATACTGGCACCCTTTTTTGTCCTTCCCTGAATAATAAAAAGTATTCTTTTTTTCATGGTCAATGGTATACCAGTTCAACAGTACGGGAGACTTTATATAAAGAGCCTTGGAATGATCCAGACGAAAAAATAAATATAAAAACCCAAACTATGCTAAATTTTTTTGCAGAGGCCAAACAAAAGCGCATTGATTTAATCGTCCAAAGGCGAAAAAAAGCATATCATGAACTATTGATGCAAAAGAGAAACAAAGAGTTGGATAATCAAAAGCTAAATAATGAAGAAATGAACGACACAGGAGACCACTTTCTGTCCTTAGGATAGCCTAGGATATTGATAATTTAGCGAAGTTGAGAAATCATTCAAGCTATTGTTTTTAGGGTAAAAATTAACCACCTAATGCCAAACATGCAATTGCCATATATGTTCTAACTCTATTAAAATAACATGGATAAACCAAAAGTAAGCGTATTTTCACTGGCCTCCTGCCCTAAACTGTTAAGAATCGTTTTATAAGAACCATAGGCTTGCTCACGCTCAAATTCAACGGTAAGATTTAAACCTGGGGTTAAGCGATAATAAGGTCTGATCACATAGCGCATTTGATTTAATCCGTTTCCAACTACTCCATCTACCGTTTTAGTGGCTAGAATACTACGGACACCTAAACGCAAAAAGAAATTATTCGTTATTTGTGTGTCTCTAGATAATTCCAAATCGAATTTAGCACTTCCCTTGTAGTAATAGTTACGTAGATTGGTCGCAATAAAATAAGGCATAATCCCTTCTACACCAATACCTGGTTGCCAATAAGGTGAAACAGCCGGTCGATTAAAATAATTTGCCCCGCCTTTTATTGCCCAAAATTGACTGATTTGATGCCAGTAAAAAATGTCTATATCTGCATTTTCCACCTCTCCTTCACTAAGTTCCGCATCATTGGCAAATAACTCTAACTTATTATAATCGGGCCCATATAAGCCAAGATAGGTCAACCGTTGGACATTATTGAAAGGATCTTCGCCAATATCAAGTGAACTAGCAAAATAAAATCGTGCATGATGACCTGCAGGATGAGAAATTAAAGACTTGTTTATTGGAACGAGTTCATCGACTCTGACAATCGGTCTATTATAATAACCAGTCTTTGCAATTTCGTATTCGGGCTTTTTAAGTCCTTTTGCTACTTCTAAAATCGTTTCATATTGAAAAGCTCGTGCCATTCCGGCCATCATATGATAGAGATGATGGCAATGAAAAAACCACTGACCACTCGCATCGGTGTCGAAGTCTGCTACCGCAGTAGCGCCGGGTGGAACATTAATGGTATGTAATAAAGGGTCATAAGCCCCATGGCCATTACGCAGTATAAACCAGTGACCATGAATGTGCATGGGATGGCGCATCATAGAATTATTGGTAAAAATAATTCGATAACGCTTCCCAGGTTCAATTAAAATGGGTTTGGCTCTGTATTCAGGCAATCCATTAATAAACCATATAAAACGGTCCATATAACCAAATAATTCCATCCGAATAACCCCATCCACGCTTCGGTTTGGGTTATTGGTTTTTACAGCAGCTTTTAAATCTTGATATTTGGTTCCTAGTGTCTTAGAAGATGTTTTTTTATCTATAGGAGTTATGGCATCTCCAATAATGGTTGACTCTAAAGGCATACTCATGGGTTTATCCATGGCCATATCCCCTTCCATACCCATTGAGGTCTTATCAATGTCAGAGAAGTTCCTCTGCGGATGCCCCATAGATGACATATCCATAGATGACATATTCATTGAATGGCCCATCGGCATCCTATTTTTTTCCATTCCGTGCATCTTAGATTCTGTTTGCCCATGCTTCATCCTGGCATGCGATGACATCGAATCATGATTCATCCCTGACATCATCATATTAGCCATCATTTGGCGTGTAGTGGGCTCAGGTTCGGGAAAAGGAGGTATTGCTTTATAATCTATGGCTTGGTTAAATGATGTGACTAAAGCGCCAACCGCTGCTCCTACAGTATCAATAGATTCAGCATAAATAATATGAGGCGTATTTTTTTTAATCGCGACCAGAACATCATATGTTTCTCCAGGAGCAATATCAAAACTTTTCAGCGTAAAAGGCTTAACATCATTGCCTTGCACATGCATCATTTTCATTGTTGTATCATGAATTTTCACCCGAAAAATGGTACTGGCACCAGCACCAATAAATCGAAGACGAACAACATCGCCCACCTTAACCGGCGCCTTCCAGGGATTGGTTTTAGGGTGACCATTCAATAAAAACGCGTCGTAGGCTACATCGCTGATGTCATAAATGCTCATACGCATTTGCTGCATCATTTTATAGTCATTCATAAGGGCTTTGCGCTCCTTAACATTAGCTCTACGATAATCGTGAATAAACTTAGCTAAGGAAGGCTGCAGGGGAAGGTTTGGTGAAAAATAATCCCCATCCTTCTTTAAATTAGCAAAAATTTGGTTGGCGGGATAATTGCTCCAATCCGATAAAACAACCACATAATCCCTAGTATAAGAATAAGGAACCGGTGTTTTTGGATCAATGAGAAACGCCCCATAAAGTCCTTCTTGTTCTTGCACATCTGCATGGGCATGATACCAGTAGGTCCCTGCTTGATGAAGTGTGAAGCGGTAATGGAACACTCCGCCGGGCGGGATCGCTTTTTGACTAATATTTTCCACTCCATCCATTTGCCAAGGTACAAGAAGCCCATGCCAGTGAATTGATGATCCCTGATCTAATTTGTTGTAAACGTTGATCCTAACGTGTTCTCCTTCCTTAAAATGAAGTGTCGGTGCTGGAATTTGATTATTTACAGAAATTGCGCGTCTCATCTTCCCTGCATAGTTCACCATTTTATACTCTATCACTAAATTGATAGTACGCTCTTTATTGACAGCGGGAAGCATAGCCCCATGAATTACTTTTTTTCTTATGCCTTTTTTTATCTTAGAGGGAATATTTGGGGTTGATAAAGTGATGCTGGGTGGTGCATTCGTATGATGTTCATGTTGTGCTAATAAAAAACTAGGAAATAAAAATAGAACAAATGAAACAATGATTAATTTTAATTCTCTTCTTGGCATATCACTGTATCCTTGATTATTATGTTCCATTTTTCTTTTGGTGATAACGTCTTTCAGAGATACTCACTTATCTCAGTGATGATATGATAGGTGGTAATTATTTTATTTGAATAAAGTCTTTATTGAACCAAGTTTCTATAAAAATAACTTTTTTACCATAGACTTATGCTAATAAGCAAATGGATATGAATTGGTTGCTATTCAAGCATATCCTACTTGCAAACTCTTTTTGGCCCGCTTCAAAGATAGCCCTGACTCGCTTAGTGGATACCAACCCATTATATTTCCAGATAAAGTGTATGTTGCATATGTTAAAAAAATTGGGGACGGTGGCTTAGAAGCTAAAGTAGTTTAGAAATAAACCATCTTCATTTTCTTACATTGATTTTGGTAGGCCGTATAGGGATCGAACCTATGACCAAGAGATTAAGAGTCTCCTGCTCTACCAGCTGAGCTAACGGCCCTTATAAATGGAACGGTTAACATTAGATTATTAACTGTTAAAATACTAGCTGATATCGATAAATTTTCCAACTACTTGAGAGACCATATCAAACAACATGTTTCCTAGATCTTATATGAACTCGAAGAGAAGCAAGGGAATCCCGCAGACTTGCCACGGGATGAGGATTAGGGTCCCACACATTAATCAGCAAAGCTCTATTTACGCTTAACTCGGAGACTCTACAGGATAGAGCTTTGGGAGGGAATATTTTTCTCGATACGCAAGGAATAGAAAACCGATAACACCCATTGCCAGAGTCACAGGGATAACCCCTATTCCATAAACAAAGGCTCCTGCTTCACGAATACCCCCATTTTCATTGACTACAAAACCTATAATCGTGTGGAACGCATAACCAAAAATCATGATTATCATATTCGCGATTGCCGTAGTGAGGCCAGCAAGATGCTCTGGAACATAAGTAGACACCTTATAAATAGCCAGAATCTGATAAGCACAACACATTCCGACCAATATAAAAGACATCGTGATACTGGATACATTTAACATACCTGTAACAAGCGCAGTAAAAATTAGACACATCGTTATTCCTGCTGCGATGATTGTACCTAGGTAATATCCTGATTTTTCGGCAATCAAACTTAATACTGGGGAGCCAAAACACATTCCTATAAAAATCATTGAAGGTAAATAGTTTGCTGTTGAGGCATCTAAACCATATACCTGTTTTAAAAAACCAGAGCCCCAGACATCAGAAAAACCTTCAAGAGGGCCTAACATAAACCCTGCAAAACAGCACATAAGAATTACTTTTTTGTTGGTAAAAACTGTTTTGATGTTAGCAAGAACGGATGTATGAAAAGTTGGTTTCTCATCAGGGACAATAAAATAAGTTACACAAGCAAGGACGAGGCCAAGAGCAATAAATACTTCAACGACCATTTTATAACCCACAGCATGACACATATAACTAACAGGACCGCCACCATAAACAGCACCTATAAGCCCGATCATTACTGAAAAACTAAGCATTCGAGAAAAGTGCTGCTCTTTAAATGTCATACGTATTATTTTAAATGTTCCCAAAATTGCCGCGGAGGACCCAATACCAATAAGCGCTCTTCCTATAAGTGGATACATCCAATGATCCGCAAAGATAAGCGGCAACAAGCCAATAACTGGAAGCAAAATGCATAAAGTCATTACTTTTCTCGGCCCAAAACGATCCAGCATAATACCGATTGGCAAATGCATTAAAGAGTAGCCAAGATAATAAACCCCAGAAAATTGCCCAAATACTGTCGCATCAATATGGAATTGCGAAGTAATATCATCCATCATAATATTGGGCATAACCCTAAGAACATATTGATATGCATAAAATATTGACGCAATAAGCCAGACAAACCAGGCAACAACTCGTGATGTAGACATATAAATCCTCAAAAAAACAAGCAGCTAATAGAAGCACTTTGATTACAACCTATGCATTAGAAAATCATTTTAATGCATTTGTTTTGAAATTTTATTGCAAATATAGGGAATTATTTCGATTATTTAGATTTTAATTTTAAATTATTAACATTTATTGGATAAAAATGCTAATATTTAAAATATTCATGTTATTTTTAAAAAATTTATGGATCGTACTGATAAAAAAATATTAGATATCCTGCAGTCGAATTGTCAAATTAACAATCAAGAGCTTGCCGATATGGTAGCGTTATCCCCCTCTCCTTGCCTTCGTCGCGTCAAATTGTTAGAAGATAATGGTTATATTAAGAAAAAGGTTGCTCTTCTTGAGCCCGAAAAATTGGGTTTAAAGTTATCTGTGATTGTGTTAGTTGGATTAAATAGCCACCAACCCGCAGTCATGAGTCAATTTGAGGAAGCAGTTCGTTTTCTACCGGAAGTAGTACAGTGTTATTTAATAACCGGCCAATCTGCAGATTACGTTTTAAAAGTAATCGTACCGGATCTCAACGCATACCAATCGTTCTTATTAGATAAATTGACACGTATCAATGGGGTGACGAGTGTACAATCAAGCTTTATATTAAGAACTATTTGTGAAACAACCACACTTCCACTCGATCATCTCGATTAAATTGTTCCTCTATGCATTTTGGAAGAATTAAAAGAGACATATTCACCAACTTACTTTTTAAAAGTGTTATAGTTTTCTACTTAACCAATTGAAAATTAGAATTTTCTCATAATTAGCTCTCCTCATATTCCCAAGTTATATAATTTAAGGTAATACTTAATTCAAAGCTTCATTGTGTATTTATAAAAAAGAGCAGGTAGCAGGTGTTCGCTGTTTTAAACTGCATACTTGTCATTGGTAAAAGGAAATAAAATGACAAAAACAGTCGACTATCTACTTCTTGGCGGCGGCCTTTCTTCTGCATTTGCAGCCGACACATTAAGAAAAGAAGGCGCTACCGGCAGCATTACTATTATCTCGGAGGAACCTTTCCTTCCCTATCTGCGTCCTCAGCTTGCCAGAGGGTTTCTGACTGGAAAACGAAAAAAAGAACAATTTATTATATTCAATGAAAGCCACTATATAAAAAATGATATTGATGTCTTACTCCATACCAAAGCTTTGTCTGTTGATCCGAAAACCAAAACAGTGAGAACAGACCATGCTGGAACTTTTAGTTTTAAGCATTTACTTATTGCCACAGGCTGTGCCCCTAAAATAGTTGACCTACCAGGAAGCAAGCTCGATAAAATCTATTATTTGAAGACGATCATGGATGCACAGCCACTCATTCATGAAATAAAACAAGCAAAAAATGTAGTGATTGTCGGAGGAAGCTTTATTGGCATCGAGATCGCATCTTTGTTGGTTAAAAACAATGTAAAAGTCACGATTATCGCAGAAGAGTTTCATTTATTTAATGTAAGTTCCTCTGCGGAAGTAGCTACTTTTATAACTAGCAATGGTGTGGAAGTACTTCTTCATGAAACGATAAAACAATTTAATGGTAAGAACAAAGTTCAGTCAATAGAGACCAATACCGGAAAAAATTTAGCATGTGACTTTGTACTTATTACCGACAAATATTTTCCTTCTATTGAGTTTCTTCAAGACAGTGGAATTCAGATCGATGATGGCATTGTTGTGAATCAATACCTGCAAACCAATAAAGAAGGAATTTACGCTGCCGGAGATGTTGCTAATTTTTTTGATCCTGTATTTAGAAGATATCACCGAAACGGAGGGGTTGATAATGCAATCAAGCAAGGAAAAATTGCAGCATTAAATATGATGGGAATGAGAAAAAGCTATAACAGTGCTTCTTATTTTTATCTGCACGCATTTGATAACTACATTGAGATAATTGGTGATACAGCTGATGCTACGGAGCGCATAGTAAGAGGTTCAATTAAAGAAAGAAACTGTGCCTTGTTTTATCTAAAAGATGGATTATTACAAGGGGCTTTTTTTTCAGGACGTCCAATCGAAGAAATTAAAGCGGCCGAATCCCTGATCATCAATCGAGTTAATATAGAGTCTCATAAGAAAAAGTTATTTGATATTAACTACCCCCTGGAAGAAATTGCAATTCAAACAGTTCTTACCCTACAAGGTGGTGGCGCTCTTGGTGCTTTTGAGTGCGGAGTGGTTAAAGCAATGGAAGAACATGGAATTTACCCAGATATTGTTTCTGGGATTTCTATTGGTGCCTTTAATTCTGCAATTATCGCCGGAAATCCCAAACATGCTACTGAAGCCTTAGAAGGTTTTTGGAATGATCTCGCTCAGGATATGTTCAATGTTTCTGATGAACAAATACGACGTATTCTCGCTTCCTGGCATACAATAATTTGGGGGGCACCCAACTTTTTCCTCCCAAGATGGTCTATGCCGATTTTCAGTGTGGATCAATTACCCATTCACTGGACAAGTTTTTACGAGACCTCATACGTTAAGGATCTCTTACGCAAGTACATTGATTTTGATAAACTAAAAGACAGCCCGGTTCGATTATTGGTAATGGCCGTTAACGTTGAAACATCTGAATTTGAAACTTTTGATAGTTATACAGATGACATTACCCCGGATCATATTCTAGCCAGTGGAAGCTTACCTCCAGGATTTCCATGGACAACCATTAATAATAAACATTACTGGGATGGTGGGATCATAACTAATACCCCTATTGATTCAACACTTGAGGTCTGTGGTCAATCCAACAAAAAAATCTATATTGTAGAACTCTATTCACGAAATCGCTCGCTTCCAAAAAATATGATTGAGGTTCTTTCAAGAAAAGATGAGATTTTATTCTCAGAAAAAATAAGAAAGGACATACATACTACTGATCTTATCAATAATTACAAAAAATTAATTGAGCAAATTTTAAGCTATTGTGAACCTAGTCTAGCAGAAGAAATTCGACACTTCCCCACTTATATTCAGACAATGGGTGATCCAGGGATACAATCCATTACCAGGATTATACGAGAAGTAGGCGGAGATGATCCCTGTGCATGGGATTCTGATTTTTCAAGGGAAACTATAGAGCAACATAAAAAAAATGGTTATGAGGCCATGAAAAATGTATTAAAAAAAGAGGTCTTAGCAAAGCGTAAACAATAAGGATCATCATGCTCTGGGCCCTAATTTCTTTATTTTTTTTCTGGCTGGTTTTCCGGGAGCTCACGGGTCGCTTACCTATATCTCCAGGTTATCTCATCGTATCACTGAGCCTGGCTTTGTTGTTTGCATGGCCTCCATTTCACCACTGGCGTTTCGAGCGTTTTTTAACTCATGTGGCGAACCAACTCACTGAAGGGCGTCCTGCAAAAGTTCATTGTAATACCTTATTTGATACACTTTTTGATGAAGAACCAAGAGTGTACGGCCATGCTGATCCTAAAACCGGATACATTGTCATCCAATATCCCAAATGCTCCTTATTAATGAGTTATGTAAAGCATCCTCAACGTGCAACCCTAGATGAATTGATCAGTTTGAATATTTTAACTCATGAAAGCATGCACGTACGTGGAGAATATAATGAAGCAAAAACCGAATGTGAAGCAGTACAACGAAATTATCGTACTGCCAAACTGCTGGGAGTACCCGCTAATATTGCGAAACAAAATGCTCTTGATTATTATAAAAATTTTTACCTTGCACGCAATGATGGTTATTTCTCAAAAGAATGTGCTCCCGGTAAAGCAATGGATGATCATTTAAAGGATTCAACTTGGGATGAATCAGTACCTTAATGCAGACCAAGATGACCCTCAGCAAACAACCGCGGTAAAATCTGTTGCCCCAAAATTGAAGCAAATTGGTATCCGCTCGTCTTGAAATGAGCATCTAACCATACCAAATAATCTATCTCATTTCCTGGAATAGGCGTTCTTTCAATACTGACAAAATAAGTCCGCATCACTAACAATGCATCTTCATAAATGGCCTTTGCTTGGAATTCTTCATAAGGCCTAATCGATCGAATACTGACATTTAACTCTTCTGATAATTCCCTTCTCAATGCCTCCTCATCCGTTTCTCCAGGCTCAATCTTACCTCCTGGCACAATATATTCATTGGGTGGTTTTCCTCGTTTATGCACTGCCAATACCCGATGCTGGGCATCAAAAATTAATGCTCCCGCTTTAAAGATCGTTTTTATTAATTGATGCATTTTCTAATATCCTCCAGTGAACTATTTAATTCGTTTAAAATGGCTGTCGAAGGATTACTAATAGCACGCTCGGATGTAGTAAAAACCGCATCACAGTGTTCACATTGATGTTGTTGATGTGGAACTACTGCGAGTAGCTCCTTATCAAAATGAGCATGGAAACAACTAGGACAATGGATGCTGGTTAAACAAAGTCGAAGTTCAGGAATTGCTTTTTGTATTTGCAATGTACGGACCATTTCAATATCCAAAAGCATCCCATTTACCCAAACCTCGCTATATGTATTATCAATAACTCGCTTATTTTCGGCATTGTAAGCATGAACATGGATAGCGCTTTCTTCCAAGCGTTTTGCAGTCCAAATAATCGAGGGATTAGATCCCCAAATCTGAAATCCACCTGGATATTGGGTATTATCTAAATTTATTTTTCGTTTGGGCATTGTTGAGGGTCTTTTTACTTGATCATCAAGCATCTCTTTGAATCGAATAAGCGGATTTACAACACAACGCGTACTAGACAAGGTTGAATTTCCACAAAAACTACAATAGTGTTCAAAAGAAGGACGAACCGAAGCTAAGTCCTGATCAAGCAATTCCGAGCCACAATGACTACAATTCAAACTTACGATTTCCACATCAAAAATCGAGCTCATGGTGTAACTCAAGGCACTCGCTTCGGTAATTATCACATTTTTTTGTTGCCAGACTAGCTCAACTTCAGGGTACGATTGATCAATTATTTTTTTACCCGAATGAGTCATTCTTGCATGAATATGGACCCCACGATCAAATTTCTTACTATGGCAATCGAAAACAGCAGGTAAAGCACCCCACGCCGCTACGCCACCGGGGAAATTATCCAGATTTATTGAAATAGGTCGATGTCTTAAAATTGAAGTGTCATTTAGCATATGAGATACCTTAACAAAAATAAATTAAAGTATCCCTCGCCCTACAAGTTGAATAAAACATTACAAATCGGGAGGAATCGAGAATAGATGTAATCATCAACTTGCGTGGATAAACAGAATATAAGGAAAAGTTTTTTGCCTGTCAATAAAAGACAATTCTAGAATGGGTTGACTAACACTAATCATTTCAAGGAATATAAGGTATTAATATTTCACGATAAAAACCGCAAATAAATAATGATAAAAACACCCCCACTCCATACGATGATCAATTCATGTTAAAGAAAATACTGTGTCTTTTGTTATTAGGCGTAGGGTTGTTAAGCTGCAATAAAAATATTGAACAGCAAACCGCAGTACCACCTAAAAAATTTCCTTCCAGCACCAAGGATTATAAACCTGTTGATGATTTGCCTTACATTGCTTGGTGGCAACAATTTCATGATGTAGAATTAAATCAATTGATTGAGGCTGGTTTGAACAATAACATGGACATTCATATTGCCATAGGAAATTTACAACAAGCACAAGGCGAATTGCGACAAATCAAACTCAGTTGGATTCCTATCGTACAAATATTTGCAGGCTACTCCACCAACCCTGCGCTTGGAGCCCCTGGTGCATTTTATGGGGTCTGGCCCTATTATTTTCTGAACATTATGAAACTTTATACCCAACAAAAAGAAGCCACATTTAATGTTCAATATCGTCTCGCAGCAATTGAAGGGATGCGTTTGGCATTAATTGGCCAGGTTGCGTCTGCTTATTTCACTTTAATCGCTCAAGTAGAACAATTAAGATTATTAAAACAATTAGACAGGGACTTAAAATCCTTAATTAAATTGGGCACCGGAGACATCAAAATTGGTTTGGAGAATGAGATTATTCTGGCTCAATTGCAATCTGATGAGCGCTTGATTGCGGCACAAATAAAACCTATTTTGCATAATATTGTATCCAGCGAGAATGCAATTCGTTATTTACTCAATGAAAATCCTGGTAGGATAAAAAATAAAAATAATTTTGCCAAATTAGACTTTTCCCATTTCAAACCGGGCAGCCTACCGGCTACGGTATTAAATAATCGTCCAGATTTGAAAATGGCGCAATATGCTTTAAACGCCTCGCGAGCAGCCATTAATGTTGCCTATAGTGATTTCTTTCCCGGCTTGCAGTTGGATGCTTTTTTAGGCGAAGTAGATTTGCCCAGCAGTAATTTTGCTGAAACAACCGATGCCTACGTCAATTGGACACTTAGACCCAGTTCTCTAGGAAAAATTGCAGCTCGTAAAGGGGCCTACAATACAAAAATTGCTGAATTTAATAAAACAGTCCGACGTATTTTAAAAGAAGTAGATACTGATTTTTCTGCCAATAAACGTATGAATGAAAAATTTATGGCTTATTTACATGCTGAAGAAGATTACCGTCGTAAATACAATTTACAAAAAGGATTACTAAAAACCGGATTAATTTCTTATAAGGAATTATTACAAAGCAAAATCTATTTAAATAACTTGGCTCTCTCAACAAATCAAGTCAAGTTGGAACTCGCAATGTCGTTGGTGATTTTATATCAAGACTTAGCGGGGGGATATGCTTGCAATAAATAGTTATTGAAACTCTTTGTAGCCTGGGAAAATTCCGTTGGTATTGGGTATCGAGCCACGATTCCCGGCAGCATCAGGCTATATAATTAATGGTAATTTGGATTTATGATCAATTTAGTCAGATATCGCGAGCGCATGAGAAATGGATTTGTCCGACTGAAACGTTGGAGCACCATAGCGAATGTCATCATTTTTATTGGTATTCTAACCACCATTATTTATATTTTTTCTTTTTTATTTCCTTTTACTGATAATGCATTTGTCGTCAATAATGTACGCCCAGTTGCAGCACTTACTAATGGCTATATTACGAATCTTTATGTGCATAATGGCGATGTAGTCAGAAAAGGTCAAAAACTTTTTACTGTATTTCAAAAACCCTATATCTATGCAGTGGAACAACTTCAAGCCGATATAGCCAGTGCAGGGGCTAAATTAGAAGCCTTAAAAACTACCTACGAGCGCGATCTAAAACTTAGTGAGAATGAGCAAAAGAATTACATTAAATTCAAACAAGACGACCAAAAATATAACAAAGGTTATTTATTGAAATCTGTTTCACTCATCACCTTACAAAATTCACAACAAGAAACGAAGGCCGCTAAAGATAAATGGGACGCCGCATTAAAACAATTGGAAATTGATCAGCATCAAATAAAAGCACAAGAAAATGAAATTAAATCCTTGGAGGCACGATTAAAAAACGCTCAGGTGAATTTGGAACAAACCGAAGTTTATGCACAAACAAATGGAATTATTCAAAATTTATTTTTTAGTGTTGGAACCCCCGTGAACATCAATCAGCCTCTATTTTCCTTAGTTGATATGGATAATATTTTCATTCAAGCAAATTTTAATGAAACGGATCTAGGCCATGTCCATAAAGGCGCGGAGGTATGGATATTTCCCCGAATGTATCTGGGAAGAAAAATGTTTCATGGGGTGATTGAGTCAGATTATTGGGCGGCAAATCGACAATTGGTAGATAATCGTACTCAGTTACAAAACGTCATCAATGAAAATCAATGGATCTTATTACCGCAAAGACTCCCTGTGATTATTCGCATCACGGATCCGGATCCTTATTACCCGCTACGCCTAGGAACAAGTGCTTATGTCTATATCAAAGTTTAAGCAATGGCTTGATGAAGTCGATCCCTATGCATTACAACGGATTACCCTTTATAAGTGTCTCTTTGTTGCGACTGTAGAGGTTTATGTTTATTGGTTATTTCAACCCGTCAGTTTCCTTGCTTTTATCTCACCCTTTTTTTTGGCCGCTCTTTATGAGGCACCCGTTCTCTCCACATTTAAAGAAAAAGAAGGTTTACTAATTTTTATCACTGTTGCCGTCATTTTCATTAGTGTTTCCTATTATCTTGTTTACCCCTTTCGTGGTGTTTTTTTCTTTTTTTCAGTATTTGTGTTAGCAGTAACCTATTTTTACGTTTTAAAATATTTTTATGCTTTAAAAAATTTAACTATGCTACTTATCGCGACAGGAGCAGTTGTTTTAAGTACTGAACCCCCTGCTAATCTTGAGGTTGCATACGGTTTTATTTCATCAACGTTATTATCAATGACATTTGCACTGATTAGTTTGAGATGTTTCCCTAATATGTATTTGATCGTATGGAACAAAGGTTTGCAAAAATTCATTCAATACCTTGAGAAAGATATTGAATCGGCGTTCAATCAGGATCAAAAAAGTCCTATAGGTGAAGAAATCCTCCATTTGGGAATGGTACGAAATTACCGACGAATGCTTCCCAAGAAATATTTAATGCAAAGTTATCGTGTTTCAATAAACCTCAGAAATATTCAACATGCATTAGACAATTTATATTATGAGACAAAAAATGAGGTGTTTTGGAACGGTGTAAAGAATAATCTATTTAGGCTGAGAAAAAACATGGGGACCTATACGCCCTGCGGAACCCCATCACTTCCTATAGAACCTCAAACAAAATTACAGCATTATATTGTACGTTGTTTACAGCAAGCGTTTATCCATTGGAATAAATTATGCTCTCTGCGGCAAAACTGAAAAAAAAGCTTGATTATGCACGGTTTACGCAATTGGCAATCATGTTTATGGTTGCCATGTGGATTTATTTATTTACAACAATCCCTCATAAATGGTGGGTTTTACTGACAGTCATCGTCATCAGCGCAGGAATTGAACCTGGCTTTATTATCAGACGGGCAATTCATCGCATTGGAGGTACTTTTGCAGCCTTAACGATTTTAATTCCCCTAATTTATCTAATGCAGTTGAATTATCGATTAATTCCTGTCGTATTTATTATCAGTATCATAGGACTTGCGGTTTCTTCATTAAATACCAGACGCTACGACATTAGTGTTTTTTTTATCACTTTAGTAGTCTTTTTACTCTTAGCACAAACCACTGAAGCAAATTCTCCTCAAGGACCATTTGAAATGGTACTAAATCGTGGTATTTGCACATTAATTGGTATCTTTATTGTTTTAGTTGGTGATTATTTTTTATTTCAAGCTTATCGTTACTCTCAAAAACTTTATTTATTTCATCAATTGATGGTATACAATTTTTTTAACGATATGATGCAAGAAATAGTCAAATGTCGGGAACAAAAAATTAATACTTTTCTTTTTGTTGAAAAATTACGTAACGAGGTAATCAAAAATTGTACCCCGATTGCGATAAGCTCTGAAAATTTAAAACTTGAAGTTAAAATAAACCAAGAGACCAAAAAACGAGTGGATATCTTTCAGGAAACAATTTGGGATATACGCAGGCTTTTATTTGCATTGTGTGTTTCGGAGTTTGTTTTACACTCATCCTCAACTACTGAAAAACATTTACAACAGTTTAAAGTCTTAATGGATAAGGCAAAAAAAAATTTTATTTATCCCGAAAATACAGAGTAACAATTCTCTTTTCTTCAGTGTGTTAGACCCAAAATTTTAAGACAAAGTACTTGAGTAAACTACAACAAATACTTTGCCATGTCTTTTGTGTACATTCAAAAACTTCAGTACTGCAAACTAAGAGGGGTTATAGGCGGACTTTTGTTCTATTTCTAAGACCCGTCTCTTTTCCTCAATAATACTATTTAAAATTCTTAATTCATCCACGGCAGCAGTTTTCTTTTGCTCCAAATCCGCAATAGATTGATTCAAGCCACTTACTCTCTCAGAAGTTTGTGCAATTTCAGTGAGTAGAGTCAGTGCATGATGTTCATAAGAAGTCAGGGGAGAAAAACCTGCCGCTTGTCTTCCAAGGTATCGGTCAGTATGATCCGTGTCACAAAGCACTCCCTTAAGGGTTTGTTGAAACCCAGCCTCCTCTTCTAGGACCTTTTCAAATTTTAGGTCATGTGCTCGTTGATTCTCTTTAAGCTTTGATAAACGCTCCGATAAAATTTTTATTGTCGCCTTGTGTTGGTCAATTCTATCTTCAATCGAAATAAAATGAGGTCCATATTCTCGATTAATTTTGATTAAATGGGGCAAATCTAAACCCTGAAAATATTGACGAAGCTCAAAAGCAGTTTTATGTGGAAATCTTGCCATAATATATTCCTGATATCTAAAAAACCAGATAATATCATTTTTTAGCCAGATTAAAACTATTTTATCATTATGGTTATTTAAGCGTCTTATTTTAACAAACTCAAACACATTATGACGTTTCGATTAAAAAGTCAGAACGCTCAGTAACCACCAGAGTATGGAGTAAATTAATTTTTATAAGCTCAGCTAGAGTCTTAGTTCCCATTTTACGCATCACGTTCGCACGGTGAACTTCTACTGTAGATATAGAAATATCAAGGGTATGAGCTATTTGTTTATTTAATTTTCCTTCAATTACTAAATCCATCACCTGGCGCTCACGCTTAGTCAAACGTTCTAACCGTTCATAAAAATCAGATTGCGGTTGAAGATAATGTGAGTGGATTTTTTTAAGGCATTTTTGAGTAATTTCGAGCAAATGCTGATGATTTACAGGCTTAAGAATAAAATCAGTAGCCCCGGCTTTCATTGCTCGTACAGCCATTGGAATGTCCCCATAGCCGGTGATCATGATGATGGAAAGCTGATTTCTGGATGCATTAAGATGCTCGAGCAATTCTAAACCACTCATAAGCGGCATCCGCACGTCGATAATCAAACATCCTTTTTGCATGGAATCATAACTATCAAGAAACGCTTCAGCATTTTCATATGTGCGTACTGGAATATTTACAGACTCAAATAACCAACGGAATGATTGACAAATTTCTGGATCATCATCCACTACAAAAACAGCCGAATTAGCAAAATCCATCGTTACTTCCTTGACATAAAAAATATAAATACCGAGCAAAAATCATAACGTTTCCCGCAGAGCAAAACAAAATGATTTAAAAGTGATTAGAACTCCTTATTCTATTTCGCTTTCTAATCTAGGGTTTACCCCAGCTTCGGCCAAGGTAAAGGCTAACTAGTCATTTTACGATAAATTTTTGAATAATATCGAACCCACTTAATCTAGCATTAAAAAGAAGTAATATCCAATTCACCAGGAGAATCATGCATGGAGAAAAAGATAGCAGTTGTTACAGGAGGAACCGGAGGAATAGGTACTGCAATTTGTAGACGTCTCGCAACGAATTATAAAGTAGTTGCTTGTTACTTTAAAAACGGTAAGCATGATGAAGTATTGCAGTGGCAAACCCTTCAAAAAAAATCCGGACATGATATCGAAATTCTCTTTGCTAATCAGGTTAATTTTTCTGATTGTGAATCACTCACCAGTTCAATTATTGAGCGTTTTGGCCGTATTGATATCTTAATCAATAATGCCGGGGCTACATGTGATGTCAACCTAAAAAAAATGGAACCTCACCATTGGCAACAAGTAATTGATGCGAATTTAACGAGTACGTTCAATATTACACGGAATGTGCTTCCCTTTATGATTGAGAAAAATTATGGGCGTATTGTTTGTATTTCATCAATTAATGGTCGGAAAGGTCAATTTGGTCAATGCAATTATGCTGCTACAAAATCTGCTTTGTTTGGGTTTGCCAAGAGCTTGGCTTTGGAAGTTGCAAATAAAGGAATTACAGTAAATACTATTTCTCCTGGCTATATTGAAACATCGATGATTACTACGTTAAAAAAAGAAGTACTCGATAAGATTACAAGCGGTATTCCTGTTGGACGACTAGGTAAACCAGAAGAAATAGCCAATGCAGTTTCTTTTTTAGTCGGTGAGGAAGCAGGATTTATCACTGGCTCTAACTTGGATATTAATGGTGGTCAATACATGGGAGCTTAGTTCTTCATAGCTATCATTTAAATCGCATTCGAGTGAGGATGCGATTGATTTTAAGTATTTTTTTGGGGAGATCAATCATGCCAAAGCTTCCTCATAATATCGAACTCATAGAAGTAAATAAAGAAGAGTTACCCCCTCAAATTGCTTCATCCTTATCAAAGGGGATTACCGAAAAAAAAATATTATCTGACTCATTTGGTGCTTATTATCTAATAAAAAAACCAGATGCCTTAACTGTAAACGATGTATTCAAAGGATATCTTTCTCAAGAAGAATTAAATAATCCTTCTTTTGATGCGATGGAACATATTTTTTCAATAAAGCTTGAAGGTGCTTTCCTCGAAGTTTTGATTCCACGTTTGGCAAAAAAAATGTTTGCCGATATTCTAGTCGTCCCCGAAAACCATCTACATATTGATAAGGACCGCTCAATTGGGGTCATCTCGAAATTCATCAAGGGTTTCTCTGAATTTTTATCACAAAAAGAAACAATCAAAACCGCCCCATTATTTGATCGCAATTACTTGCCTACACGAGCAAATTTATCACTCACTTTAGAAGAAGCAAAAATTCTTGGCCAATTATATGCAGTGGCGTTAGTTTTTAACTTATGGGATATATTAAACTCCAAACTGCTCAATTCAGGCTATTGTGTGGAAAGTGATGGAAGCAAACGCGCTGCAATTGTGGATTTTGGTTGTGCGGGTATTCTGAGTTACAAAGGGCGTCATGCTGATACGTTGGCGTTGGATGATCCCAGTTTTTCTCCGACTAAGAAGATCAGTTATTCATTTTTTGGACAAAACTATCGTGATCATTATCGCCATGGTTATGCCCTCCCCTTTGATAAATTGGTAGGCCCCCTTCTACCCCATACAATAATCCCTGATTTATTCAATATGTCTGGGGAGGATATAATTAGTCGTACTATGCTCGATGGATTTTGTCAGGCAATTACCGTCGCGGAAAAAAATATGGCACAAAATCCTCATTTATTGGAAGAGGTATTACTGCAATCAGAGAACGCGTTCACTCTAGACTCCATCTTACAAGCTGATGAATTAAAGACCCACTTGAATACCGAGTTCTACGGAAAACCGAAACAAAACGCACATAATCTGATAACCCTGGTTCAACAACGTCTTATCAGTACTAAAATGCTTATCGCTCCATTTCGGGCCGGGATACCTGCGCCTGTAATCCAAGAAGAGATCCGAGACTGTTATTATTATGCTCAGTGTTGGTCGAAACGTTAGCACTCTGAAACTGATATAAAATAGAAAGATTTGCTATTTTATAATTTTATGTATATTAATTTAGTATTGCGTTGCACCATTCTAAAATATGCGAGGTACGTACATGTTTTTTAATCCTCTTGATAATCGTTATCTTTACAATATCTATGATTTTAATATGCGTTTACTCCAACCTTATTCAGATTATTTTGACACTGTATCAAAACGTTTGCGCAGAATTTCTGACAATATTAATTTACCCGTTAATATTCCCTATGCTTCTGTTGATGATCAAAAAGCGTTGAAAAAAATTATAGAGGCCAGTTCCAGCCATTTCCGCAGGTTATCGGGCTACTCTTATATTTTTCACATTATTACTAATGTATACGACAAACCCAAATTTGAAATTAATGACGTCAAAATTCAAGATGAGTATTACGATGTTCAAGAGGAACTCATTGATAGAAAAAGTTTTTGTAATCTAATTCGTTTTAAAAAAATTAATGCGGAACATTTGAATTTGCCTAAATTACTTGTTGTTGCGCCCATGTCAGGACACTATGCAACTCTGCTACGCGACACCGTTAGAAATTTACTGCCTTTATACGATGTTTATATTACGGATTGGAAAAATGCCCGTGATGTACCCTTAACTGAAGGTTCGTTTGATTTGGATGATTTCATTGATTACATTATTTCTTATTTTAATTTGCTCGCACCCAATTTAAATGTTATGGCAGTTTGTCAGCCAACAGTTCCTGTTTTAGCTGCCGTTGCACTCATGTCTACTAATAATTCACCCAATCTTCCCCGCACAGCAATATTACTGGGAGGACCAATTGATACGAGTCAATCCCCTACCTCACTAAACGAGTTAGCAGCTTCTCGAGGAGATGACTGGTTTCAACAAAATGTAATCTCGATTGTCCCCTCTCGTTTTCCAGGTGCGATGCGCCTTGTCTATCCTGGCTTTATGCAACTTGCTGGTTTTATGAGTATGAATTTTCAGCGTCATATGGAATCACTTCAAAAGGCAGTTGATCGCTACGCAGACAATCAAAAAGAAGCCGCCTTTAAGATAATAAAATTTTATCTCGAATATTTTTCAACCATGGATCTGACTGCTGAATTTTACATGCAAACAATAAATACAGTTTTTCAAGAAAAACTGCTCACCACGGGTCGCTATAAATCGCGAGGTCATAATGTGCGTTTACACGATATAAAAACCACTTCCATTCTGGCAATAGAAGGTGAGCGAGATGATATAACGGGAGTCGGGCAAACAAAATCGGTTCTAGGTTTATGTAAAAATTTACCTGACTCCATGAAAAAATATCTTCTTGCGGAAGGAGTGGGACATTATGGATTATTTAACGGCAAGAAATTCCGCAACATTATTATTCCCGAAATCCATAACTTTATTGAGACACATAGTTCTTAAAATTCATAAAAAATATACCATTTACGTCGAATAGGCTAAAGTACATTTTTGGAAACTAATTGAGGTAAAAGGACACCCGATGAATCATATTCTTATTGTGTATGCGCAAGGGATTGAAGAATACAAAAAGCATTTTAT
Source organism: Legionella nigrisilvae (assembly GCF_977063395.2). Lineage (NCBI taxonomy): Bacteria > Pseudomonadati > Pseudomonadota > Gammaproteobacteria > Legionellales > Legionellaceae > Legionella > Legionella nigrisilvae. The sequence goes on from NZ_CDRUGZ020000011.1 coordinate 870,743, forward strand.
CAGTATGCTTGAAAATTTTTTAATACAAAAAAATTACGAGATTACCCTATGTACTTCATTAAAAGATGCCTACGATGTAAGCAGCTTAAATCCACGAATTGTTACCATTCTTTATGATTGGGATGACTTTGGATTTGATGATTTACATCATTTTTCAAATCATAATAAGTTATTACCTGTTTTTGCCATGACCAATAAGCATGCATCAATTGACATTAATCTCAGTGACTTTGTTCTTACTTTGGATTTTTTGCAATATGATGCTAATTTGGCACATGATGATTTCAAACGCATATTGCTCGCCATTGAAAAATACCGGCATGCAATTTTACCCCCTTTCACTAAAGCACTTATGCATTATGTGCAAGAATTAAATTATGCATTTTGCACTCCAGGACATTTAGGTGGAACTGCATTTCAAAAAAATCCAACCAGTGCTGCATTTTATGATTTTTATGGTAAAAATATTTTTCGCGCCGATCTTTCAGTATCAATAGAAGAACTCGGAAGCTTATTGGAGCATTCCGGCCCTCAACGTGAAGCCGAGCAATTTATAGCAAATGTATTTAAAAGCGATCGTTCATTAATTGTAACCAACGGTACATCAACATCCAATAAAATAGTAGGTATGTATTCGGCAACTTCGGGAGATACCGTCATTGTGGACCGGAATTGTCATAAATCGATTGCCCAGTTCTTAATGATGGTCGATGTCATTCCCATTTATTTGAAACCTACACGAAACACTTATGGAATACTGGGAGGAATTCCCAAATCGGAATATACTGAACAAGCAATTCACGACAAAATTCTAGAACATCCCGAAGCAGAAGCCTGGCCTACTTATGCTGTAATCACGAACTCTACTTATGATGGTTTACTTTATAAGGTTGAACAAATTCAAAATCAGCTCAAAGTAAAGCATTTACATTTTGATAGCGCCTGGGTTCCATATACCCATTTCCATCCTATCTATGCTGGAAAATTCGGGCTCAGTTTAATGCCTCAAAAAGATCAAGTCATTTTTGAAACCCAATCAACCCATAAGCTATTAGCCGCTTTTAGCCAATCATCCATGATCCACATTAAAGGGAATTATAATGAACACATTTTGAACACGAATTATATGATGCATATGAGTACTTCGCCTTTCTATCCTCTTGTTTCAAGTTGCGAGGTTTCGGCTGCGATGATGGCAGGAACCCATGGTTATGATTTAATCAATGAGGCAATTGAATTGGCATTGGATTTTCGAACAGAAATAAAACGATTGAAAACACAAAGTCCCGATTGGTTTTTTGATGTATGGCAACCGGCCTTAGAAAACAAAGCATCTTGTTTCCCCTTAAAACCCAACGAAAAATGGCACGGTTTTCATGAAGTCGACGAAGATCATTTATTTTTAGATCCAATTAAGGTGACCGTTCTAGTACCAGGAATCAAGAATGATGAACTCGATGCTTGGGGTATTCCCGCTGCTATTGTGGAAAAGTTTCTTGCATCTCATGGAATCATTGTTGAAAAAACCGGTCCCTACTCGATGTTGTTTTTATTTAGCCTAGGAATCACTCGAGCCAAATCAATGGCTCTATTGGCAGCTTTAAATAAATTCAAACAACTTTATGATGAAAACGCGCCAGTTAAAATCGTAATCCCGCAACTGCATCAAGCACATCCTGATTTTTATGAAACAATGTCCATTCAAAGCCTGGCTAACACCCTTCATAATTTGATGTTAAAGCATCATTTACCCAAGGTGATGTACCATGCTTTTGACACACTACCTAAAGTAGTTATGACCCCTCATCAGGCATTTCAAAAGCTTATTCGGCAAGAAACACAACTTATACCTTTAGCACAATTAAAAGATAAAATTTCTGCTGTCATGATCTTGCCCTATCCTCCTGGTATTCCTTTAATTATGCCCGGAGAACAAATCACAGATGATTGCGAATTGATTCTTGATTTTTTACTTATGTTAGATGATATAGGAAAAGTGCTTCCAGGTTTTGCCACTGAAATCCATGGGGTAGTCGTTGGTGAAGATGGAACAAATTATGTGCAAATAATCAAACAGTCCTAAGGTTCCTTACATTTCATGGGTTCTCTTTGAGAAGAAGATCATCAACAGATTTTCTAAGAGATCGTACCTTGGTTTGTTTTTGCTGAGGGTATCCGATTCGACCAAGAAATAAGACGGTATTTTCATGAGAAAGTGCACGTAGATTTTTGGAGATTTTAAGAGCTATATTCTGTGAGAATTTTAATTGTGAAAATTCGGTTTGGGCATCAGCATAATATTGAAACATGAGTGGTGCAAAGTTAGGTTGCATGACTAAACCTAATTGAGTAGCAGTTAACCAAAATCGTTGCATAGCAGCACCCACTTTAAGAAAATACTCGTTTTCATCAATTGAGCTTTTGGGAATAAGAAAAAAATGAGCGCTGCAAAATAAGCTTGGAAGGAGGTCTAATTCGAATTGATTGGTTTGTATTGCACCTAATTTATTTAAAGTCGAAATTCGAGACCATGATTTAAGGGCCCATTTCATGATTCGTTGAGTTAAAGGATTAATACCTGTAGCAGCTATCGGTATGCCTTGTTTGGCTCGATTTTCGGGGGAGAATACTTGCTGATGAATGGGAAAAAGTTCCGGCATTGTCATACGTAATTTTGTAGCCAACATGGTGAGTTTTGCTATAGAAATTTTCTCTCTCAGCGATTCTAGCCATATAATATCAAACTCATTTCCTACTGATTCGATTAAAAGCTTTTTGGCATTACTGGTTAATTTTAATCGCTTATAAATACCCCGCTCCACCGATCTTATTTTGATGCAATAAGCTAATGGGTCTGGTTTTATTCTAGATTTCTTATGGAATGTAACTGAAATTTGGTGTTGTGTACTTGAGTGAGATTCGATTTGATACTTAATCTCCAACCCAAATAAACTCGCAGCAATTTTTAATGTCTCAAGCAAGAATCCACCTGAAATTAAGGTAGGTATACCTCCATAATCATAACAATTGGTTGACGTTTCATTATTAATTACCACTCTAATTTGTGAAGCACTAACCAGTATAAATCGCCAGGGCTGTGAATTGTCACCGCTAGGTGCCCATCGAGCAAGCTCTAAAATTTTTTCAACTGTTGTGGAGGTTTCCGATAAAAAATCGCCCTTTTCTAGACTCGAAGAACTTAAGCGTTTTTTCATTAGAGCAATTTTCAATCTTTGTATTGGATTTCGATTTCCCCAGGGCATCCACCCTATACGATGTTTGCATAGATACGGGTCAAATATATGATATCTTGGTAATGCATAAATAGTACCTCGGTGAAGTAATATTTTCAACGCTTCAGCACCCATGACGCCGGCGCATAACTGACAGGCAATTATCGTTGAGGGCCCCCTTTCTAAATCAAAATTAACACGGCTCGGATCAACTAAGTAATGGCGATTAAATAGCTTAGGGTTGAGTCCAACTAAAAATCGTACTGGAAGGTCTTTGAGATGATACCCATTAAATTGAAAGTACTCTTCGAACGTCATTTGACCTGGCATTATCACTAAATAACACGTCCCCATTCCTATAGGCCCCGCAGTAATTGCCGGAATATTCATTTCATAAGCGCGTTTAAATACTTGGGCTCTTATATCTAAAACAAAAAAATCCAAACCATCTACATAGAGATCCACCCCACAGAGAAATTCATTGATATTATGTTGATTAATACCTTCTTTAAAACAGGTAATTTTTACATTGGGGTTGATGTTTTTAGCCATTTCGACAAGTACATCCATTTTTGGTTGGTGAAGAGAATCAACGGTCGCTCCAACTTGTCTATTAAAATTCTGGATTTCAAAAGTATCCATCTCGGCAAGATGAAATTGTTCAATGCCTAGACGAATTAAGGTGAGTAAATGAATTCCACCCACTCCACCAAGTCCTGCGATAGCAATTTTTTTTGTTCTAAGAAAAACTTGCTCTTCTTCAGTAAGCCAACCGATGTTACGAGTAAAAGCGTTCCGATAATCAAACTGCTCATGCTCCATAATAGTTCCTTGTCATTTCGATATTCCTCATCTTTTTAAATTATATTCCTTTTTTATTTAATTAATTTGATTTTTATCATTGTTATAGTTAAAAGAACAATCGTATAAAGAGGTTTCGTAGCCTTACATTTCATGATTTTGTGATAAAGTTTAGGGTGTTTTATCAAATGGTTATGGAATCCCCGTACTGCAAGATTCACTGTATTTTGGATCGTAATTGGATTTAGGAAAAAAACCTGCTCCCCTTGTTCAGAATGAGGATTAATTTTATTGAAGTACTTATCCATTTTAGAAGAAGAACGTGCCTGTTTGTGAAAGGTAGAATTTATTTTTTCAGATAAGTTATAGGTGATTACATTCCCATGTTCTATTCGATATCTATCAATGTTTAGTTTTTTTAAGGTATCGAGCATTAATTGTATGACATGAGGGGGTGTTTTTTCTTTTGGATTGGGCCATGAAGGAGGGTATTTTAGAGAATATTCCAAGGTACCCGACGATGAAGCCAAACCGCAACAATATTTATTCTTAAAAGGATATAATAAAAATAATTTTAAAACGTGTTTTGTCATGGCATATGAAATAATACCCGAGTGCTTATAAGAGGTATCAACAACCACGTTTCCAAAATAAACCAGCACATCCTTTTTAAAATGTATTATAGAAACACCTATGGTTGAAACGAGTTTTTTTGTTTTCTTATCGTAAAATAAAAGTACATAATCTCTTGGAGCCACATAATCCAGTAAAGTCTCCTTGTCTAAAAATAAATACTCTTGATGAAGTGTTACATAATCGGATTTTTGCTTACTACTTAAATGGGCAGGCTTTACCACAACCAAATCTATTTTTTTCATAAGACACCAAAACAAATTTTTTCACTAAGTTCTCCTTTCCTTGGGTAAAAATTCTCTGTCCTATTTCATAAATAAGAATATATACTTCAGTAAAGTATCACTTTACAAACCTTAGACTATTATAGTATAATATTTGCGCAATATGATTAATTTATGATGCTATTTTTTTATTCTGGTTTGTTTAAAGATACATTTCAATACTGATTCATGGGCTTATGCAATATAAAATTACCGCCCAATTTGCTCGAGGCGAAGAAAAAGTAATTGCCGAATTTAGTGACTTAAGTGACACACGCATTTTTATCGCAAAGAAAATTGCTCACTCTGAGCTTGAAAAGCAAAGAATTATCTTCAGGCTCTATGATGATTCTGATTTATTACAAGAATTTAATAGGGATAATATCTCTGTTTCCTATGCAAAATATGCGGAGGGAAATGGGGATCTCAATTTCATTCAGTTTACATTCCACGTACTTATTAAAATAGAGAATGCAAAGAAAAGAATTGCCAATTTTAATGATAAAAATGATGCGAATTTATTCATGGTGGGCAAATGCGAACTAGATGACGCCCTAGGAGATGACGATCTGTTATTTTTATTTAAAGAACAAAACTTAATTGATACTTTAAATAGAACGATCACTACTCATCGGAAAAAAGAAACTACTCGTATTACAGGAAATGAACAAGGAGCAAAATTTCATCCTACCCCCATGCCAAGACGTCCTACACCGCCAGGTGGCCCTAGTGATTATTGGATTGAGGAAGACGATATACCTACTTGAAGAAATGGAACAATTTCAGTAACTTTGCACGTAACTACTTTTTTCAAGCGCGTGCCCAGGGCCTAGTAGCACCTACTTCCTCGTTAATCTCAAGGATAAAAGTTTCGAGAATTCCTTTAACTTCAGCACAAATATTTACCTTACTTTCAGTATTTATGTTCTTGATAAAGTGTTCTGGGTGATTCAGAAGATCCTCTAAAAGCGCAATTTCTACCGATATGGAATCATGCGATTTTCCATCAATAATAAGCTGAATTGCATGAATTACATTAGGATCCCTTTGTTTTCTCAACCGATTGAGTATCGATTCAACATGGATCTTAAAAGTATTGATTTCTATAAAAAATTTATAATTCGATTTAAGCATAATAAATATTTAATTAATTAAAATTCTTGCCACAAATATCAAAAAGTTGCAATATTGTATAACAATATATAACTTCATTCCATTTCCATGCAAAGCAAACCTGCTTTTTTCGCCCCCTCTAACTACTCTTCACTCGATCACTTTGATTCCATATTTCGAAAACTTGTGTTGGACGCGTATAAGAAACGATTTAATAGCGCAGCAGATGCTAAACTCTACTTAGCTCTTTGCGGTGTAGACTTGGAATCTACAGTTAACATTCTGTTAACAATGGAAAAAAATAATTTACTCAATATCTCTATAGAACAAGCTATTTTTGCCCCTGTTGGCTGTGGTGATATTGCAAATGCATTTTGTACATTAATGACTGGGGATGCAATGATTATCTCCAAGAAGGAAAAAACCCCTCTTCCGAATTTGGACAAAGAGCTCGAGAAGAACTTACCAACAGTTGTTCGCATTGATATACCAGGACATTCCTATGTCATGCTGGCTTGTGAAAAAACATCTCAAGGAGTTTGGGGGTATATATATCAATCCAATGTAGCCTATCAGATGGAAGATAACTCGTTTTCTCTTGCTGCATGGTTGAAGGACGTTAAGTCCTTAAAAACAAATCTATCAGAACATTTGCGAAAATTGGCTCGACTGCTTAGCCCCAGTGTTCCTAATTTAGAGAAAGAAAGCATCTATATGGAATTATATTCCGCCCAACCCATAGTCGAGGTAAAAGTCCCTGCAAACATGAAGGAAATGATCTCATATATTAATGAGAATCCTTTTTTCAAATATAAAGTCAAGACCGTTTGTGCTCAGGATATGTTATTTATTGCAGAACGCATCCGGAACATAATAATTCAAAATACAGAAGAACAAGATCTGCCTCTGGATGTCTATATTGCTAAAATGAAAAAGGAACTGGAAGTTTCTTCTGAATTAGAATATCAAATTATAATGGAACCCATCTAAGTAAAGGATCAATAAAATCGGTCAATAATAGGGTTAAGCCCTCATTTTTTATTGATGTACAATTATGTTACAATGTGCGCAATGATCAATTTGGAACTAACCGTGTTTTCCTCCGTATCTACCAATTACCAATGGATAGCCAGTCTCTATTTTTTTCAAAGTATACCCTATGTGGTTGTTACCTTGATTTCAACCATTATGTACCAGCAATATGGAATGAGTAATACCCAAGCAGCATTTCTAACCAGCTTATTCATGCTACCCTGGACAATTAAGCCTCTTTTCGCTCCTTTTCTTGAACAGGTTGCTACGAAAAAAAAATTAACATTGTATGCTCAAACCTTTATATCTCTAATTTTTATGCTATTGGCATTTTGTGTCGAAAATCCCTATTTTCTAGTGATTAGTTCAATCGGTTTTGCGGGTCTTGCTTTTATTTCTTCGCTCCATGATATTGTTTCTGACGGTATCTACTTGCTTAATTTAAATGATGAGGAGCAAAAAAAATATGTGGCATTCCGCAGCTTTTTTTATCAAATGGGTCGCTTACTTGTTAAAGGTGGATTGTTAGCTCTTATGGGCGGTGTAGCTGTATATTATAAACTTAATGCATGGCAAATATTTTTCTTTACCTTATTCATTATTGGATTTTTACTTACCTTTTTTCATAAAACCCAAATCCCGGAAATCCAGAACAAAGTGGACTTGTTTCATCTGAATTATTGGACAATTTTTAAAACACTTCTTTTCGATATTCAAATTTATTCCATACTGCTCTTTATCTTTTTATACAATTTTTCCGAAGCGCAAATGCAAAAAATTATTCCTTTATATTTGTTAGATAAAGGAGGATTAGGACTCAATATATCTCAAGTTGGCCAGCTCTATGGTATATTTGGCAGTCTATTTCTGATGTTGGGGATCTTTGTTTCAGGCTGGCTTATTACACGTTATGCCCTCAAAAAGTGCCTAAAAAATGTGACATTATTCCTCCTTCTAGGCCATTCGCTTTTTCTTTTATTTCCTTTTTTTCGTGTACATCAAGTACTAATCTATTTAGTCATTTTGTCGAGTCAATTTACAGTAGGCTTAGCTAATGGGACTTATATGGGCTATCTCTTAATGATTGCCAATAGAAGTAATTATCCAATGTCTATGTATACTATCTGTACTTCAATCATGGCTTTAAGTTATGTATTTTTTGGCGCTTTTAGTGGTTGGATAGAACAAAAACTAGGTTATTCCGGTTTTTTTCTCTATATTTTTGCAGCCAATCTAGCGCTCCTTTTTATTACCCATAGAGCGATGAATCGATATGAGTAATTTGCTTGTATTATTAGAAAATGAATTGGTGCAAGCTTCCTCCCTATCTGAATGTGATCATGCCTTAGGTTCTTATTTAAGCAAGAAAGGTATAACAACCTTTTCGTTCACTTATTATGCCTATCACCCCAATTCAGCGAATCGTTTAAAATATGATATGTGTTCTGCCAATTTCAAATCCTGGCACCAGCATTATCTTGCGGAGCAATACCAAAATATCGATAGCACACTGAATTTTGTTTATAATAATCACTTGCCTATTTATTGGAATTTAAAGCAACAATTAGCACAGGCAACAACTTTCTCAGAACGAAAAATGCGAGAAGACTCGATCGCCTTCGGTGCGGAATCAGGTTTATCAATTCCAATTCATGGTCCGCATAATAATTTTGCAATCCTATTATTAGTACAAATGCAAAACCAACAATGTCATTTGAAAGACAACCGAGCTCAATATGAATTCTTTGTCGCAGCACATCTTTACTATCACTACATTCAGACGCATCTATTAGATCAGGTGAGCGAAAAAGAATCCTTTCACTTAACTCAACGCGAAATTCAATGCTTGTTGTTAATTGCTGAACAGTGTTCTGTTAAAGAGATGTCGCAACGTCTTGAGATCAGTGAGAGAACGATTAATTTTCATATTCAAAAAATCAATAGAAAACTAGGAACCAAAAATAAATACCAATCTTTGGCAAAGGCATTGGAATTCCAATTATTAACATTATGACCCCTGTCATAATTGACAGTGGTTATTTATTAATCATACGGATTAAAATTTAACTTCCTGTCTCATTGGAGGAAGATAATGACTTTAAAGAAAATTGTACAAATAATCACTCTTTCTGTGTTTCTTATTCCCGCTGTAGCAAATGCTGCTTTAACCTTATACACCACCAATTGGTCCATGTATGGGCAAAACCCTTATGAATATGACGGTGCTTATAAAATTGGTCGTCCCTATGGACAATTGGCTTATGTTTCTAATCCTGAAATGGTTGCTCAATTTAATAAGGCTGATGTCATCGCCTGGAGTTTTCTACAAGTTTGGAATAGTAAGGATCCCAATCAAGCCCTTTACCAAATTCCCTCCAGTTGGGATGGTTTAATGCATTTTGCTGATCTCTGGGGTGAGTTGCCTCTTGAGGGTTCATGGATATCACCTTTGCCTCCGGAGACTAAAGATTTTCTTAATTTTTGCACCGCGAATCAAGGAAGTTGTGCTTCGGTACAAATGAATGGCAATACAGGCCAAAAAGAATTATTTAATTACACGGATCAAAAAGGTGTAGGGCAACTTAACAGCTTTGGTGCTTTTATAAATTCCAATAAATATACCGCAAAACGAATTATTGCCATTGGTGGAGCAAATACCCCGGATAATAAAGGAATTAGTACTGCGACATTTGCAGCCATCTTTGCTAATCAAAATAAATTCCTAAATCAATTCAAATCATGGATGAATCATTTTAAAAATTTAAAAGGAATTGATTATGATTTCGAACCCCCTATTGATCTACAAACAGGTGGTCAATTACCTCCTGATGCAAATACATTGGCTGACTACAAACACCTTTTTGATTTAGTCAAAGCCAGTCGTCAAACTTTAGGAAAAGATGCTTATATTTCAGTAACCATTACCGTAAATAAAGAGTATTTGGAAAAGATTAACCAATCAGTAGATGGTGGTTGGTTTAAACAAATCGCAAATTATGTTGATAGCGTTAATTTGATGACTTATGATTTACATGGTCCCTGGTCACAAAGCAGTGATCCTTATACCGCAGTTCATGCTTATCTGAAGCAACCCGATACCAGCCGTAAAGATGAATTTGCGATTAACTATGCAACGGATTCCATCACCGAACAAGTTCTCGCATATGGAATGCCCAAAGCCAAATTACAAGTAGGTTTAGCTGCCTACGGACGTGGTTTTTCAGGGGTAAATACAGGCGACAACACCGCCCTTCCAGGTTTTGAACAACCTTGGACAAGTGCCAGTCATTTTGCCTCTGAATATTCAATTCAAGATGGTTTATTGCCTTATAAATCCGTGGATAAATTGGTGAAACAGCTGAATTACAAGATTATTCATATAAATGCCATGGATCAAAACAATAATTCGTTCATTACTGGTTCTTACCTCTACAATTCAACAGCCAAACAATTTGTTGGCTATCAATCACCAGAGGTAGTTAAGTCTGTATGTAGATTTATTAAGAGTAAACAACTTAAAGGCGCCATTATGTGGAGTGCGGATACAGACTTACCTGTTTCCAATCCAAACAGCTTGGTTGCTGCTTATAAAAGCCTATGTAATTAATCCTCGGCAGCCTGGGTGAAGCGTAGCGAAGCCCAGGTTTTCCTAACACAGATTTCTCGGATCATGCCTAGATTACCAGACACCCAGGCTTGAATACTTACTTCCCATTAACTATGATTGAAGATATAAAATTTTAAAATCAGAAACAATGGACCTCTCCAGTCTTACGACTTCAAAATGGAAAATGATTTTGGTTTTCCTATCCCTCGCTGCAATTTCTCTATATATCATAATGAAAATAATGGCTTTTCCTCGAGCAGAAATCCCTTTATTGATTATTATATTCATCGGTGGGATACCCTTATTGTTACAAATTATATTCAAATTGATTCGAGGAAATTTAGGGGCCGACTCCTTGGCAGCAATTGCACTCGTCGCAGGTACTTTTCTGCATGAATATTTAGCGGTGGCGTTGATTATCCTGATGTTGGCTGGCGGACAAACATTAGAACAATATGCGATGCGTAAAGCTTCTTCGGTATTGATGGCTCTTGCACAGCGTATGCCTACTAAAGCTCATCGAAAAGTTAAAGACCAAATTGAAGACATCACATTAGCTGATATTCGGGTTGATGATAATATCGTGGTATATCCTTATGAAATTTGCCCGGTTGATGGTATCGTTCTCGAGGGTCATGGGGTTATGGATGAATCTTATTTGACTGGTGAACCTTATATGATGTCCAAAGCTCCGGGAACCGCTGTAATTTCCGGTGCAATTAATGGGGATTCCCCCCTAACCATTAAAGCGACGAGATTATCTTCTGATTCACGATATGCAGCGATTGTCGAAGTTCTTAAAGAAGCAGAACAAAAAAAACCTTCTTTACGACGATTAGGAGATCAAATTGGAGCAATTTTTGCTCCTTTAGCCTTGATTTTTGCATGTGCTGCTTGGTACTTCTCGGGAGAAGCAATGCGTTTTCTTGCTGTGGTCGTCATTGCTACACCCTGTCCCTTACTCATTGCAATTCCTATTACCTTAATTAGCGCCATTTCAATGGCTGCAAAACAAAGTATTATTATTCGTGATCCCACCGTTCTTGAACAATTGCCTACATGTCAGACTGCAATTTTTGATAAAACCGGCACTCTAACCTATGGGAAACCTACGTTGTCAGAAATTTATCTTGCCAAAAATACCCACCTTACTGCCGATATCATTTTACAATCCATAGCAAGTCTTGAACGCTATTCAAAACATCCCCTTGCTCCCGCCATTCTTAAAGCAGCTCAAGAACGCAATCTACAATTTCTAGAAGCCTCTCATGTTTCCGAAAAACCGGGGCAAGGATTGTCCGGCATCATAGCGAACCATAATATATATGTTACTAGTCGCAATAAATTTCTGCTTAAACAGCCTCAATCTGCAAATGAACTTCCACCAGAATTTCCAGGATTAGAATGCCTTGTTCTCTACGATGAGCAATTCGCAGCTTCATTAATTTTTCATGATGCTCCTCGTAAAGAAGGCAAATCCTTTATCAGTCACTTAACCCCGTCACATCAATTTAAAAAAATAATGGTCGTTTCTGGTGATCGGGAATCCGAAGTACGATATTTAGCGGCCCAGTTAAATCTAAAAGAAATTCGTGCCTCACAAAGTCCTGAGCAAAAACTCGCCATTGTTCGAGAGGAACGAAAAAAAGCACCTACAGTATTTATGGGCGATGGCATTAATGACGCACCTGCCCTTACAGCGGCAACCGTAGGTATTGCCTTCGGACAATCCAGCAATATTACCTCTGAAGCAGCAGGTGCCGTAATTATGGAAAATACATTGAAAAAAGTTGATGAATTAATTCATCTGAGTTTGAATGTCCGTAAGATTGCCTTACAAAGTGCTGTTGGGGGTATGCTCCTTAGTATCATTGGGATGAGCTTCGCCGCTCTTGGCTATATTACTCCAGTGGCTGGTGCAATTCTTCAAGAAATAATTGATGTGTTTGCTATTGCAAATGCGCTAAGACTTGCATGGGGAGGAACAATTAAAATTGATTTACCACCTGTGCCTGTTTAACACAAACGATCTATTCCATTTAGACACAGTCTAAGCTTCCTGGAACAGCTTTAACAAAAGAGATTGGAATTTTTCCTAAGTGCCGAAGAAGTTTGCACTATAATGTATATAGTGGGTATGATATTGGAGGTAGGGGAATATGGACTCAGCTAAAGATAGCGATCCTTATGAAGCCAGGATTAAAATTGAGGATACAATTATTTCCTCAACAACTGGAGAAAATATTGAATCTTTAACGATACTTCTGACTGAAAAATGTGATTTAGAGCATTCAGGGGCAGAAGGAGAAATCATTGAGATTGCTACAGGAAAAATTATATATAGATGTCATAAACAAACCATAATAGATAAATAATCTTTTTGAAAATGCATTCAAGCGTCATCTGAACTCTTCTTCCGACTAAAATTTTTCTTTTCTTTTATAGATAACCCGTCAATGCTTTAAGGTATAATTTCATTAGACTATAATTAGACTAAAATTTCGGGTAGCAAGGAGCCGCCATGAAAATCTATCTCGTGCAGCATGGGGAAAGTCTAAAAAAAGAAATTGATCCTCAACAGTCCCTGAGTAAAAAAGGAACTGCTGATATTGAGAACTTAGGTCATTTTATTGCTCGACAAAAAATAGAAATCGCCCATTTATTTCATAGTGGTAAACATAGGGCAGAACAAACTGCGGCAATATTAGCTTCAAATCTTTCCAAAACAATTGAATTGCACCATGGACTATCACCACTTGATGATGTAAACCCTATAGCCAACGAAATAAATCAACAAACTCATGACCTCATGCTGGTCGGGCATATGCCTTTTATGGGCAAATTAATTGGTAAACTAGTACTTCTAGATGGAGAACGGTCTATTATTGCCTTAGTACCAGGAACAATCGTCTGTCTTGAAAAAACCAATGAAGGCAAGTGGCTCATCAATTGGGTTAGACGGCCTGACTCAGAGGGTATAAACACGATATAACTGCAAAAAATTATAAAGAATTAAAGATAAACAAGAGGAATGATTGCAAGCAAGCAAAGCTAATGTATTATTAAATATATAATACTGGTAAGAGTCTCAGATATGTACAAAAAAATTATAGTACCCGTTGATGATTCTAATTCATCCACTCTCGCATTAAAAGAAGCCATTAAACTTGCGAAGAATCAAAATTCCAAGCTATGTGTGGTTCATATCATTGATACTCTGTATGAAGGGGATGTTGATCGGGACTCCTTTGTTGAGTTAACAAAAAAACAAGGACAGGAAGTTTTAAACTCAATGAAAAAAATTCTTAGTCGTTCGAAAATTGAGTTTGAAATGAAACTCACCCAATTAACTCCTTCTAAATCACAAATTGCGGAAAAACTTGTTGAGGAAGCAACTGCGTTCTCTGCTGATTTAATTGTAATAGGCACTCATGGTCGTAGTAGAATTCATCATTTGCTAACCGGAAGTGTTGCAGAGGATGTCATGCGAATTTCCAAAATCCCCGTCTTACTCATTAAACAGTAGCTTTTGATAAGCACCGCAACCTATTGAACCACATTCTTTTTTACCAACTCCTTTTGCCATTGCCTCTACTCCTCGAAAAAAGGTCTATATTAATAAAATCTTAATAATTTTATGCTAAATTGTTAGTCTATTAATTGTACACGTTGGTATAATTATGCCGAGAATATACTCAAAGCAACGTATAAACTTCGACTCTTTGACTTCTAGCGACCTCCCGCGATATGAATATCATCGTACTTTACGCAGTGCAATTGGTTTATCTGCTACGAGTTATTCACAGCAAATAAGAGAAGCGATAGTCTACCAATGGGATAATATCGCTCCAGAGGTTGCTCTGGCCATTCTTCAAGATGCTCAAAATCAAAAAATTGATATTCAAAATGAAATAATTCAGAGCATAGGAGAAGATGTATTTCATCAACAGTGTTTACAAAATGCTATTGAGAAATTACAGAATAATCCACGTTATTCCCTTTTTGTACAAAAATTTGCACTACATATAACCCGTAATAAATCGAAAGAACTAAGTCTAGAGCATTTAAAATTGGCAGGAATTATCACTGTTGAGCAATTCGATGAATTATTTACTGAATTCTTATATGTACAAAACAAATTAGACACAAGCTTTCCTGATTTCAACAAAATAACGGAAGAAGATGATTATTATCAGCTCATAACGTACATGGCAAATGAACCATTATATGAATCTTTTCTTCAGTCATTTACCCAATATCTTGCCGCAGAGTACAATAATGGCAGGATAAAAAACCATCACGTTGAAGTACCCAAAGAAATCGAAAGTAAATCCCTAGCAAATTTTTTCCAAGCAATAAGCTATGATCTAAGTTTACAGCCACCGAAAAAACCATTACAAACCAATATATTGTATGTCACCTTACTTTCAAATGAGTTGAGCTATACGGTCGTTGATCTCGCCGGGAATGAACTGACTGCATCAATCCCTTTCAGTGAGTGTCCTTTTACTTTGGACGAACAAACCACTGAGGAAGAACTAAAAAGTCATTTACCGGAGCTGTTGAAAATCACATCTCAAAGGGGTCATACCGGGGCTATTGCACTGAATACTGGATCATTAAAAGAGAAGGGTATCGCTTTTTTAGAAAGTGATGTCGGTACAAGCTTATTTTTATCTCATTTACCCGCGGCCGATTTGGTTAAGGATGAGCGATATAAATTTAATCTTTATCAATGGTTAAATCAAGGAAATTTAGATCGCTTAAAAGATCTCTTGGTCTCAGGAGCATGTCAACGTTATAACCACGCCATGGATAGCTGGATTAAACAATTGACAAAACATGAAGAAATAAATGAGGAATTTAAAAAAGAAATTGAGGATGTTGGTGCTTTAATGAAAGAAATGACAGCACTAATCGCTACCCTTGATGAGAATCCAAATGCAAAAGACCAGGAACTAGATAAAAAAATAGAGCTTTTACAAGTGCATTTAAAAAAGCTTAAAAGTCTTTATAACAGCACGCCGCTTTTAAAACCTGGAGATGATTTCCCTTCGACGGCAGGTAATTTTGAACAGTTCATCAAAAAGATCATACTCAACTCTTCTGGAGAAAAGCTAACTCAATACATTGCCGACAGTAGTGATGGAGAAAAAGTTTGGAAATTGCATTTGATGGAGTTAGTCAGTGGATTAGTTAATGATAGAGATTTTGTTTCAGTCCGCGATATAAAAAATAAAAATGATCGTTCTTTTCTAACCGATAAATCAGGTTTTATTATTCCTGCCCATATTGTTTTTAGAGAGCAGCTTAAAATGCGACTTACAACGTCTCTCAAAAATGATGTTCATCATTATTATACAGTGCGAAGTTATCAAAATGATAAATTAATTATGACTCAAGCCCCTGTGGTGTTTAGAGGAGGTTATTTCTCTGACTCTGTAGAGGAAACGGTCCTTTTTGCAAAAAAAATGACCCGTACTGGTGAATATACCGCTGACAGTCATTTATTATCTGGCCAAGAAAATAATATTAAGAAACATGAAATACGTTCTGGAACAGCTTCAACATTAGCAACTACAGGCGTGGACGGAACACGCTCAGTTACGGATAAATTTGATGTCGCAATTAAATTTGGTGGTATGAACGAGGTAAAGATTCTCTATATTGTTCGTGGTAAGGAATCATTTCATTCACAACCTTTTGCAGAAATTGTAGGAAAGACAAAGTTGGGTGAAATAGCTTACACCCATGTCAATCCTGAAGACTATGTCATGACCATTCTTTATAATCGTAATAACGAAATACTTGATGTTATTCCCGGGAACTTAGATGAAGAAGTTCAAAGAGTTAGTGAGTTTACTCGAGAAATAATTAGCTCCGGCATTAAATTTTATAACAAAAAGCATGATGGATCTTTGTCTAAAACCACAGTGAAATTACCCACTCCGCTTAAACAGGAACATACCACACCACATTCATCCGAGGAAAAGCCATTACTTGATATTTTGCATTCTCATCAATTGAAATCCGGTTCAGCCGCTCAATTAAACCCTTCAACAAAACTCCCCACCATTAGAATCACACGACACGTTCGTTCAGGTCATAAAATGCTTTCCTTAGAATCATTAAGACCTGAAGTGGAATCCCCTAAATTATCTGGTGAAAAGCTACAACTTCCTGAGGGTTCATTTAAGTTGGTTCCTGGGCGATTAAGTGAGGTAAGGGAAGCTGCTTTAGCTCACTTCAATATGAGGCATATTTTAACACTGAAGGATTTTAATCGATGGAGCCCTCGGGAAAGAGTGTTGCAGGAAACGTACAATCGTATATTACAACCCCATTTTATGGAAGGTGACATTCAGGAACAATTAAGTCATGCTAATATCGCCCATGAAGAGTGGTTGACTGATGTGCTAGTCCCCAGAATGCAAACCGCTTTGATGCTTCATCTTGCTGCGCGATTAATCACCGATTATCGAGTGGATACCGAGGAAGTAAACTCATTCGCACAAAAATTATTTCATGACATCATGGATGCTGACCTAAGCTATTCGCTCCTAATCGATTGGTCAAGTATTCCTGATTCACTTAATGAGAAAGAAGTACATCAAAATTGTATTAATAAAGCTCAAAAAAGAATACAACAATTACACCCTACTTTAAGTACGGACAGTATCGAATACGAATCCAAATTCGCATCTTTTTTAATAATGGAAAAAAATAAGGTCCAAAAAAAACTGGTCAATAAAACAATGTCCATGTTTTTGGATAAGAACTTAGACCCTTTTGCACAAAAGTATAAACTGGAAAAAAAATCCGTTTATTCATTGAGTGATAATCGTGATTTTGTTTTTCTAGGCCCAGCAGCGAGCGGTAAAAGTACCATCTCCAATTTGTATATTACTAAAGAAAACCGAAAAGATTATGTGTCCTTGGCTACAGATGATTATCGAGGTATATTTCTGCCATTTACAGAAGATTTTGAAAAACAGGAAACAGAACAGGCCTTTATTCGCACCCAAGACAGCGCCTACTTAATTAGTGAGCTTGTAGAAGAACGTATATTAGCTCAAAAAGACAAACGACCCAATGTAATTATTGATGGCGTGACCTATAAATCCTCACAAAAGGCTTTAGTAGAAAAAAATAATAATTCTGTTGTAGTTTGTGCTTGTTTAGATGATGTTTCCCAAGTTGTTAAACGCTCTTATGATCGGGCAAAACAAGAAGAAAGCGGTTCAGCAGATAAAGGAAGATATGTTAACACAACCAGCTTACTCCATATGCACAAAACCGCAAGTCTCAATTTAGTAATGTGTTGCACCCCCAATTCTACTATTGCTTTTTATAATACTAATGTACCCCGTGGCGTAACTCCTCCTTTGATTGCTACTGTAGATACACATGGAGAAAAGACACTCACAATTCATCATGATCAAGGTTCTTTGATGTATTTAGCTTCTTTTTTCAATAAAGCACGAGTTAACGTTAGAGCTAAAAACGATCAACATCTTTTTTTAGATAGATTAAAACAACCTGAATTTCAGATAGATTCATTATTTGCTGTCATGGATCATGGCTTTAAAATTGTCCTACAAGGTGAAAATAAATTGCCTTGTTTAGTGGTCAAAAAAGAACCCATGGGTCAGATCAGGATGGAAATTCTCGACCCCGAACAACTCAAACATAAAATTGAAGAAAATAAAACCGAGAAAACCTTGTTGCAAATGCTTATATTGTATGGGCAACTTGGAACTTTGAAAACAGTTCAAAAAGAGTGTTTGATTCATGAAAACATTGATTTGATGGTCGAACATATCATCTCTGAATCCGAAACCAAACAGATAAAAACCTATTCAACGGAATTCATTTAAGAAACAATTTGCAACTATAATGTATAGAGTGCAAAGTTAATGCGATATAATTCGGTCTTTTTAGATCAGGAGGAACCATGAACACTCGTTTGCTGAAAAAAATCACACGAGAGAGAAATAAAGTAGAACAATTTATCGATTATACGCGGGAACTCTTTGCAAAAACTCCGGATATCTCCGAGAGAATAAATCGTCTTGAGGTATTTGATACCTTATTACTCTTAGCAACCTATGCAAAAGCTGAAGAGCTTGAAAATGAATTTAAATGTGTATTGCCCAATAATGAAAATGTAAATTCCATCGTGTACTTGAAAGAACATCTTCGAGAAATCAATGGCTTTTGTCAAAGTACCCATAGCGATGAGCATGAAGTGTATAAAGATTTGTTCACTGACCTTGCTTCAGAAAAAAAACAAGGTGTTCGTGACCTGTTGAGTAAAACAATTACCGAACTTATTTTGGAGAAAACACATACTCCATCCGCGCGATTAACAATATAAATCTTTCCTTTATACCATTTTGTCCGGAATAATAAGCAATCAATTTTATCTACTTTAATACTAGATTTCTTTCGAAGTTTCCTTCGTTTAAGTACTTGTTTCAACTTGTAAAAAAAAGTTTATTACGTGGAAGCAAACAGTAGCGCCCTAATGAAAAATGGGATAAGATGGGCGCCTGTTGTCCCTCAGGAGAATCATTCTGAGCACTTTTTTTAACGCTACACGAACGGCAGCTGCCGCAATTTATGCGGAATTGAAATTTTATCCTTATTATAATTTAGGTTTTCATCTCGATGCCTTTACAAGCTTTTTCTGTCATGTATTACGCGCTCTATATGACTTCACCGCATTCTTAATCCGTGTGTTAATTACCCCTTTTTTTCTTTTAAATCCCTTTTTTTGGTTCAGTTTACCAGAGCATGTTTTAAATCTAGTTGATGATATAGTCGGTACTGCACTTAGCTTAGTCAGTATTGCCATTCATCCGGTTATTTTTATAATCCGTACCTTGGGTTCCATGTTTCTAGGTTATCATGAAGGAACAGATTATGATTGGGGTGCAGAACCAGAAGAAGAAGCTTTGAACATGGCTATGGCAATCTGGTAACTTTATACTATGCTAAATTATCGTTTAGCAACCTCAACAAAAGTCCCTGTCTTCAAAAAACTCATAATTAATTGTCTTGTTTTTGTGTTATTCATAATAAAAGTATGATTGGAGTTCACGATAACCGGTTCATAGCCTTCTAAACGAGCACACTCAGGGGGAACTTTCGCATCATATCGCCCTGCTATTATTCCTATTTTAATGTTTGGCACAGGCACATGATGAACATATGACGATCGATCTGAACTTAATTCAGATAATGGCTTTATTGGAGAAGTGAGCATGGGAAACATCGTTATAGACAGTTTTGCCAATTTTGATCCTTGATTGGGTGGTGCCAACATAATGAGACTACCTATATTTTTTAATTGCTTTTTGGATAAGGTAGATAATGCTTCTCGGGTAATAATCCCACCAAGACTATGAGTAACAAAATTGATTCGAACACCTGGATTTTTTTCTAATAAGTTTTTAATAAATCGACTTAAATAGCTGCCATGTTCTTGAATGCTGTATTTTGGAGAGGGATAACTATAGGAATAAACTTCATAGCCTTGTCGAGTTAGATAATTTTTTAATGGCCACATACTAAGCGAGGTACGCATTAAACCATGGATTAATACCACAATTTCCCGATTGTGTTTGATTTGAATAGAACGAGCTAATGCTCGAGGGGGTTGCTGATGATTAGGTAAAACCGCATATGCTTGAACGATACTCGTCATTCCAATAATAATCATCAGAATCAGTGGAACAAATTGTCGGTTTTTAGAAATGGTTCTTGTCATTATTTCTCTTTATTTATTCTATCCCTCACATTCTAATTTAACTTCAGGAGCAGGTTCAAAAAAATTTCTGGTTTAAAAGCATTTTATTCATTAAGCGTATGAAGTTTCCTCTATAATTGCTCTTAAAATTAACTTTTCATTGTTTTTTTCTCTAAATTGATAGATTTTTCATCTATGTTATGGTAGATGTTATTTACATTCGTACAGGTATCTTTTAAAAATAAATCATTCTAACAGCCTGTTCAATTTAATAGCTCATCAATAAGTCTCAATTCTATTCAAATTAGGAGTTTTTATGTTGAAAAAAATAATGATGACCAGTCTTTCTCTCATCAACTTATTTGTTTTTCTTCCTGCTTATGCAGATGGAGATATGAGTTGTAAGGTGCAAGTTGCCGTTGCAACACCACCAATACCATTTGATCAAAATGTTGCATTTAATGTAACTTCTAATGAACTTGGATTAAATAAATCGCTTACCCTGATGGGGGGAAAAGGACCTCAATTTATAGACAACATACCTTGTACTCCGGCTCCTTTGACAATTAGTGCAACCGTATACTCGACGCCCTATTATGCCTTGCAAACCTCACCCATTGGTCAATGTGTTTTAAAAGCAGGATATGTTGTTTTAAACGGCCCAGAAAACAGTGCTTCTGTGGTTTTTCCCTACGATTTTTATTGCACAAATTAATCAGTGCCTTTTGCCTATATTGTTTGAATATAGGCAAAAGCAGTGTGATGCACACCTTTTTGGCTAGCTATCATCCCTCTTACAACGCATTCCCCAACTGGCGCCCACACAACTGAATAAAGCACCCAGTAAAAATAACGCGAAAGCAATGTATGCTCCTGAAGCAAGATTTGTCGGAGTTACATTAACCTCTACTATAGCCTCTTTTTGACCATTCTTTGTGGAAGAAGAAATTTTGGTAGTACCTACAGGGGTGGAGATTTGATTCACTGTAATTGGAACTGCCACTACAGTACGAGAAATAGAATTCGTGTAAGTCACTACATATTGACTCAAAAGTCCTATCAAAGCGGCACCCAAGATTAAAGCCATAACCCAAGTAATAAAACCATAAATAATTCCCAAATTATGTTCGGGACAATATAAACGACCTAAATAACCTGCGGCATAACCTGATATCAACGTAGAAATTATCACCCCAATAATGATTCCCAACAAACCGCCGATAACCACTATAACTGAGCCATTACTCATCGTTTTAAAAGCACTTAACCCGATAGCAACTCCTAAAAGATTCAATAAAAAACTAAGGCCTAGGGCGGTTAAGGCCCCTACAAAAACGGCCGTCCAAGAAATCCTTTTATTTGGATGTATAGCCCAGTGTTCTTGATTGGATGTAACTTTATGTGTCATTTGAAACTCCTTTTCTCGTATCGAATATAGCTTCAGGAATATATATGAAGTTGTTTTGGGACTGTTGCTTTCAATTTATATTGAAATTGTACCATATAGGAATTGTTACTATTCAAAAATTAACCTATATATTTTTATTTTTCAAGAGCATAGGTTGAATTCATGTACTCTTATTTTCCTGCTATTTGCTCTATATTTCTAGAAATATTTTTGGCAATTGTACTTAAAGGTAAATCATTATCATCTTTTCCAAAAGGATCTTCCAATTCCTCGGATAATATTTCCAAACCTAATAAAATATATACGATCATCACCATCATCGGAATAATCAAAAATCCGAATGTGTCTACCCAACCAAAAGGGAACATGATGGCATAAAAAAGCATTGCTTGTTTCACAAAAAAAGCAAATGCATAAGGTACATGAGTATTGGCAATTCGTTCGCAACCTCCAGTCATGTCGATTAAATTAGCTATATGAGTATCTAAAGTTAGGTATTGCTCAAACTGCAGTTTATTTTCTTGACGCAATTGATTCAGGATACGATACATTTTTTGCGTTACTAAAAGAACTGGATTTTTTTCTTCAAATTCATGAATACATAAGGAAAGTAGCTCTGTTTGAATCTCTTTACTTTCTTTGCGTAAATGAGCCTTGATAATTAGAGGTAATTTTTTTAACAATTCATAAAAATCAGGATATTCATGTAATCCAATAAAAGCTTCGAACTTTAAACCTAAGTTTCTACAATTATTATTAATTGATCCCCATAAAATACGACCCTCCCACCAACGTGCATAACTCGTATTTACCCTAAAACTAATAATTATCGTTAAGATAAAACTAAAAATGAGATGAAATTGGCCAACGCTATAACGCGTGGCATTTTCAAAAAAACAAGCGATTATTACCGCGTATACGATAATAATTATGGTTATTGGTAATAATTTCTGAAACACTTTTTCTTTATAAAACAAGAAAAGATGAGGTACCCACGTTAAAAGATTATGTGATCTCGGTTTCATCAATGCCCACTCAATGTAAAAAATACAGTGTAACTTGAGTAGGATTCTGAAGCAAAAAGTCTTTCTCTGGTGACTTAAATCATAAAAAGAGTTTATTATGCGCACTCAACTCAAATAAAAGGATGTTCTAACTATGCTTACCTATATTACCGCGCTTTTAAATAGGGGTCTTGAAGGATTTGATGAAACTTTTAAAGACACCCCTGCTCATCAAATTGTTTTCGCTACCGCTGCTCTTTATTTTCTTTGGCAACAATATCCTGCCCTTGCCCAGGCATATCGCTCACGAAATAACACCACATATAAGCAACGAGTGATCGATGTAGCCTATAGTCTGGGTAAAAACTTACCGCAGGTAAAAGCCTATTTGGACAAAGAGCTCAATAAAGATCTCCAGTCAACTAAAGATAAATTAAAAGATTTACGCTCCTCCATGGCATTGCAAGATAAGATTCCTGAAGAACGCACCGATCCAAATTTGATTTTAAAAGAATTTGGTATCAATCCTCAAAAATGTCTTTTTAATTTTTCTGACGTAAAGGATAAGGATGAGGCTCGAAATTTTACTGTTCAGCAAGGAGATGGCCAGGATTCAGGAGCGCTGTATGCTGTTCATCCTCAAGAACTCACAGAATTGCTGAAAGAAGTATATGCTAAAACTGCTTTAACTAATCCTTTGCATGACAAATGGCCACGCATTATAGCCATGCAGGCAGAAATTATTCGATGGTGCCAAAATTTATTTGGTGGTTCTAAAGACGGTTATGGTTTAATCACACATGGAGGCTCTACCAGTATTATTGAAGCCATGGCCGCATATGTAATTCATGCACGAGCCAAAGGAATTAAATGTCCCGAAATTGTAATTCCTGAAACAGCACACGCAGCTTTTAAAAAAGCAGCGGATCTGACGGGAGCTCGACTCATTACAGTTCCAGTTGATCCTAAAACAGGTGCGGTAACTGCAAATGAAATGAGAAAATATATTTCGAGCAATACCGCTGTAATCGTTGGCTCTGCACCATCATTCATGAATGGCATCCATGATCCGATTAGTGATTTAGGTCAATTAGCACAAGAAAAAGGCGTTCCATTTCACGTAGATGCCTGTTTAGGAGGTTTTTTAACTGCTTTTCTGAATACATCCAAAAATCCTATGGACTTTCGCGTTAAAGGAGTTACCTCGATTTCCGCCGATTTACATAAATATGGATGTTGTCCTAAAGGAACTTCAGTTTGCTTATTTAGTGAGGACTCTCCTGCTTTATCAGTATATGCGGCTTTAAACTGGTCAGGCGGACTTTATACTACTCCAGGTATTTTGGATGGCTCAACCAGTGGCGCACGGGTTGCAGAAATATATACCACCCTTTCATATTATGGACGTAAGAAATATCAGGAAATTTCCGAAAGCATTGTAGCAATGCGTCAACGGCTGCAAGATAGAGTGGACCAAGTATATAAACCAAATGAAACGGGTAAACGAGATGTTGCTATTTTTGGAAATCCCCAATGGTCTATACTCGGATTTCGAAGCGATACGTTAAACCCACATTTAATTGCTGATCAATTAGAAAAAAGAGGTTGGAAATTAAATTTATTACAAAAACCTGATGGATTTCATTTGTGTTTAACCCACGTTCATACATTAATTGAACACTTTGAAGATAAGTTCATGAGTGACCTCCAGGAGGCGGTAAACGACGTAAAAGAATACCCGGCAGATAAAAAGCCCACGGGTAATGTTAAAGTTTATGGCACTATAGGAGTATTACCCACTGCAGTACAAGAAATGGTATGCCGGCAATATCAGAAAGCTCGTCTTTATTATGAAGCAACTTGTAGTAAATTGGGAATATTTGCAACAAACAGCAAGCAGGAAAAAGAACCCGAAGAGCAAGAAATTAAAAATGAAATCAGTTGCTAAGGTATGTTTCATTCGGCTTGAACTGCATGAGTAGTTAAATTTTTCCCTCCCCTAAATGGGAGGGAGGGCTAGTCGAAAATTTAATTACGTTACACCCATTGTCTGATTTGATTTTCCACTTCTAAGGCTAAAGCATGATGCGCCATATCGGTCGGGTGGACGGAATCTGCAAAGAGGTAATTATTTGAGGTTTGTTGACATAAAATAGCCAAAGGAGCAGTACACACGGGAGTGGTCACATTCTGGAATAAAAAAGATATCCCGCTAATGACTGTAGGCTCCCCTGCTTGCGCATTGCTGATTAAGTTATCCAAAGCGGCATAAGTATCAAAATATAAAATTTTTACTTTATGCCGTTTAGCAACAGCACCCAATTTTTGATTTAACAGTGAATTAAACATAAAACTAAGATTTTTTATAGCTCCAGGAAGCGAGGGATCCCCGATTGCTACTGCCAGTTGGTTTATGAACGGAGTAACACCTATATTAGGAAGAGATAAGACCACGACTCTTTTAGCACCTCGAGCACTAAGCACTTCAATCTGCTGCACAATCTGAGTGGTGGTCACGTCGATCAATTGCATGAATGCAATTGGGTTTAGCTGTGCAGAAATTCCATATAGCATATCGTTCGCACCAGACCAAATAAAGAACATTGCATTAGGATCCAATTTCTGGGGTGCTGAAGATAGGTAATTTTGAACTTGGCGCTGAACAGATGGAGCCCAATAAAAGTCTATCCCAGGTTCTGCCACTGTTCGACTTCCTCCGCAAGCAAAATTAAACCCATTGGGTAGGGGTACAATCGGAGGCGCAGGAGGTTTAGAGGGATCAACAAAAATAGGAGTTGTATTATTCGTCATCTTATCATTTGTTGTGGGAAATAGAGTACCGGGAGGCAAAAGAGGTGTACCCATAATGTCATGTGCTACATACTGTGCCCAAGTATAACCATTAAACGTTGTAAACGTAGGTGCTTTGTCAGGTATTCCATTTATGAGTGTAAACGTATTATTAAACCCACTATCTGATAAACTATCACCAAAAAAATAAACTTTAGTAATTTTATTCAGTGGAATAGCTAGAGCATTCTGAGGAAGCATGCAGCATAAAGAAAACATGCTCATCAACACAACTAATTGTGTTTTGGCATGTAATATCATTTTTCTTATTTTTGTTACCATTAAACTATCTCCTTATAATGACTTAGCAGCTGTATCGTAATCCCAGCGATACAATATTCTCTGTACCTTTATAGTCGGCACTTACTTGATTGACTTCTAAGGGGGCTGCCAGGCCGGGAATCCCTTCATTGGTTTGAGTAATGTTCACTGATTGTTTACGAATAAAAATATGTGAGTACGCACCATCAACTGAGAAATGATCGTTTATAAAATAGCTCAATCCAAAATTTAACCAATATTGATCGGACTCAGGAATAAGCGGGGTACGATTTTGTAAATTGAATGGAGTCTGATTATAAGCAAATCCTCCCCGTAAAGTAAGGGAAGAGTTATAACGATAATCAGCGCCAAGAGCACCAAAAAATGTGTTATGCCATTTCATGGGCACAATATAAATTGTTTCATAAGCATCTGGAGTTGAAACAACAAGATCCCCTAAATAATCCCAGAAAGTAACCTGAGCTGTTGCTTTAAGGGTCCACTCATTTATATCGTGGGCAAGACCAATAGTTAATACACCTGGTGTCTTAAAATTATTACTCACGGCGGTTTCACTATTAAATAAAAAAGTAGTTGCAGGCGAAGGTACTATATCTCCGATAATCGTATATTGTTCGCCATGGCCGCTTAGATTTGTGGAAATTTCCGAGCGGTAACTTACCCCAAAACGAGTAAATTGGTCCCACTGATATAAAGCGCCAATTGTATAACCATAACCCCATCCATCACTTTTTAAATGGGTAGGCTGTGTGGATGCGATAAAAAGGTCAATAGAAGGAACCCCTGTGTTTACTCCATCAAAATGCGAAAAAATTGTTTTTAGATATTGAGCTTGAAAACCAACCCCTAAAGATAATTTCTCACTAACTTGATATGCGAGAGATGGATTAATATCAACCGAATTTATCTCACTTTTGACCGTTGCATAACGCAATACAGAAGCTTCGGAATATTTATTATATAAATAGAATGGTTCCACAACCGCTAAACCCAGGGTTAACTTATCAAGAGGTGTGCGCCAACCGATATAACCTTGTGGGATAAAAACTGCGTTGCTGATGTTATGTTGGGAAGCTTTCCCTTGAACAGGTCCGGCAATAGTTGATGGCGGCATACCTGGCACATTGAAAGTATGAGCAGCCTCTCCATTAATCATACTAATTTGGGGTATAAACTCACTTGCGCCGACGTAAATCTGGTTTTGCTGTAAAGTTGACAATATTGCTGGATTGTTAAACAAAGCAGAAACATCATTATTTGCTACGGCGGAACCCGCCATTGCAGAACCTTGCAAGCTTGGACTCGTCTCATTGATTTGCAAACCCGCAGCCGATGCTGAAGCTCCAACAAAAAATTGAGAAATTAAAGCAGCAGTTGCAAATTTCTTATTTAAACGTGAATAACTCACCTTAGACTCCTTTCTTCATTTCATTGCACTACATTCTAAAATCCAGCAGTTACCTTGTCAGATTTGTAAGGAAAGTTCAAATCTATTTTTTTTTCTTACCAAATTTACCTAATTTTTAAATATCCAGTTTAGGGGCATTGCGGACCGTAGAAAAGGAAGTCATAAAGTTTTTGGATTGCCCCTTATATTTAAGCCGGTTAAGATAGAAGAATTTAAAAATCTAAAGGAATAGATCCATGAATGATTTTTTTCAAACTCCGCCTCGCTTAGGCAATCAATATGATGCAGATCGAGTTTTAAAAACTTATCTAGAATGGAAACTTCCTACTTCCATGTTGACGGAAATCCAACCTGAATTGTACCGACTAGGTCAACGAGTCATTGAGGATATTTATAAATTAGGTCAAGAAGCAGAAGCATTTCCACCCAAGCATGTTCCCTATGACCCATGGGGTAAACGCATTGACCATATTGAAGTATCTCAAGCATGGAAAGAACTCGATAAAATCTCTGCAGAAGAACAATTAATTGCCATAGGATATGAACGTCGTCATGGTGCATTATCACGTATCCATCAGTTTGCCAAATTGTATTTATTTCATCCTTCATCAGCAATCTATACTTGCCCCCTCGCGATGACGGATGGGGCTGCTCGAGCATTGGAACTTTATGCAGATGAATCATTGAAAAAGCACGCCCTCCCCCACTTAATCTCTTCTGATCCAGCTTATTTTTGGACTTCTGGACAATGGATGACCGAACGCACCGGGGGTTCTGATGTGAGTGGCACATCTACGATTGCAAGACCAGGTGGTTCTCATTATCGACTCAGTGGTGTTAAATGGTTTACTTCTGCGACCACATCACAGATTGCAATGACTCTTGCGCGTATCGAAGGCGCCCCTGAGGGCAGTAAAGGGTTAAGCCTATTTTATCTTGAACTTCGAAATCAGATGGGTAAATTGAATGGCATACATATAAATCGCTTAAAAGATAAATTAGGTACCCGTGCTTTACCCACTGCAGAATTGACTCTAAAGGATACTCCTGCATTATTAGTGGGACCCGCGGGAGATGGAGTTAAAAAAATTTCATCATTGTTTAATATTACACGCATTTACAATGCTTGTTGCGCTGTGGGTTACATGCGACGAGGCCTCGCACTGGCTCGTGATTATGCCACAAAACGTGTTGCGTTTGGTCATACCTTATCAAAACATGCACTCCATCTGGAAACGTTAGCAGACATGCACGTCGAATTTACTGGCGCCTTCCATTTGGTTTTTCATGCCATTGAACTGTTAGGAAAAGATGAATTAAATGAAGCCACAGAAATGGAACGAGCCGTTCTGAGATTGTTAACTCCCCTGATAAAACTTTATACGGCAAAAAAAGCAATTAGTGTAGTTAGCGAGACTTTAGAGGCTTTTGGAGGAGCTGGTTATATTGAAGATACAGGACTTCCACAATTATTAAGAAACGCACAAGTACTCTCCATATGGGAAGGAACGACTAATATTTTAAGTCTTGATGCATTGCGTGCCATTCATAAAGAGAATGCAGCGATATTTTTTCTTGAGGACATCCAAAACCGATTGAGCCAAATTAAAAATAAAGAACTTATTCAACCTCAGATAAAAACACAGCACGACGTCCAAAAACTGAAAAACCATGTCCAATCCATGTCTCAGATGAGTGATGAAGAACAACAGGCTGGAGCAAGACAACTTTCGTTTGCATTAGCACAAACTTTCGCATCCAGTTTGTTATTAGAACATGCCCAATGGACCCTGAAAAATAATAAGGATTCTCTACCTGTAATTACGGCGATCCGTTGGTGTGAAAAAAGGTTACCTGAATTGAAACAGTTTTCGGAACATTATAGAAAGGACTCACACGTTTTGGCTATGGATTATAACGACCTGCACTAGATTCAATTGAAGTAGCCTTCTTGACCAGGCCCGAGTTTCTGGATAGTCAAATCTTCGCTTATCTGGGTAGCATTTAGTTTGCAACTGAAAGCAATAGCAGATGAGCAATGGTCACAAAGAAAGGATAAAAATCCTTCTATTTAAGCCTTTTTTTGACATTCCTTTCCTTTCAAAGCACGGTTTAAACCGTGCTTTTTTGTTACTAAGAACTCTTGCATTTAACTTTAAAGGTCATTATTGTTGATCTCCGATTAATAACTAATTTAATGAAAATTAAGGGAATTTATGAAAAAAATAGGGCTCTTAGTTAGTTTTTTGTTTGTCTTAAATGATGGATTGGCTAAAACGCCAATTGTTGCTCCTCAACCCACTTCTTGTATTACAGGAAGCTTGAGCTCAACGGGTACAAAAAGCTGGCAAACAATTTCATTGAAATTAACTAACAATTGCAATGAGGCTGTAGATTTTCAAAATTCTACAATAACATTCTCTAATAACAGTAATTTAAATACTTCTTTTTGGGGAAATTTTTCGCCTTTATCATATCCAGTCAATACATTACAAATTACCTCACAGTCCCAAAGTAATGGTACGTATTTATCTTCGCTCTCATTACAATTTCCCACCTATCCAGGAGCCAATAGTAAGCTCCCTAAAGGAAGTTTTTTTACAATAATCTATGGAGCGCCTACTGCAGACTACATAGCCAATAGTGTTCTTGTATATTTAAATTCTCCAGTATCCACAGGAAATATTAATTTAATCAATGCAACTGCAAAACCTGCGAATGTATCGCAAAACTATGCATTAGTGAATTTAACTTTAAATGGACAAAATATAAGTACAGTACAAGTTCCCTGGTCTGGACAACAACTCATTTCGGGTCTAGCTGCCGGAACTTATACTGTATCACCAACTGCGGTTACGGATAGCAATGGAGTCATGTATCAAGGAGTCGCAAATCCTGCAAACTTAACCGTTACAGCGGATACCACGGTTTCCTCTACTCTTAGCTATACAGCAGCACCAACAACAGGAAACATCAATATCACACTACCTGCATTGCCCTCTCAGTTATCAGGTTATACGGGTATACCTACTGTAACTTTAACTCGGATGGATAATCAGAGCGCCATCAATGCGCAAGTACATTGGAGTACCACGAACGTAATTAGTCAGTTAGCCAATGGAGTGAATTATACTTTCTCTACTCCTTCAATAGCCTATAACGGATATAATTGTTCTCCAATATTTACACCGACCTCGGCTACAGCAGCAGTTTCCGCCCCCTCAGTGCAACTCACTTATAACTGTGTTCAGGTTGCCCAAGCCAGTGTTCCCATTACAATTACAGGAGCACCATCGTCGGTTTCCTCTATTAATGTAACCTTTACCCCTAGTGGTAATGGTGCACCAGTTAATGAAGCAATTCCTTTGGTCAATGGCTCAGGAACAAGTAATGTAAACTTAGCTGATGGAGTCGTTTATACAGTAAGTGCAACAGCAGTTAATGGTTATACAATAAGTTATTCTCCACAACCTTTAACCGCATCGTCTTCTGCGACAGAAACGATAACTTATACCCAGAGCACAACTGCTGGCGGCAGAATTATAGGCTACTTACCAGGCTGGGTAACGCCACCCCCTGCTACTGCTTTAGCTAATGCGGGTTATACCCATATTCTGGTTGCTTTTGGAGTTTTTAGCACGACCTCTCCCGGACAAATTACTTCGGCCTTCGATACTGTATCCGCAAGTTACATACAATCCTTGCATGATGCTGGCATTAAAGTATTGCTCTCTCTAGGTGGTGCATCGTCAGGCATCCCTAATACCACAGTGAATTTTCATCAGGTATTAGCCGCAGCCTCTTCACCCGCAGCATTTCAGCAAACCTTCATTAGTTCATTGGAAAATCTTGTAACCCAATATCATTTTGATGGATTTGATATTGATATAGAAAGTGGATTAAATGCAGGTGGAACATTTACCAATCCAACAGGTGATATAGCGGTTTTAGCGAATATTATTAATACAATGCATACCAATCACCCCAATCTGCTTCTTACCTTAGCGCCGCAAACTGCTAATGTTGCCGCCACTTCGGGGTTTGACGCTACATGGGGAAACTATGCATCTTTGGTGATGCAAACTCATCAATCTTTAGAATGGGTTGGTATTCAAATGTATAACGCAGGTTGTACTTTTGGCATTGACTTAATTTGTTATGATCCAAACAATACCAGTACTCCTAATGCTTCGGTTGCTATGGCAACGGATTTATTAGAAAATTGGCCTGCAGTGACTAGTTCAGGGCAACAAACTGGATTCCAACCTTACATCAGTTATCTGACTCCATCTCAAGTGGTCCTTGGTTATCCTGCACCCAATGCATCAGGACAAAGTGATGGTTCACCCGCAGCAGTTATTAGTACAATTAAACGCGCCATACAATGTTTACGCACTGGAGTTGCGAGTTCATCAAGTTGTGGTACCTATATCCCACCACGGACTTATCCAGGATTTGGTGGTGTTTTTGACTGGGAAGTGATTCATGATCAAAATAACAATTATCACTTTGCAACCAGTCTGGTAAACTGCGTCAAGAATAATAATTGTAATTAATTATAGCCTGGACGCAATGCAAAGGCGTTGCCATTAAGATAAGAGGATTCCTGTCATTCCCGCAAGACGGGAATCTCTTCTTAAAGTGGCTCTACTCATCGCTAGAATAGGTTCCCGTCTACGCAGGAATGACAATTCTGCCTCCAAGTTATTCGAGTAAACTATGCAAAATTCTGGATTACTTTTAATCGCGATGGCATTTCTATTAGGTCTTCGCCACGGTTTTGATTTGGATCATCTAGCAACGATTGATTCAGTTACAAGGATTGTCAGTACTCAAAAAACTCTAGCGAAGTGTGTAGGATTTTTATTTTCTCTTGGGCATGGATTTGTTGTTATTTTAATCAGCTTAATTATTGGCAATGGGGTGAAACCTATAATGGTTCCCCAATGGCTAGACGGAGTCGGAAACAGTATATCGATTACTTTTCTATTGATTTTTGGATTTTTAAATCTTTGGAATGTGTTCCGTAGCCCCTCCACTCCTGCTCTACCAACCAGTTTGAAAAATTTTTTATCAAAAAAATTAATTCGAAAGAACTCTAATCCTTTTTTTATCCTTTTACTTGGAGCACTCTTTGCCCTGTCCTTTGATACCGTCAGCCAAGTTGTTTTATTTTCTATTTCTGCCCGCGCCATGAATGGATGGATATTTTCAGGATTACTGGGGGTCATTTTTATGTTAGGGATGATGGTTTCTGACGGATTAAATGGAGTATTTATTTCAACATTGATCCAACGTGCTGACTCAGTATCGCTTTTATTGTCTCGGATGGCAGGCCTTTTAATTGCCTCATTTAGTTTGATTATTGGTATGATTAATTTTATCCAAATGTATAATTAGAAATTTAGGTCATATAATGCATGAATTGTGGCTGTGTAAAAGTATTCTCGAAATAATTAAGCAGCAAGCGAATACAACACAATGTGCTCGAATAAAAAAAATAGTTTTAGAAATGGGGCAACTTATTGCTGTAGAGAAGAATGCCCTAATTTTTGGTTTTAGGGTAATTGCTAAAGGAACCGTAGCTGAGGATGCAGAAGTTTCCATTCTTGATATCCCGGGAGAAGCACTCTGCGAATCATGTGAGAAACAAAGTCCTTTGCAAAATTATTTCGATGCATGTCCGGCTTGTGGAAGTCATGCATTAAAGGTTATTCACGGTGAAGAATTACGGATCAAATCAATGGTGATTGAATAATGTGTGGAATCTGCGGTTGTTCTGAGGAACATAACGAAATGGAACATCATGATGGTCATGGGCATAAACACGCACACACTGCTCACGATGAACATTTAATTCATGTGGAACAAGATATTTTAGCTAAGAACCAACAATTTGCCCGCCATAATAAAGGTTTTTTAGCAACAAAAAATATTTTAGCATTAAATATTATGTCCAGTCCTGGATCAGGAAAAACTACCCTCTTGGCAAAAACGATCTTGGATTTAAAACAAGAATTAGATATTACAGTGGTAGTCGGTGATCAGCAAACCCAATACGATGCGGAGCTCATTCAAGCAAGTGGTGGGAATGCCCTACAAATAAATACCGGAAAAATATGCCATTTAGATGCACATATGGTGGGTCATGCATTAGAAGATCTTACCCTGCAAGAGAATTCGCTCTTATTTATTGAAAATATAGGGAATCTGGTATGCCCTGCATTATTTGATTTAGGTGAACAATTCAAAGTGGTTATTCTCTCCGTAACAGAAGGGGATAATAAACCACTGAAATATCCTGATATGTTTCGTTGTGCTGATCTCATGATCATCACCAAAATGGATCTGCTTCCTTACGTAAATTTTAATCTGGAACTATGCATTAAATATGCGCGTCAAATTAAGCCCGATATTGAAACTCTGACCCTTTCAGCGAGCAATGGTGAGGGTTTAAATGGTTGGTATGAATGGTTAAAACAAAAGCATATGAATAACCGTGTCTAAACAAATCGAACGATTAAGGATAATCATTCAAGGACAAGTTCAGGGTGTTGGTTTTAGACCTTGTGTTTATCGAATCGCTAAACACCTTGATCTCACTGGATGGATCCAAAATAATGCAGACGGTGTGCTAATCGAAGTACAAGGAATTTTGGCCGGTGATTTTATCGCTCATTTACAAGAGAACCTCCCCCCGCTTGCCAAAGTAAATGATATTCAACAGAAAGCCATTCTCTTACAGACCAACGAAACACTTTTTAAAATTATTGAAAGCCAAAAAGGTAGAGTAAATACCATTATTACCCCTGATGTTTCGATCTGCTCGGAATGCTTACATGAACTCTTTGATCCTCAAAACCGCTATTTTCGTTATCCTTTTTTAAATTGTACGCATTGTGGTCCTCGATTTACTATTACTCGCAATCTCCCTTATGATCGCAATCAAACCTCCATGGATTTGTTCCCTTTATGTTTGGATTGCCAAGCAGATTATAACAATCCTGAAGACAGACGTTATCATGCTCAACCGACAGCCTGTATCCATTGCGGCCCTCAACTTTCACATTCGGTGGAAGAAATAGCCAAGAGTATTTTACAGGGTGAGATCATCGCTTTAAAAAGTTTAGGAGGTTACCAATTCGTGTGTGATGCACGTAATGAAGGGGCGGTAATCAAGCTACGCTCAAGAAAAAATCGCGACGCAAAGCCCTTTGCGATTATGGTTTTGAACAGTATCAGCGCCAAACGTTTTGTCAAAATCAATAAAGAAGAACAAGATTTATTAGAATGCATTACTCGCCCAATTGTGTTACTCAAAAAAAATGAAGAATTGCAGGAGTTCAATCCCAAAATTGCTCCTGATTTAGACAGTTTGGGAGTCATGCTTCCATACACTCCATTACATTATTTACTCTTTAATGCGCTCATCGGAAATAAAAACGGCTATGCCTGGCTGAATGAATTTCACGACACCGCATTAGTGGTTACTAGCGCAAACCTAGGCGGTGAACCAATTATTTTCGACGACCAGATTGCCCGCCATGAACTCAAAGATGTCGCAGATAAAATTAGTTCCTATGACCGCCATATTGTAACTCGAGCAGATGATTCTGTACTGCGGATAATTAATCGTAGTCCTGTAGCCATCCGTCGCTCTCGCGGTTTGGCACCTACCCCAATCCAATTACCCTATGAAATCCCACCAACCTTGGCCGTAGGCGGACATTTAAAAAACACCTTCTGCATTACTCGAGGGAATGAAGCCTTTGTTTCTCAACATATTGGGAGTTTGAATAACAGGGCCACCATTGAATTCTTCCATGAATCATTAAACCATTGGTTACGTTTTCTTGATGTAAACCCAGAACGAGTTGCTCATGATTTACATCCTGATTTTTACACGACACACTTTGCCAAGCAATTTGGAGTTCCTGCATATGCAATACAACATCATCATGCTCATTTAGCCTCTGTAATCGCAGAACACGGCATTACCCAATCAGTCTTAGGCTTAGCCCTTGATGGATATGGCTATGGTAGCCACGGAGAGGCCTGGGGTGGCGAACTCTTTTTATGGGATAATACAACGTTTACTCGGGTTGGATCTTTTGTACCTCTGTTGCAACCGGGTGGAGAAAGTGCAGCGCGCGAGCCTTGGAGAATGGCCGCAAGCGTATTACACCATCTAGGACACGCCGATAAAATTACGGAGCGATTCTTTAAGTTTCCAGAAGCACACTTGATTCATCAGATGTTGGATAAAAAAATAAATTGCCCGGCCACAAGCAGTTGTGGCCGTTTGTTTGATGCAGCAAGTGCATTATTAGGGATTCAATTAATCTCGCAGTACGAAGGACATGCAGCGATGCGCTTAGAAAGTCTTGTAACCCAGGTACAAATCCTACCCCATGGATGGCAAATAAAAGAAAATTTCTTTGATATGATGCCTACTCTGGAATCGCTAGCGGATTGCCCTGATCCGATAACTGGGGCCAATCTTTTTCATGGAACACTTATTGCGGGTCTTGCAGAATGGTTAAACAAAGTTTGTCGAGAAAGAAAAATTGATATGGTAGTATTAAGCGGAGGTTGTTTTTTAAATCAAATATTAACCGAAGGATTAACTACAGCTCTAAATGAATTCGGCATTACCTCTTTTTTAGCGCGTGCTCTTCCACCCAATGATGGGGGAATTTCTCTCGGACAAGCCTGGATTGCCGGCAAATAATCTTAATAGAGCAAGGGCGCAGCGCTAAAGCCCATATCCAAAATATAAAAAGAACAAAGGATAATTTATGTGTTTGGCGTTACCCGCCCAAATTATACAAATTCTTGATGATGCCAAAGCAATAGTAAATGTAGGGGGTATCACCAAAGAAATCTCAACTGAATTAGTAGATAAAGTCGCATTGGGGGACTATGTGATTATTCATGTTGGGTATGCGTTAACACGACTGGATGAACTCGAGGCACAGAAAACCCTAGATCTATTTGCTCAAATGACTCAGGATGAATCGGCATGAAATACATTGAAGACTTCCGCGATGGTGATTTTGCAAAAACGCTCGCCCGTCAAATTGCTACACAAGTGGATCCGGATCGACACTATCAGTACATGGAATTTTGTGGTGGTCATACTCACGCTATTCATCGTTACGGAATTCCAAGCTTACTACCGAATAATGTAGAAATGATCCATGGCCCTGGCTGCCCTGTTTGTGTATTGCCGATGGCTACGACCGATAAAGCAATGGCTTTGGCCGCATTACCGAATGTGATTCTTTGCAGCTATGCTGATATGTTGCGGGTTCCAGGCACAGGACAAAAAAATTTACTGCACGCCAAAGCACTCGGTGCTGATGTACGGATGATTTATTCAGCAAGCGATGCGTTAAGAATCGCTCAAGAAAATCCACAACAAGAAATTGTATTTTTTGCTATTGGTTTTGAAACCACCACGCCTCCAACCGCACTAGTTATCCGCCAAGCGCATCAACTAAAGCTCAGCAATTTTAGTGTTTTTTGTAACCACGTTTTAACACCAGTGCCTATGGATCACCTACTGCAAGCCAACGAAGTCAAACTCGATGGGTTTGTGGGCCCTGCTCATGTCAGTATTGTCATTGGTAGTCAACCCTATGAAGCGGTATGCAAAAAATACAGCAAACCCATAGTGATTTCCGGCTTCGAACCTTTGGATGTGCTCCATTCTATTTTAATGTTAGTTCATCAGACTAATGAACAACGATGTGAGGTAGAAATTCAATATACTCGGGCGGTAAATCGCTTAGGTAATCTGCTATCGCAACACATTATGGCTGAAGTATTCGAATTACGCGATCAATTTGAATGGAGAGGCTTGGGATTTATTCCTCACAGTGCTTTAAAAATTAGGGCAGAGTATGCGGAGTTCGATGCAGAACAGCGATTCAATATTCCAGATTTTATCTCCCATGAACACAAACAATGCATTTGCGGGGAGGTTCTTCGAGGCGTAAAAAAACCACTAGAATGTAAATTATTTGCCAAAGCATGTGTTCCAGAAAATCCTCTAGGCTCCTGTATGGTGTCCTCTGAAGGCGCATGTGCTGCGGTATATGCTTATGGGCGGGTGAATGCATGATGACTGAAACAGTATTATCCAAAAAAATAAAAGCACCAAAACTCAATTTTAAAGAAGGGATTATTAATTTAACCCATGGCAGTGGTGGACGCGCCATGAGCCAATTAATCGAACAAATGTTTTTAGCTGCTTTTGATAACCCCTGGCTTGCTGAAAAAAACGATCAGGCTTGTTTTTCCATATCAGCTGGAAGAATGGTTATGACCACAGATGCTCATGTGATATCACCATTGTTTTTTCCGGGAGGTGATATAGGTTCCTTATCGGTTCATGGAACGGTGAATGACATTGTAATGTCGGGTGCAAAACCATTATACCTGTCTGCCAGTTTCATTTTAGAAGAAGGATTTCCACTGAGTGATTTGCAAAAGATTGTTAAATCGATGGCGGCTGCCGCTAAACAAGCTCGTGTCGCTATTATTACTGGGGATACCAAAGTAGTTGAACGCGGCAAAGGGGATGGAGTGTTCATTACTACAACTGGAATTGGAGTAGTCCCTGAAGGCATCCAGATCTCAGGTAACCGAGCCAAACCGGGTGATTGTATCCTAGTCAACGGGCATATTGGCGATCATGGGGTTGCCATTATGGCCCATCGGAATAATTTGCAATTTCAAACTACACTCCAGTCCGATACCGCTGCACTAAATGATTTAGTCGCTCATATGATAACTGCAGTACCTGATATTCACTGTTTACGCGACCCTACGCGTGGCGGTCTCGCAACTACATTAAATGAATTTGCTTCGCAATCGAATGTGGGTTTTATTATTGATGAAAGTAGGATACCAATACGTACCGAAGTTGCCAGTGCCTGCGAGCTGTTAGGACTTGATGCGTTATATGTTGCCAATGAAGGAAAACTGGTAGCCATTTGTGATTCTAACGATGCGAATACTTTATTAGCCGCAATGAAAGCACATCCTCTGGGAAGGCATGCGGAAATTATTGGGGAAGTGATTGAAGACCCACGGAATTTTGTACAACTAAAAACAAAATTTGGAGGTATACGAATTGTCGATTGGTTAGTAGGAGAACAATTACCGCGGATTTGTTGAATTAAGCCAGTTTAATTGGGAATACTAAAGGAAGCAAAACAATATTATGTCTAGGCGGGAATCCATGCTCAACGCCTGGAAAAACCTTGAACCAATCACGTTGCGTTCGAGCTATAAGGAGTTTTATGTCTATAAAAATAAGCTATTTCATGCCTTATTTAAAATTGCAGAGTTTATTGTCCGCCTTGCAGGACGCAGGATATTGCTGTGTTGGTCCTCAAGTACGTGATGGCGCTATTGTTTATGATGTGCTCAAAAATGTAGATCAATTACCTTGGGGGATCCGAGATCAGCAAACCCCTGGAGGCTATCAACTAGAAAAAATTTCAGAACATAAAGCATTTGCATTTGCAAATGGACCACAAGCAATCAAACCTCTTTTATTTAAACCTCAGGAAACGGTATGGAAAGTAGAGCGAAACAGTGAAGGGAAACTATCGTTCCAACCCCAGCAAGCAGAGGAGCAACCACTGGCAATGATCGGTGCACGCGCTTGCGATTTAGCAGCAATGAAGATTCAAGACAAAGTATTTATTGAGGGGGGCCATCCCGATCCACGTTATAAAAAACGACGTGAAGATTTATTTATTGTAGCAGTGAACTGTTCTTATTCCTCCAACAACTGTTTTTGTGTTTCAGCAGGCACCGGCCCCGAAGTCAAGAACTCCTTTGATATCCTTATGACTGAAGTTGATGATGGTTTTGTAGTCAATTTCGGCAGTGAACGTGGTCAAGAGATTATTGAACGCTTGAACTTGTCTAAAGCAAAATCGAATCAATGCACCAAAGTCAGTAAAATTATAAAACACACTGCAGATAT
Source organism: Legionella nigrisilvae (assembly GCF_977063395.2). Classification (NCBI taxonomy): domain Bacteria; kingdom Pseudomonadati; phylum Pseudomonadota; class Gammaproteobacteria; order Legionellales; family Legionellaceae; genus Legionella; species Legionella nigrisilvae. Next base: position 910,132 of record NZ_CDRUGZ020000011.1, read on the forward strand.
GCAAACTAAAAGAATTCCTTTGGATAATAAACAAGGTTTACGCGATTTATTATTTGCCAATTTAAATCACCCAAGATGGGAAGAAGTGGCACAAAAATGTTTATCCTGCGGTAACTGCACCTCCGTGTGTCCAACATGTTTTTGCCATAGTGAAGTAGAAAAACCCAGTTTAGATGGCAGCTGTAGCGAGCATCAGCGCGAATGGGATTCTTGCTTTAGCGCAGGTCATAGTTATTTGAGTGGAACAGTACTTCGTGAGGATACTCGAAAACGATATAGACAATGGTTGACTCATAAGGTCGGCAGTTGGTTTGATCAGTTTGATACCAGTGGTTGCGTAGGATGTGGACGATGCGTTACTTGGTGTCCAGTGGGTATCGATATTACCGAAGAATTAGCAGCTATTTCTGGTGAATCCAACATAAGGATTAAAGAAAGTGATTAACCCAAAATTCGATCCCTATGTACCACTTGAAGCAATTATTGTGGAGAAAATCGAAGAATCCTCTACCATTTTTACCCTACATTTATATTTTCTTGATTCGGAACGACAGGAACAGTTTTTCTTTGCCCCAGGACAATTTAATATGCTTTATCTGTATGGAGTGGGTGAAGTCGCAATTTCGATTGTTTCTGATCCAGAAAGAAAAGATATATTAACCCACACTATCCGGGCCATAGGTCGAGTAACTAAAGCATTACAAAAGCTCCAGCCAGGAGATCGAATTGGAGTACGAGGTCCTTATGGACGCGGATGGCCACTTGAACAGACAAAAGGCAAAGATGTAGTAGTGCTCACGGGCGGTCTAGGTTGCGCCCCTTCGGTTTCAATTATCCAATATATTTTAGCACGTAGGGAACAGTATGGTCATTTGAGTATCTTACAAGGCGTGAAACACAGTGAAGATTTTATTTTCAGGAAACAATATGCAATTTGGCAAAAATCCCCCAATACTATAATTCATATTGCCGCAGATCAAGCCGGACCTAAATGGCCGTGGGCTGTAGGTTATGTTACCGATATGATTGATAAGCTCAATCTGAATCCTGAAAACACAATCGTCATGATGTGTGGCCCAGAAATGATGATGAATACCGCGGTTAAGGCACTTCATAAACGTAGTATTTCGGAACACGATATTTATTTGAGTATGGAACGAAATATGGAGTGCGGTATAGCACAATGTGGACACTGCCAATACGGAGGATTTTTTATTTGTAAGGATGGCCCTGTATTTGCTTATTCAGAAATCAAAGAATTGTTTAATGAACGGGGATTTTAACAACCATGAAGCCACGTGTAGCGGTACATAAATTCACGTCATGTGATGGATGTCAATTAGCCTTTTTAAATGCAGGAGAGGACTTACTTACATTATCTGATTTAGTGGACATGGTGCATTTTTCGGAGGCCGGAGCAGTCGAGGTAGATGCACAAGTCGATATTGCGTTTGTTGAAGGCAGCATTTCTACGCCAGACGAAGAGCACCGCATCAAAAAAATTCGCGAGAAAAGCAAATTTATTATAACGATTGGTGCCTGTGCTACCGCCGGTGGTGTACAAGCCTTACGTCATTTCGCCAATACAAAAGAATGGGTCAGCAGTATTTATGCTTCTCCAGATTATATACAAAGCTTGAGCACCTCAACTCCAATAGCTTCACATGTCAAAGTGGATTGGGAGTTATGGGGTTGTCCTGTAAATAGCAATCAAGTATTAGAAGCGATTCGTTTTTTATTATCCAATGCGACGCCACATATCAAAAATGACTCTGAATGCATGGAGTGTAAACGTAAAGGTAATGTTTGTGTTTTGGTCACTCAAAAACAACCCTGTATGGGCCCGGTAACCAAATTGGGATGTGGTTCACTATGCCCAACCGTAGGACGTGGATGTTATGCATGTTATGGTCCTAAGGAAAATCCCAATCCTCAATCCTTGGGCAACTGGTTCGAACAGTTAGGTATGACTCGAGAAGCCATTGCACAAAAATTTCTGCATATTAATAATCAAGCACCGGCTTTTAATAAAGCAGGTACCTATTTTAAAGGTATTAAAATAAGCAATGAGTAATACAATTTCAATCAATGTTCCCATCTTGGCGCGAGTAGAGGGCGAAGGAGCACTTGAGCTCCACATTCAAAATAATGCAATCACCAAACTCCAACTAAAAATTTACGAACCGCCCAGATTATTCGAAAAATTTCTCGAAGGTAGAAGTTATACTGAGGTTCTGGATCTTGTGGCTCGAATCTGCGGGATATGTCCAGTTGCGTATCAAATGAGCGCAACTCAGGCAATTGAGCATTGTTTTGCCCTACAACCCTCTCCTTGGGTACGTGAAATGCGTCGTCTCTTTTATTGTGGTGAATGGCTGGAAAGCCATAGCATGCATATTCATTTTTTGGCCTTACCTGATTTTTTAGGGTTTCAATCAGCACCTGAAATGGCAAAAACTTATCCTGAAGAAGTACGACGCGGCATCCGTTTACAATCGTTTGGCAACGACTTAATCAAATTATTTGGAGGCCGTTCGGTGCATCCGGTTGGTGCCTGTGTAGGTGGGTTTTATAAAGCGCCTAATCATGTGGCAATCAATACCCTTTTAGAAAAAGCAAAAGCACGAGTCGAAGATTGCGAAATATTGATTCGCTGGCTTGCAAAGCTGTCATTTCCAGATAACTCTCATGACTTTACTTGTGTCTCGCTTTATCATCCTACAGAATATCCATTTAATGAGGGGCGATTGGTCTCTGATCATGGATTAAATATCAGCATTGATGAATTTGATGTTTATTTCAAAGAACATCAAGTTCCCTATTCCACTGCATTGCATTGTTTATTACAAAATAAACCTTATCTTGTTGGGCCTCTTGCACGCGTCAATAATTGTTTTGGCCATCTTCCGCCCCCTATTCATCTTCTGCTTCAGGATTTAAAAATAAATTTTCCTTCCCATAATATGTACCACAGCATGATGGCCCGCGCGATTGAAATCTATTTCTGCATTTTGGAATCCATACGTATCATGGAACAGTATGAAATTCCTAAGCAAGCCCATACTGAGATCACACCCCGTGCAGGGACAGGATTTGGTTGCACTGAGGCGCCCAGAGGAACTCTGTGGCAACACCTTCAATTAGATGAGCAAGGACAAGTCAAAGCTGCTCGTATTGTGCCGCCAACCAGCCAAAATCAGGCACGTATTGAGCAAGATTTACGTATTTCTTTGGAACAATATGGACTTAATCAAGATGAGGAAGCATTGCGAGCTTACAGTGAAATGATTATTCGTAATTATGATCCGTGTATTTCCTGTTCCACTCATTTTTTAACAATTAAAGTGAATCGAGAATGAATTCCATTAAAGTATTAGGCATTGGTTCACCTTTTGGTGATGATAAAGCCGGTTGGAACGTAGCCTCAGAACTTAAAAAAGAACTTGCAATGTATACCCACATAGCTCCCCACGTGCTCATTGAAAGTCATGATCGTCCCGGTGTTGGTCTCATTGAATTAATACGAGGATATAACACTGTTTTTATTATTGATGCAGTCAAATCGGGCAGTGAAGTGGGGACTGTACACCGGTTTCAAAAAGACGCCCTTCTTGATACAGGACATCGATTCTCAACTCATGACATCGGTATTCTACAAGCCCTGCAATTAGCCAGCGCACTGGATGAATTACCGGCCAATCTTTTATTTTATGGAATCGAAATTGAGACACTGACTTTAGATGAAACACTTTCTTATAATGTAGAAAAAGCCATAGCGAGGGCGACATTTCAACTTTTAAATGAAATTATTATTGCTCATGGATAATCATATTCGCAAAAATACTAGCCTCCTTCCTCTTCGCTTTTTAATGGTTTGCAGTTATATTTTTTAAGTATCCTATAAAAATAATAAGGGGACTCAAAACCTATTCATCGAATTTTACTGTCCTAAAGCATTTATATTTGAAGTCAACGCGTTTACGTCCCTAAACACAATGTAGGGGAACTCGAACAATTATCGTTCGGAGGAACTTCTAAATTAGAGAGGGCTATTTTACCTTCTTTAATTAATTCAGTATAAAATTCTTTTGGGAGTAAGGATTCAAATAGGGAATAAGGCAATGCCTCCTTTCGGTTAGGATTAATATGCCATTTTATTTTTCCAGATCGATTTACATAAAATGCCCCTATAATTTCTTCGGAGGAAATAGTGCCAACGATATTTACTTCCTCTTTATTTTTAGAGAGTTTAGCACAACTCGTTTCACCTCTGGATGTAAAAGTACTTTCGAGATCAATCGCTGTTTTTCCTTTAAAATCGATTAAATAAATATAAGATTCTGCCCATATGGGTTTAGTTGCTATAGTCACTTCATTGCGAACGACTAAGGATGGCAAGGCATAACTTCTTGCGACATGAAAGGATTTGGAGGTAGAAACACCAATAGAACCGCTCATATCCCGAACATAATCTTCTAGAAAATCTGATTTAACGCTTTCTTTAATTCCATATTTAAAACAAAAAGAAATATCTTCTGCAGAACCTCTAAATAAAATACCTTGATAATAGCTTATCGGGTTTTTATCAAATACGCTCCATTCTTTTTCCCAATCTTCCTTGGTTTCTATTTTAAAAATTTCATCTAAAAAATAATTATTGAAGGAATAATTATTCCATTTATTATTTTTATCCCTAAAATGAATTTTAATAATTTCTCTGGCTTCTTCGTCATTAGCTTCTGTTAATTTTTTTTGTAGCTGTTCTAAAGCAGGATAAAGTTTTTGACTGTGCCGAAAACTACTAAAAAAATCTGGTTTATAAATGGGTTTTTCATTTGAATTAAATGAAAAATGAGATCGTTTAGATTGTTTTATATAATTATCAAGCGCCTTTTTAAATACTGGCAAGTATTTATTTTGCATCGTTCGTACAAAAGTAAACAAATTTTCTCTATAGTACAATAACGCTTAAAATAGAAAAATATTTTCTTTTCTTAAGTGAACCAAAAAGAGTCTCATTTAATTATATCGCCTTGGACTAAAACATTAATCCTGAAGACGGACTTTAGCTTATTTCATTCAATATTGGAAACCTGGAACAATTAGAAAGAAATGACTATTCTAAATCCTTAATGATCTCTTAATGTTCATAAAGTATAATTCAGATTACTAATAGCCGCCGGCGAGAGATAATATGTTACCCCTGAATTTTCTAACTCAAGGAAGTCTTGTCGTTCCAGCCAATAGTCCAGTTCCTTTAGTTTTTCCTGGCGTTCGAGGAAAAATAAAACAGATCATTCAATTACCTAATGGACATTCATTAGAAGCAAACAGCTTAGCAATAATACAGCCCTTGAATTTAGATAAACCAGAACAGAAACAGCGATTTAGATTAACTCCTTATGTACCCGTGGGTTCGAGCCGCGATGATTTACCTGAAAATCAAAGAAATATTTCTATTGATGAAAAAAATAGCTGTGAAATCGAACTCAATGATCCTTCTCAGTATTTAGAATATATCGAACAATATCAACCCTCCAAGGCCCCCTTATTTAGCGAAGGCTCTCCCTCCATAGAAGATGTGAGACAAGCCAGAGTACCCGATTGCTTTTTATTGGCGTCTCTCGCGGCCATTTTGAGACAACCCGATGGAGCAAGCTACATTCGTAGTATGTTGAGACAAAATGATGATGGGACAACGACCGTTCGTTTATTTAATCCTAAAACTTTAGAACCCGTTTATATTCGCGTAGAGAATTCCTACATTGTAGATCAAAAAGGTAGTTTAAATAACCATACTGCTTTATGGGTTGATATTCTTGAAAAAGCAGCAGCCTCGGTTCCTGAGTTCTTTGGAAATACGAATGCTTCCATGAGCGGAGCTTTGAAAGGAGGTTCAGAGTCCCTTGCTTTGAAAATATTAACCGGTTGCAATTCAAAAGAAATATATATTAATAATGATAAGTATTTTGCTTGGGATATAGGCAATTTTTTTGCTAGTGAGCTCGAACAATTAGAGGTATTAACCCAACAGAAAAAACTTATAGAAGAATTCGGAGGGGAACACCAATCTGGAACAGATGAAATTATTTCAGAAATGCTCTCGTCAAGATTAAGAGTCTTTGAAGATATTTTTGATGAGAAGGCACAAGAAATCTGTTTAAAATTAATCGATTTTTATTTAGAAAATAAAGATGCATGGGAAAAAATTTACAAGGAATGTGGTAATGGGCAACAGCGTCTTGAAGAAATCATCAAACATTTTTCACAGGATGAGAAGAATAAACAGGCAGTTGATATCTTAAAAGAATTATTTACTTATTATCATAAAGATGTAGAAAAAGATGTACGAAGAGATAATCAAGAACTTTTCAGTGGAATTTATTCACCTGAAGAACTCAAAATTTTTAACGACATTAAAAACAAACTCGCAGGGAACGAATCCTTAACAGCCGGAACCCCTCATAGTTACGATGAGAAAGTACCCGGTTTAAGAGCGATGCATGCTTATACAATTGTTGATGTTGTTGAAACGCGCCGTCCTGTTAAAGATACGGATGCAATGCTTCCAATTAAAATGATACGCATTCGAAATCCATGGGGATTCACAGGCAGAATGTATTTACCCAACATGGAAAATCCGGAGCAAATTGATATTAAAGAGGAACGTGTTGCGGGTACTTTTGATTTAGAACTTAAAGATTTTTGTCGTTATTATGAAAGTTATACCAGCACACTAAAATTCTCCGCGATCCGAGTGCTGGCTGAGAAAAGAGAGCTCCTAGCCTTAAAAATGCAAGAACTTTTAAAAGATGTTGCGTCGGATCAGGATTTAGATGATGAGCGATTATCTAGAATAAGTGCTTTTTTTGAATGCAGAGCGGATTTAGTAGACATACAAATGACCGCTGTGGAATTATTGAATGATTCTATTCATGAGCAAATTGCGGACGTATTCAGTGATAATCTGAGAGATCCCCTAGAAGTCCAGGCTTCATTAGATAAAATTATTGAAGCCAATAAAATGACCATGATGAATTTATTTCAAACTTCAGATTGTGAACTCATTGCTGCATCCATTACCTATTGGTGGAAAAATTCGCACCAGGAACTTTCCGAAAAAGATGACAAAGCTTATCAGCATCAAATACTGGAATCGGTTAATAAAAATGATTTACTTTGGAAAGAATTCATTCAAAACTATCAGGTAGAATCTGCTCTGGCACTTATCCCTTTAAATAAATCGCAAAGATTAATCATTGATTTGTTTGCTAGCATAGAGTACACACAACGATCATTAGAACAAATAAATCCCGAGGGTGAGGGTTATGAAGCATTTTTTCGAGCTCTCGTTCTTCAAAGAGATTTGCTTGAGCAACATTTTAATTATCTTGAAAAATATGAACACCTTTTACAGCAATTTGATATTAAAATAGATACTTTTCGTGAGCAATTAAAAAAAATTAATGCTTACATCGAAGAATTAGAACAAAATCCAATCGCTGCTCAGATAGTAAAAAAACTTAAAGACGAACTACCCGCACAAAGTTTGTATGATTTTACATCTAATGCCGAAAGTCTCTTAGAAAATCTGGCTAAAATGGGTTTAGTTTTAAACGAATATCATGAAGAGGACTCGCCCACTCCTTTACCCACTCACGATGAACGTGAAAAGCAAAATTCGGGACATGCGCCTGAATGGTTAAATTCTTTAAGAGATATATTAGAAAAAGTTCTTAAAGCAATTGGGAATTGGAAAACGTCCGCTAATAACAAACAAATCGTCCAGCCACCTGAATATAATCGAAGCCCTGATGGGTCAAAGTATCCATTGCTGAAAAGGATTGGATTTTTTGGACGCAAATCTGAGGATGACTCCACCGATAAGACAGAAGTATTTCATCCAAATCAACATAATTGATCTCCACAGGTAGCCTACTTTAAAATTGGTGTGCTACCTTACATTCAGTTCTACTGAATTATCTTAAGTTTCTAGGAATCACCGCCGTCTTTAGATCCCATTTGAGAGCAAAGAAAATTTGCTTTTCTTAAAAAAAGAAATATCCTAATTTTATATTCTGCACACTAACTCAAAAGTTTAATGGAGACTCAATATGTCACAGGTTGCACTTATTACCGGGGCAAGCAGTGGTATCGGGCGAGCATTAGCTTTAGAGTTGGTATCTCAAGACCTCACCGTAATTGCTATCGCAAGACATAAGGATGAACTACTTAAATTAAAGGATAAAAACCCGAATAAGATTAAAATAATATCCGCAGATATTACTACTGATAAGGGTTTTAAAAAAATTGAGGATGAAATTAAAGGATTAAAAATCAATTATTTGATTCATAGCGCAGCTATTATTTCTCCCCTTGGTTTATTAAATAAAGCAAAACCTAGGGATATTAAGAAAAGCATTGCAACAAATCTTATTGCGCCCATACTACTCACTCAAATTGTACTTCCATTCTTTTCCAAACAAGGCGGTCGAATTTTAAACATCACTTCCGTAGCTGCAGAAAAAGCAGTTCCCGGTGCAGGTGCTTACTGCATCACCAAGTCTGCACTTGATATGTGGACGCAGGTATTGCAGACTGAATTACCCCCTGGGATCATAGCAACTGATGTTATCCCCGGAGAAGTGGATACCGGTATGCAAAAAAATTTACGCGAATGTCCTGTTGAACAATTCCCATTGGCTACTGAATTTCAAGACGCGTACCAAGAAAAAACACTGATTCCACCCTCTGCTTGCGCCGAATTTTTAGCCTTTCTCCTATTAAAAACTACAGCAAAAGAGTTCTCTTCTAAAAGATGGAATATTTATAAAGATCACACAAAGTCAGTTCCTCTTCCCTTGAATAAAGAAAAACTCAATGATGAGATAAAAAAACAATAGAAAGAGACAAGCAATTCGTATGTTGTTTGCAATGGTTATCGTTTATTGCCAACTCTCTAGGCTTATTCAAAAAGCAAAGCCATAAAAATATGATGTTCATATTCTCCATCGATTCGCACAGCATTTTTATGCACTCCTTCTTTCACAAATCCATATTTTTCGTACAATGAAATTGCAGTCTGATTATGCTCACGCACAGTAAGTTCAATCCGGGTTAGCCCCTTTAACTTAGCCATCTGTAATGCCGTACTTAATAATGCCTCCCCTATTCCCTGTCCACGGTACGGAGCAGTCACCCCAATACCTAAACAACCCACATGAGCAAAAACAGGCCGATCAAGCGGGCTAATGTCACACCACCCAACTAATTGTTCACCACACATGGCAACAACTTGAGGCCAATTATTTTTAATATGTTCTAAAACAAACTCTTTAGTTGATTCAATTGGCGGTCCTTCTAAAAAAGCTAAAAATTTACGTTCGCGAGCAACACTATCTACAGCGTACCAAAACGCTTCAATATGTTTTTCCTGAATAGGAATAATGGAAAAGTGCATAGAGATCTCAATAAAATGAACATTAATGTAAGTAAAAAGAATATTTATTCTTGAGTCAATAAATGGTTGCCAAAGCAGGCAAAAATCTGAAAAATTCCAGCAAAATTAAAATAAAGATAAAACCAAAAGAACATGTTATAGTTAAATCAACACCTAAACTAATTTAAAAAAATGCAGAAAATTACAATTTATCATAACCCTAGATGTTCAAAATCAAGAAAAACGTTGGAACTGCTACAAAGCAAAGGTTATGAGCCTATTGTTATTGAATATCTAAAAACTCCGCTAACTCTCGAACAACTAAGCAGTTTAAGAGCGCACTTCGACTTGAAGGATTTCGTTCGCACAGAAGAGCCTGTTTTTAAAGAGCATGGATTGTCCCTGGACAATGAAGCTCAAGTGTTACAAGCAATGCGTACAAACCCGATATTGATGCAACGACCAATAGTTACTTATAAAGATAAAGCAGTTATAGGACGCCCACCTGAAAATATCCTGAGATTATTTGATTAGTTTAACTGCGGAAACCCCGGAAATTCATACATAGAAATTCCTGGGTTTCGCTAAGATCCAGTCTGCAGGGGGTAACTACTATTTAGATGCTAATTGATTTGGACAACCCTCTTGATGGAATGCTACCAGTGCATTGTAGATACCAGGATAATCTTCGAATGCATTTCTATTGGCTTTAATATCATCAAAAACGGAATCTGTTCGACCACAAGTTCCGTATTCTGTAATATTCGTGTGATCGCCATTTGATTTTTTGTAAGCCATGAACGTTTCGCCGCAATGAAGGTGAGGTCGCTTGTTTGCATTATTTCCTACAAATTCGGCATTACCACAATAAGTTTTCTTAAAATTAACCTTTAAGAAAGAAGTATTCGCAAATGAATTTACGGATACTGAAATCATAAGGCAAGCTACTGCTGTAATTGAGAATTTATTCATCATAACGCTCCAAAAAAAATTAGGGCGTTCAATTTAACACATCTCAATACAGCAACCAAGATACAAAAACTCAAAATGCTAATATATTGAGTTTATGTCATTTTTGCATCACATATGATCCAGGTGCGGGAGGTAGCGCAGGATCAAGATGAGGGGGGGAAACACGTCGTTGTGAACTGTTATCCCTTAACCAGTCATGCCAAGAAATCCACCAGGATCCTTCTCTTTTTTTGGCTTTGGTCACCCATTTTTTTGGTCCTAGATAAGGCATGCTTTTCTTGCTTTCATGAATATAATAGAAGCGTCCTGGATGATTGGGTTCACTAACAATTCCTGCATTATGCCCCCCATTTGTTAATACAAATGTAATATCCGAGTGCATCATCAAATGTATCTTATACACAGATTCCCAAGGAGCAATGTGGTCATTATCGGTACTTACTGCAAAAATAGGTACACGAACATTTTTAGGAGCTACTACTTCATCCTCAACACGAAAATGACCTTCAGCAAAATCATTTTTCAGGAATAGTTTCTCGAGATATTCGGTATGCATTTTATAAGGCATACGCGTTGCATCAGCATTCCATGCCAGCAAATCGATCATGCCGCGTTTTTTCCCGGTCATATAATCATCAATCATTTTTGACCAGATCAAATCATAAGTCCGTAACATTTGAAAAGAACCAGCCATATGTTTGGGATCAAGATAACCTTTTTCCCACATCATGTTTTTCAGAAATGCAATTTCACTTTCAGTAATAAAGAGCATCAATTCGCCTGCTTTTGTAAAATCTCCTTGTGCTGCAAGAAGTGACAGGCTTTTAAGTCGATTATCTTTATCCCGTGCCATTGCGGCGGCAGTAATCATTGCTAACGTTCCCCCAAGACAATAGCCCATCAAATGAATTTTAGTCTTAGGTATAATAGTGCTTACGGCATCGATTGCTGCCATTGAACCTAAACGATAATAATCATCCATACCTAAATCACGATCTTCTTCCCTCGGATTGCGCCATGAGACCATAAAGACTGTATGTCCTTGTGCAACAAGCCATTTAACTAAAGAATTTCCCGGTGATAAATCCAAAATATAATATTTCATGATCCATGCAGGGAGTATCAGAATAGGTTCTTTAAAAACAGTTTCAGTTTGAGGTTCATATTGAATTAATTCGATTAAATGAGTAGTAAATACAATTTTTCCCGGAGTGATTGCGACATTCTTGCCTGGTTTGAACCTTCCTGCACCTGGAGGTGGCATACCCGCTAATCTCCTCAGCCCATGCTCAATTGCAAGTTCTGTACCTTGAATTAAATTGGCACCCCCGGTATTAATTGTTTCATAAAAAAGATCAGGGTTAGTCATGACAAAATTCGAAGGTGATAACGCATCAAGTAACTGACGAATACAAAAAGAAACCGTGCGTTCTGCTCGGCTGGAAAGACCAGGAACTTTTCGCGTGGCATATTGCCACCATTCTTCAACCTGGATAAAAGCTTCAGCATAAAAACGCCATGGCATCAACTGCCAATTTTCTTTATGAAAACGAACATCCTTTCCTTGCCCTGGTTGTTTATCACACAGTAGATGAGCAAGAAATTCATCGATATGGGTAACTGGATAACAAGCTAATGCCAATAAGTGGCCTGGGGATTGAGCTAATTGCAAAAGCCAATCACAATGGGCAGTTCCTATTACTGCAGGACTCATTCCCATTGTAATCTTCCCAAGATTTGCCTGATACCATTTATTAATGTAATAAAAAAATTCATCCAGTTCATTCATATACATTGAGTATTGAGAGCGATTAACCATCTCAGGAACAACAAATTGTTTTTTTAAGTTTGATCGAGATGAAGCCTTCTTTTTCTCTGTTCCTTTCATGGTCAAGTTTCCTTTTGATTCAATCCAACTAACCCTTGTGGGCAAATTATGCGATGTGCTGCTGTAAATTATAGTATTTTTTTAAATATACTGCGTACGTTAAATAAAGAGAAGTCAGCTTGAGTTGCTCTAATATTGGAGTATGCTTAAAAGAGGAGATAAACCATAAATTGAGGGAAAAATGAAAAATCTATTAACGATTTTATTTAGTGTCATTTGTACTTCAGTACTTGCTGATGATTTGGGAAAAAATACCTATCAAGCCACATGTAAAACGTGTCATGCGCCCCAATTTGCAACTGGGATAAAAGCTCCTGCCGCTTTTGATAAAGAAGCTTGGGAGATACGCATTAAAAATGCTGAGCTTGAAGTCCAAAAAAATCCTACTGAATATAAAACGGCGATGGATTATTTATTGTACACGATGAAACTGGGTAAAGGGTTAATGCCGCATAGTGGATTGTGTAAGGAAGCGGATGTCCCCAAGAAAAACTGTTCGGACGAAGCATTCATTCAGGCAATTCAATACATGGCTCAAAGCAAAAAATAGCCTGGCTATGATGGAGTAGACTCCAAGTTAAAGGAATACCGATCCTATGCCCTAGCTAGGCTACAATGGAAGTTTAACTGAGAGCTTTTTTTAAGGTTTATCATGATACAAAACAATCAGCTCCTTACTTGAGGAACACCCTAAAACCTCCATTGTTTTAGCCAACGTACCTTCTACTGTTCGATAAGAAATATTCAAACTACGTGCAATTTCTTTTGAGCTTTTTCCTTGGGCAAGTAGTTTAAGACACATTGCTTGTTGTTCTGATAAGTGCACGGGAAGATGAGATATTTTATGAAACAATACGAGATCTTTTTCATTTAATTTGGCTGGTGTGGATTCACTTACTTGATTTCCATCAACATGCTCAAATGCACTTAGTACATGTTGTTCCAATGCATTATCATCTGTATTAATAGAAAGCTGTGCTACCTTTTCAAATAATTGATCGCGCTCGGCGTGCAGCATATCAAAAAAATGTTTAAGATCCGTAGCTAATAAAGGTGAAGGATTCCGTGCTATCCGCTCTATTTGAACTGCAGTACTTACTTGCAAAAATACGACAAACTCTGTAGACAATAAGTCACGAATTGCCTCATTACAAACAATACTCGCTTCAGTAGCAACTACAATATTCTCTTGAGTTTTCAGGACACTCAGAAGATCATATTGGCATTGATAAAAATCTTTTTGACCCTCTGCCCCAAAAATTTTATTTAAGGGACGCCCAATATGATACTCTATTCCAAGATCAGCATCGATAAAATCCCAACCCAATTTTAAAGCCAATCGTTTTGCAAATAAACCTTTACCGGCTCCGGGTAGGCCAACGATAAAAATACGTTTATATGGATTCATGGTTCTCTCTCCTCAAGGCTTTTTTAAAAGCACTAATTTTTGAATCTACTTATATTATAAGAAATACACTTAAATAGAATCAATAAGTAGAAATACTTATCAAATAATACAATGTTTGAACCGAAAGGGTTTTTAGCAGCTTTTCTCTATTAATAATTTTTTTGCTGTGACTAAATCAAAATATGCTTTTTTCTTATCGGCTGGGTTACGTAAAAGATAGGCTGGATGGTAACTTACTATAAAAGGGATATTATGATAGTAGTGCAATGTATTACGCAATTGTTTTAGAGGAAGTGGTTTGTTGAGCAAAAATTGTCCTGCGAAACGCCCAAGAGCCAAGATTAAATGAGGCTGTACAATCTCAATTTGACGAGCCAGATAAGAACTGCACTGAGCAATTTCATCCGCTTGGGGATCCCTATTGTTTGGTGGCCTACATTTCAAAACATTGGCAATGTAAACCTCTTCTTCAATCATCTCAATGCTGTGTAGCATTTGATTCAATAAACCTCCTGCTTTACCCACAAAGGGTTGACCTTGTTGATCCTCATAAAACCCTGGCGCTTCGCCAATTATCATTAATTTGGCCTTAGAACTGCCACGAAAAAAAACCGTTTGCGTACGAGTTTTATGCAAAGTACACCGAGTACATGCAGCGACCTCTCGAGCTAATGTAGATAAATCCTGTTCACAAGAACGATTAGGCTTACGTAACACCCAGAGATCAATCCCCATAGTCTGTAGGTAATAACGATTTAAAGTGTCTGACATAAAGGACTCATTTCAAAGCTGTAATGCTAGAGAACAATTGGAGTGTTATTTTCGTTTTTAATTTTTGATAAATCAATGCTTACTTTTTATTAAAAAATAAAATAGGGAAAGTATGGCCGAAAAAAATTCCTACCCACGAAGACGGGAATCCATTTCTAGACTAGCGGCGGGAGATGCAAATTCTTAAGGTGAAAAGTTAAATATCCAAAAATTTAATCGCCTCTGCGAGTATTACTTGACGAGATCGTTCAAATTGTACTTCACTCCAGATAGTTTCTATATGTAATGATCCATTATCAAGACATTCTTCATAAGCAGCTAATGCAATCAAAATATGAGAAAATTTGATTTTTCTAAACTTACTTAACGCTTCAAGTAAACTCATATATTCAATTGAAGATCCTGATATATCATCACCAAATTCCCCTTCAACTCCATCAAATTTTTTAGCAAACCAATCTTCTAATGGCTCCCCTCTCATAATGAAGCTGTGAGATAGTTGTGATCCCCCAAGGACCCGGGTATCCAGATATTGTTGAATATCAACACAAATTGTATTTCGCTTTATATACTCAAAAGCTTCGGCAAATAAAGGAGTTAATTTAAAAGTTTGTACCTGCACTAGAGCACGTAATTCAATTAATGACTTAAGCCTATGGAGATTTTCCACACGTAATTCAGTATGTTTCTCTAAAGAAACCTCCTTCTTCTGTATTTCTATTTGACGGTCGAGTTCAGTAACTATATTCTTCAAACAAACCGCATTACTTTGTTGCATTAAAATTAGTTTATGCAAGCAACCACGAACCTCTGATGACAATATTTGAGCCTGCTTGCTCGAACACGCATTCGTGAGAGCGTTCTTAAAATCCCCTTGATCTATCTGATCGTATGACTTAGCCGCCTTTATATACAGATTTGCATGTTCCTCTTCTAAATGCTCCTCTAACATTTTGCGCTTTAAATCATCAATTTTGGCAACCTGGGTAATTTCAATCATCCCACCACCAGGGAGAATATAAAATCCGTAATGTTGGGCAAAACGAATACGTCCATGTCCATCAATATTGATTCTATCTACTGCTTCATTCTGAAGTTTACCTCCCATCTGAATTTGTATAGGATAGAGTTGATTCGAAGGAGGATGATAAATATCAAGCTGTTCCAGATCAAAAAGAGAGGTTTTGTTGGTTTTTTTCAAATGGGCTTTTTGAGCCCTGCGAAATTGCTCCCAAATCTCAGGCGTATATTCACAAAGTGGCTGCTTCAATCTCATTTGACCTGGAGTGGTACCAAACTCAAACCAAGCGCTTAATTCAGCATCCATTTCCATACCATAGAAATCTAATAAAACATCAAAATATTGCTGATTTTCTATACGTTGTATCACGTCCACATAGTTAATGAATGTCGCAGCATATGCTAAAGTTTTATAATGAATCTTTGCTTGCTGCTTATGAGAAACTTGTCCGGGAAGCTTTTTGATCTCAGCAATTTTATCCTGCATTAGGGCATGTCGACCTTTAGAAGTTGCTTCTCTATATTGAATCAACATTGGACCGACATCAGTAAATAACTGCACCATGATTTCCCCTTATTGGCTTACCATTCACTCGCAGTATCCTACAAGCTCTATTATTCATCCTGTGATCTAGGTATTGCTTGAGTCAATCAATTATTTAAGTTTTTGTTTCATTATAGTTAATGAATTTGAATTATTTTGCTAATATAGCTTTTGCTGTCATTTAGGAAGAAAACACTATGACATTAACAAAGAATCCAAATCCTTATTCTGCAGAAACAGCATTTCATGATGGCAGGTTACGCCAAGCTCAATTGAAAATGCTTACGATGCTTGGAGTGGTGGATTCTATTTGCCTTAAACATGGGTTGGACTACTGGCTTGATGCAGGAACTCTTTTAGGAGCAGTTCGCCATCAAGGTTTTATCCCTTGGGATGATGATGTAGATATTGCCATGCCGCGCGCCAGTTACGAACAATTTCTACGTATAGCACCAACCGAAATTCCAGACTGGATGTGGCTGCAAACAATTCATAGCGATCCCGGTTATTTTAATATGGCTACTCCTTTAAAAATCCGAGACCGCACCAGCCGCTTTATCGAAAAACATGAAAAAGGCAATGAACCCTATATACAGGGTATATTTATTGACGTGTTTGTCTACGACACCATGCCTGTAGATCCAAAACAACGCAAACGATATAAATTTTATGCTAAAAAGCTATCTCGTTTGTTAAGTTCTAAATACAGTAAAGTAAAAATAGGACACTATCCTGGATTTTATAAAGCTATAGCCTCAATCTTACCTAAAAACTTGCTTGAGTTTTGTTTGCAAAAAATTATTCAACAAGCAAATACCAATCCAAGCCCTTATATAGGACGCGGTTATAATTGTGTTGGAAGAAATTTAATTAAGAAAGATGAAATATATCCTTTACAACGCGTTCTCTTTGAAACAAAAGAACTTAATATTCCCAAAAACGCTGAAACATTTCTCATCCAGCAATATGGTGATTATTTGCAATTACCCCCTGAGGAACAAAGAGTCATGAGGCATTGCAAAGAGCTTATTCCTCACCTGGAAGAAACCGCCTAAAGCGCCCCACTCTCGAGTGATTCTGAATCATTGACAGATAATCATGCAATCGGTTACAATTGTACCCAATATCGAACAAGCACATCATACAAGAGGCTTAAACACATCATGGACATTATCTCTTAAGTACGCCCCAAGCGCCGGGCAATGACGAAAAGCAGTCGCACTAACTGCCCATTCAACTACTTAAGTGAGTTACATGATGCATCAGCCAATTCAAATTAAACATCTTTGTCTTTCTTTTCCACACAAAACATGTTTTGAGGACTTTAGTGGCCAAATTTCCTTTGGCAACCGGATTGCGATTATTGGACGCAATGGTTGCGGAAAATCAACCTTATTAAAGCTGCTTGCGAAATTACTTGAACCCACTGATGGGGAAATCCGTTTTCCTAAAGAATTTAACATAGGATATGTTCCACAAGTTATTGAAGAATTTGTTTCATTGAGCGGAGGTCAACGTTTTCATAAATTATTAACCCAAGCACTGGCATCGGATCCGGATCTGTTATTGCTCGATGAACCCAGCAACCATCTCGATCGCAACAATCGCCGTTCATTGATGAGAATGCTCGCTGATTATAGAAAAACCTTGATTATAGTGACTCATGATATTGAATTGCTGCAAACCACTGTAGATACAATTTGGCATATCGATCATGCCGTCTTGCATGTTTTTACAGGTTGTTACGACGACTACTTGCGAGAAGTTAATATTCAGCGTAATGCAATTGAGGAGGAAATTGAAGATTTGAGTCGCCAGAAAAAACAAGTACATATGGATTTGATGAGAGAGGAGGCACGAGCCAAGAGCAGTAGAGTTCAAGGTGAAAAACACATTCAGCAGAGAAAGTGGCCTACCATCGTTTCTCAGAGTAAAGCACGAAATGCACAAGAGACTTCAGGCCGCAAAAAAAGCGCGATCAATTACAAAAAACACGAGTTGACTCAGCGTCTATCTGAGCTTTATGTGCCTGAGATCATTTACCCTAAGTTTTCTATTCATGGAATGAAAACGAATGAGACTCTAGTCACGGTTCGTGATGGAACTGTCGGTTATGAAGAAAACAATCCAATTCTAAGTCAATTGAGTTTCACAATAAAAGCACGAGAACGAATAGCAATTCATGGGGATAATGGCTCAGGTAAATCCAGTTTACTTAAAGCCATTTTGGATAATCAGTCTGTAATAAAAAAAGGAACTTGGATCGTACCTCATCACCATGAAATAGGAATCCTAGATCAGCACTACAACACATTAGCTCCAAATAAAACAGTTTTTGAGGTTATAAGTTGTTTATCGAAGGATAAATCCTATTCCGAAATTAGGAAGCATCTGAACGATTTTTTATTTCGTAAAAATGAAGAGGTTGAGGCATTGGTTTCTACTTTATCGGGTGGAGAAAAAGCACGACTCTCCTTAGCACAAATTGCCGCAATGACGCCCAAATTACTTATTTTGGATGAAATGACCAATAACCTGGACAGAGAAACACGGGCCCATGTAATCCAGGTACTCAAAGCGTATCCGGGCGCAATGATTGTTATTTCCCACGATTCTGATTTTTTAAACGCGATTCAAGTAACAAGCGGGTATGAAATTAAGAATGGTTTATTACATTCCTTATAGTACCTAAAACAGAGTAACCATATGAATAAAAAAGACATTTTATTAAGTAAATTTTTCCTAAGTCTGATTAAGCCCTACACTGCGTATGTTATCGGATTATTATTTACCGCCGTGTATTGGGGAATTAACAACACGCTTTCACCCTATGTGTTAAAACTTATCATTGATAAGGTTGCCGCATTCTCAGGGGATAAATCCGCTGTATTGAGTGCGATAAAGCCCTATATAACCGTATATATTACTCTGTGGATCCTGATTGCCATTGATATGCGTCTTTCAGACTGGTTCCGATTAAAATTATTTCCCTATATACGTTATGACTTGATAAATAACATGTTTGCCTATTTGAATCAGCATTCACATCGTTTTTTTCAAAATAACTTTGCAGGCAGTTTGTCCAATAAAATCTCTGATATGACTGCAGGGACTATAGCAATTTTTACCACGATTGATGATGCAGCAGCTCAAGTTGTCGGGCTCATCATCGCAATCATCAGCCTACTCCTGGTACATCCTGTATTCGCCTTCATATTATTTATCTGGGCGATTGTGTTTTTGGGAATCGCAATGATTTATTTCAAACCCGTACAGGATCTGTCAAATCTATTTGCCACCAGCAAAACAACACTAGTAGGAAAAATGGTTGATAGCATAAGCAACATCACCAATTTACGATTGTTCTCCAGATCGGCTTTTGAAAATCAATTAATTCGAAATTCTGCCCAAGATACCACAAATAAAGATCAGACCATGCAAAGGACTATTTTGAAAATGCGCTCCTATTGGGACATAAGTATTATCGTGCTCATTGCCACTAATTTATACGTCCTGGTAGATATGTACAGTAAAAATCAAGTCTCAATCGGTGATTTTAGTTTTATTATCTCCTTGTCCATCAGCATTTTTTATAATTTATGGTATCTCGCCAGTCAATTTGTGTTGTTTGCGGAGGAGTTGGGTAAATGCAGACAAGCCCTAACCTTGATTTCAGAGCCACATGAAATTACCGATAAATCCGATGCACAACCACTTACCGTAACTCAAGGTAGAATTGAATTTAAAAATGTGAGCTTTCACTATGATGAAGGAGCCCATCTTTTTAAAAACAAATCCGTGGTGATTGAGCCCGGCCAGAAAATTGGTCTTGTTGGCTTATCTGGTTCCGGAAAAAGTACTTTTGTTAATCTGATTCTTCGTTTGTTTGATGTGGAATCTGGACAAATTTTGATTGATGGAACAAATATTCGCGACGTTACCCAAGAATCATTGCGCGAAAACATTGCGATGATTCCGCAGGATGTGACTTTATTTCATCGCACGCTCATGGAAAATATTCGTTATGGTCGCATTGATGCAACGAATGCAGAAGTCATAGCGGCATCCAAAAAGGCACATTGTCATGAATTTATTTCCTTACTTCCTGAAAAATACAATGCGTTAGTGGGTGAACGTGGAATTAAATTATCAGGGGGGCAACGCCAGCGAATCGCAATTGCTAGAGCGATGCTAAAAAATGCACCCATTTTAATTCTGGATGAAGCAACTTCTGCTCTAGATTCATTGACTGAGAAATTGATTCAGGATGGCTTGCATCTGTTAATGCAAAACAGAACCACTATTGTGATTGCGCACCGCCTCTCTACCTTATCGGAAATGGATCGAATTCTGGTCTTTGATAAAGGTCGAATTATTGAAGATGGTTCGCATGAGGAACTGATTAAGATACCAAGTCATTACAGTCACATGTGGCAAATGCAAGCTGGAGGATTTTTGCCAGATAAGATGTAAACAGTGACAGTAATAGTTGTAAGGTGGATTCTGTCTCAGAAATCCCTAAACCGGTTTTATTGCACTGAGACTACAATAAAGAATAACACTCGATAAATGGAATTGGAGTGCACTAATTATGGATTGGAATAATCGAAGCAATCAGTTTAGGAACTATATACCTCGATCCCGCGGACAAGCTGCGGGACGTTGGGAGAAGCGGGGTAGAACGGGACAGGTTCGGAACCGAGCTGGAATGGTTTTCCACGAAGGGTAAAAAATACCAGCCCTGCCCCCAGTCCGATAATTATGTGTTTAAATTGCAACGGGTTCACTAACTGCAGATTTACTTCGTTCATGCTGCAGGAACAGTTCAGCAAGCGCATCTGGGGAGGCATCTTTTTTAGCATCAATCGCTTTTTCATTCCATTTAGGAATACGAACTGATTTAAAGAAATTATCTTCAGCTTGTTCAAAGCGTTTATCAAAATGGACTGTATAGAGCTTGCCAAATCCAGAGATTTCTCCTTTTTCATTAGTCTCTAACTCGACAATGGCTTTTTGAGTTGCAGTTTTGGCTTCTAATTTTGAACCCTTTACTCCCTCTTCCAAGAGTTTTTTTGCTTCTTCAAGCGTTTCTGAAAAAACGACTTCATGACCTAATGAATAGCCACAAACATGTTCATAAGCCATTGCGTGAAAGGGTGAAACTAAATAAGAGGTCAAATCGGTAAAATTATCACCTACCTTGGTGTATGCAGGACTAACTATTGCGTATATTTTGCTCATTTTATTCCCTAAAATTTAAATATATAAAAATAAAAGTCTGGTTGAATTGACTTATTCTCCATAAATGCGCAGAAAAAACCGTTGCAACGTCTAAAAATTCCGATGTTAAATTGACAAGTATTTATAGCCTGCATCAAGCTTTAATCCAAATTACAAATACTTGTCAATTCAGCACTGAAAAAAACATTTGCAGTAAAAGTAACCAGTTTTTTCGGATTAAATATTATCACATTTGTTTTTTTTGTATATAAGATTACTGCTATCTGTTGGCATAATTCCAACATTGGAAGATTGGACATAATCCACAGTGCAGATGAAATTCTTCAGTAAATGCGCCACATAGCACGGGTCTTGGTTATTATCCAAGACCCCGACTATAACTTAACTTACAAAGGTGAGTTTATCTTTGATTTCTTTAGAGCTTGTGACCGCCAATGCATTACTTGTATCTTTCATGACCTTAAATAAGGTATTAGGTTTCTTAACCTGCACAACTGCAAGATAAGGCTTGCTCTCGGGAATATTTTCTAGCTCGGTCCCAACCACTTTTTTATCAAGATACTTTGACGCCTCTTCTTTATCCTTAAATAGGGTCAAGTTAGACTGGAATGATTTTTTAATTGTTTTAGTACTTGGAGTGATGCGGCGAACATGGGAGGATTTGTACTTAACACATTGTACGTTTTGACCGACTGCAAACAGTCCTTGTACATCTTCATTTACAATACCCAATTTTTTGGAAATTTTTTCATCTTTTAACAGCAGGTTCACTTTTTCTAAGTGCTCCTGGGAGAGGTTACGTAAATTCAGTACTGATTTTAAATCGAGATAGGATACTAATATTTTCAGGACTTCATCCGGTAAAATGGCTAATAAACCATTTAATTTCACTTTTTCCATCGGTTTATTTTTTGATTTCACCAACTTACTCAGCACGTCAATTAATTTCATGTTCACCTCGATATGTACAAAATAAATACAATTATATCAAAATTAAATTAAGTCATTATTAAGCAAGTAAAATTGGATTCCAGGACAAAAATTAGGTTACTTAATATTGCCTTAAGAAAATTTAATTAAAATACGCTTAATCATTATTCAAATATTCATCAGATAATTGTTGCGTGTCTGTACTGAATGGAGGACTGGTAAAACTTATTAACTAAATCAATAGCAGATTTTTATGTTGAGATAGATATTTAAGTGAATCAGTGCTTTTTTTTGTATCGGCTAATCCGAAATAGCAGTTGCATAAAACCCATAGATACCTACCAATGGCTTCCACTTCCTATTAGCAACTATACGTTGTCATTAGCACTGAGAAACCATAAATCTCATCTCAATTTAATATTTAACCGAATAATTTTTATAAAGGTATTAAAATGGCTATACGTTATTTATCGTTTGATTTTGATGGATGTTTATTTAATTCAAATTATATTAAAGCAGACCATGGTGGATTTACAAAACATCTTGGGGATGCTGTGCTAATCCACAACAGAGCTTTCCTCGAT
Organism: Legionella nigrisilvae; assembly: GCF_977063395.2. Classification (NCBI taxonomy): domain Bacteria; kingdom Pseudomonadati; phylum Pseudomonadota; class Gammaproteobacteria; order Legionellales; family Legionellaceae; genus Legionella; species Legionella nigrisilvae. Next base: position 932,929 of record NZ_CDRUGZ020000011.1, read on the forward strand.
CAAATTAAACTCGAAAACGCTGATTTTGATGAGGTTTATGCGTTGATTGGCTCCAATAGACAATCCTATGAGTTGGATTACGCTAATATGGGCGGTCCAACCACATTTAAAGGATCATGTTTTCCTGCGATTAAAACCATATGTGAGGATTTGGATGTTAAGTTTAATCCATTTCTTATTGCTGATGTGACAGGAAATCTTCCTCATGGAACTTCCTATAATTTAATTATGCAAGAAATTAAGGACAACTCCTATTTTGAGGATCCTAAGCAAAGCCATGCTACCTGTGATATGGATGACACCAAAAGAAGCCTTCTATTTGCTCAGGTTCAAAACGCAGCTGCAAAACATCCTCAAGAAGAAATTATTTTTGATTTTTTTGATGACCGAGATGATATTTTATTCGGATTGTCTGATCTTTTTAAGAACCATCCCCATTTGCTTCCTAAAAATGTAACTTTACGCCTTAATAAATACACAGGGGCAGATGTTAATCTCTTAACGTCACTCAAGGGAACAGGAGAGCTTTATTCAGATTATTGCGAGCATGTAATTAACATGTTAGAGGCGAGTTGTAATTGGTATGTATTCGATGAATATTTAGCAAAAATACAAACTGGAGTCGGCGAAACATCTTCCATAGACGTTACAGAGGTAACAGCAGAAAATCATTCTAACATCACTGAACTCGCTGAACCTTTAGCATCAGTTGGACCAGAAATGGCCACCGTTGAATCTACGGAAACCATCGACGAAACCGAAGAACTATCTAAAGAAAAAGAAGCCCCTGAGATGACCTATGAATTGAGTGGACAATCTGTGGACTACATGGATACATACGACCTTTTGGAGGAGTATCTAGGAGAAGCAGAGACAGATTCTTATGATTCTATTAGTGATACTTCCGAGTCTACCTCAGATGACAGCGATATTGAGTTTGACATAGAAAATGGCTCAGAAAAAGAAACTGAAGCGCAATCTTATGCTTTAGGTGATCTCTCTTTTGATGACTCAGATAAAAAGAACAGTCCTGAGTTGGTTGAAGCTCATAGTATAGAAAATCACGCCGGTATAGGTAAACCAATTGTTGCGGCTGAAACTGCCACGAGTCATTCGAATTCAGCAATCGAACAAGCGGGAACGAGCGCGATTAGGACACAGGAGTTAAATCTAAATCCAGCAAGTAATCCTGGACGTAATCAGTATGCTTTTCATAAGCCAGCCCAAATCAATAGAGCGCCAATGAAGCTGCCCACAGACAATTTGTGCAATTCCAGTTCTTGCTTAGTATCTTAAGATTTAATATCTCATCTTCCTTAATGATGTTTCACGTTATGGTGAAACATCATTAATTCTCTTGGCAAATCTCAAACGGAAAAAACCAATATTAAAACTACTGGATATACGCCGGCTTACCCATGATATAAGTTGCTTTAGTATCATCTTCAGATCCTAAAAGCCACAACAATTTAAAAAATTACTTACTTTTTATTTTTGGATCCACATTACTTTAAAAAATACCAACCAAAACAATGAGCACGGAGAGTAATTTTCATTCACTCATCTATACTCAAAATAACCCAGTCATATTTTTATTTGCAGGATGCAATCTGGGCTGACAAAAAAGGAGTTTTTTTATGAAACTTAATTACTTGGTTGCCCCGCTCATCTTAGTACCACTTTGTGTCTTCAGCCAAACCCATGATGATGTTACCACATTAACCATTTCACAAAATCCGGAGAATAAAAACAGTCAAGTTCTCACCTACTCTAATGAGGCAGATAATTTAAAACAAAATAAATCGTTCACTCGCAGTATGGATTATCCAACGCAAATTATTCGTATGGAAAAAAATATAGAAAATCAGCAACTCTCCTGCGATGAGGTAAATAATCAAATTGATAAAATCTTAGTACAACATATAGTGAATGAACAATTTACTTATGCTATTTATATTAGTTGTTATTATGACCCACAAACCAAATTGGCGACCCAATTTGTTATCAGCAGTTATTTTGATCCGTTAAGTGATGAAGCCATTGCTTATTTAGAATCCTACCTCAACAAATACAATGGTACTAATTTGTTAGGAACACAATATACGATTGAGTCTGCAAAAGGTCTCATCATTTCCTTAGATATTGCTGCAGGAATGAAAAAAAAACCCAACAGACCTCCTTTTACAGAATATAGAAAAGACCATAGTAACTTTTTTTTCAAAAGCAACTATGAAATGAAAAACAAGCTGTTTGGTGATATTTATCAAAACTTCTTCACTCAAGACCCAGATAAAATACTTCCTTTTCTAGATAAATGGATTTCTTCTCACGCCAGCTCCTTTTATAAAGCGGTCTTAAGAGATTCGAATTATGTTGAATTACAACCTGAAAAAATTTTCCTCATGGAAAATGACGAAATATTTGTATCGAACTTTAAACAATATTTTGCACATTTCTGCGAGCCCTATGAAAATCATAGATGCTTGAATCCAGCAGGAAAAATTAACAATGAGGATAACGACTCAACAGTAGCTTCTTAAATGATGAACCCGGGTTACAACCCGGGCTCCTTATGCTACCCAAGTGACAATAATTTTATCCCAACTCAGGTTCATATGGAGATACTTTTCTGGGTTTTAACTCACCCTGTTCTTCGGCAATTGCTTTATCATTCACAATTTTGGTCACACATGCATCAGACCAAACATTTAACGCTGTTTCCAGCATATCAATTAAACCATAAAAAGGTAAGATAACGCCCATAAGGACAATAGGAACATTCATACTCGATAGTAAACTAACGCTCAGAAAGAAACATCCCATGGGTACACCGGCATTACCGATGGCCGCTACTGTAGCAACGAATATCCATAAAACCATCGTGCCATAAGAAATGGGCATACCATGACTCTGCATTAAATAAATTACCGTAGCAAAAATAAAGGCGGCGCATCCGTTCATATTAATACTAGTGCATAAAGGTAAAACAAAACGGCTTACTGAGGGCTTTACTTGCAAATTATTTTCTATAGTATTCATGGTGACCGGCAAGGTCCCTACTGAAGACTTAGAGAAAAATGCTACTGATAATGCAGGAAGCATAGAACGCATTGCTGCAAATGGCTTAACCTTATTCGTTTTTAACCACAGAGGTAATATTACAAAACCTTGAATGAGGTTTGCTAAAACAACGATCAATAAATACTCACCTATCCCTTTAATATCCATTCCTGAGCGCAACTGTACAACCGTGGAAGTAATAAAACCAAATAATCCCAATGGAATAATGGTGATGATCCAACGAGTCATTACCAAAAACATCCCATGAGCACCACGGAAGAATCGCGTAATCGTTTCCCGAGACTCCTCCTCAGGAATTTGACGCACTGCAATACCGATAATAATACTTAAGAACAGTACTCCTATTACTTGCTGTTCGAGAAAAGGAGATAATAAATTGGTAGGAATAATATTTGCCAAATATCCTAAGTAACCCAAACTACTTGCTGATTTGACTGTTTGCGCATCCAAATTAACCTGGACAGTGCTGGGTTGGATTAAAATATAAAGCAAGCAACTAATCATGGCAGCCACTATAGTCGTAGAAAAAGTATACTTAAGTGTTCGCTGCCAAATTTTCTTCATGAATCCATCGGTCTTGTAATTGGCTAGAGTTACAATGATAGATAGAGAAATAATGGGCAAGCTAATGCATTTAAACAGCTTAATAAATAAATCAGAAATTAATAATCCTACCTCTTTTAAAACAACGATATTGGACATCCCGCTAAAGATACCTAAACCAATCATTAATGCATAAAGCACCGGAGTGCTGAGGAGGAGTTTTTTTTGTTGATGTGCTGCACACATGTTAATAATCCTTAAAAATCAATAAAGTAAAATGAAAAGATTAAATTAACAGCAACAACAAGAAACGAGTTTGAAGTAAGCAAGAGTTGAGCGATGAGTTGTTTGCTTGGAGTGAGTCACCATAAAAACCTTATATTTTCTGATCAAAAAATGCACAATTAGAGATATTCTAACACATCATGCTTGTTCGTCAAGAGATTTTAGAATCTGGCGATCCATCAGTCAACCAATTCAAGACAATTGATTTGTTGCTTGAAACGGATGATTCGGCGATAAGCATCCTCTATACGTTTGGAAGTTATTTTTTGCTCGAAAACCAAACGTTCAATCATCTCAATTACTGCTGTTGCCGTAATTTTTGCTAATTGGTTTGCAAAGATCAGCATATCAGCCCCCGCATTGATTGTAAGGCATAAGGCATCCTCAAGTGAATAATGATCGGTAATTGCTTGCATTTGCAGGTCATCTGCAATGATTACTCCATCGTAGCCCATTCTTTGGCGCAACAAGCCAGTTAAAATATGGTGAGATAACGTTGCAGGTAACCCCTCATCATCCAACTGCTTATTTATCACATGCGCGGTCATGATCATAATTGGATGATAAACATCTCGGACAAGCTGATAGTAAGGGACTAACTCATCTTCATGAAAGGTATTGGTAACATCTACAAACCCTTCATGGGTATCACCTAATGCACTGCCATGACCTGGGAAATGCTTATAGCAACATGCAATACCATACTGCTCGAAAACTTCCACAAATGCTCTGGCCAAACGAACTACTTCCTCAGGATCGCCTGAAAAACTACGTTGTAAATTACCAATAATCCCCTGCTGATCTTGCAAATGCAAATCAACAACGGGAGCAAAATTAAGATTAAAACCCAATGATTTTAATGTATATGCCATTTGCGTCAACTCAGCCTTCAAATCCCCAGGGGATAATTGGCCCATGTTGTAGGCATTCATAGTCGGCATGGATCCTTCAACTCGAGACAAGCGATCAATGCTCCCTCCTTCATAATCTATGGCAATTAGTAAAGGCAACCCGTTATTTTTGAAATTGACTTCTGCCGAATGGTAATAATAATTGAGTTGATGAGTTAAACGTTTGATTTGGGTTTGGTTTTTTAAATTATTACCGTAGGACTTTGTAGAAGCATCCTGATCAAATAATAAAACACCGCCTAATCCATCTGAAGACAGCCATTCCGCTATAGGACTCTTGGCATGTATATCACAACCGTCAAATCCCATAACTAACATCTGACCAATTTTATTTCTTAGAGTAATCATCAGTCGCTCCGTCAACAAATAAGAAAAAAAATTTCTTAAAGAATAGTTGATGTTGTAGTAAGTGAATCATACACAAAGATAAAAATTAATGCCATTTATATCTTTTTTGGCGGTATTGCTGGGATATCATTAAAATCACAACTGCAATTACCTGGGGCATTAGGAGGAAGAGGAACTAATGCAAAATCACTTGAATAACAAACGGTCACGTTCCAAGCTGAATCCCCAGGGTTAATGGTATTAGGTAAGGACCAATAATTTTTGGCAAGATAAGTTTTACCCTCATCACTTTGCCAAAAAATTGGAGAAAAACGAGCTTGATACATTAATTTTTGGCCCGGCTCACAAGGAAATGTTTGGCGTGTCCAGGATTTTCCAACTGGAACAGTAATTGTGGTTAAAATTTTAGCGCTCACGGCATCCATTACATCTACAGATACATCATATTTGATCCAACAATTATCTTTAACGAGAGTGTAATAACAAGTAATCTCCGCCCAAAGCGAGCTTGAAGAGATGAGGCTGGAAATCAAAATAAAAGTTCGTACTAACATAATTCAATCCTTTTACAGAACGTTTCACCGCTTTTCTTTTCAAAAGTAAGAAAATCTGCAAACCAAATAGTAAAGTCTTTAGGCGCCTATTTATTCATAGTATATACAATAACGATTATAAGTTACGAATAAGTTACAAATTTAGGTCAATACAGGGTTGATTTTATTATCCGACCTGTATAAGCTTGCCCGAATTGGGAGAGATGGCCGAGCGGTCGAAGGCGCACGCCTGGAAAGTGTGTATACGGCAACGTATCGAGGGTTCGAATCCCTCTCTCTCCGCCAAATTTGATAAAAAGGCGCTTAATTCATCATCGAAGTGTTTGTTGCTTTTTTATATTTAATATTCCCATAGGTGCTTTTGCAGTGATGGAACTGAAAATCCTGATTTGTGGGTATGCAAAAGTATGATTATGAACAATTCATTTAGGGATATGGCATATGAAATTAATTGTAATAGGAATTTTATTATCATTTAATGCGATGGCTGGCGATTATTTCCCTAAACTAACATCACAAGATCAACCATGGTCTGTTACTGCTAGCGCTGGCACAGGTACTTATCAGGTAACATCCTCCAGAGATAAAAATGTCCCCATAGGTCGATTAGCACTGGCCAATGAAATGATGCTGGCTGGCAATATTGCATTAGGCTTGGAACTAGGACTACAAACGGGTACTCGAATAAAGCTTAATATTCCCCAAGAAGCTTTTCATGCTCTGAAAAGATGGATTCCTATGCAAACCACGCTTGCTCCTACCTTGGATTTATTAATTACATCTAAAAGTGATCCTCTGGGAAATAGTTCTTTTTTTGCTCAACTAAAAGGTGGGCTTGCCTATAGACATTGGCGAGACGAGCGGGTTCCTCTTAATGATATTTCCCAATTAGCAGGTGAAATACAAGCAGGTTTTGGTTATCCGATTAGTGCTTTGGCCAACTTAAGCTTATTATATCAAGGAATCTTCAGTGGCAATGGACCCAATTTTCATTTTGAAACCTACTCCAAAAGAGAACAATTATCTAATATCCCCACCTTACATGCCGTTCTTTTAGGATTGTCTGTTAATCTATAAAGATAGTTGTTCCTAAAGGCAAATGCACCGAAGCTACAATAGACTATAATGTAATCAAAACGGATCTACTTCTCTATCGAAGAGTAGCATGGAGTACTATTATGAAAGAACAACATTACGCCTACAAAATCACTCACGGCACAACCAGTTTAAATTGTCCTCATTCCGCCCTGAAAAACGATAAAATGGTGGACCTATTAAAAGAAATAGAACACCAACATAGTGACGGGATATTTTGGATATTTAAACAATTTGGTGATCAAGCTCAAGAGCCCCTGTGCATTATAGACTGTTCAAAAAAACGAATTTACTTTCATTATTCCGGCGAAGTCGAAGACTTAACGGATGCTATAGCAAGTTTGAGCCATTAATTTGCTCTCCAAGATAGACGAGAAACATTTCAAACCAGAGAGTTTAATATTTTTTTATTTTGAATTAATCTGATACAAATCAACTCTAGACAAATGAGAGTTTTTTAGTCACTATTCCAGTCGATTTTATCATGAAAAGAGAATAGTTATGTCTTTAAAAACTAAAATAGTTGTTTTAAGTTTGATTCTGTTCAACTTATTGCCCCATGCTTATGCCGCTTCTTCAGCAAGGCATGCGGAAAGTGACACCGCCCTCCAAAATGCTGTTTTATTCTATATTAACAAATACCGGCAGCAACATGGCTTATCCAAACTTACAATGGATAATAATATTGTAATTCAAGCAAAACAACACTCCCAGGATATGGCCAACCATCGTATGCCTTTTGGTCATCAAGATTTTGGAAAACGCATTAAAAAACTACGTTCACAAATTAAAAATACTGGCGGTGGTGCCGAGAATGTTGCGTACAACTATAAAACTGCTGAAATTGTAGTGAGCCAATGGGTCAGAAGTCCAGGCCATAGGAGAAACATTGTAGGAAATTATAACTTGACGGGTATAGGAGTTGCCCGTGATAAACAGGGCAAACTGTACTACACCCAAATTTTCCTACAAACAGGAAAAAATCCTAGAAGTTACACAACAAGAAGACCCTACATTGGCGTTCCCTTCTTTGGCATTAAACGACATAGTTAAGTGAGAAATTAAACCCTGTAGCGCAGCAAAACCCTGTACCCCCGTAATTAGATCTGAGTTTTGCTTCGTTGCACCGCGGTTATTGCTAAAGTCCGCGTTTTATTTTCTACATGAATTCAATAACCTAGTTAAACCGTTTTTAACTTTAACGAAATCTTTGCAAAAAACCAGGAAAATCATGTGGCATTAACACTGAGAGTGGCCTATCATAAAACCATAGACAGTACACATTGTTCAGCCAACATTATTTACTTTGGGAGCCAGATTGAGAGTGCGGTGAGCAAGCTTAGCATGTACTAAGAAGCCTAAAACACTCCAGAGGAGTCCACCTTGGTAAAAGGACTGTACTCAATCTTACTGTCTATCCCAAATTCCAAAAAGGGCGTATTAAAATAATATGCCCTTTTTTATTTACTCCTGAAAACAATCTATGCCCTTATGCCCACAACTTAGAACCGATCCAGATGGTAGATACTTACAATCTTATAATCATTCATTATCAGTTTGATTGCCTTTTTTCACCTATAATTACTATAATCAAACACTTAAAGACTGAGTTCGTATTATAATTAATACATACTATAAAATGGACTTAGATTATATGGATCTTTTATTGCTCTTACTTATCCTGTTCTTTTTCACTTTATCCTTCGGATTAATAAGATTTTATGATGATTTATCAAGGAGTGAATTATGAGCTTGTATTTAATCTGTGGAATTATCGCCTTCGGCTTGTTAGTTTTTTTGTTAGTTGTATTATTCAAACCTGAATTATTTTAAGCCATGGATTAAATTAGACATGGGATGGACCCTTATGACAAAGCCTGGTTTGCTACAAATTGCATTTTACCTACTTTTTTTGTTGTTCCTTGTAAAACCATTGGGTTGGTACATGGCACGAGTGTATCAGGGCCGTCCTTGCTTTTTAGACATTATATTAAAACCTTTCGAACACTTAATCTATAAGATTTGCGGCATCCATGCTCAAGAAGATATGGGATGGAAAACTTATTTAGCAAACATGCTTTTTTTAAACTTATCAGGATTACTGGTTGTTTACCTCGTGCAACGTCTTCAATTCTATTTGCCATTGAATCCTCAAGGATATCACTCTCCCTCGCCTGATCTTGCATTTAATACTGCCATAAGTTTTACCACCAATACCAACTGGCAAGCTTATAGTGGGGAAACGACAATGAGTTATTTAACTCAGATGTTTGCACTCACAGTACAAAACTTCATTTCGGCCGCCACAGGGATGTCTTTATTAGTTGCATTGATACGGGGCATCATAAAGCACGAGAGTAAGGGGTTAGGAAATTTCTGGGTAGATACCGTCCGCGGAATTCTCTATATCTTATTGCCTTTGTCGCTGATTTTTGCACTTATTCTATGCTCTCAAGGTGTCATTCAAAATTTTAAACCTTTTCAAAAAATTACCCTCAGTCACCCATTTACCTACCAACAGCCTGTAACAAAAGCCATGGGACAAGCATTAGATAGCCAAGGCAATCCCAAAACAATACCAATAACCGTAACTGAGCAAATCATACCCATGGGGCCGGTAGCATCACAAATTGCCATAAAGCAGCTCGGTACTAATGGTGGGGGTTTTTTTAATGTCAATTCGGCTCATCCATTTGAAAATCCCACTCCATTGAGCAATTTTTTGGAGATGGTAGCAATCTTACTAATTCCTGCCGCTTTTTGTTTCACCTTTGGCACCATGGTGCATGATAAAAGACAAGGCTGGGCAATCTTAATAGCCATGTCCATTTTGTTTGTTCCATGTTTACTGTTTGAAATTGTAGTCGAGCAAAAAGGAAATCCTGCATTTCACCATCTGGGGATTGATACTACTCCTCAATCTGAATTTTACCCCGCTGGGAATATGGAGGGCAAAGAGACCCGTTTTGGAGTTGTTAACTCGGCAATTTGGGCAACAGCTACCACCGCAACTTCTAACGGCTCTGCCAACTCCATACTGGATTCATTTACCCCTCTAGGCGGAATGATCCCTTTATGGATGATGCATTTAGGTGAAGTTAGTTTTGGAGGAGTGGGCTCTGGATTATCTGGAATGCTCATGCTGATCATCCTCACTGTATTTGTTGCCGGGCTAATGGTGGGCAGAACCCCTGAATACCTAGGTAAAAAAATTGAACCTTATGAAATGAAAATGGCATCAATTGCTGTATTAATTATGCCTCTTATTGTCCTCATAACGACCGCGTATGCTTCTGTAACTCACGTTGGTGTAAACTCCATAACAAATCCCGGCGCCCATGGTTTTACAGAAATACTCTATGGATTTACTTCGATTGGGAACAATAATGGCAGTTCTTTTGCTGGCTTAAATGCCAATACCCCTTTTTATAATATTGTTGGTGGTATCCTCATGTTAATTAGCAGATATTGGCTGGCTATCCCCGTTCTTGCCCTTGCTGGTTCGCTGGTTAAGAAAAAACGTATTCCAAATAGTTTAGGTACTTTAGCCACTCATACACCACTCTTTGTTACTTTATTAGTTTATATTGCGATCGTTCTAGGGGCGTTGTCCTTTTTACCCGCTCTTGCCCTTGGCCCTATCGTGGAGCATTTGATGCTTTGGGGGAAATATGGCTACTAAATCAAAGTCCATTTGGGATTTTAGTATTATACGAGGTGCCTTACTTGACTCTTTTTACAAATTAGCACCCCATGTTCAAATAAAAAATCCGGTAATGTTTACAGTTTATATAAGTTCAATTATTACCACGATTCTCTTTATACAAGCATGCTTAGGCAAAGGTGAAGCACCAACTTTTTTTATTCTCGCCATTAGTTTGTGGCTTTGGTTTACACTCTTATTTGCCAATTTTGCAGAAGCTATGGCAGAGGGTCGTGGCAAAGCTCAAGCGCAAGAGCTACGACGAGCACGTCGTGAAATTCAAGCTAAAAAATTGGCAAAGGCATCTAAAAATGCAAAATTTACCATAATTCCCTCCGTGAAATTACGTGCTGGGGATCTGGTCTTGGTTGAAGCAGGTGATTTCATACCGAGTGATGGGGAGATTATAGAAGGAATTGCCTCAGTAAATGAAAGTGCCATCACTGGAGAAAGTGCGCCTGTTATTCGGGAAAGTGGAGGAGATCGTAGTGCAGTAACAGGAGGTACACAAATTATTTCTGATTGGCTTATTATTCGCATCACCTCTAACCCGGGGGAAACATTCTTAGATCGGATGATTACCCTAGTTGAAGGAGCGAAAAGACAAAAAACACCCAATGAGCTCGCATTAACTATTTTACTTGCAGCATTAACTATTGTTTTTTTAGTGGTTTGTAGCACTCTACTTTCTTTTTCAATTTATAGTGTCTCTGTAACTAAATCAGGTTCAGCAATTTCAATCACGGTACTTGTTGCTCTTTTTGTTTGCCTTGCCCCCACAACAATTGGAGGATTACTTTCTGCCATTGGTATTTCAGGTATGGATCGAATGATTCAAGCCAATGTCATTGCCTTATCAGGACGAGCAGTTGAGGCTGCAGGTGATGTCGACGTTTTGATACTTGATAAGACAGGAACTATTACTTTAGGTAATCGGCAGGCAACAGAGTTTGTTCCTGCAGAAGGTGTTGATATTAATGATCTAGCCGATGCAGCCCAATTCGCCTCACTTGCTGATGAAACTCCCGAAGGCCGCAGCATTGTTATTCTTGCTAAAAGAAAATATAAGTTACGTGGTAGAACTCTTGCCCCATTACAAGCAACATTTATTCCATTCACCGCACAAACACGGATGAGTGGCGCAAATATCGGCGATCGCCAAATTCGTAAAGGATCATCGGAAGCAATCGAAGAATACATCAACCAGTTAGGAGGATATGTTCCTGACAACGTGAAAGAAAATGTGGAGATTATTTCACGACAAGGAGGAACTGCACTGGTTGTTACAGAAGGCCCAAAAGTTCTAGGCATTATTCGTCTTAAAGACGTTATTAAAGGTGGAATTCGAGAGCGTTTTGCACAACTAAGGCAAATGGGAATTAAAACCATCATGGTAACTGGAGATAATCCTCTAACAGCTGCCTCAATTGCTGGTGAAGCTGGAGTAGATGATTTTCTAGCGAATGCAAAACCAGAAGACAAACTTACATTAATACGTAACCTACAAGCTCAAGGTCATTTAGTTGCAATGACTGGTGATGGAACGAATGATGCACCGGCACTTGCTCAGGCAGATGTTGCTGTGGCAATGAATACGGGAACACAAGCAGCAAAAGAAGCGGGTAATTTGGTCGATCTGGATTCAAACCCCACTAAATTAATTGAAGTAGTAGAAATAGGAAAGCAATTATTGATGACGCGCGGTGCTTTGGCTACGTTTAGTATTGCCAATGATATCGCTAAATATTTTGCCATTTTACCGGCCGCCTTTGTAAGTACTTATCCTGTGCTCAATGCATTCAATATCATGAATCTGGCAACTCCGCAGACGGCAGTGTTATCTGCTGTAATTTTTAATGCAATAATCATTGTTCTTCTTATACCTTTAGCTTTGAGTGGTATTAAATACCGACGTCTTCCTGCCGCAGAACTTCTGCGAAATAACGTCTTCATCTATGGATTAGGTGGATTTATAGTTCCTTTTGTTGGAATCAAAATAATCGATCTAATCTTAGTCGCCTTAGGTTTAACAGGATAAAAAATGATTAAAGAAGCTCTAAAACAAATAAAAACAGCTTTAATATTTCTGCTCCTTTTCTCTTTACTGACAGGTTTAATTTATCCTGCAGTAGTTACAGCATTAGCTCAAATATTTTTTCCTTATCAAGCAAATGGCAGTTTATTACTGGTTGACTCCAAACCGATTGGTTCTGCATTAATTGGACAATACTTTGATGCACCCGATTACTTCTGGGGACGCCCTTCTGCCACCGTTCCATTTCCTTATAACGCAGCTTATTCTTCTGGATCAAATATGGGGCCTTCAAACCCAAACTTTTTGGCAATCGTAAAACAACGAGTCTCCAAACTGCAGCAATACAATTTGGAAGATCCAACGATGATGAAAAAGCAACTTGTTCCAGTTGATTTAGTTACTGCATCGGCGAGTGGCCTGGACCCGGAAATAAGTCCGCTAGCAGCCTACTATCAGATACCGCGGATCGCTAAAGCACGTCATATTTCAGAACAAGAAATTCAAAAATTAGTGAATCAATTAATAAAAAAACGTACCCTTCATCTTTTAGGAGAGCCACGAATTAGTGTGTTGGAGCTCAATTTAGCATTGGATCATATAAGGACAAATTAATGACAGATAAACGCCCGGATCCCAATGCATTATTACAACAAGTTATCGAGGAAGAGCAACAAAAGCAACGTGGCAAGCTGAAGATCTACCTTGGCGCGGCCCCAGGAGTAGGAAAAACTTATTCGATGCTTCATGAAGCAATGGGAGAACAAGCTAAAGGATTAGATGTAGTAGTAGGTATTGTCGAATCTCATGGGCGTATTGAAATTGAAGAACTACTTAAAGACTTCATAGTTTTGCCTAAAATAACCATTGAATATCACGGTAAACAGTTACAGGAATTTGATCTGGATGCTTCTTTAAAAAGAAATCCAGGATTGATTCTTATCGATGAAATGGCACATACCAATGTAAGCGGTGTACGGCATAAAAAACGCTGGCAAGATATTAAAGAATTACTCGACCGGGGGATTAATGTCTATACCACGCTCAATGTTCAACATATAGAGAGCCTCAATGATGATGTCTCACAAATTATTCATGCACCGATTCAAGAAACTGTTCCTGATGTCATGATAGAACGAGCCAATACCATTGAGTTAGTTGACTTAGCACCGGAAGATTTATTAAAACGTCTTTCTGAGGGCAAAGTTTACCTTCCCAGACAAGCCCGACTTGCTGCTGAATTTTATTTCCGTAAAGGCAATTTAATGGCCTTACGTGAATTAGCATTACGCACTCTGGCAAAACGGGTAAATACACAGGTACTTTTATACAGACAAGGTCAAGGCATTAAACATATATGGCCAATCATGGAAAAGATCCTCGTTTGCGTGGGGCCTGGTCCGGAGTCGCATAAACTGATTCGAGCAGCAAAAAGAATGGCCTCAAGTTTGCAGGCAGATTGGATTGCCGTATATGTAGACTCGACCCGCACTCAAGTATCGAGAACCCAAAGAAATCAAGCCTTAAAGAATTTATTTTTTGCAGAGCAGTTGGGAGCTGAGACTCATATTTTAAGGGGTTATGACCTCGTTAAAGAAATTATTAATTTTTCCCGAGAGCAAAATGTCACCTTGATTATGATTTGTAAACAGATTCGTACTCGTTGGAGAAATTTTTTCTTTCGTAGTTTGGCAGATGAAATTTTACGTTACAGTGGTGAAATCGATGTTTATACCATGACCGAAAGGGCAAAAAAATCAAGAAAGAAATCGTTGGCCACACCCATGACCTCCTGGCTCTATTACGTTTTATCGACCTGTATTGTTGCAGTCACAACACTCATTAATTATTTAATTTATCCTTTAGTTAATGATACAAGTTTAACCCTAACTTATTTAATTGGAATGACGTGTATTGCTTTATTAGGACGCGCTGGTCCTGCAGTTTCAGGAATTTTTCTCAGTATTTTAGCGTATAGTTATTTCTTTATTCCACCCTATTATAGTTTCTTAATTCTCCAGTCAGATTATTTTTTCACCCTCGTTATGATGCTTATTATGGCATTAATTATTTGTCAATTAACCTTAGTTACTCGTCGTCAATCAGAAGTTGCACGTCTTGCAGAATATCAAACTTCAGCTCTGTATACTTTAAGTCGAAGATTATCCAGAACGCGAGGGATCGTCCGCTTGCTTCGTACTGGGATTAATTATATTTCAGAAATTCTTCACTGCGAAATCATCGCCCTATTACCAAAAAATGGCCGTCTTGTTGTTCTTGCAAGAGCAAAATCGCATCAAGAGTTGGATGAAAAAGAATACAGTATTGCTCAGTGGGTATTCGAGTTAGGGCAAAAAGCTGGATGGGGAACTGATACCCTCTCGTTTTCTAATGCACTTTTTATTCCATTACTCGGCGCACGAGGCACCATGGGCGTTTTAAGAGTCCAACCGTCTAAGGATAATGATTTCACTACACCGGAAAAAATACAACTCTTAGAATCATGTGCCAATCAAATTGCTTTAGCTTTAGAAGTGGATAGTTTGCAAGAGGAGCAAAATAAACCCACTACTTCCTCACTATGAGGTTCCAATAGTTATAATTGAAGCCTGAATTCATCGACACCCGGAAATATTCTACAACACTAGGTTCTGCTATACTGCACTGACTACAATTTCTGTGTTACTCATTATAACTCTGGAAAATCATTCTAAATTACAATAGGATAAAGAATATTTAGGTAAAAAGGATTTACCATGATGATCGCAACTCTATTGGCCCCAGACAATGAAACTCGGGTAGCCATTACTCCTAATTCAGCAAAGCACTTAATTAAATTAGGCTTTGATGTTGCCATAGAACAAAACGCAGGGCTTGCTGCCGGTTTCAACGATCAGGATTACGAAGAGCTTGGTGCCAAGATTTGTGATAAAAAAACCATACTCAAACAAGCCAATATCCTTTTTTGTATTAATGAGCCGGATTCCAAGAACATAGAAGGCTTATCACCAAACGCATTGATAATAGGTCATATTGATAATGATCCCGAAAGCAAATTAATAACATGGTGCAAGGAAAAACATGTCACATTACTTTCAATGAATCTTATTCCGCGCATCAGTCGAGCGCAAAGTATGGATAGCCTCTCGTCGCAAGCAAATTTAGCAGGTTATAGAGCGGTTTTAGAAGCATGCGCTGAATTTCATCGGGTTATTCCCATGATGATGACGGCTGCAGGGATGATTCAACCCGCTAAGGTACTTGTTCTTGGTGCGGGGGTCGCGGGTCTACAAGCCATCGCAACGGCCAAACGTTTAGGTGCTGTCGTGTACGCATTCGATGTACGGCGAGCAGCGAAAGAACAAGTAGAAAGTTTAGGCGCTGAATTTATCGAAGTAAGCCAAGATCAAGACAGTGAAACGAAAGGAGGCTATGCTTCGGAAGTTAGTGAGGAGTATAAAAAACTCCAAGCAGAACTTATTGATCAATATGCCAAATTATCAGATATCGTCATTTCCACTGCCTTAATTCCTGGTAGAAAAGCCCCAATATTAGTGTTTAAAAAAACTGTAGAACAAATGAAACCTGGATCAGTAATAGTGGATCTCGCGACTGCACGAGGAGGAAATTGTGAAGTCAGCGTTCTTGATAAAACTATAAAACATGGGGAAGTTACCATTATTGGTCTCAGTAACCTTGCCGGACTTGTTCCAGCTACTGCGAGCGAACTTTATGCCAATAATCTGGTACATCTTATCAATCTTTTAGCGCCGACTCCTCCGGAAATCACATTAAATCCCAATGATGAAATTATTCAACAAGCAGTACTTTGTCATCAAAATCAATATTTACCATTTCAGGCAAAAAAGGAGATACAAAATGCATGAGATTAATACATTAGGTGATCCATACATTACCATCCTCACTATTTTCGTTTTGGCCTGCTTTGTTGGGTATTATGTGGTGTGGAAGGTCACTCCAGCCTTGCATACACCCTTGATGTCGGTAACCAATGCGATATCCAGTATTATTGTTTTAGGGGCACTAATTGCTGCTGGAAGCGAGTTCATTGGAGACATCACCTGGATCGGTGGTTTGGCAATATTTATTACCTCAATTAATATTTTTGGTGGATTTGTGGTAACCCAACGCATGTTACGTATGTATAAAAAATAGGTAATCGCTCCTCAAGGTGTCAACTAGAGAGATTTATTCAGCACGGGGCTTGTTACCGGACTGGTGCAGCTAAGTCCTGGGATTCAAGACTGCATTTTCTTAAGTTGATTTAATAGGGTCATTACACATAAATAGTTAAGGATGATTTCTCATGACAACCCTGGTTCCTTTATTTTATCTCTTATCGGCTGTGTGTTTTATACTCGCGTTAAAAGGCTTAGCTAGTCCTGCGTCTGCAAGACGAGGAAATCTGTTAGGGATTGCAGGAATGATTCTTGCGGTAGGTTCCACTTTGATGATGCCAACGACTTATCATCAGCCCTTACTCATTAGTTTAATGATTGCAGGAGGCATTATTGGAACTTTTATTGCCTATAAAATTAATATGACTGCAATCCCTCAGCTCGTTGCAGCATTTCACTCTTTGGTGGGAATGGCAGCAGTTCTAGTAGCTTTTTGTGCCTTTTTGTCCCCTACGTCGTTTCATATTGGCGTCCCAGGCGCAATTGCCAAGGCAAGTCTAATCGAAATGAGTCTGGGTTTGATAATAGGAGCTATTACTTTTTCAGGCTCCGTGATCGCCTTTCTCAAATTGCAAGGAATCATGTCGGGCAAACCCATCAAACTTATAGGTCATAACGCGATTAATCTTCTTATAGCCTTAGCCATCCTTGGTTTATTAGTCTTATTTTTTATTAACCAAACTCTCACACTGTTTAGTATCATGGCAGGGTTGGCTTTTTTAATTGGTGTATTGCTTATTATTCCTATTGGAGGCGCCGATATGCCCGTAGTTATATCCATGCTGAATTCCTACTCAGGATGGGCTGCAGCAGGTATCGGATTTACACTCAGCAATCATTTACTGGTTATTACCGGTGCTCTAGTGGGGGCAAGTGGGGCGATTCTAAGTTATATTATGTGTGTTGGAATGAACCGTTCGATATTTAATGTTATCTTTGGAGGCATTCAGTCATCAGCAGCTAATTCACAAATAAACACAGGAAATGAATCACGAACGGTACGTCAGGGTAATGGTGAAGACGCAGCATTCCTCCTAAGTAATGCTAAAGATGTAATTATTGTTCCGGGGTATGGTATGGCCGTAGCACATGCTCAACATGCGGTCAAAGAATTAGTTGATGCGCTAGAACACCGCAACATTAAAGTTCGCTTTGCAATTCATCCAGTGGCTGGCCGAATGCCTGGCCATATGAATGTATTGCTTGCAGAAGCCAATATTCCCTATGACAGAGTTTTTGAACAAAGTGAAATTAACCGAGATTTTGCAAGCTGTGATGTAGCTTATGTAATAGGAGCAAATGATATAACGAACCCTGCAGCAAAAACAGATCCTAGTTCACCCATTTATGGAATGCCCGTTTTAGAAGTAGAAAAAGCTAGAAACGTATTATTTGTTAAACGAAGCTTAGCACCCGGCTATGCGGGGGTAGAAAATGATCTGTTCTATCATGATAATACCTACATGCTTTTTGGAGATGCCAAAGCAATGACTGAATCTATTGCCAAATCTTTAGAAACGTTATAAATCGATATAAAGAGTTGCCTGGAGAAACCTAGTTGAGTTATATGATCTGAGGCATTACAGCGCCATCCCTCAGGTCATTTTACCCCCCAAAAAATCTAAATTTTCTACGGAGTAGGTTAAATGTCCTACCTATTTGCTCCTAGCTCTTTACATTTGAATATGAAAATTTAAAATCTATTATTTTGAAAATAAAACTATTTATTAAATAATATCATACCCAGATTTTTTTTAATTTTGGAGAGGAAGTTGTGAAAAGTAACATTATAAATAAACCTGGTTTTAGTTATTGGTTAAGCAGTCTTGCTTGTCTTACATTTCTGACGTTAGTAAGCCATACTGCTGAAGCAGCAAACCCCGTAGTGTCTTTAGGGGAAATGGCAGAAACAATTACTGGATCGTTTACAAATCTGGCTAAATTGATTACTGCTGGGGCTTATTTGGCTGGTTTGGGATTTTCTATCGGGGCGATTATGAAGTTTAAACAACACAAAGATAACCCGACTCAAATTCCAATTGGAACGCCAATTGCTCTAGTTTTTATCTCAGCCGCTTTATTGTTTCTACCTTCATTTTTAGGTGTCACAGGAACAACTATGTTTGGATCTTCTGGCGGACAAACTGCAGGACCTAATGGGGTTGTTTTTGGAAACAATCAAGTCGTAAGCAATCAATAAAGATTATGCTGGCGTTAAATGCCCTATCCCGGATTCTCCTATTCCTGGGATTAGCATGTTTTCACGCGATTTGTCATTCCCGCGCAGGCGGGAATCAATCCCTCAAATTATTTCCCGTACTGGTTTTGTGAGATGGATTCTTGCCTGCGCTACAAAGGTAGAGTGTCTAAAAAAAGTGACTCAGGTAATTTAATACTTACTATTTTTATATTGGTAAATGAATATGGATTAACTTATCGGATGCAAAAACTACCCGATGAACCGATGTTTTAAAATAAGAATATCTCTACAAAATCGATATCACCACACAAAAGATTACATAAAGTCACTTAATTTCGAAAATTTGATCTATATTAACAAGAGGTAACATAAGGATTTCATTTAAGGAACTATCGTGAAAAATTTCAATTGGATTTGGCAAGGTGCAATAGCAGGTATTATTGCGGGAATTGTTTTTGCTTTTTTTTTAGCTCATGCGGGAATGATTGAAACATTAGGAATGATCATTAACATGCCAACAATTGCAGGTGGTCTAGTAGTTCATGCTGTAGTGAGCATAGGAAGCGGTATCGCTTTTGCCCTGATATTAGGATGGTTAATTAATTCCTGGATAATAGCTGTAGTACTTGGTTTATTATTTGGTGTTGCGATGTGGGTGGGTGGACCTATGACTTTATTACCTGTTCTTTCCTCTGGCACTCCATTATTTGCCAAATGGACTATTGAAGGTATAAAACACAATATACCTGCCTTAGTAGGCCATATTGTATACGGTGTTGTGTTAGGGATTAGCTACTTTATATTGAAGCGAAAAATGCCTTAGATATACTGAATTAGTCGAGGATTATAAGCCAAAGAGCTTATTTCCAATTCAGACAGAAATGGATTAAGGATAAACTAAAATGAGTAAAGAACCACATCATATTGTAGTTGTGGGTGGAGGAGCCGGTGGAATTGAGTTAGTTACTCGTTTGGGTAAAGATTTGGGAAAGAAGAAATTAGCTAAGATTACCCTTCTGGATAAACAAGAAATCCATATATGGAAACCTTTATTACATGAGGTTGCTGCCGGCTCTCTCGATTCAAATATGGATCAGCTCAATTTCTACTCTCACGCGATATCACACTATTATAATTACCAACCCGGAACGATGGTTGGCATAAATCGCAAAGAAAAGATCATCCATATTGCTGCTATTAAAGATGAAGAACAAAATCTTATAGTCCCAGAACGGACTTTAAAATACGACACATTAATTATTGCTATTGGAAGTCAAAGTAACGATTTCAATACTCCAGGAGTTAAGGAGCATTGTTTGAGTATTGATAATCTTGAGCAAGCAAATCATTTTCAAAAAAAATATGTCGATAAACTTTTATGCCTGCAATATGCACTTGAGGCAGCACATCAAAACTTTAATATTGTAATCGTTGGAGGTGGAGCTACAGGAATCGAACTGGGCGCAGAATTACTCCACACCCTTAATCAGACCGAAAAATACCAATTTAATCATGCAATTAAAAAATTGGCTAAAATTACAATAATTGAAGGGGCTCCTCGTATATTACCTGTTCTTCCTGAATTACTTTCCACCTTAACTGCTAAAAAATTACAAGAATTAGGAATCGAAATTTTAACCAATGAAATTGTAAGTCAAATTGACAGTGCAGGAGTTCATACTAAAAGCGGAAAAGTTCTGCCTGCAAGTATGTGTATATGGGCAGCAGGGGTAAAAGCTCCCGATTTTTTGTCAACACTTGATGGATTAACTGTAGATAATTTAAATCGATTAATGGTTAATTCAAAATTACAGACTATCAATGATGAACATATTTTTGCTCTAGGTGATTGTGCAAATGTGATGGATTTAGCTACAGGAAAACCTGTTCCTCCCCGGGCACAATCAGCTCACCAGCAAGCATATTTATTAGCAAAATCATTAAAAAATAGATTAAATAATAAAGAACTGCTTGATTTTAAATATGAAGATAAAGGATCTTTAATCGCAATAAGTTGCTACGGTACCTATGGAGATATTACGGGGATAGGCAAAATGCGTTATTTTGTTGGAGGCAAAGTGGCTCAATTAGCCTATCGTTCTTTATATTTTATGCATTTATCTGTATTGTATGGCGTATGGTGTTCTTTCTTACTTCGTGTTGCCAATAAAATGTTGGGACGCACCCGTCCAAAAATTAAGTTGCATATTAATAGACATTGATAAACCAAACATACTACCCACTTATACATTAAAGTTTTTCAAACCGTCATACCTTAAGTATTAACTGTTTTCAAAGAGACACTCCTTGCTATTTACCGCACTTAACCTCTCCATAAGAATTAAGTTCGCAACTTTCACCTTCCCCTCCGCAAACAACCTCACCACTTCTGTCTTTAACACATTTTCCTGCGCCACATATCACATCACCGTATTGATTCTTAGCACAACCACCTTCTGGAAAGGTGGAACAAACAACAGTGCCG
This sequence comes from Legionella nigrisilvae, assembly GCF_977063395.2. Taxonomy (NCBI): domain Bacteria; kingdom Pseudomonadati; phylum Pseudomonadota; class Gammaproteobacteria; order Legionellales; family Legionellaceae; genus Legionella; species Legionella nigrisilvae. Next base: position 954,365 of record NZ_CDRUGZ020000011.1, read on the forward strand.
TCACGATTTCGTAAACATTGCCCAGGACCACAAATAACTTTCCCATAACTATCTTTTTCACATTCGCCATTTTTATATGGTGAGCAAACCACCTTGAGATTATTGTCCATAAGACAAGCTCCCTTCCCACAAACCACTTCACCATACTGGTCTTGGATACATTGTGCGGAAACGGCAGTAGAACAAGTCATAAAAACGAAAATTGCTAAAGTTTGATGATGCATTAAGTAACCAATAAAAATAGGTCCATTAATGATAGTATAGGACTTAAATTATTAAGATCGAAAAGGTTTTGGTCATAACCGGAATATCCATAAATATGCACCTGTATTATAACTAAAATTATGTAAAAGCAATTGCTCCCAATAGAGCCACTTTGTATAATTATTTATTTTTATATTAACATTGGAGAGGTGTATGCCCCTTACAAATACTCATTCAGGAATGAAAGTTTCTACATTTAAACCTGATTATAAACAATCACTAGCGAATCAAAAATTTCCAGGTGATGAAATCCCTTTAAATGGTGCTGGCATAATTACTATTATTAAAGTCAAAAACAACGATAAATTACTGGTATTGGCTTCCGGGAAATTAAATCCTGCAACTAATAATTTTGAAAACTCCCTGGCATTAGGTGGTGGGTTTAAGTTTTTAAAAGATGGTATTAATAGCAGTTTTTTTACTGCAGTTAATGCAGCTATTCAATTTAAAGCCCCTGCTTATCCTTTATTAGATGAGAATGATTCTAATTTATCTTCTGTTGGATTAGTTGGATATTGTGAACAATGGGCCAATATGCAATATGCGACATTGTATCGAGTCATTGAGATTGGAACCAAAGAAGAGGCTATCAAATTAGTTGAATCTATAAATCAAAAAAACGAAGAATTAGGAAAAAATGATCGATTTGGCATCTATTCTCTCGATGATATTTTTAGAGTAGCTTATATTACTTATGAGATGGAAGAAGACAATGAATTGAAGGGACAAAAAATTAAAGAAGCAGGTATTCTCATCAAGAATTTAGCCACTGGCCAAAAACATGATAAATTTGTTATTTTCGACGATTTAGCCACGGCAGCACTTAACAAGCTAATTTTAAATCGTGAATTAACCTCAAAAAATGGCCTATTCTCACAAACCAGTGTACAGAACAATCCAGCAACCGAAATCTCCAATCTAAATGTACTTCAATAGATTGTTTTTTTATCGCTTACAACTTTTAAGTTGAAAGCAATGCATGGTAAAACTAGTGAACTAAGGTGAATGTCGTGGTGGTGGTGAAGAACTAAAAATTCCATAGTCTCATAATATGGATCATTTTCACCCCTATCATTTCTCCCTACATACAAAATGCTACTTTTTTAAGCCAAAAAAGTAGCATACTCTCTTATAGTTTCAATTAATACTGATTAATAATTATACTATGATGGATAAATAGGATTATTTTGTAGGACTTCTATTTTTACCCGTTATAGGAAATTTTGATTCTACAAATACCACAAATACGGGTACAGGTAGCACCACAACCACAGGTACTGATACAGCAGGAACTCCTCCTGGTTTACAAAACAAAGAGCCAGCTCGTTTACAAAATAAAACACCTCCGGGTTGGGAAAAAGGAAATAAAGAAGGATGGGATAAATCTCAACAAAATAATACCAACAATACTAATGGAAGTTCCAATACTTCAGATTAACCAATTTTCTCTTATTTAGAACAAAAGCAGTTCCTAAGTCCAACATAATTTTCTTAAGGGAAATTATGTTGGATCAATTTTTAATAACTCTAGAAAAAGGTCGAGTAATAACAAAATATCAAACCTTATTTTTCAAGTAGAATTGCATATTTTGATAGCTCAGGTATGTATTCGAGGGTTATTTTCACTGTGACTAGAAGTGGCACAGAAATAAGAGCCCCAGCAGCGCCCCATAACCAAGTCCAAATAAGAATATTTAAAAAAATTAGAAGAGGGTTTAATTTTAAACGTTTTCCTAAAAAAATGGGAGTTATTAGTTGACCTTCTAGTGCAGTAATTAAAAAATACAAAGCAGGAGGCGCAAAAATATGCAGATACGAATCAAATGTAATCAGAGAAACAAATAAAACAATAATTATTCCAATCATATGTCCAAGATAAGGGATAAACGTGAGAAACATTGCCATTACACCCCATAAAAGCGGATTAGGTAGATTTAATAACCAAAATACTACCGACATAACCGCTCCGAGAACAAAGCATATCATTAAAAAAGTGAACAAATATTTCGATACTTCATTTTTCAGACTGAGAAGAAAAGGGTTTTCTGGTAACGATTTTCTTTTATTATATAAAACTCGCTCTATTTTCTGAATAAATGACTGAAAATATATCAAATAGAAAAAAAGTAAAATAAGTACTGTGCCAATAGAAATAACTATATTAGTCGTTAGATTAAATATGGAGGGGGCTAGACTTAGGTTTGAAGTCACCACCATATTTTTTTTCTGATCCATGCCAGTCATTGATTGGGCTTTTTCAGCAGCTTTATTAATTTCTCCTAAAGAATCTTTAACAGTTCTGAATTTATCTTCAATAATTTTAAAATTACGAGGAGCATTTTCTATCCAATTTGAAGCAGGAGGAACTAAAAAGGTAATTCCTAAAGAAATAACTCCGAAAATGGCGATAGAAATGAGTGCAGAGGCTAAAATTCTAGGGATTTTAATGAAGGAAAGCCATTCCATAAGTGGGCTAACTAGTAAATATAAAAAGAATGAAAGTAAGATAGGAAACAAAATGTGTTGCGAAAGTGCAATTACAACTCCAGTAGCCAAAACAACTAGTACTTTTAACTCCACTGATGATTTCATCGTTAAGCCTTTATAGGATTTTATTGGTTTATAATAATTACGTTTGGCTGAACGTGAAAAAGTTATCTTTAAATTAAAACTTTGTATCATTGTTCTTAAGCCACTTTTTTATTTTCCCAAGGGTCCCCTATAGTAATAAACTAACTCATTAAAAAATACAAATTGCTATAACCCATAAGATTATCAAGCATAAATTGACAGTAAAAAGTAATATCGAATTTGCGAAGGCTTTATCCATCTATGAATACAATAGCCACAAAGCTGTTTCCATTTCAGTCACTCAGGTTGAGAGCCTTATTTGATATCGCTAAAACGAACAAGTTGTTGGTTTCATGGACTCATGACAACACGATTTATAACAAAAAAGATATTGATTTTTATGAAATCGTGTATATTAATTAAATATATAGTCCAGAGGCTGCTTTAGATTGGATAACTTTTTTCGGTTTCCACAAACTATGCCCAAAAACAAGAAAAATGATCTGAATTTATTGTTTGCACTATATAAAATGTTAGCTACACTTAAATTGATTTTTCATAAACTAAATGGAGATAGTTATGTTTAAAAAAATGTTAGCCGCATGCGTAATAGTTGGTAGCTTTTCTTCAGCTTTTGCTGATACAACAACAACAACCACAACAGTAACTTGGAAAGATCCAATCACTTACGATCAACAAAAGTTTGAAGCTTGGTATGCAGAGCCTGCAAATCAAAAATTATGGACTGAGTGGTATACTACATATCATACAGAACCAGATTTTGTTACATTTTGTAAACAAACATGGGCTGGTACCTATTGTAAATAACAACTTACCCACTAAGACTTCATGGGAGTCTTAGTGGGTATGTTATGCCTTTTCCTGTGAACAATATAGACTCCTATACAATCACTCCAATCCCTTGCCCAAACTTCTGGTTGCATTATTATATTGGATTATTTTTTTAGGATCCTGCGAGTGCCTCTAAATTTAGATAATCTAAGCCCATAAATCATCTCCAATAACTCGCTAAGTCCTCCCAGGCTATATGATTGATTATTTAATGAATCTAGGTAAATTGTGAATTTCCGTTTACTAATTGATGCATAATAAGTTCTGGTTTGCTTTAGAGCTTTGTTCGGACTTTGTCGATAACCTACTTGTGTGATCATTAAAAACATGAATGATATTAATTTGCCATACCTATAAAATAAATGTATCTTAGCTCGGTTATTATCATTATGGAGTTATATAATGTTACGAAAATTTGGCCTTGGCTTATTATGTATTGCTGCATCTTTAAGTACAAGCGCGTATTCTACGCAAAGTCATTTGCTCCAACGAGGAGTCACGATTGAATATGATTTGCCTAGTAATGATCCGCAAATATTTCTTAATTACCTTTTCTGGCCAGTAGAAGCCAATTGTAAAATTACTACCGAAGATGAAGGAGATGAACTTTTAGTTGTCGCATTAGCTAAAAAAGGAAAAGTTAATGACATCAACTTATCAGCAGGAGAATCTTTACGAATCACTGTTCACCCAAATGAAAATCTGAAGTTAAGCGCTGAATCGGGCGCAAAAGTCGAAATTACTAATTTCGGTACCCACACCGTAAAAGCAACGTGCACTGCTTAATATAAGCTTTTTAATGCATATCCTAGCCTGGGTGCAGCATAGCAAACCCGGGTTTATTGAATAATTCCCAGGTTAGAAGCCTTATTTCCTAATGTTCTCTCGTTGCATGAAATTGAATTTTGGGATATCGCTCTTGAGCCATTGTTAAATTAACACGGGTTGGAGCAAGATACATTAAGGCATCACTTCCATCTAAAGCTAAATAGTCATACGCTTTGGTGCGAAAGTCACTCATTGCTTTATCATCCTCAGAATAAACCCAACGCGCACAAGCAACATTTACTGTTTCATAAATACAATCTACTTTATATTCATGTTTCAAACGATGAGCTACAACATCAAACTGTAACACACCGACTGCACCTAAAATTAATTGGTTACTGTTTAAGGGACGGAATACCTGAGTGGCTCCCTCTTCAGATAATTCAATCAACCCTTTTAATAAAGCTTTACTCTTTAATGGATCCTTCAAGCGCACCAATCGAAACAACTCGGGAGCAAAATTGGGTATCCCGGTAAATTTTAATTGCTCTCCTTGCGTAAAAGTATCTCCAATGCGAATTGTTCCATGATTATGTAATCCAATAATATCACCTGGTAAAGCAATTTCTGTGTGGGAACGATCACCAGCCATAAAGGTTAAGGCATTAGAAATTTGCACTTCTTTTCCAATTCGCAGATGATTCATTTTCATCCCTTTGCGGTAGGCTCCTGAACAAATACGTAAAAATGCAATCCGGTCTCTATGCTTAGGATCCATATTAGCCTGAATTTTGAACACAAACCCAGTAAAATTCTCTTCATCTGCGGATACAGTTCGCTCTTGAGCTGTCCGAGGTTGTGGTCCTGGAGCATAACGAACATAATCATCCAGTAACTCTTTGATACCAAAATTATTAATTGCCGAACCAAAATAAACTGGCGTCATTTTACCCGCTAAATAATCATCCAAATTGAACTCATGTGAAGCTCCCTTAACTAACTCAATTTCGTCGCGTAATTCCTGGGCACTATCCCCTAATAGTTCATCCAATTGCGGGTTATCCAATCCCTTAATTTGCATTGCATCTTGTTTTTGTGCGTTCTTACCGGGTTGATATAAATAAACTGTATCATCATACCGATGATAAATGCCTTTAAACCGCTTTCCCATACCCACTGGCCAGGTAACTGGCGCACATTGAATACCTAAAACGGATTCCACCTCATCAAGCAAATCAATAGGATCCCGCCCCTCGCGATCCAGTTTATTAATAAAGGTCATAATTGGAGTATCACGCAGACGACATACTTCCATTAATTTAACGGTACGTTCCTCTACCCCTTTAGCCACATCAATAACCATTAGTGCTGAGTCCACTGCGGTTAAGGTTCTGTAGGTATCTTCAGAAAAATCCTCATGCCCTGGAGTATCTAACAAATTCATGACATGCTGATTATGAACAAACTGCATCACCGAGGTTGTTATAGAAATTCCGCGTTCCTTTTCCATTTCCATCCAATCGGAAGTCGCATGTCGATCGGCTTTTCGTCCTTTAACAGTTCCTGCCAATTGAATTGCACCTCCGAACAAAAGTAATTTCTCGGTGACAGTGGTTTTACCGGCGTCAGGGTGAGAGATAATTGCGAAGGTTCGTCGTGTATTAAAATCCTGATAAAAATCGGACATGAAGCTCTCTAAATAAATATAAAGTTATCGTATGAGTGAATTTTAAGACATTCCCGAACAAATACAAGACGAAGGCCTTTTTTATCAGAGAAACGACTGATAAAAATGGGATTGAAATAGTCTTTGTCTCTCAAAAACGTTATCATTAAAATAAATTATGAATCATCCCTCTACACAGAATCCGCATCGTATAGGAGAAACTACACATCATGAAACGTTGCACTTGGGTTGGAATTAATAAGCCTCATTACGAACAGTATCATGATACAGAATGGGGAATTCCTGTACATCAAGATCAAAAGCACTTTGAAATGCTCTTACTTGAAGGAGCGCAAGCAGGGTTAAGTTGGGAAACCATTCTTAAACGTCGTGAGGCCTACCGCAAGGCATTCAAACAATTTGATCCCAATGCTGTGGCAAAAATGACCGATGATGAATTAAATAACCTGCTGACTGATTCAGGAATTATTCGTAATCGCCTCAAAGTATTCTCGGCGCGCAAGAATGCCTTAGCATTTCTTAAAATTGCACAGGAATTTGGATCTTTCGACAAGTACGTCTGGGGATTTGTGGGTGGAAAACCTAAAATAAATTATCCTAAAACACTTCAAGAAGTTCCTGCGAGTACATCAGAATCAGATACTTTAGCTAAAGATTTGAAAAAAAGAGGGATGAGTTTTGTCGGATCAACGATCATGTACGCTTATATGCAAGCAGTAGGTATGGTCGATGATCATTTAGTGGATTGCTTTTGCAAGACTCGATCATCAAGTGCTTAATCCGGGTTCACAGCACTAAGCAGGCAACAACTCTTCATAAAAATGGTCATTCAGTTGTAGCCTAAGTGAAGACCAGCATTAACCCAAATTTCAAACCTTGGCGGAGTAACTATTCATTAGAAGCCTCATCCCTACTATGAAACAGGTTCTTGCTTTTTAAGTTCTGTATAAAAATCCTGTGCCTTTTGTTCAATATATTTTTTACAACCTGTCGGATCAACAAAAGGATTATTTTTTCCTTTTTGCAGTAATGAATATTTATTCTTTAGATCAAACATTCCAGCATGGGATCCGAGAAAAATATCACAACGCAGTGATTCTAATACCTTTATGGAATGCTTATAATCCTGAGCTATATGAGGATAAGTTACATTATCAACCAATTTATAACCAGGATTAACGCCTATACTCCCTATAATAACAGCCTGATATTGCTTTCCATGATCCTTAAGTTTGACTGTCCAAGTGGTACAGCCTTTAGTATGTCCCGGTGTCCAATGAGCAGTTAAAACGGTTCCTCCTAATTCCACCCGTTCCCCGTCATGAAGTACCTTATCCACAGTACTTTGAGGAAAATGAGTACTGGAATCATTTGCATAATGAAAATCAGATTTACCACCAGATAGGATCGAAGAAACATCCTCGTCCATAACCATATATTTTGCTTTCGTTTGTTGCTTAATCAATTCACTGCCCGCAGCATGATCAAAATGAGCATGACTAATGAGCAGAATTTTCGTATCACTGAATTTAAAACCTAGTTTTTCTATACTGGCCTTAATCATGGGGACATTAGCCTCAAGATCACTATCGATCAAAATATTCCCCCTAGGAGTGACAATCAAGTAACTCGCAAGATCATCCGTGCCTACATAATACAAATTTCCAGCAATATGGAATGGGGGAAAAGGATTTGGCATCGGATAGGCAAAGCTGGAATGGTTTAATACCATCGTCAATGCAGACAAACATAATACTTTTTTCATGTCAAAATCCTAAGAAGAATCAGCAAATGGGCTAGCAAGATAATACTTCATCACGAAGAAATAGGATACAAATTGTTTAATTTACCCAAGGAAAATTAGTCTGTCCATATCTCTTCCTGCTTGCGGAAAGATGTATACTTTTGATGGTTCAACATGATGTTCTATTTTAGTGTTCGAGGCAGCTTTTCCTAATTATCTATTTTTTTATCGCTGCAACCCACATCCATATCGCGAAAATACCCGTAATCAATAATGCATTAATACTGCCGGTAAATCCCTGCATTTTCATTTATTTCTTCGTAGTATTATTTTATACTTATAGATTAAACTAACTCTAAAAAGTTTAAATAAAATCCAATATATAGGTAACAGAGTATGATCATTCATAGTGAATTTAAGCCGCTTTGGTGGCTTACCAATAATCATGGACAAACTCTGTATCGAACATTAACTCAACGAACAAATACCCCCGTTGACTCTCATGAACGACTGGAGCTACCCGATGGTGATTTTATTGATTTAGCTTGGAAAACTAATGGATTAGGCAACGATACTCCATTGATAATTCTTCTTCATGGATTAGGTGGAAATATCAATTCGGCTTATGTTTCGACTTTATTTGACGCCTTCAATAAATCAGGTTATCGAGCAGTTTTAATGAATTTCCGGGGGGCAAGTGGTGAACCAAATCGTCTACCGCGGGTTTATTATGGAGGAGATACCGATGATTTGGCTTATTTTCTTAATGTACTAAACCTCAGAGAACCCACAACCAAAAAGGCGGCAGTAGGTATTTCATTAGGCGGCAATATACTTCTCAAATGGTTAGGAGAAACCGGCTCTCAATCTTTAATTAATGCAGCTGTTGCTGTTTCTGTACCGTTTCAGTTAGATAATGTGGTTCAAAAGATAAACCAAGGATTTTCTCGTGTATATCAAAAAAATCTGTTAGAAAAATTACGTATGGTTTTTTTACAGAAATTGGATGTCATTAATTGCCAATTATCACTTTCCAAACAAAAATTGTATTCTATAAAAACCTTATATGAATTTGACGAACAAATAACTGCTCCATTACATGGATTTGTTAATGCCCAGGAATATTATCAAAAATCCAGTTCAAGACAATATCTACTTCAAATCGCGACACCTACCCTAATTATTCATGCCTTGGATGATCCGTTTATGACACCGGACGTTCTGCCAACAGTCAATGAATTATCCCCAGATATCCTTTTAGAATTAAGCCAGCATGGGGGACATGTAGGATTTATTGCTGAGAAAAAGCAATTTTGGTTGGAGCAGCGCATCCCTAATTTTTTAAAGGATTATTTGCTAACCTCCCAACGGACCGCAACTCTCCCAAATTAGTTAATATCTTACTTACTTTAAAAATGGGATCTCGGTCAAAACACGGACGAAATAATACCATTGAGCTTAGATAGGCTTACAAGTTGTAGAACTTAAGGAACCTCAATCGTACTCATAAATAAATGTTCCGGCTTGGCGCTGCAATCTGAGCTAGGCTAAATTTAAACAAGCCATAAGATTTGAGCTCATTCCCATTACTATGGATATTCGAAACGAAGAAAGTAAAACACCTCTGGTAGAGAGGTAAACCTGAAGATATCGATCCTTTAGCTGTTTTCCTCTCTTCAAGCGGTTCAGACTTTATAACAGGTTCAATTATTCCCATTGATGGAGGATATTCGGTTTCCGATCGTGCAATTTGGTCTTAGGCTTAGATTACTTTAAAAAAGAGACCAGTGTTTTTTTGAAGGAATTAAGCACTGCTAATTTTCCTATATTAACTATCTGTTGCGTTACTTTCCCAGTCAAATGTTTTCGTGCAACGCTCCAGCCTATAAAAAATGCAGAAATGAGCATCATCCAGGTTGCTAAATGATAACGAGTAACCTCATTGTCTTTAAAATACCTTTGATGTTCCCTCACCCTGCTTTTTTGGGATTGAAGTATATTATTCACCAAGTGAATTTGTGCCATTAGCTGCTTTCTCGAGTTTTTCATGTTCCACGCTCTTTTGCGAAAAATATTCTCTTGTCTTTGGAAAGCTCATGCTTTTTAAGTTAAAGGATAAGTACTTGAGTAATCCCAGTAATAATCCTCCATTGAGCAAAAGCACAAGAAAAATAGAGATCAGGATACGATGTGAAATCAAAAGGACCCAATATCCTGAAACCCAGAACACCAGATACCCAATAAATACCATCGCTGTTAACCAAATTGTAATTAACCCAACGAACAGCATGCATATATTCAACAATAATGGAAAAACGCTTAACCCTGCTAGCTGCGCTTCAAGACGAAATAAGGAGTAAACCGTTTTAAAAACAGCTATTTTTGCAGTGATAAGTGCTTCTAAATGTTTTAATGCATCCATTATTTTTTCATTAATCGAGATAATAAAAAGCCTATTCCTCCAGCAATTAAAACAGAGGCTAGTGGGTTTTGATGTATCTTCCTCACTAACTTATCAGAATACTCCTTTACATTATCTTCAACTTCATTCACCTTGTGCACCCCTTCCTCATACAACTCATTTACCTTTCTTTTTCCTTCGTTTAATAATTGGCTGGCAGCTGCTTCAAGATGATCTTTAGGAGTATATCCTCTGTTTTCACCGGAATTGTTCATGTTTATACCCTCCTTAGTAACAACACTTCATAAAATGTAACGAAAATAATATATTAAATATAGTTAGTGGATGAAATAAATCAATAAATCTACCCCTATTTATTAAGACTTATTTTATAAAGTTTTCAGAAAAGTATTTTTTATCAACATGTTAATTAATTGTTCATGAAAATATCATATTGACCGCATTTAAAAAAAATGTACAATAAATCTCCATAAATAATAATGATAAGAATATGATTTCCTTAGACCTTCTCAAAGATTTAGAGCTATTAGAAGAAACTGCCAAAGTTTATATTCAGGGTAAAACACATTATCTGCTCGAACCGAAAGCTTTTAATTTTTCGTTGCTTAAAAATGTCCAATGTTCAATTCAATCCTTACCTTTAGATAAAGACAAAATAGAAGTGATGGAGCGTTATCGAAATGTCTTTACACAACTCGCTAATTTTCATCCTAAATTAGTGTACTTGTACGATTTTAATACTGAAATCATGATGTATAAATACTTGTATCAGCAACTCGATTCGCTACAACAACAAGCATCAATATTGTACGAAAATTATTTTGAAGTGAATAAACCAACCTTTGATTGGCAAGGATTAAGGGAACTCCACCACCAAATTTCTAAAGTGCAAAATACTTCAGATAGAATACAACTTATGCGGGCATTTGATGAGGGGGTTTTAACGACAATTTCACAGGTAAGACCTAAAACCTATTCTGAATTAACGTTCCAGCCTGAATTAGAAGAGACACAAAAAGATTCCTCCGTTCATCTTAAAACTCAATAGTGAATTATATAGAACTCACAAAAGAGTTCTATATTCCTGCTCCAAATACCTACCCCGCCAAAAAACACATCAAGATATAATAAATAAATTATCCGCTTGAGGATCATAATTAATACACTATATTTTATTTAAGCAATATTTATTGACATGGAAATAAGGAGAGGAATATGTTGAATCTTGATAAAGAAACAATTGGTGATCTTCTTTATAAAGCCCGACAATTTCAGGCCAAGGAGGATGTTAGCTTTCCGGAAGTCACCGATGAAATGGATTCGCTCTATGTATTAGCAGATTATCAAGATGATCCAGTTTATCAAGAAATTACAGAATTCGTTGATAATTTACGACCCGATCAACAGGCAACCCTAGTTGCATTAATGTATTTAGGTCGAGGAGATTACACTCAGGAGGAATGGGAGGATGCCTTAAATTTCGCCCAAGAGGAAGTAACCGATCATACTGGAGAATATTTATTATCGAGACCAATGGTCGCGGATGATATTGAACGAGGCTTAAACATCCTGGGTATTTCATATCAGGAATAGCGTGGCCAATTGATCTAGAACGTCTAGAGTAGTTGGAGTTGCTCACTAAAACGTTCATTTCAAATTTGAGTTTAGAAATAAGTATAAGAACATACGATTGACATTTAACAATCCTGAGCAATAATCATAATTTCAGTGGGCTTTTTTTTGTATATTTATTAGGATGATAAATGAGCTTTGATAAGCAATACCAACAAAAATTACATTCCCCAGATGATGCTGTAAAGCTGATTCCCCCCACCGCAGTAATTTCTATGGGGATGCGTGTTGCTACTCCTCCAGCTCTTTGTCATGCTCTTGCTGCCCGTGCAAGAGCTGGTGATGTACAGGAAGTGAAAGTTTATTATCTTCGCTGTGGCCCTGTTGCTCTACAGACAATTTTTCAAGAAGATTTACTCCATATTATTAGGCCTTACACCTCAATGATGTCACAAGGAGAGGTTGAATTAGCGGAGCGTGGGTATAATTTAGGAAAGAAGTATATCAATTTTGTTCCCATAAGTTTTAGTCGTTATCCAGATACCATTAAGTCCATCACCAAATTGGATGCTTTTATTGTCACCGTGGCTCCGATGGATAAATTTGGCTTTTTCAATTTAGGCCCTAATGGTGATTACGCAATTGAACTGGCACGCTATGCGGATAAATTAATTGTTGAAGTAAACGACAATTTGCCCAGAACAGCAGGCTCCACTTTAATTCATGTGAATGAAGTCGATGCCATAGTTGAAAATACCGTTGACTTGCTCGAAGGCCCATCTAAACCTGCAAGTGAATTGGATCGTCAAATTGGTCAGCACATCACCAACCTAATCCCTGATGGTGCAACCATTCAGATGGGGATAGGAGGAGTGCCTAATGCAGTATGTGAACAACTCGCTCATCATAAAAATCTAGGGATTCATACAGAAGTAATGACCGATGGATTAATTGATCTCATCAAAAAAGGGGTGGTTACCAATACACATAAAACATTACACCCTTATGTCAATGTGTTTACTTTTGCGATTGGTGATAAACAATTATATGAGTTTATTAATAATAATCCCTCCATGTTTTGTCTTCCAGTTTCCTATGTTAATGAACCCAGTGTGATTGCGAAAAACAAACTCATGACCTCCGTTAATGCCTTTATTGAAATTGATTTTAGTGGGCAAGTGAATGCAGAGTTCATTGGTCATCAATTTTCTGGTCCCGGTGGGCAATTGGATTTTATTCGTGGCGTTCATTATTCAGAAGGAGGAAAAACAATCATTGCCAGTAGCTCTACAGCCAGGAAGGAAACTTTATCCCGCATTGTGCCTCGACTTTCTTCAATTGCCACCGATACCCGACTTGATATTGATTATGTGGTTACTGAATACGGAGTCGCACAATTGAAAGGACGCTCCACTACAGAAAGAACCCATCAATTAATTAAAATTGCTCATCCAAAATTTCGCGAACAATTAGAGCTTCAAGCGAAACAACAAGGATTTATTTAAAATGGACTTATCATTTTGCCCTGCCCTGTTATTTACCCCGGGTAATAAACCAGAACTTTTTGCAAAAGCACTGGCTTCAGGAGCAAATGGCTTTATATTGGAATTGGAAGATGGCGTTCCAGCTGACGAAAAAGACGCCGCTCGCAATCATGTCATTCAGTTTTTGCGAACCAAACATCCTGAGCTACCCATAATTGTTCGCATTAATCATATAACCACGGACGCAGGCTTGCCTGATTTAATCGCGTTCAAACAGGAACCTATTTATTACGATGCCGTTTTATATCCTAAAACAGAAAGTGCGGAAGAGTTAAACATTATTTATAAAGTACTTAATTTGGGAGCACGTAATATTAAACTTTTCGCATTAATTGAAACGGCCAAAGGATTGCTGAACTTAAATTCAATAGTTACTGATTCCCCAGTGAGCGGCCTGGTCTTTGGTGCAGCAGATTATGCCGTTGATGTAGGCTGTGGTATGAACTGGGATGTTCTATTATACGCGCGTCAGCAGCTCATACAGGCGGCCGCACTGACCCATATTCCCGCCCTTGATTCCCCTTTTTTCGATTTTACGAACGAAGAACAATTAATTTCCGAAGTAATACGAGTTAAGGAACTTGGTTTTAAAGGAAAACTAGCCATTCATCCCAATCAAATCACCCCCATAAAACAAAATTTTGCACCGCATGAAAACGAGATTGAACGCGCAAAAAAAATTGTTGCACTGTTCGAACAATCTGGAGGGAAAGCCTGTCAATATGAAGGTCAAATGATTGATGTCCCTATCTACAAACAGGCCCAAGAACTGCTCAAACTATCAGAACATTTAAAAAGGGAATGAATATGTCTCAGCAAAGTTATACATCTGTTGGAGCCAATCGGTTGCGCGAGGATTTTGGCTTTTATTTTGAAGATTTTGAAGTAGGACAAATTATTGAACACCGACCGGGTAGAACCATCACTCAAAATGATAACATTTGGTTCACTTTACTGACGATGAATACCGCTCAACTGCACTTTGATGCTCATTATGCTGAACAAACGGAATGGAAAAAACCTTTGGTGAATAGCACATTTACACTTGCGATTATCACAGGGATGACAGTTAATACGATTTCAAAAAAAGTGGTAGCTAATTTGGAATGGGATAAGGTCAAATTACTAAAACCAGTATTTGAAGGAGATACAATTTATGCAGAAAGTGAAATAAAAGCAAAACGTGAATCAAAATCAAGACCCAACCAAGGAATAGTTACAGTAGAAACAAGAGGAATTAATCAACATAAAGAACTATTTATGTCTTTTGAACGAACTGTCTTGGTCTATAAGAAAGGTAGAGCACCGGAGTATACAATTTGACTATTAACTTTTTGGGCAGAATTAATTTATGAATATCCAAACTATTGTTGAAGAACAGAGGGCTTTTGCTGCTGGCGGACAGGCTAAAGAGATTGATTTTCGTAAACAGCAACTTCAGAAATTAAAAACCATTCTTAAGCAAAATGAGCAACTCCTCTATGAAGCGCTTTATGCAGATATAAAAAAATCTAAATTTGAAACCTATTTAACTGAGCTTGCCATGATATATCATGAGCTTGATCAAGCAATTAAATGGGTACATAAATGGGCTAAGCCTAGACCCAAAAGAACAGAATTGATGGTTCAACCGGCAAAAAGTTTCATATTACCCGAACCTTATGGTACCACTCTAATTATTGGCGCCTGGAATTACCCTTATCAATTAACATTAATCCCATTAATCTCGGCTATGGCCGCAGGTAACACCAGCATTATCAAACCCAGTGAATTACCCCAAAATACCTCCTCCGCTTTGGCAAAAATAATAAATCAAAATTTTGATCGAGCTTATCTTTTTGTTGCTGAAGGCGGCGCTGAAATAACCCAAGAGCTTCTTAGTTTTCGTTTTGATAAACTCTTTTTTACTGGTAGTAGCACTGTAGGGAAAATTGTGGCTAAAGCGGCAGCGGAACATTTAACTCCTCTCACCCTAGAATTAGGTGGAAAAAGCCCTTGTTTTGTTTTTGCAGATGCAGATCTTAAAATCTCAGCCAAGCGTATTGTCTGGGGTAAATTCTTAAATGCTGGACAAACTTGTATCGCTCCTGATTATCTTTTAGTTGAACAATCAATTTATCAGCCGTTACTGGAAGAACTTAAAACCCAAATCACCGAAGTTATTGGTCCCAATCCTCTTGAAAGTGAAAGCTATGTACGGATTATCGACCAAAAAAATGTACAGCGTTTAAAAAAACTCATTGATCCCCAAAAAATATTCGTTGGCGGCCAAGTCATTGAAGCAGAAAAATATATTGAACCTACAATTCTGAAGGATGTACATTTTGGTGATGAAGTGATGAAAGAAGAAATTTTTGGGCCGATCTTACCTGTTATTCCTTTTACCGATCTGCAATCTGTTTTGCATGAAATAAAAATGCGTCCCCATCCATTATCACTTTATATTTTCGGAAAGAACTCCGATCTACAAACCCAAATTTTACGCGAGGTTTCATTTGGAGGCGGTTGTATTAATGATGTGATTATGCATGTTTGTAACTCTCAGCTTCCTTTTGGTGGCGTTGGAGAAAGTGGCATGGGAAGTTACCATGGCGAAGCAGGCTTTAAAACGTTCAGTCATTTCAAAAGTATTTTGAAAAGACCTTTTTGGTTTGAGCTACCTTTTAAATACAAACCCTATAACCAATTGAAACTTAAGATAATTCGGGCACTTTTTGGATAAATAATGCCACGAATCTCTTGAGCAAAGGATTTGTATTGATAGAAAATCATCCCTTGATTTAAAGTCATTACCATATGTTTTAGCAAAACCTACTATGGAGTAGGTTTATCGAATAGTTTTTTTCCTTCAAGACGTTGGGCTCGTTTAGCAATTGCTTCTTGTAACTCCAGAAAAAAAGGAGACGGTCCTAGAAAATGGTTCGTTTCAGATTCATGTTTCTTTCCCCACGACGCATCTAATTCGGATTTAATATTTAACTGAAGGTCTAACATTGAATCTAAAGCATGCGTTTTTTGCTGGTAAGAGATTAAAAGTGTTTTACATACTTTCGCAAAACAAAGATTTTCTTGCAAAATTAATGCCGAAGTACTAAGAAAACCAATTATTCGCTCGTCTTTGTGATTTTTTTGATGCTGAACTACTAGAAATGAAAATTCTTTTAATAAAGCATAAATAAAGGAATAATCCCTATCTTCCTTCCCTTCTAACCTATATCCATCCACTAAATTTTGTAATAGTATAATGCATTCTTTACTAACTGGCATTCCTTGCTCCAAGTAAATATACACTTCTTAATTAAAAACTCTGATAGTTAATTTAGCAAGAAAAAAATAGTAATACTTTTATAATCCTTATCTTGTATGTGGCCGATATTGGGTCTATAACTTTAAGAATGAAAAGAGAACAGCTTATGTCAGAAAAGAAAACTAAAGTTAAAACCAGTTATACCAAGGAGTCTCCTACTTTTCCCGTTGAAGCCAATTCTTCTATTCTTGCAAGTATATTTAAAGGATTACCAGGAAGTATTTATTGGAAAGATAAAAATGGAGTCTACTTGGGTTGTAATGACAACATGTTGGAAATGACTGGGATGAAATCCATCATTGGGAAAACAGACTTCGAAATGCCATGGGCAGCTTCAGCAGAAACCATTCGTAATAATGACTTAAAAGTGATGTCACTTAATACTTCCTTAGAGTTGGAAGAAGCTGGAACCATAGCGAACGGACAACAAGTTGTGGTTTTAACCAGAAAAACTCCTCTCCGAGACGAAAAAGGTAATGTTATCGGTATTGTAGGGGTTTCCTTAAATATAACCAAACGTAAAAAACAGGAAGCCGATCTTCGTTCAAGCCAAGAAAAAACACAATCCACCTTGGAAAACATTCTTGCCCACATGCCAGGCCATGTTTATTGGAAAGACAAAAATGGAGTGTATTTAGGCTGCAACAACCGACAGGCTCAGAATTTAGGATTTCAATTTGGTTATGAAATTGTCGGAAAAACTGATTTTGATTTACCTTGGGGTGAGAATCAAGCTGAATTATTTCGCCAAAATGATCTTCATATCATGCAGACCGGTGAAACTGAAATCATTGAGGAAAAAGCCCAAATTGATGGGAAAAAAGCCATTGTCTTAAGTCATAAATCACCGATGCGCAATAAAAAAGGGGAAATTACAGGAGTTTTAGGTATTTCAATTAATATCACCGACAGGAAAAAAATTGAAGCGGAACTCAACATTGCTAAAGAGAAAGCTGAAGCAGCGAGTCTTGCAAAAACAGAGTTTCTCGAAAATATGCGTCACGACATACGTACCCCCCTTACTGGCATTGTGGGATTTGCAGATCTCATCAAATACGAAGCCCAAAGCTCTCGAATTAAAGAATATGCAGATAATCTAGTCGCATCAAGCCATGCGCTCCTTGATTTTATGGACGATGTCCTTGAAGCCATTCATGTAAGTTCTGGCGAAGTCCCCAAAGTGAGGAAAAAATTTGTCCTACAAAAAGTAGCTCAGCACGTTATTGATCTTAACAAAGCCAAAGCATCTGCAAAGCACTTAGATTTATCGCTGGATTTTGATCCAAATATTCCTAATTATCTCATCGGGGATCCCGTTCGAATTCATAGAATTCTTCTGGAATTGATTGCTAATTCACTAAATTTTACCGACTCAGGTTTTGTAACGCTAACAGCTCAATTAGCAAAACAAGAAAACCGTGAGGTCGTCATTAAATTCATTGTTGAAGATAGCGGTATCGGCATTCCCAAGGACAAACAACAGGAAATTTTTCTACAATTTAAACGTTTAACGCCTTCCTACAAAGGAATTTATAAAGGGGCTGGTCTAGGGCTTGCTGTAATCAAACAATTTATTGATGAATTAGATGGAGAAATATACGTTGAAAGTACGGTTGCAAAAGGCACTTCATTTACTTGCGTCATTCCCTTAAAAACTGCACTTCTTGAGGATGAAACAGGTATCGATAAAGATTACATTGATACAACCATCCCAAGATTGGAGCAAAATATTAGCCCCACCCATAAACATTCTGCTCCATTGCCAACCCCATTTAAACACCGTATCTTACTGGTTGAAGACAATACCATTGCACAAACCATTGCCAAAGAAATGCTTCATC
The DNA here is from genome assembly GCF_977063395.2 of Legionella nigrisilvae. NCBI lineage: Bacteria > Pseudomonadati > Pseudomonadota > Gammaproteobacteria > Legionellales > Legionellaceae > Legionella > Legionella nigrisilvae. Next base: position 972,937 of record NZ_CDRUGZ020000011.1, read on the forward strand.
AGTGTGATTGTCAGGTCGATGTAGCAGCTGATGGGCAATCGGCCTTACAGCTTTGGAAGAAAAATAAGTATGATTTAATTTTTATGGATATTGGTTTACCCGACATGGATGGATATCAAGTAACTCATCATATTCGAGTACAAGAAATCGCTAAAAATCATCATACCCCCATCATTGCATTAACAGCTCATATCGGTGAAGAAAACAAACAGCGATGCATTGAATCAGGTATAAACGCTGTCCTCAGCAAACCACTAACCCAAAAGAATTGTTTTGATATTTTGAACTCATTTATTCCCTCTATAGAAAAAGCAAATTCTCCCGAACATGGTCTTTTTGATTTACCAACAAAAGAAGAACAATTTTTTCAGCTCGCTGATTTTCCCCTACTTGATGTTGAAGAAGGAATTAAAACTACTGGCACAGAAGCCACACTTTGCGGAATGCTTAACCTTATGTTAAGTCACTCTTTTGTTGAAGATGTGGTCTTGCTAAAAAGAGCACATGAGCAAGCTGACTGGGAAAAAATCCAAAAACTTGCTCATAAAATAAAAGGCGGGGTGGTATATGTGGGCGCCATTCGTTTAAAAATGGCCTGCCAATATTTCGAGTACTATTGGAAATCAGGTCAACGCACTTTATTAGAACAGTTATATCAGCAAATCCTGCGCGTCATTGAGGAAACAACCTCTGAAATTAGAAAATGGATAAAAACAAAAGCACCCTATTAATCAATCTAGCATAGGGGTAGTGCAGCGGAACTCGAATTGAAAGGTGAATAATCACTTAATCGCGGGTTCCCCTGCCAGAGTTAAACAATTTGGATGAACTCAAAAACTCCCAATTACCGACTCACTCTCAGAAACAACCTCGTGAACCAATTTCAGATTCTCTACAGGTGTTTTTACAGGATATTTTTTAAAGCGAAGTGCAACAGGCCTTAAGTAGTTTGGATAATAAGGTTTTATTAAATACTCATAAGTGGCAGCCATCGCCTTATTTCTGCCACTGGGATACACTTCGAAATCATAAGCTTTTTCAGTCCACAAACACATTACCGAACACTCCTCAATCAAATAATCAAGACAGAGATTAAAGGCTCGTTCATGGTCGACCTCTGCAGCAGAAAATCGGCTCAAGTACCGGGTTAAAAATTCATCGATATTAGCATTAATTGCATTATGAAATGATTCATTGGAATTATATTCCTTTTGCACACGGAGATGATGTTCAATATAATTTTGACTGTTATACCAGTCATCCCAGCGCATAATTTCAAAAGGAATGGTTAATTCATTATAAGCTCTTTCATTTCGTTTCAACCAATCGTCCCCTTCTTTTACAGCTAACTGATATAACTCCTCAGGATCAGAATGATTCATAATACCAATTGTGTGACGTTGAACACTATCATCAACAAGAATGGTACATTGTTTAAAAGAGGCGTTAATTAATTTAATAACTGCTGCAAATTTTTCGCTCTCATGAATTGCTTGTCCAACGCTAATTGGCATAAGACAAGAAGATTGAGGAAATAGCTTTCGTTCTTCTGCTGGATTTTCTCTAAAGGAGGCCTTTACAATCCTGTTATCAATTAAGCTCATGCTTTTAAACCTCCTTTGAATTGCTTATTACTACTTTCTGCATAAAAATAAACCATATTTTATTAGATAAAAATCATTTTGTCTATTAGTTAATCACTTGCCAGCATCAATTACATAATAATTACTTAATGTTAATATTGTATAATTTGTGTAATATATGTAAATATAAATCCTAACAGCGAGTATAAAATGTCTTATAGAATAGATAATTCTGGTGGTGGTAACTGCGGATTTTATGCTTTTGCTATAGGTTTAATCAATACCATTAAAAACGAGCACGCCATCCACCAAACAAGCGCAACATACAACAGATGGAAAGAAGAAGGTCTTAGTAACGTAAACTTGCAGGACATTCTGGATGTTGATTTAAATCAATTATATCACTCCCCTAGAAATTATAAAAATGCACTCTTGTTTGAATTACAAACGTCGTTAAGAAACATCGTCTTTAATATATATAAAAACGAGCTGATTAATAGGAAAAAAGGAGAGGACGTTTTACAAGATGGACGAGCAAGAATTGAAGCGACCCCCGTTTACGATAAATTTAGAGAATTGGTTCACTTTTATTTAGATAATCAGGATTCACTCGCTGAAATAAGTCAATTTAATGAATTAGCTTTATCCCCTGAAGTTCTTTCCTTAGCAGAAAAAACCGCTCAAACGTTACGTGTTAAACTTGAAAATCCATCTTCTGATAAACCCGATATGATCGAACTACAGCATCTTCGAGATGTAGTATTGCGGGATGTGCTTTCAGAAGATAAAGTAAATCCTGGTTCTGTGATTCTAAAAGGAATAGAAAAAATTAAGGAATCAGGAAGATGGGCCACACATGATGATTTAAAAGAAATAGCAGCACATCTTGATGTAAACCTTCACGTGGTAGGTAAAGAAAATGGGGCCTCTAGACCTCATCTACCTACTATTATTCTAAATAATGAAGGTAATGCCCATTGGACCACCAGCGTTGAACAATTAACTCCGTCCACCGCTAAATCCTCTAAAGAAGTGTATGTGGAAAAAGAAGTATATGTGGAAAAATCATCTGTCTCCAAGAAAGAAGAAAGACCTTTTTCAGAAAAAGAAGAACAAGTAATAAACGCAACTGTAAGTGCTCAAGGGGAACAAGATAAAGTTAACCTCTACCGAGAAAATATAACCCAACTTATTCAAACTGCATCCAGTTTAGGGTTGTTTTCTCAAGTTAAAAATAAAATTGATCTTGATAAAATTGATAAAGCAGAGGCTCTTAAAAACGAACAGGGTGAACAAGTAGAGTCCGATGAGGCTTTTGCCGAACGTTTACAAGAAGCAGAGTTAAGACGAGTTTTGGGATAAGAATCCCAAAACTGTCCCCATACAAAAAATCTCACCCACCCACTTGTCCTATCCTTCCATTTTAACTATTTTATAAAAATTACCTATTAATTAAGGTATATTATAATGAGCAACATTCAACGTTTTATTAAAGCACAGCAAGGCCAAGGTAGGGATATTTCATTTCAGCAAGCGTACGCTGAACTTGAAGCCGGAAGCAAAAAAAGCCACTGGATATGGTATATCTTTCCCCAATTGAAACAGCTTGGCTTCAGTCCAATAGCACAGCACTTTGGTATCGCTGATTTGAAAGAAGCCTGTGATTATTTACAAAATGAACTACTTTTTCGTAATTATTACGCAATGGCTCAGTTGGTAGAACAACAATTAAAAAAACAGATTCCAATTGTATTCCTGATGCAGGGAGAGATTGACACCCTGAAACTAGTCTCCAGTATCACCCTATTTCGAGAAGCGGCTTCTTTTCTGTCACGACAAGGAAATACCCCTCAGAACTTTGATGACCTAATAAGTTGTTGTGACCAGATTCTAAATGAAACCTCAAAACAAGGTTATATTGCCTGTAAGCGGACGCTTAGTTTTGTGCAGGATCAAAAAAACCACCATCATTAGGAGTTTTTAAAACAAACCAAATTTAATGAAACGATTAGCGTGCTACTTTTTTCCTAAAACAATTTTCAAACTCTAGAAGGGTGAACTCTTTTTGTTGTATCTCCTTGCTCAATTTTACTGTGTTGTAATAAAGACACTATAATATGCTTAAAAGGTTCTTCCAATTAGTTCAGGACCAATACTTTCTCATTTGGACGTATAGAACTAAGTGGAGGATTTCTTTAAATATTTAACATACACTTTTATGGATGGCTTGATTTGATACCTTATATACAGCGTAGTTCTTACTTAAAATTACCTCCTAATTTTTATGAAGTGATTGAGCCCACACCCATTGTAGATCCTTATTTAATCAAATTTAATCAAGAGTTAGCTTCTTATCTTTGTGCTCCCCATTCCCCTTCTTTTAGGGAATCAGACATAGTCCCTTTTTATGCCGGAAATGTGGTTCCTCCACATCTTGAAACTATTGCATTAGCCTACGCGGGACATCAGTTTGGATACTACGTTCCTCTTTTAGGTGATGGTCGTGCCGTATTACTTGGTGAAATACGCAGCCAAGATGGAACTCTATGGGATATTCAACTCAAAGGTTCTGGAAAAACAATGTTTTCGCGTACCGGTGATGGCAGAGCGCCACTTTCTGCTGTGTTAAGAGAATATCTGATCAGTGAGGCAATGCATGGCTTAAATATTCCAACCACTCGTTGCTTGGCTGCAATTGCAAGCAAAGAACAAATTTATCGACAAAACGGTCCAGTACCATTAGGTGTATTAACCCGAGTAGCTTCAAGTAGCTTACGAGTTGGCTCTTTCGAATATGCTGCAGCTCAAAAAGACGATCAGTTACTTAGAGCTTTGGCTAACTATGCTCTTGAAAGACACTACCCTGAACTTTTACCCAGTGCGAACCCTTATCTTGAATTATTTAAAAAAGTTGTTGATCGACAAGCCCATCTTATTGCGGAATGGATGGGAGTAGGCTTTATTCATGGAGTCATGAATACGGATAATATGACCATATCGGGAGAAACGATAGATTATGGTCCCTGTGCTTTCATGGACGAATTTGATTTTGGTACGGTATACAGTTCTATTGATGTTATGGGACGTTATGCTTATGGAAATCAAGCCGCCATCGCAAAATGGAATTTAGCACAATTGAGTCTGGCTTTACTTCCGCTATTTAAAGACGAGAGGGATCTGCAACACATGCAAGAAGCGCTTCACTCATTTACAGAGCGGTTCTCTAAATATTGGAATAAAAAAGTAAGAGAGAAATTAGGACTCTTTGATGAGAATATTCAACCGGTTGAGCTTATCAAAACCTTCTTCGAATTATTACAACAACATAAACCAGATTTTACAAATATTTTTCGTCTCCTGAGTAAAGCCCTCTACTCTGAGCGCTCTCAACTCGATGTAATCAATGCATTAGGAAATCAACCCAGCAGCAAACAGTGGGTTTCTGATTGGGTGAATTGTATTAAACAACAAAAAATTGGGATCAACGAAATACAAAATAAAATGAACCGGGTAAATCCTGCCTATATTCCCAGAAACCATTTAGTTGAAAACGCAATTCGAGATTTCATTGAGCAAAACGACAACACCTTAATGGATAGTCTTTTAACGGTCTTAAAAAATCCTTATCATCAACAAAAAGAAACAGAACATTTACAATGTTTGCCCTTGCCTCATGAGCGAGTCTACCAAACATTCTGTGGCACTTAGCCTAGCAGCACAGCGTAATCCCGGATTTAGCCATTCGACTTACCACAAAATCCGGGTTTTGTGCTGCCCGTGTTATACAAAAATAAAATTAAAGTATTTTTTGATAAAGAACTTCTTTTAATAAAGCGCCATCCTCGTAAAATTCTGCTAATTTAGTGGAGGTTGTGGCTTCAAAACCTAAAGCATCATAGAATTTTCGTGCTTGAATATTGTCTTCAAATACCCAGAGCAATATTTTTTTGTATCCCTGATTTGCAAGTTCAGAAATTGCTGCGAGGCATAATTGGGTACCCAATCCTCTCCGCCAGTACTCAGGATTCAAATAAATTGCACTGATTTCTCCCATCGTATCATCAGCACTAAAATCACGAAAAGGACAAATACTCGCAAAACCAATAATTTGGTTATGAACTTCCATGACTAATACTTTAACTTCCTGTTCTATCAAATCACGCCACTGCTGAGTTCGCTCTTTTAAGGACAGATTTTGTAATATAATTTCGGGAATAAAATCTCGATACATCTTTTGCCAGGAACAGATATGAATTTGTGCTATAGCCTCGGCATCATCTAATGTCGCTGTTCGGATATTGGGCATTACATTTTTAGTCATAATAAAAACCTTAAAGACGCAATTAATTTCTATTTGCAGATAAATTATTCACGTTTTTTAAAATTCAACTTTAGATAACCTAATATGTAATATGCTATGTTAGAATGGAAAAATTGTCACTAAAAAGGATTTAGCTATGGAAAAAATCAAAAAGAAAGAACAAATAATCATTGGGGCTTTTGCCTTATTTTTTTCGTCAATAGTCACCGCAGAAACAGTCACTAGCGATGTGGCTACCACAAATGGAGCTTCAGTTGGAAAAATCGTGTTTGAAGATGGCAAGTATGGATTACTTATAACCCCTCACCTGACCGGACTTCCTGCGGGTATTCATGGTTTTCACATCCATCAACATCCTGATTGTGGTGACCACGCTAAAAATGCAGGTTCTCATTTGGACCCAATGAACACCCAAAAACATCTTGGTCCATTTAACCAAGGTCATTTAGGTGATTTACCGGTATTAATGGTTGATAGCAATGGAGCTGCTAATGTGCCAATCTTAGCACCTCGCTTAACTACCAAAGACATCAAAGGACACTCCATCATGGTTCACGCAGGCGGAGATAATTACAGCGATAATCCTCCTTTAGGAGGTGGTGGTGATCGTATTGCGTGTGGAAAAATCCCTTCATAGTAAGAAAAGAGTTTATCCGGATTCAGATATAATCTCATCCGGTTTTCCATATTTTTGAATTTTTTATTGAAAGTATTTTCTTTCTTATTATTAATTGGCATGATACGCCCCAAAATAATAATAAGGGAAATGTGATGTCTAGTTTTTTTTCAAAAATTGAATCAACCTGGCGAGGATACCATAGCCTGAGAGCTAAATATGCTGATTTAATTCCTATACCGGAACCCTCCTATTTTGGTCCAATTCATGACATATCTACTTTTACTGACTTACTTGTGCGCCCTATTCACAGCCCACTTTGGTTAGGTGTGAATGCGTTATTGCTCTTTTTGAAAAGTTTTATTTATTTAGCCGCTACTGCATTATTACTAATACCTGCTTTATTATTAGCAGTCTTTGCACCCCGATCCCAAATAAGTGCGGGTGCTTGTTCCTCATTTAAAGCAAGCGCAGCACATACAATTGTAGATGCAACCATGGGTGTTATTGCAACATGCGCCGCACTCGCTTCTATTGTTTTTAATCCAATATATTTACTTACTCGATGTCTAAGCACTGTGGTTGAACACTTAAATGAAGTGACGGAATCCTGTTGTGGACTAACTATTGCGCGATTTAATTAATTAGTAAATTTAATTCAAAACATGAAGCGAAATCCGAGTCAAATTGAATGCAGCTCCTTTTCGCTTCACCTATAGAATTAATCGGATCGACTGTATTTACCAATTAATTCAGTTTGTTCAATGATATGATTTTGCATGGCGGTCTCTATTTCTTTTTTTGTAGCATGTTCTCCCAGAGTCAATGAGGTATCTAAAGCATAGAGTTTGAAGGAATACCGATGAGTACCTTTTGGGGGACAAGGTCCACCATAGCCTGTTTTACCCCAACTATTTTGTGCACTTATTGCGTTCGAAGGTATACCAGTTTCCAATTTAAGCTCATGACAATCAGGAGGTACATTAAATAATATCCAGTGTACCCATAAACCCATTGGCGCGTCTGGATCATCCATGATTAAAACAAAAGATTGAGTATTTTTGGGTATATCGCTCCACACCAAGGGTGGCGAATGATCAGTACCATCACAAGTATATTCTCTGGGAATAAACTCATTATGAACAAATGCAGGGCTTTCAAGTATCATTACACACTCCTTGTAATGGAACATTTAATTGCAATTTAGACTATTTTTGAGCAAAAATACAGGAGTGTGATAGGGAATCATTAAACTAGATCGTTAATTTTCCTCTTAAAATCTGCCAAAACATGACGAAATCACCCATCAGGCTATATAAGGGATAATGAAATGTCGCGGGTTTATTTTTTTCATAAACAAAATGCCCAATCCAGGCAAATCCATAGCCAGCTATAAGCATCAAAATGAGCCAATAACCATGGCCAGTATAAAGAAAAAAAATAAAACTTAAACAAGCTAGAAGAGTGCCTAAAGCATGCAAGCGCCGACACATGCGTGTTTGATGCTCATTGAGATAAAATAAATAGAACTCATCAAAGTTTTTAAATTTCTTATACTTTTTCATACAAATTAAGAAAGTCCTGTTAATTTTTTAAATTATAGTTTAAAAGCGCATTTCAATGTTATTATTAAAATAAGGATGGTTTTTTATTAATCAACGTGGTGACTTATCTAGAATGAATGAGATCAATGTAGAACAATTAAAAAATCTACTGGATGAAGCAACAAAAAGTATTAAATCCTCAGAACGTCTTCTTGATGAATTAAAGAATGCACCTATAGAAGAAGATTCTTCTATGGAAGATACAATTTGTTCCATCCAATTAGTTCTACAATATCGTTTAAGTAATCAAGATACTCTGGCTTTACTTTTAAGCATTGATCAAAACTTGCTTTATCTCTTGGATATTCAGCCGCGAAATTCATCTAAAATGAATATGGATCGTCTTGCCTATGCTTTGGGAAATGAAGATTTAAAACAAGTCATTCATGTGCTTACGTCACTCGTTAATTCTCTACTAAGAATTACCCACCGTTATCAAAAAGATCACTTAAATTTTGAATTAAAAGCACATCAAGGTAGACACATCAAGCAAAACACATTTATTAAAGGAATGCAAAAACTGATTTTCCAACACGATCATTTTTTAAACTTGATGCGTAAACTAGCAGAAAATGTGACCCTCCTTTTAGAGTATCAATCCGTAGGACCACTTTTTGATCATATAGCCGCGCTCAGAGGTCCCATATCCCAATTTTATCAAGCCACATTACATGGTCTTGGGGTAGCGAAAGAGCTTTATGAAAAAATTAATAAGAACGAGTTGTTGAATCAAAAAGTGGAGATTCTCTTAAAACAAGCTGAAGAAGTGCTCAATATTATGCCTTCAATTTATAAACCGCACCCTCATTATACTTTGACCCCTCCAAGTAATACCTTGACTCAACCAAGCAGCACACTAACGCTACCAAGAGCACCATCGCCTGAGCAATTAGAACAGCGTGCCGCAGCCAAACGATTAAGACCTTTTTTCAATTAGAGATGAGGTCTCGTAGCCGACAACGCAACGCTTACCTGAGAGCCCAGGTTTGCTGCGCTTCACCCAGGCTACAAGTTTACGTTGACATCGTCGCGTGAATGGTTACAAATAACAACCAATGCCATCATAACCAATTACATGACATGACTTATAAGCGCTTTGCTCAAGTCGATAACGTACAGAACCATAATTGGCAATAATGGTTCCATTTTTAGTTTGCTCTACCTGAGGTTTTCGATAGTCCTCTGAACGCTCACAGGCAGCATGATCTTGTATCCAAATTCCCCCTTTTGAAACAATACGCGCATTACTTGGGCTCAGTCGGTTATTTCCACAATTTTTAATGACCAAATGCTCTATTTTGGGGGCTGAAAAAATTAGATCATAACCAGCTGCCGCCGCTTTTACTGCGTTTTCAGCATCCAAAATACCATGCCCACAAGGTTTTTTACCCACACAAGATTTATTCGCATCATTACTGACTCCAAAATCATGTGTTGTTGAATACAATAATTGTTCTACTTGTTCTGGACTAAGTACTTTCTCACTTGCAGCAAAAACTAATCCGGCAACTCCGGCAACATGAGGGGTTGCCATACTGGTACCTTGATAAAAATCGAAGCCCGAGCCATTATATCCACCTCCAGGGTTCACTGTGGATAAAATTCCTCCCCAAATGCCATAACGCTTGTCTCCTCCTGGAGCAGCTAAAGTAACACTTGGACCATAGTTTGAAAAATAGGATCTAAGGCCTTCGGGTCCTGTAGAAGCTACTTTAATGGTTCCATTACAAATCGCGGGTGCATTAAAATGCTCCCAAACGTTGTCATTTCCCGCTGCGACAGCCAATACCGCACCTTTTTTGCGTGCAAAAAAGACTGCTTCTTGTAATGCTTGATCACAATAGTCTATTTCATCTTTAGGACCTCTATCGACTCCAAAACTCATGTTCAATATCTTTGCTGGATGAATGTTTGGTGGTATTCCAGGGACGTCGCCACCTACAGCCCAATATATGGCATTAATGACGTAGCTTTCATAAAACATTCCATTAGCTGCAGGAATTTTTAAAGGAAGGATTTTTAAATCCTCACCCATCCCACTCATCACACTGCCATAACCAGCAATCGTCCCAGCAACATGAGTGCCATGGTACGAGCGGGTTTCATCAACCAAATTATTATTATTTCCCGCAAAATTCCAACCCCATAAATTACCTGAACTATCTTTTACTAGGTTATTTATTAAACTGTCATTTAAAGCAATTCCCGTATCTAAGACTGCAACTACTATGGGCTTTTTGGAAAGACCCGTGGTGTAGGCCCAAGCACCATCTCTAAATCCAGGCTTTGACTCCAACATAATTCCTGCGGGTCGAGAAAATTCATCCCACTGACTTTCATGAGATAATATATCACCGGCACCTAAAATCTCAGGATCCGGAACCGGTTTAAAATAACTTACTCTATCTTTAACTGCATATAAAACTTGAGGATTGTTGCGCAAACGTTCTAAAACCAAGGACGTAGGATCTTCATTATCGTTTTGAACCAAAGTACTGTTTGTTGAGTCTAAAATTAGTAAAAAGGCCCCATTGGCCATAGGATTTAATTCTTTAACCGGTAATTGGGTTATCTGTTTTATTTGTGTTTTTAAAGATGAAACACTTGTCATTTGTTCTTTATATTTGATTATTACTCGCACTGTATCTTCACCCGAAGCGGCAAAAATACCTTGTGTAATAATTAAAAGACCTAAACCTAAAATCCCTGATTTAAACATGCCACAATCTCCTTATAAAAATACATCGAAATTCAGTATGCTATAAGAAAAAAAGCAAAACAAGATGAACCATATCCCAAAATTTTACGCTAATGTTCTTAATGTATTATGCTTAAAATAGATTTTGAAATTCTTAATGCACTTTATATACTGCATTCATCCTTCGTTTATTTTAAAAAATGTTTATGAACTTACGAAATCTATTTTATAACATGGCCATTCAATGCATACGAAAAGTGCAATCCTTATTTGGAATCATAACTATGGGGCCACGCGCTATTATTCTAAATCAGGAAAATCAAGTTCTGTTGGTAAAACACACTTATGAACCCTATTGGTTTCTTCCAGGTGGCGGGGTAAAAAAAGGTGAAACGGTAAAAGAAGCCTTAATACGTGAATTAAACGAAGAGGTTGGAATAATCCCAACTGAAGAACCGAAATTATTTGGGATTTATTTTCATATCTACATGGGAGTCCATGACTATCCGATTGTTTTTATCATTAAACATTTTAATTCCATAAAAACTCATTCTTACGAAATTGAACAAATGGCTTGGTTCGATTACCATAATTTGCCTGAATTGGTGAGTCCGGGAACAAAGCGTAGACTGGATGAATATTTTTCTCAAAACGCTCAATCAGACAGATGGTGAATTGTTGCACATCCTGTCTCATTGAGAAAAATTAGACTCGCAGTCTGGGTAAAGGCGCAAGGCGTAGCCCCGGGAAGAAATTAAGAAAAACCCGGGGTCACTCTGCTACGCAGTACAAATCAATAGCGATATTGCTCTGGCTTATAAGGACCATTGATTTCCACGCCTAAATAATCTGCTTGTTCTTTCGTGAGTGGGGTTAATTTTGCTCCAATTCTCTCCAAATGCAAGCGAGCTACTTTTTCATCCAATAACTTGGGAAGAACATAAACTTGTCGATCATATTGAGCAGCATTTTTAAATAATTCGATTTGCGCCAAAATTTGGTTGGAAAAAGATGCTGACATCACGAAACTTGGATGCCCTGTAGCACATCCTAGATTGACCAATCGTCCCTCAGCTAAAAGGATTAATCGCTTACCATCTGGGAATATAATGTGGTCCACTTGGGGCTTTATATTCTCCCATTGATATTTCTTTAAGCTGTGCACATCGATTTCAGAATCAAAATGACCAATATTGCATAAAATAGCCTGATTTCGCATACGTTTCATGTGATCGTGAGTCACTACATGGTAATTACCCGTGGCGGTCACAACGATATCTACCTGTTCAGCAACATCATCCAGAGTTACTACCCGATATCCTTCCATTGCAGCTTGCAGCGCGCAAATGGGATCAATTTCTGCAATTAGAACATTTGCACCTTGACCTCGTAATGCTTGCGCACATCCCTTCCCTACATCTCCATAACCTAAAATTAAAGCGACCTTTCCAGCTATCATTACATCGGTCGCACGTTTTATTCCATCAAGCAAGGACTCACGACAACCGTACATATTATCAAATTTGGATTTAGTTACTGAATCATTCACATTAATCGCTGGGATTTTTAAATCACCCTTTCTAGCCATTTCATATAACCGCGCAACGCCTGTAGTTGTTTCTTCAGAAACCCCTTTAATTCCTGTTAATAGTTCTGGGAATTTTTGGTGAACCATTTGTGTCAAATCGCCACCATCATCAAGCAACAAATTAGGAGACCAATCATTGGGTCCAATGAGAGTTTGCTCCACGCACCACCAATATTCTTCTTCAGTTTCACCTTTCCAGGCAAATACTGGAATACCCTTTGCGGCAATAGCTGCAGCAGCATGGTCTTGGGTAGAAAATATATTACATGAAGACCAACGAACTTCGGCGCCTAACGCAGTCAGCGTTTCAATCAGCACTGCAGTTTGTATTGTCATATGCAAACAACCTGCAACCCGAGCACCCTTTAATGGCTTGGTTGCAGCAAACTCTTCACGCAAAGCCATTAATCCTGGCATTTCAGTCTCGGCAATCGCAATTTCTTTGCGTCCCCACGAAGCCAGTGACATATCAGCTACTTTATAATCTTTCGTCATATTGCTCCCTGCCTCTACCTTATTGACTAGTTCCATTAGCTCTCCTTATAAAGCTTTGCTTAACTCCGTCACCTTGTCCAAACGTTCCCAAGGAAAATTCTCACGTCCATAATGGCCATAAGTTGCGGTTTGCTTGTAGATCGGACGAAGCAAATCATGATATTCGATAATACCTTGTGGTGTTAAATCAAAATGAGAGTGAATTAATTCAATAATTTCATTATCTGATAAACGACCGGTACCGAATGTTTCAACAAAAATTGACGTGGGTTCTGCAACCCCAATCGCGTAAGAAATTTGTAGCTCACATTTATCAGCCAATCCAGCCGCTACAATATTTTTTGCCACATGCCGTGCTGCATAAGCGGCAGAACGATCCACTTTAGAGGGATCCTTACCTGAAAAACATCCTCCGCCATGTCGCGCCATACCACCATAAGTATCAACGATAATTTTACGACCAGTTAATCCACAGTCCCCTAACGGGCCACCAATAACAAAACGACCTGTTGGATTAATGAAATAACGTGTTTTATGAGTCAACCATTCGCTGGGTAATGTAGTTTTAATAATTTCTTCACGCACCGCTTCAACTAAATCATTATATCCAATTTCAGTTGCGTGCTGTGTTGAAAAAACAACGGTATCCACTTCAACGGGTATACCACTTTCATATTTTAGGGTTATTTGACATTTAGCATCGGGTCGCAACCAGGGTAATGCTCCTGATTTACGCAAATGAGCCTGTTTTTCCATCAAACGATGTGCATAAGCGATTGGAGCAGGCATATACACATCGGTTTCACGGCTGGCATAACCAAACATTAAACCTTGATCTCCGGCACCCAGCATTTTAGTTTCTTTATTGTCTACGCCCTGTGCAATATCAGGGGATTGCTTACCTATGGCAGAAAGTACTGCACAAGACTCCCAATCAAAACCCATTTGTGAGCTGTTATAACCTATATCTTTAACGACTTGTCGCGTTACGGCTTCCACATCAACCCATGCTTTAGTAGTAATTTCACCACCAACTAACACCATACCTGTTTTAACGAAGACCTCGCAAGCAACACGGGCAGCAGGATCTTGCGTTAAAATAGCATCTAAAATTGCATCTGAAATCTGATCTGCTATTTTGTCAGGATGTCCTTCAGAAACTGATTCAGAAGTAAAAACGTGACTTTCATTCATTAGTTAATCCTCTAATTATATGTGTATATCCTATTTCATCAATTGTATAAATTCATTAAATATTATTTCTATATCGTGAGGTCCAGGGCTTGCTTCTGGGTGTCCCTGAAAGCCCAATGCTGGCTTTTCCTTATGTCTAATGCCTTGAAGAGTATTATCAAATAATGAACGGTGCGTGACGGAAAGACAGTCAGGTAAGCTCTCTTCATCCACTGCAAAACCATGGTTTTGACTGGTTATAAAAACACGTTTTTTCCCTTCCGTTTCAATGACAGGATGATTGGCGCCGTGGTGGCCAAATTTCATTTTTTTGGTTACTCCACCACAAGCTAAAGCCAAAATTTGAAAACCCAGGCAAATCCCGAATAGAGGAATATTATGCTTTAAAAACTCTTGGGTGGCGCGGATTGCATAATCACATGCCTGTGGATCCCCAGGACCATTTGATAAAAATACACCATCAGGATTCATAGCCAAAACTTCTGCAGCAGAAGTTTTTGCTGGGACTAAAGTTAGATGACACCCTTTATCATGTAAAATACGCAAGATATTGTGCTTTACTCCAAAATCATAAGCAACTACATGAAATTTTTGGGGCTGAGAGTCTGTCCCCCACTCACCTTGACCTTCATGCCACCGTTCTATAGTTTTTCTTGAAACCTCTAGCGCCAAATCCACACCCTGCAATCCAGAGAAGGATTTTGCTTTCGCTAAAACCGCTTCAGGATTCTCTACATCGGTACTGATGCAAGCTCCCACGGCACCGTGTTCTCGTAAACGCAAGGTCAAATCTCGAGTATCAATTCCAGCAATTGCAACCACACCATTTTTTTTGAGCCAATCTGTGAGCGATTGTTCCGCGCGATAATTACTATGGATTATTGAAGAATTCCGGAGAACTAAGCCTGCAGCCCAAACTTTATTTGACTCCATGTCTTCATGCGTACATCCAGTATTCCCCACATGTGCGGTAGTCAAAGTAATGATTTGCCGTGTATAAGAAGGGTCAGTGAGCATTTCCTGATAACCCGTCATAGAAGTATTAAAAACCAACTCTCCGACACAATCGCCTGTTGCCCCTACCGAAATACCTTCATAAACAGTTCCATCGGCTAATACTAAAATTGCTGGTTGGTTCATCATGGTTCTACTCTATTAGTCTGGTTGTCAATGTGCCTCCAGTAGCCTGAGTGAAGCGAACCGTAACCCGGAAGTTTTCTACACCTAACCCGGGTTACAATGTCTCCTTTTGATATGGAGTCATAACGATTACAAATCCCTTAGTCATCAAGCTCAAAAAATGCACATTTAGATAAATGTGAGCATTGTAACTTACTTAGCTTAAAATTTCATGTCTTCAAAGAATTTTTTCACACCTGCAAACCAGGAATTTGAGCGTGGAGAGTGTTTTCCCTTGGCATTTTCCAGTGATTCTTGGAATTTAGTCAATAATTCTTTTTGTTCTCGTGATAAATTCACAGGAGTTTCTACAACTACTTTACATAATAAATCACCCTGCCCATGACCACGAACCGATTTCATTCCCTTACCTCTCAAACGAAACACTTTTCCGGTTTGCGTTTCCTCAGGGATCTTTAAAGTAACCCGACCTTCAAGGGTTGGTACTTCTATGGAACCACCCATTGCAGCGATTATAAAACTTATAGGTACCTCACAATGTAAATCATTTTCATGACGTTCAAATATAGTATGTTTTTTTACGTTGATTTGTACATATAGATCACCTGGGCCACCACCATGCGTTCCGGCTTCCCCTTCTCCACTTAATCGAACCCGATCACCATTATCTACACCAGCGGGAATTTTAACGGTTAGTTTTTTACTTTCACGGACCCGGCCTTGGCCATGACAATCTTGGCAAGGATCTGAAATAATTTTTCCTTCACCATGACAACTAGGGCAAGTTTGTTGAATAGAGAAAAAACCTTGTTGAATTCTAACTTGTCCTATTCCATTACAGGTTTCACACGTTTTAGGTTGGGTTCCTTTTTTAGCACCACTACCGCTACAGGTAGAACACGCCCCATGTCTAGGAACGGTAATTTGCACTTCTTTACCCTGGGCAGCTTCTTCGAGTGTTAACTGCACATTAAATTGCAAATCAGCACCTCGTTGCCCACGAGATTGTCGTCCGGTACCTCGTCCGCCCGAAAAGATATTTTCAAAAATATCTTCAAAGACATCACCAAAACCTCCAAAACCCCCAAAACCTTGACCACCTCGCATGGAAGGATCAACGCCTGCATGTCCAAATTGATCATAGGCGGCCCGTTTTTGCGGATCTGAGAGAATACTGTAAGCGTATTGAATTTCTTTAAATTTTTCTTCTGCAGCAGAATCACCAGCATTGCGATCTGGGTGATACTTCATTGCCAACTTGCGATATGCTTTTTTAATTTCGGCATCACTTGCAGTTCGACTTACTTCTAAAAGTTCATAATAATCCCGCTGTTCCATAACTACTCACAATATTTAAAAATTAACAATAGGCAATTTGGCCTGAGTGCAGCAAAGCGAAACCTGGGATTAATAGATTCTTTTATATCCAGAAATCCCGGGTTTCGCCTTGCTGCACCCAGGCTAATTGCACCTAGGCTATTAAGTCAACGATACTATCAATTATTTCTTATCGTCTTTAACCTCTTCGAACTCAGCATCCACAACTCCTTCATCAGTTTTAGCTGACTCTTGAGTTTGCGCTTGCTCTTGCTGAGGAGCCTCAGCTTGTCCTGGTTGTCCTTCGGATGCCTTTTTAGCATAAACTCGTTCCGCCATTTTAGAAGAAGCATCGTTTAACACTTTTAATTTCTCTTCGATTTGTGCTTTGTCAGTGCCCTGAATCGCTTCTTTTAATTCAGCAATTGCTGTTTCTATACCTTTCTTCTCATCTTCAGCAAGTTCAGCAGCCAAATCTTTCATTGATTTTTCACAGCTATGAATCAAGCTGTCCGCCTGATTACGTAACTCTGCCATTTCCTTAAACTTCTTATCTTCTTCTGCGTGCGATTTGGCATCTTTTATCATTGCCTCGACTTCTTCGTCACTCAATCCACTAGATGCTTTAATAACGATGGATTGTGCCTTACCCGTAGCTTTATCTTTAGCGGAAACATTCAAAATACCGTTCGCATCGATATCAAAAGTGACTTCAATTTGTGGTACACCACGTGGAGCAGGAGGAATATCACCTAAATCGAATCGACCTAAAGATTTATTCGCTGAGGCTTGCTCTCTTTCACCTTGGAGTACATGCACAGTAACTGCTGTTTGATTATCATCCGCTGTAGAGAACACTTGATTGGCTTTAGTTGGAATTGTGGTATTTTTCTCAATGAGTTTTGTCATCACGCCACCCATAGTTTCAATACCTAAAGACAATGGAGTTACGTCAAGCAACAGAATATCTTTTACCTCACCAGATAAAACAGCGGCTTGAATAGCAGCACCTACAGCAACGGCTTCATCGGGGTTAACGTCTTTACGTGGTTCTTTACCAAAAAACTCTTCTACTGTTTTTTGTACTAAAGGCATACGTGTTTGACCACCAACTAAAATGACTTCGTTAATTTGTGATACAGTCAATCCAGCATCTTTCAATGCGATTTTGCAGGGCTCTACTGTTCGCTCGACCAGTTTTTCAACCAAAGACTCCAGTTTAGCCCGAGTTAATTTAATATTTAGATGTTTTGGTCCAGAAGCATCCGCTGTAATATAAGGCAGGTTAACATCTGTTTGTTGTGCTGAAGAAAGTTCAATTTTTGCTTTTTCAGCAGCATCTTTCAATCGTTGTAAGGCCAATGGATCACTGTGTAAATCAATACCTGTATCTTTTTTGAATTCAGAAGCCAGGTACTCAATCAATGCCAAGTCAAAGTCTTCACCACCCAAGAACGTATCACCATTTGTTGCCAGCACTTCGAACTGATGTTCTCCATCCACTTCTGCAATTTCAATGATCGAGATATCAAACGTACCGCCACCCAAGTCATATACAGCAATGATTGAATCACCTCGTTTTTTATCCATACCATAAGCAAGAGCTGCAGCGGTAGGCTCGTTTATAATACGTTTTACTTCAAGACCCGCAATACGGCCTGCATCTTTAGTTGCCTGACGTTGAGAATCATTGAAATAAGCAGGTACTGTAATCACTGCTTCTTTCACTTCTTCACCAAGGTAATCTTCTGCAGTCTTTTTCATTTTACGTAATACTTCAGCAGAAACTTGTGGTGGGGCTTTGTCCTGAGTTTTAACACGGACCCAAGCATCTCCATTGTCTGCTTTAATAATCTTGTAAGGAACCATTTTGATATCTTTTTGAACAACTGCATCATCAAAACGACGACCGATCAATCGTTTAATCGCAAATAAAGTATTATCAGGATTAGTTACTGCCTGACGTTTTGCAGCTTGTCCAACCAATACCTCACCATCATCAGTAAAAGCGACAATCGAAGGCGTTGTGCGGTGACCCTCACTGTTTTCAATTACTTTAGGTTTATCACCTTCCATTACGGCAACACATGAGTTGGTGGTACCTAAGTCTATTCCAATAATTTTAGCCATTCTATTCTTGCTCCAAAGTAGTAGTTTTCTAATGCAATGATTCTTATATGGGGCATAACCTGCCTATTTCAACCCACAGAACTCACATTTTTATTTTTTTGACACGACCACACGAGCTGGTCTAATCACTCGTTCACTTAGTTTGTATCCTTTTTGGAATACTGCTAACACGGTATTGGGTTCAGCATCAGGTACCGCTTGCATCGACATCGCTTCATGAATCTGTGGGTCAAAAGGCATACCCATGGGATCAATTTGCTGAATTTCAAATTTTTTCAATACATCCAAAAACAGTTTCAGAGTTAATTCTAAGCCTTCGCGCATTGCTGTATCTTCTGCTTTATCAGCGAGTAGCAAAGCTTGTTCTAGACTATCAATTACCGGTAATAAATCAGTAATTATCTTCTCAACACCATAGCGATGAGCATTACTTATTTCACGTTCCGCACGACGACGAACATTTTCCAATTCAGCTTGAGCACGAACTGCTTTTTCCCAATTTTCATGAGATTGCTGTTCTGCAAGAGTCAGCTTTTCACTCAACTCTATGTAACTTGGATGAGCTAAAGAGGGTTCTGAGTGTTCTATTTCTTCAGGTAAGTCGACAGCCTCTTCCGCATTTTCAACGTGTTTTGATTCATGTTCTTCTTTAAATTGATGCCAATTTTTATCTTGTTTCTTACTCATGCAATTGCTCCTCTCCACGGCTTAGCTATTGTGAAAACCAGAGATGGGGGCACCTAATAAGATTTCAAGGGTTATTAAATTTTTATTCCAGCAAATTCATGCAAATCACTGTAATAAAAATTAAAAAAAGTATTTTCAACAACACCACTAATTTTACCAATAAATAACTAGGTACTAATAAAGGTGTACTGCTGATTAAGCCCTAATTCCGCCATCAAAAGCTTTTCAATAATGCATTTGATTTTATTACTTTACCCCAAAGTGTAATTTAATAATTCATTAAGGTTAAATATTGTACAATTATAGTATCAAGTATTGAATTTAATTTGGACTGAGTTCCAGCTGTATCAAGGAAACCAAAATGCCAAAAAATCATAAAAATTCCAAAAAAAAACCTGAGTATATTGCACAGGATCAAACGATTGTTTCATTAAAGTCTAAAGATGAACTCTTAACAAAACAAGAAAAAGAAGCACTTAATCAAATTTATAATGAATCCGTAATGAGGCTGGAAAGAACTCTATACTTATTAACTCAACTCCAAGATTATTTAAATAACTGTGATCAAGGGATTAAACATCAGAAAAATATAAATATTAAACAGATGTTCATTGATGATAATGCCCCTCCTAAAGTTTTACATGCTTTAAGAATGTTAAAAAGACATTTTTATGTTCCCATTACTGGGGGGCATTCTATAAATAATATTCTTGATAACATCGAATCAATTAAAAACAACCTACTCAAAACTTATAAAGGATTAAACAGGCAATTAAACATCTCTCTTGAAATCATGGATCACAAGCCCTTGCAGCATGAAATCGCGGCACTCGAAGAAAAGACTTATGTGCTGGTAAGAGCAAATAATCAATGGTATTTATTTTATTTTGAAAATACGAAAGATAACCCGGTAGAACACAATATTGATGAGCTAATTCCTCAAATTAACACGCAATCAACGGTTGAAGGCGCAAAACTGAATTATCATTTATTACTTAGAGACTTAATGCTTTATCATGCCAAAAATGTGGAGTCTAAGCCTAATAAGGTGTATATCAGTAATATCAGAAAGTCTTTATTAAATAATCCTAAGAATACAGTCGTTGGATATGTTTTTGGTCATGAGGTAAAGAGTGATTTGGGAGAGGTATTGTTCGTAAGAGACTATTTTGGTCCAATCCATATTGATTATCGAATGCTTACAAATCATCCTGCCAAGGCTTTAGCAACATTGCTGCATGAGTCTTCACATCGATATGGTTTTGTCAATGATAGAGGATACTACCATGGAAGAAAACCAGTAAAAAACAGTACTGAAGAACGCCCTTATCCGGACGATTTTCGATTGTTACCCAGAACGACTCAAGCAGAATGTTCTAGAGTTACAGCAAGGGCAATTAATAATGCAGATACCTATTCTTTTTTTGTATTAGATAATACTGACTCTCATGAGCTATATGACAGAGATAATTTACCAGATTGGTATGATACCAAAAAAGAAATTACTTTACCTGAAGAGAAAAAACCCTTTTTTTCTAAGAGCTCTTTGATAAAATTCTCCATCTTTGCCGTAGGTACTCTCTTTTTGGGCGGCGTCGCGTATGCGAAACGAGATACAATAGGGTCTATGGTGAAGGATACAATGGAAAGTCTTAGTGATTTTACCCCGAACAAAAGTTAGTAATGACTTCAAGCACCTCATAGCAACAGAGGTTGTCAGGTGCTTTGCTCATTATAAGCAAGCATACCCCTTCTTCTATTTGCCCCCTCAAAGCCCCTAAAGTTTTTATGCGTATAGAGAAGATGGATAAAAGCTTTATCATTTAAGGCCCGGTTCGCTTGCAGTATGTGTTCATTTATTCCATACTTAGACTCAAAAAAGTTACATAGGTTTTTTTATGCAAAAATGGTCGCCTACGTCTTGGCTCCAGTATTCGTATTTACAAGCTGCTACTTATTCTGACGAAGAACAGTTAAATAAAATTGTAAAACAACTGAGCCTTTTACCTCCGCTGGTTACCAGTAGTGAAGTAAAGAATCTAAAAAAAGAAATTGCACGTGCTGGACGTGGTGAAGCCTTTATCCTTCAAGGTGGCGACTGCGCTGAGTCATTTAATGATTGTCGTTCAGAAATTATTAGCAATAAATTAAAAATCATCCTACAAATGAGTTTGATTTTATTACATGGCTTACGAAAACCCATTATTCGTGTGGGTCGGATTGCTGGGCAGTATGCAAAACCTCGATCTTCCGATTATGAAACACTACAGGGTGTTACTTTACCAAGCTATCGAGGGGATCTGGTTAACTCCCCTGAATTTACACAGGAAGCACGCGAACCCAAGCCTAAATTATTATTACAAGCCTACAACTGCTCCGCAATCACTTTAAATTTCATTCGTAGTTTGCTCGACAGTGGTTTTGCGAGTCTTAATCATCCTCAGCAGTGGGATTTGGGTTTTGTTGAACATTCCAAACAAAAAGATGAGTATCAAACTCTGGTTAAATCAATTTCCGATACCTTGGATTTTTTAGAAACTATAGGTGGAATACAATCCAGTAATTTAGCTAAAGTAGATTTTTACACCTCTCATGAAGCCTTGCATTTGCATTATGAACAAGCCTTGACTCGTCAAATGGAAGATGGCTTATGGTATAACCTCTCTACTCACCTACCATGGATTGGTATGCGCACTGCACAAGCTGACAGTGCACATTTGGAGTTTTTACGAGGTGTCGAAAATCCCATCGGCATCAAAATTGGCCCCGGTGCTACTCCCGAATGGTTAGAAGAAGTATTGAATCGTGCAAATCCTCAGCGTGAAGAAGGACGACTTTTATTGTTCACTCGATTGGGAGCGCGGCACATAGATAAACTGCTTCCTCCGCTTATTGAAGCGGTGCGGAAAACAAAAATTCCAGTGACCTGGTCTTGTGATCCTATGCATGGAAATACAGAAACCACAGTGGATGGCATTAAGACTCGTCACTTCGATAACATTCTTTTAGAACTCAAACAAGCTTTGGAAATTCACCGCAATATGGGTAGTTATTTGGGTGGTGTTCATTTTGAACTTACTGGTGATAACGTTACAGAATGTATTGGTGGTGCTCGCGGATTATCCGCAGATGATCTGAAAAAAGCCTATCATAGTCTGGTTGATCCTCGACTCAACTATGAACAGTCAATAGAAATGGCCATTCAATTGAGTAGACAGTTTAGAAATGAATGACGTTAAACTCCCTCAAGTAATACATCAAGATCTAGAGATGAACGTTTGCCAAGGTCCTTCGCATGTTCTGAGAGAAAGGCGTCAGCAGCTTGGCGTCCTTCATCACGTAGCATAAGCAAAAAATCCCATTCAGCATTGAGTTTGGAGGAATAACCCAGCTCAAGCATAATATCGCTGCTTACTCGATGTATCCGCATACCTGCCCATTTTGCTCCTTCAGAATCGCCTGAATGGGCAAGCTGCCGCAGTAAAGCAATCATGCGAAGCTCCTTAAGTAATACCGCATTAAAAGAAACTTCATTCAAACGGTTAAGAATGCTTCTCGCCGACTGGGGAATATCTGGCCGGCTGACAGGATTAATTTGCACTAAAATTGTATCCTTTGATTTACATTCACGAACCAGCGGTGTAATTGTGGGGTTCCCTGAGTATCCTCCATCCCAGTAGTGCTCTCCATTGATCTCCACCGCTTTAAAAAGAGTGGGCAGGCATGCGGATGCAAGAAGAACATTGGGAGTGATTTCTTCATTGCGAAATACTCTTCCCCTGCCCGTACTCACATTGGTTGCAGTAATAAACAATTTGATTGGACTACTTGACAATTTTTTAAAATCAATAGTTTTCACTAAAATAGTGTGGAGTGGATTCACTCCGAACGGATCGAGATCATAGGGTGAAAACAATCGTGACAAGATATCCATGCTGATAAAAAAAGGGGAATAATCCAGCGACCACTGGCCCAATATAATATCAAGAGGACTGCGTTGTAAAGGACTAAACCGTGCCGCTTCCGAGACATTCCTCCAGAACAACTCGAGCATATCGCGTGCTCCCTCAGAGCCACCTTTGGTGTAGCCATCAGCCAGGACTGCTGCATTCATAGCTCCAGCAGATGTTCCTGATATACCATCGATTCGCAGTTTTCTTTCTTCTAATAAACGGTCCAACACGCCCCAGGTAAAAGCTCCATGAGCACCCCCACCTTGTAGCGCTAAGTCAATAAGAACATCATGAGTAATTTTATGAGAGTGCGCCATGGTGTGTAACATCCGTTTTATTGATTCGATAGAGAAGCATCCATACTGTTAACATAGCGGGTAAGTTACTAAAATTCAAATCCAGAGAATTATAGGAACTAAATTTTGCTCATGAGCTCAGACACTTAGCTTGCTTTTTTCAAGTATCGTGCAAAAATCGGCGCCTAATTAATTCAGTATGAAAAATAAGAGGCCCTAATTGATAACGAGCAACCAAAACTTAAATTCGCAAGTTCAATCCCCACTTCTTCAGGAAGAAAGCATATTAAAAATCGATAGTTTATTACAAAAAAATCTAACAATTGGCAAAGAAAGTCATACTGTCCAAGAATGGCTAAACATGCCTAATATTTCTTTGCGTGCCGGTTTTCAAGCCGCAGCCATTGCGTCGTTCATAGAAGATCAATTGTTTTTTTTAGAGCGTTTCAATCAATATCTTATCTATCTAAAAAAATACATTGAATTGAGCAAAGCCAAAGAACAACTACTGGATGCAGATGATGAGCTTCAGAAATTTCTGCACGAAAAATATCAACCCCAAGCAGAACAAACACTTCAACAAGCATTTTCTCTTCTTAATGAGATTTGGACAGAATGCATTAATGAACAAGGCAGTTTTCATTTAAATATATCCTTATCTAGTGTTTGGAACGCAAACTCAGGATTTAAAAGTGCTGCTAAAGAAGGTAAGAAAATGATTGAACAAATTTCTTTAGAACTGCAATTATTAAACAATCTCAAGGTAAGAAAGCGATTAATGGACATCCCTAAAATCTACCTGGAATCGTTGAAACATTCAGAGACCACCCCAGAAAGATTAATGCTGGATACAATAAACAAGGCAAATCTCATTTTAACTAGAATTCTCCCTGGTCTCCTCGGAGATGAGGGGATTCAGCAAGCCAGGACTGGAGAGAAGGCGTTCAATAACGCTGTACTGAAATGGGAGAAGGTAAACTCGCTAACCCCTCCTGAGCCCTGGGGGCCAAGGCAAGCACTTTTAGCAAAGAAAATGGAGAATGTAGGTAAGATTATTTATGAATGGGCCGAAGTACATTCCTCTTCAGGAAAACAAAAGAAATTACAGATCACGAGTTCTATTGATCCATTATTATCGCCTCGTTATCAAAGGGTAGAGCAGCCACAGGGTAACTCTTTATTAACATCATCTTTTAGTATTAATGCCAATGAATCCTTCTCAACCCGGTCAAATAGAAAATCATTAAATCTTACTTCTTTAGTTTCATCTAGCACCCAGGAATCGTGTAAAAAATTAAAAGAGCATCAGACTAGTTCTTCCTCGGAGGATCCTGAACAAAAGTCTGGTGCACTTCAGCCTCGGTCTTCTTTTTCTCTTTTTTCACTGTTTTCTCAAAAGTCGGAAAAATACACTTTCCCATCTCAGGAAGATTTAGAACACGCGGACCGATTAAGAAAATTAACACTTCCTCCAACTCCATCCGATATAGCTTCGTATCATCAACTCATAGAAAAAGTGCATATCCTTAAAGACAAGCGATATCAGAAACTCAAACAAGCAGTAGAAGAAGAATACTCCATTACCTTCCACAAAGAGTCCAATGTGATGATGGAATTGTCAGAAGATTGTGTTCCATCGAGTGTAAGCCAATGTTTGACACAATAAATTTTATCCATATTTAATATTTTTGCTAATTATAGCCTGGGTACCGGGAAACTCAGGCTATATTGGATACTATTGTTGATGATAATTAGGGCTATACTCATGAACAGCCTCAATCATAGCCGCAACATGCTCAGGCGGCACGTCAGGAGTAACTCCATGACCGAGGTTGAAAACATGTCCAGAACCTATACCAAATGAGGCCAACACCTTCTTCACTTCTTCGCGAATACACTGTTCTGAGGTCAACAACACCGATGGATCAAGGTTTCCCTGTAAGGCAACTTGATTGCCAACTCGTCGACGCGCTTCACCTAAATCACAGGTCCAATCAATCCCCAAAGCATCACAACCCGTAATCAGCATTTTTTCCAACCATTGACCACCGCCTTTGGTAAACAAAATAATGGGTATGTTAGGGTAATTCGTTTTAATTTTCTGGACGATGTAATGCATGTACTTCAAGGAATATATCTGATAATTCTCGGGTGTTAAAATTCCTCCCCAGGTATCAAAAAGCATGATTGAATTTACACCAGCCTTGATTTGTTCTATAAGATAATCTGCTACGGATACTGCTAACTTATGCAGCAATATCTGAGCCGCCTCCTTTTCTGTATAAATTAGATGCAGAATACGTTTAAAGTCTCTAGTACTTCTACCTTCAACCATATAACATGCCAACGTCCATGGGCTACCTGCAAAACCAATTAAAGGAAGTTCTTTTGGCATTTCTTGACGGATCAGCCGTACTGCATCCATTACATAAGCTAAAGTACCTGATTCTGGAATTTGCAAATTAGTAATTGCCTGTTTATCGTGCAATGGACGCTGAAAACAAGGCCCTTCACCCTCAGAAAAATACAACCCTAATCCCATTGCATCTGGAATGGTCAAAATATCAGAAAATAAAATAGCAGCATCTAAAGCATATCGACGTAAGGGTTGTAATGTAACCTCACACGCTAGCTCTGGATTTTTACACAGACTTAAAAAATCACCCGCAAGTTCTCTGGTCTTTCGATATTCAGGTAAATAACGCCCCGCTTGACGCATCATCCATACGGGAGTTCGTTCTACAGGTTGTCGTCTTAAAGCACGAAGAAACAAAGATTGATCCAGATCATACATCATATTATCCCAGCATCATCAAATACATTAATGCTAACATATTTATGCAATATCCACTCTCAGTAATACAAGAATTGTTGCTAATTGACTATGAAACAAGATTAGAAACATAATCTGCCTCTATTTTACGATTACAGGGTTTATTATGGGATCAATAAAAAGTTCTTCACAGTCGATAGGAGTAGGATATCCTAAAAACACAGGTAGATTAAAACTTGTGCAGGGAAACTCTACAAAATGTCCCCATAAAATAGCTTTAATGGGCGACTCCACTTTAGATAATGGATATTGGGTCAATAAAAGAAAACCTTATGATCAAAAAAACCAAACCGTAACGCATCAAACTGCAGTCGCTCTCGCCCAAAACGATTCGACAAACTCTTATGAAATAGGTAATTTTGCCGTTGATGGCGCGACCACACAAGATCTACTGACTTATTGTCCCTTAGATAAAGTATTACCCAAAGATAAAGATCATAATGGCTCTTATGTACATCAGCTAAATGCAGTTAAAGAATGGAAGGCTGAGGTTGCAGTCCTAAGCGTTGGGGGTAATAACTATCGAGAAGCTCTGGCAAATACCTTGTTGAAAGAAATGAATTATCCTCAACTCCTCTTAAGAGTTACGCCTGATCATGCAAAACCTGCGATTACCTTAGCATTTAATGAAGTAAAAGCTAAGATACTGAGTGATTATAAAAAAATTATTGATGAGTTAATTGAGAATAATCCTCAACTCAGTCGTATTGTTCTTTTATCCCAATATTATCCCTCGATTACCCAATTAACTCCTTATTTTATTTATACTGGATTTTCTCATTTAGCACGAGCAGAAGGAAAAGGCCGTCCTCCTTTTACTGTGGTTGAAGAAACCATGAATGAACTCTATCGAGAAATCCTTGCCTATGTAGCTACTAAAGAAAAAGAAATTGTTTTTGTGGATACGACTTCTTCGTTAAATCCTTTGGGTGGAAAGCATACGTTACAAATTGAACCTAATGAGCAAGGATCAGTGATTATGGGGCGATTGATTGCTAGTGCAGTGGAATATAATTTTCCTGCCGAACAAGAGCACAACTCCATTACCAGAATTTACCTGGACGCTGATGAAAAGCAAATTCATTCACAAATTTTAAAGAAAGAGGATATAGAGCATTTCAGTGTCAAAAAAATTGGCCAATTTATTAGCGAAAGCCGTTATCGTCATTTAGGTCTATTATTTTCCCCCTCATCCAGCTTGGCTGAGCGTTTTGAAAGCGCTTATCATGCGATTACAGGCAAACAATTTGATGATGAATATACCGGTTTTCCTGCTTTAGGCTTATTAGACCTGACCTTATTGCCCGCCATCGCTACTTACTTATGGCGTGTTGCATTGAATGAAAACGTTCACACTTCGTTTCGCGTATTGGCAGGTAGTGTCGCTGGGCCTATTTTATTAAGTAAAACGATTCTTGGCTTATCTTTGACCTTAGGACTTGCGCTACCCATACTAGGATACGATACAGCAGCAAGTCTTCTTTCGAATACATGCACTCCGACTCCAAATGAGGAAGATGAGCATTCTGAAACTGAGTTAAAGGTATAGAAATAAGGGTAGAATTACCCTGAAAAAGAGTTCCCGGGTTACTTCATACAGCGAA
This sequence comes from Legionella nigrisilvae, assembly GCF_977063395.2. Taxonomy (NCBI): domain Bacteria; kingdom Pseudomonadati; phylum Pseudomonadota; class Gammaproteobacteria; order Legionellales; family Legionellaceae; genus Legionella; species Legionella nigrisilvae. The sequence goes on from NZ_CDRUGZ020000011.1 coordinate 1,000,996, forward strand.
ACCCGGGATGAGACAATTTCAAGATCCAGGTTCATTAACTTAAATAACACCCCTCTATACATACGGTTAACTATTTAGATAAAATCACGATAAAATTACTCTTGATAGGCAGAAAAAACGTTGGATACCTTAAATATCAAAGCTCTTAATGTAAGTACTAAAATTGGCGTTTACGCATGGGAACAACGTATTAATCAACAACTAAAGATTGATATCAGTATTGATATGGATTTCAGTGCATGCAAGGAAGATTTGACCAAGACTATAGATTATCAAGCAGTTTGTGAGTGTGTAACCGACTATGTTGAGTCAAAATCTTTTCAACTGATTGAAACCGTTGCTAATGAAGTTGCAGATTTAATCAAAAAGGAATTTCTCGTCACTCAAATTACTGTCGGAATTAGTAAACCTCATGCAATCAAGAATGCTGAAAACATTCAGGTAATAGTTCGTCGTTGAGTAATCCTAAAATGAACAATTAAACCTGAGTTAAATGCTAATGGAGCGCTTATCCACCACTGGTAACCATACCATTCAGACGTTCATTTTTTGCCAAAATCATTTGAGCATTTTGCGCAAGTGCACGATTTGAATAGGGACCAACTACCACTCGGAACCAATTACCTTTTGTAGCATGACTCACAGGAATAATATATACACTAAAACCTTTAAGTATCAATGTTCCTTTCATTTGTTCTGCATCTCGGCGCGCTTTAAAAGAAGCTACTTGCACTAAATATTTCCCTTTATCTGAAGTAGCCGGTTTCGCTACAGGTATCGTGTTAGCAGCCACTTGTACTTTCGCAACATTTGGTTTTATTGTTGCGGCTCCACTGGGGACATTGACCGTTGTCTTAACCGCTGAAGTAGCAGCAATTGGCGTGGTTGTGGCAGCAACGGTTGCTGCAGTAGCATTTGCAGCGGATTGGACGGAAGCAGTAGAGTTAGCATTGGGTTGTGAATTTGGAACTTTTTCATTGGCCAATAACGTATAAAACTCAAATTTTGGTTTAGGAGGAATCGCGGCATGTTGTGCCGCAGGTTGCTTAGTAGATTCCCTTTTTATTTCATTATGGGCTAAAACTTGGGAATTAACCCACTTGGTTACGGTTTCTATATCCAAAAAAGAAGCGGTTAAATACCCAAATAAAAAAGTCAACGTTATCACTAAAAACTGATGCGGTGCAGCGCCACGCGACCGTGAAGAACGCCTATTTCCATATTCTTTTGCCATCACATACTCTCTGGAGCGGTTACGCCCAATAATTCCAAACCATTTTTTAATATTTGACGTACTGCCTCTAACAGACAAAGGCGAGCACATCGTAATTGCTCTTGCTCACACAACAGCGGAACAGCATTATAGTAGCTATGCAAGCCGTTGGCTACTTCGCGTAAATAATAGGCCACTTGGTGAGGTTCACAATGAGCAGCTGCTAATTCCACAATTTCTGGATACCGACTGATTAAAGAAATCAAATGAGTTTCGTGAGATTGCTCCAATAAGTCAATATGTTTTAGACCAATTGCCTTGTCCCACAACAAACCTCGTTCCTTTAATTGTCTCAATACAGAACATATCCTTGCGTGAGCATACTGAATATAATAAATGGGATTATCACTTGATTCTGATTTTGCCAAGTCCAAATCAAAATCCATATGTTGTTCTGACTTACGTGCTACATAAAAGAAACGTGCAGCGTCGTTTCCTACCTCATTACGAAGTTCTCTTAAAGTGACAAAAGAACCACTTCGCGTAGACATTTGTACTCGCTCAGAACCACGATATAAAATGGCAAATTGCACGAGCAATACATCCAGTGCGCTTTCATCATGTCCCAATGCTTTAACCACAGCGCGCAATCGAGTGATATAGCCATGATGATCCGCACCAAAAATATCAATTACCCGATCATAACCCCTATCATATTTATTCCAATGATAGGCAACATCCGAAGCAAAATAAGTAGTATGGCCATTGGCACGTACCAGTACTCGATCTTTTTCGTCACCAAAATCAGTCGCTCTAAACCAAAGGGCCCCTTCTTTTTCAAAGGTATGACCACTATTCTTAAGAGCCTGAATCCCTTTTTGGATCGAACCATCTTCAAACAAGGACTGTTCTGAGAACCAGCTATCGTATTTCACACCAAAATCAGCTAGATCATCTTTGATATCATCAAGCACTGTATTTAATGCATGTTGATGAAATAGGGTAAAAACCTCGATGCTCAAAAGTTGTTTTGCACGCATGACTAAAGCATCGATATAAATTTCTTTGTCTCCGCCATGAGGTTCATCAAGAGGTAACCCTTCAACTACACTAGTCCATGGATGTACATATTCTTTACCATGTTTTGCCCAAAATTCCTGAGCTATTTCAGAAACATACTGACCTTTATAAGCATTAGCAGGAATAACTACTGGTTCCCCAGCGAGTTCGAGATAACGTAACCATACACTGGCAGCAAGAATATTCATTTGCCTGCCAGCGTCATTAACATAATATTCTAAAGTTACATCATAGCCTGCAGCCTTTAGAACATTACCTAAAGTAGCTCCAAAGGCAGCACCACGTCCATGCCCTACATGTAAAGGGCCTGTTGGATTAGCAGAAACAAACTCGATCAAAACTTTTTGATTTTGACCAATAGTACTCCGCCCAAAAAGCTCGCCTTGTTCCAGTATTTCAGCAATAACTTGAGAGCGAGAACTACTGCGGATGAAGAAATTAATAAAGCCTGCCCCAGCGATTTCCACTTTGTCCAAGGAAGGATCAGCCGGTATCGCTTGAACTAAAAGTTCGGCTATTTTACGCGGTGCCTGACGACACGGTTTAGCTAAAACCAAGGCCAAATTACTGGCATAATCACCATGAGCAGAATCTTTTGAGCGATCTACCTTAATATCAACATCCAAATCAGTAGGAACCTCGCCTGACTTTTGTAATGATATTAAAGCGTGTTTTAAAAGCTGCTCTACAGTATGTTTCATGCGACTTAGTTTTCCATCAAAAAATGATACTATTATGCGCTTTTTTGTACCATATGAAAAGGTTTTATATACCTTATGCAACACAATTTGCTCTCTTATTAAAAAACAGCAAATTGTTCCTATATGAACTATGAGTTACACTTAAATACTCACTCTTTTCAACATCATTAATACTGTGTTATCAAACTCGTGTGAATCATTAAGCGGTATCGGACCAACACTTGCAGCAAAACTTGCAAAATGTGGTATCCATTCTGTGTGTGATTTACTGTTCCACTTACCTTATCGTTACCAAGATAGAACCCGAATAACACCCATCCAGGATTTACGCGCTAATGAGTGGAGCGTGATTGCAGGGCGAGTATGTAAAACGGAAATTAAAACCGGCAAACGTGCCATGCTGCATTGTTATGTGGAAGACAAAACCGGAATAATAAAACTGCAGTTTTTTCATTTTAATAAAACTCAAATCAATAATCTAAAGAACAGCACAATGATACATGCCTTTGGAGAAGTTCGTGAGTTCAGCAATATCCTAACCATGACTCATCCGGAGTATCAGTTGCTCGATGATGAAAACGAATGTCAAGTGAATGAAACACTTACTCCAATTTATCCAAGTACCCAAGGCTTAAGCCAATCAAGACTTAGACAGTTGGTCAATGTCGCCATAAATAGTTGCAAAAACGAGCTTCAACAATTGGAATGGATGAGTGAGACACAATTACAGGAAAATGGCTTTTTTCCTTTAGGAGAGGCAATTCAGCTTTTACACAATCCACCCCCAGATATCTCGGTGCAATCTCTAGAAGAAGGCCAGCATCCAGCGTTAAAACGATTAATTTTTGATGAATTGTTAGCGCAGCGCCTAAGTCTGCAATTCGCCCGAGAAGCACGGAACATCTTACATGCTGTTGCCCTGCCTATAGACCAAAATTTGAATCAACGTTTTCTAGATTCTCTCCCCTTTACACTCACGAACGCGCAGCATAGAGTTGCCCAAGAGATTAGCCAGGATCTAACCCAAAATAAACCCATGTTACGCTTAGTACAAGGCGATGTGGGTGCAGGAAAAACCATCATTGCTGCCCTTGCAGCATTACAAGCTATTGCTAATGGACAACAAGTGGCTTTTATGGCTCCAACAGATCTTCTTAGCGAGCAACACGCGAATAATTTGATCCGTTGGCTAGAGCCTTTGGGAATAAAAATTTTAAGACTTAGTGGAAAAATGAAACTCAGTGAACGTCGTACAGCCTTTGCTGCGTTAGCTGATCATAGTTGTCAGCTAATTATTGGCACGCATGCGTTATTTCAAGAAGCAGTCCACTTTGCCCGTTTAGGTCTAGTAATTATTGATGAACAACATCGATTTGGAGTGGAACAAAGATTGCTTTTGCAGCAAAAAGGGCAACAGGAACATCTCATTCCTCATCAATTATTAATGACAGCCACTCCTATTCCAAGAACACTTTCGATGACCCACTTTGCCCATTTGGATATTTCAATTATCGATGAATTACCCCCAGGACGTATGCCGATTTCTACCGCTGTATTAAGTCAGAACAAAAGAGAAGCAGTCATTGAACGATTAGAAGTAGCGATAGCCAGTGGTCGACAAATTTATTGGGTATGTACCCTTATTGAAGAATCTGAAAAATTACAATGTATGGCGGCTACTCAAACCGCCCACGCCTTACAAGAACAACTCCCTGGAGCACGGGTGGGCCTTGTACATGGGCGAATGAAAGCTTTAGAAAAAGAAGCAACCATGGCCGCATTTAAAGAGGGTGAAATTAATTTACTGGTTGCTACCACAGTAATTGAAGTTGGAGTAGATGTCCCAAATGCCAGTCTTATGATTATTGAAAATGCAGAACGTTTGGGTTTATCGCAACTGCATCAATTACGTGGCCGAGTAGGTAGAGGAAGTACCCAATCTCATTGTATTTTGCTTTACCAAGCACCCCTATCACAACAAGGTGCTGAGCGATTAAAAATAATGCGAGCAACTAATGATGGATTTATTATTGCGGAAAAAGATATGGAGCTAAGAGGAGCAGGCGAAGTCCTTGGAACTCGGCAAACTGGTTATCGACAATTTAAAATTGCGGATATCCAACGGGATCGCAATGTACTTCCACTTTTGCCCACTATAGCAAAAACACTTTTAGAGGAGTCACCACAAACTGCCCGCAACATTACCCAACGCTGGTTAGGAAATTTTGAGCAATTTTTGCAGGGGTAAAATATTTTTAGAAAAATATAAGTCAAGACTGTTTTTTATTTTTTTCTTTGTTAAGATAGCGGAGCTAATCCTCTTATTTTTCCAAAACACATATTTGTGGATAACTCTCTCACAATATGGTTTGCTAAAAATCCAAGTTCCTCGTATTTCCTCAAAAAATCCTTATCCCCTAAGACTTATGGCTTATTTGATTTTTCTAATGCCTGAAATCTTTTATCCACAAAATCTGTGGATAATGCTGTGAACATCATGTAAAACCCCATATAAAATCAGCTTGGTTTGCACTTGCTTCAGAACTTTCCAAAGTGCTCCTCAGTGCTTAGGTAAAAATCATCCTCATTACTTTATCAAGTTTGAATAATGAATAAATTTTAACCAAATTCACACATTTCTTAAAGTTAGAAATTTTTTAAAAAAAATACTCAAGTCAAGACTGTTTTTTATTTATTTCTTTGTTAAGATATCCAGGAAAATTCTTCCACCCCACAAAACACAACCTGTGGATAACTTACCTCTTCATTTCATTCGGTAAAAAGCTCTGACCTCTCCATATTTTTTGAAAACCCTTATTGGATAAGGCTTATTGCTTATTTAGCTATTTTATTTTCTAAATTCATTTATCCACAAAATCTGTGGATAATCCTGTGTACATGATGTAAAACACCATATGAAATCAGCTTCATTTGCAGTTGCTTCAGAACTCTCCAAAGTGCTCTCCGAAAAAATTTAGGTTTAAAACTCGATTTTTTTATTTTTTTCATTACCAAGTACAGAGGGATTTTAACCAATCTAAGGGCATTCCTTAAGGTCAAGATTTTTTTAAAAAAAATACTCAAGTCAAGACTGTTTTTTATTTTTTTCTTTGATAAGATATCCAAGAAAAAATTCTTACCCCTAAAAACACATCTGTGGATAACATCTTTCTTCATAGCGCCAAATAAAAAACCAGACTTATTTCCCTCTTCAAGAAATTATTATTCTATAAGGCTTATTCAACATTGGTTCATTATTCAACTAAAAACCATTTATCCACAAAATCTGTGGATAATCCTGTGAATAGTATGCATAACATCATGTGAAATCAATTTATTTAGGTGCACCTCCCCTTACCCAGACTACTCCGGCTCACATCATTGAGTATAAGTTTTAATATAAAAAAATTCATAACCATGTTTAAATAGACCCAATAACAAATAAACAAAATTGAATCTTGAATTTGAATAAAAATCCCATTTCATTTTTAATTAGGTAACATTAACTTCAAAATACATATGGCTCATAACGATAGATATTTACAGGCAAAAAAAGTAACGCTTTTGGGAGCTATTTCAAATGCTCTACTTGGCCTCATTAAACTTATTGGGGGATATTTTTTTCACTCTCATGCACTGGTAGCAGATGGAGTTCATTCTTTGTCTGATCTCATAACAGACGCAATGGTTTTGTTTGCTTCCAAATATGGCAGTCTTGATGCGGATGCCAGTCATCCTTATGGCCATCAACGTATTGAAACAGCTGCGACTTTGTTGTTATCTCTCTTACTTATTTTCGCAGGTATTGGCATTGCATGGGATTCAATATATGACTTACTCCACTCCCATTTCATCACCCCCACCTGGTTTACCCTGCCAATAATTAGCATTTCAATCCTAAGCAATGAAATTTTGTTCCACTATACCCTGTATATAGGAAGATGCATTAATTCCAAATTAATTACAGCAAATGCCTGGCATCATCGCTCAGATGCAGCATCCTCGCTGGTTGTCTTAGTAGGCTTGGTTGGAAGTATTGCCGGTTTTAGTTATCTTGATGCCGTAGCAGCAATTATAGTCGGTCTTATGATTGTAAAAATGGGTTGGGATTATGCTTGGAATAGTGTAAAGGAACTAGTAGATACCGCAGTCAGTCCCGAGTTATTGGCACGCATTGAAGAAGTAATTCAAAATGTGGATGGAGTTGAAAAAATCCATCAATTACGAACTCGATCTATGGGAGAAGATGTATTAATTGATGTACATATTTTAGTTTCACCTAAAATTTCCGTTTCTGAAGGACATTACATAGCCCAACACGTCCACCATGCACTTGCAGACCAAATAGAAAGCGTTAAAGATGTAATTGTGCATGTTGATCCCGAAGATGATGAGCAATGCTGTCCCTCTTTGCATTTACCGAGCAGAAAAGTATTGCACGAATTATTACTTAAGGAAGTGCATATTGATTTCCCTCAAATTCAATTTTGGAATTTACATTATCTGGATGGCAAAATTGGGATAGATATAGTGTGCGATGATACTTTCAGTCAGTGGCAAGAATTACATAAGCGAATAATTCGGGCATTAAAACTGCAATCCGATATTGTAGAAGTTCGTTTATTTAGCTTGCATGAGGCCATGCATCCCCACTAAACTACGGGATTTAATTAAGTCTAGTTGTTTCTAGGTAAACTATGACCTGGGTGAAGCAGCGAAATCCGGGGTTTAAAAAACTTATTTAAGTCCATAAAATTCCCGAGTCTCACTTCAATTCACCTAAGCTGTAGTGCGACTGGATCACTATTTAAACTATAAAATTCTAGAATAAAGAATAGGATAAACAATGGTATCACCTACCAGCTTAAAGATTTTTTTTGCATGTTCCATTTTTATAGTCATTTTAATTGCTGGCTGGTATCCGTTTAGAAAACGAATTAAAGACGATCAGCATATTGATTTTCCTGTGGGAGAAACTTTAGCTACCGGAGTTTTTTTAGGGGCTGGATTGTTGCATATGCTTCCCGATGCGAATTCATTATTTCAAAAAATGGGATATAACTACCCTTTTGCTTACATCATTACCGGTGCCGTATTTCTAATTTTTCTCTGGTTTGAACATTTGGGTAAAGAACTTTATCATCATCATAATACAAAACATCCTGCCTTTGCCCTCTTAGCCTGGGGGATGCTATCTGTTCATTCAATTATGTTGGGCGCAGCATTAGGGTTATCACATTATAACTCCATGATCATTATGATCTTTCTTGCAATAATTACCCATAAATGGGCAGAAAGTTTTGCTGTTGCAGTGCAATTGAATAAAAGTTCTATGAGCATGAATACTAGCCTTGTCTTTTTCATCTTATTCAGCTTGATGACTCCGCTGGGTATTTATTTAGGTTGGTACTTTGGTCATGGAGTAGAAACCGATTCTTTATTTGACCCAATTTTACTTGCTGCTTCAGCCGGGACATTTCTCTATCTAGGAACCTTACATGGCTTAGAACGCTGTGTTATGGTAGAGCGTTGTTGTAATCTTAAAGATTTCAGTTTCGTGATTATAGGCTTCTCACTTATGGCGTTGGTGGCGATTTATGTCTAAATTATTACAACAGAAACCAATTATCCTCGCCTCCAGCTCTCCAATAAGATTAAAATTGATGCAATCTCTTGGTATTGAATTTTCTGTGATTCCTTCTCACTGTGATGAAGATGCAATCAAAGCTTCCTGTCACTCAGAAAGCGCACTGGGTTTAGGGTATGCGCTTGCAGCAAGTAAAGCATTGGCTGTAAGCCAGCAATTCCCGGAACATTATGTTATTGGCGCAGACCAACTTTGTTTGATTGGTAAAACTCTGCTGAACAAACCGTTGGATCATCCTACTGCTATAGACCATTTGCGTTTATTAAGCGGCAAGGAACATCTGCAAATTTCCTGTCTTTGCATTGCAAAAAATAATGAACTCCTATGGCAACATCATGAAACAGCGCATTTAACAATGCATCATTTAAGTGAAAAAACAATTGAAGCTTATTTGCAAAGTGAAAAGCCTTATCATAGTTGTGGGGGCTATCAGTATGAAAGCCAAGGTAAATGGTTATTTAAAGAAGTCCAGGGCACTGAAGATACCATTTTAGGTTTACCTTTACTCCCTTTATCCAACGCACTACTGAAAGTGGGTGCAGTTAGTTTCTGATTCAAAGCTCAGTTATGAATTAACTGGAAAGCAAATGCGCAACCAATGATTCCCAAAAAGATGGTATTTTTCCTCGGTCGGTATACATCAACTCAGACATAAAAAATAAAAAAATCATAAGCTTACGAATTATTGTATTTATTAAGATCATTTTGTTATGATTCTTTATCACTACCTTATGGCATTGAGAGTAATGGAAGGAAAACTTGAAAATCATGTTAGGCAATCACCGGCATTAAGTTTGTTTGAATTTAAAACTAAATTCACCAACTATATGAAAACATGTGCCATTTTTAAAATAACTGCTGAAAAGAGAATTGCCGAGTTAGAGTTAAGAAATGACCATGATGCTCTTATCGAACTGTATGAACAGATGATGGAAACTGTTCAAGAGCAAGCCACAGTTTATGAAGAGCACTTAAAAGCCGCTGAAATCTATACCAACAACACGTGGGAGTTGAATCCACGGATTGCTCGAGAAATTGACCGACAAAAAGAATATAGAGAGAAGTTACAGTTAAAATTGGTTCAAATAAAATCTTTAAAATTTTTATTTTCTTTGGATCCAAGTGGACTTATTGAGGAAGCATTAAAAAATAAATCATCAGCTTTACTCATTATTCAAACTCCGAAACTGATTGCACAAATCCCTAACCATCAATTACCGGATATGACGCGCCAAGACCCGGAGCTCATTAAGTCCCTAGCCCAGGTTTTAGGGGGCCGTGAGTATACGTTTGAGCTATCTAATCTTTTTACACGACTCAAACAGCAGGCACAAAATGAGGTTGATAACGTTTTCATTGTCGAAAAAGAAAATTCTGCGATCCGCGATTTATTACTTAAAATTAATAAATATCTTGATAAAAAAATAGATCAAGCCCTAAACCAAAATTCGCCTCCATGGGCGCTCGGATATTTTGGCTCACGTCATAAAATAAATAGAAACGATAAAAAGGTACCTGTTCCACAAGGGATCTATGAATTAAAAACTCATTTAGAGCAACTCAACCAATTCTCTCCCAGTGAAATCTTGGCAAAGATGCAAAATACACTGCAGATCAAAAACCAAGACAAGCAAGATGAATCCTTGCTTCAACAATTTAAAAGACTTATTAGCTATCTTTTGGGATACTGCCAATCACCAGAAACCTCAGCCGAATATGAATACTTGGATCAAGTAACAGCAGGAAAACTATCTATCTCTTGACAAATTAAGTACAGATCAAAACAATACTTCAATTGAAAAAGCAGACTCAACTGCATTCAGATTGAAAAAAATTTTAATCGTAATCAGGACTCAACATGCAAATTTCTAAAATACAAGCCCGTGAAATTCTAGATTCTCGGGGTAACCCTACTGTTGAAGCAGATGTTATTTTAAAAAATGGAACCCAAGGAAGAGCTAGTGTTCCATCCGGAGCATCCACAGGAAGTCGCGAAGCCTGTGAACTCCGGGATCAGGACCCCAAACGCTATAATGGTAAGGGCGTGCAACACGCTGTAGCTTATGTTAATCATGAAATCAACCAAGCCTTACATCTTTTTTCCATTGAAGATCAAAATGCTTTGGATCATAAACTATGTCAGTTAGACGGTACAGAGAATAAATCACGTCTTGGAGCCAATGCCATTCTCGCAGTTTCTCTTGCAGCTGCAAGAGCGCGAGCAAATGAGCATAAGTTGCCTTTGTATGCTGCTTTAAACCAAGGTGAAAAAATGTGCATGCCCGTGCCTATGATGAATATCTTAAATGGGGGTGCGCATGCGGATAATAATGTTGATATTCAAGAATTCATGATTATGCCTGTGGGTGCTGCAGATTTCCCTACTGCCTTAAGAATGGGTACGGAAATTTTTCATGAATTAAAATCTGTTTTAAAAAAACAAGGTTTAAATACCGCTGTGGGAGATGAAGGAGGTTTCGCACCCAATATAAAATCGAACCGTCAAGCACTAGATCTACTTTGTGAAGCAATTGAAAAAGCAGGATTTAAATTAGGTGATGAGATCGTACTTGCTTTGGATGTCGCTGCGTCCGAACTATATGACCAGGGCATGTATCATATTACTTCGGAAAATCAAAAATTTACCTCCATGCAACTTATTGATTATTATGCTAATCTCGTTGCTAATTATCCTATAGTAAGTATTGAAGATGGCCTGGATGAAAAGGATTGGAGCGGATGGAGTCATTTAACCGCCCAATTGGGTGGAACAATTCAATTGGTAGGTGATGATGTATTTGTGACTAATCCAAAAATTTTACAAGAAGGTATCACTCAAAAAGTGGCCAACGCCATCCTCATTAAAGTAAACCAAATCGGAACCTTGAGTGAAACGCGACAAACCATTCAGTTAGCCCACCAAAATGGCTATCGTTGTGTAATGTCACATCGTTCAGGTGAAACCGAAGATACCTTTATTGCAGATCTTGCCGTTGCTACAGGATGTGGTCAAATTAAAACAGGATCCCTATGCCGCACCGATCGGGTTGCAAAATACAATCAACTGTTACGCATTAATGAAATTGCCGCATTACCTTATGCAGGAAAATCCATATTAAAAAGATAGATTTTTCCATTTTAACTTGTAGCCTGGGCGAAAGCCGTAACCCGGGCTAGCATTTCTTCTGGACCTCAGGTCCACTCCCGCGGCTTCAAAACACTAATCTTCCGAAAAATGAATATTTGTGTTGTATTTGGTGCGATTAAGACAAAAACTGCTTCGAAATACTTTAATATTTGCTTCATTAGCAAATACTTTGCGTGCAAACTCGTTATAGTGAGTCATATCCGCAACATGAATTATTAATAAATAATCAGTCTCTCCTGAAACAAAATAGCATTGTTTAACCTCTTCTTGTTCCGCCATCTTACGTTCAAAATGTGCCAACAAATCCTCTCTTTGCTTTTCTAAGGTAATATTTGCAAAGACTATAAGCCCACGTCCTGCTTTAAAAGGATCGACCAAAGAAACGTCCTTTACAATGATGCCCTCATCACGTAATCGTTTCACACGACGAAAACATGGAGGAGCAGAAATTCCTACCTTTTCAGCAAGGGCCAGATTGGTAATTTGGTTATCTTTTTGCAGTAAATTTAAAATCTTGCGATCAATTTTATCCAAATGGACTTTTTCAACCTTATTTTCTGACATTTTTTCCGCATTTTTTTTCATATATTACCCATAATCTAAAATTTCACATTATAAATTGAAATAAAATGTCATGAAATAAAAAATTTATTTATTTTTATTTCATGTTACATTTTAATTCCGACAAAAGCTCTAAAAGGAAACAATTATGATAAGAAATGCGCGGATTGATGAAATTGATAACTTAAATAAACTCATTGAGCATTCTGCACGTCGGTTGAGCCAAGAAGACTATTCAGAAAAGGAAATTGAAGGAGCAATTCATTTTATTTTTGGAATAGATAAAGAGCTTATCCAAGATCAAACCTATTACGTCATAGAAGATGAAAGAACTGTAGTTGCCTGTGGTGGATGGAGTAAACGCAGCACCTTATTCGGTGGTGATCAATGTAACGCACGAGTAGAAGGTTTTTTAAACCCACAAACAGATTATGCCAAGATCAGGGCTTTCTTTGTGCATCCAAACTACGCTCGGAAAGGTTTGGGAACAATGCTTTTGGAATATTGTGAACGGCAAGCATTGCTTCATGGATTCTCAAAAACGGAAATGATGGCAACCTTACCTGGCGTAAAACTATATCAGGTTTGTGGCTATCAAATTATTGAATCAGAATATTTTTCCCTCCCCGATGGAAACAAGTTTAAAATGGTAAAAATGATAAAACACTTATAATTAAACCTTTTAAAAGGAGAGGTTGAGTGCGGTGAACTATACGAAGTATAGTGGTTTCGCTTCACTGTACTTATCCTCACTCTAATGCTAGTTATTTTTTTTAGAATGATAATCTGGGATTTCTTTAGGATATCGGCCTTTTATTGTTTTAAAAAAATCAAGAATCATAGGGAAGTCTTTATCAATATTACCCGAGGGTTGGAACTTTTTATGAATTCGAAGTTCTTTTGTTGAATAATCTGGACCTACCATAACTATCGGCAACCCTGCTTGGCATGCGATATGGTAAAACCCCTCTTTCCAGCGGGTTACTGCACTACGCGTACCCTCAGGAGTAATCGCAAGCTTAAACTCATCACGGGAACGAAATATTTCTACTACTTCATCTACAGTCTTATTTTTTTTAGAACGGTCTACAGGGGCTCCACCCAAGAACTTCAACAACACACCTAAAGGAAAAAAGAACAATTGATCTTTTGCCAAAAAGTTAATTTTAACACCCAAGGAAAAACGGGCAAACAACCCCACGGCAAAATCCCAATTACTGGTGTGAGGAGCAACGACGACCAAATACTTTTTATCTTCTGGTAATTCGCCGACAACTTTCCATCCAAATAGTTTTAAAATAAAACGACCGAATTTTTTCATAATCAAAATCAATAATTATTTCTTTTTAGTATATACAAATTATCATGTTGATACACCTCTATCTCACCTAGGAATCTAGCCCATTAATCCAACAATGATAAAAAACCAATAATCCACACCACGATGTAATTATTTATACTAAAATGATACATATATATAGGTGGAGCTATGGAGTGCCAAATGAAAAAACAAGATCCTGCACTTGAATTTTCCAACCCGCGTTTACTGGCAAGTGTTTATTATGGATTACTCTCTGTTGTCGGAACGATTCTCATTAATGCTTTTCTCACAACAATTGGTTATGTCGAGCTTGTACCTCTATTTAAAGCCGTTATTCTGGGAATGATTGTAGCTTCTATCACTGGAGCTATATTTGGAGAACGAATCATCCATTGCCCTGAACCTTATAAACTCAAAACATTTATGTTAGGTTTTATCATGGTTCTACTTTCACTACCTTTCTTTGATCTCGGTATATTGCTTTTTATGGACACAACAGAAAACCAGGCATTGAGAGTGAATAGTTTTAGCGATTTTCTATATGCGTATTGTGTGATCCTTGCTTACAGCTATATTCTTTTTGGATTCTTACTCGCCATTGCATCGGGATTAGCCTCAATCTATTTACGCGGCCGATTTGTCCAGCATGTTTTGTATACGGATAAGAGGGAAAGTCATCGCTTACCTCGATATGTAAAGGCAAGAAAAAAAACCAAATCTAAATCAGCACCGAAAACTCGTACTTTGCAGCGCAAAAAAACTTAAGTAAAATCTTCTTTTACTTTGCTTGTCATCGCATTCTTGCCTGAGGGAAAGTTCAAACCTAACCAGGGATCCTATCTGAGATTCCTGGGGTTCCACTTTCGTGCCACCTAGGCTTTAAAGCACCCTGAATATAATTGATTTTGGACTTTTATGCCTACATGTACTTTCACTGATAAAGAGGATCTTTTTCTTCGATTAGCTCAAAACAACACTGTTCTCACCCCAAATAATCGCCTCAGTGAAGCGATACTTCAACAGTATTTCGCGCAATCTAAAAAACAAACTGTTAAAAAACCGCGATGCATGCCTTATAGGGTTGCGCTCGTTAAGGTCTATGAACAGCTCAACTGTATCAATCCCAATAGTTCTCATCCCACTTTGTTGAACAACACTCAATGCCAGTATTTATGGCGAAAAATAATTCAGTCTGAATCTGATATAACCTATAGCGAGGGTCTGCTCGAGTCCATAATGAGTGCTTGGGAACGTTGCCAACTCTGGCAAATTAGCATGGAAGATCCGACTTTTTACTACACTACGCAAACCCAACAATTTCAAAAGTGGTGGCAATTATTTGATAATCAATTAAAAGAACTCCATTTAATTACTGAATATCACTTAATCCCTTATTTACTCAATGCTAATAGTTCTTTTTTTTCCCAAGATATGGTTTGGGTATGTTTTGATGATTTTACTCCTCAGCAAATACTTCTGCAGGAACATCTTGATAAAAAGGGATTTAGGCAATACCAATATGATTTGGAAGAAAAATTATCCACTACTTCAGTATTTGCGGCGAAAGACAGCAAAGAAGAATATCAACAGCTTATGTCCTGGCTTCATTTAAAAATACAAGAAGGAAACCAACGCATCGGAGTCGTGGTACCCAATCTAGAGCGAGAATCTCCTTCACTACAAAGAATGTTGACGCAGCATTTTGAACCTACATCCTTTAACATCTCTTTAGGACAATCTCTAAGCGATTTCCCTTTAGTCGCCCATGCTTTATGCTGGCTTAGATTGGATGCCCATCTCAGTTCACATCAAGCAAACTTGCTTCTTCAATCACCTTATTTAGGTGGCTCTAAAGAAGAATTCATCGCACGCTCTGAGTACTTACAAGAGGGTGGATTATTAGCAAATCATTCGCTCCCTTTAAGTAGTTTGATAAAGGACCTGCATCGAGGCTCCCCACATCTTGCTGATTTATTAGACAATCTTACTCCTTATCCTCCTGAAGCTCCGGTTGAGGAATGGATAAACCTATTTCAAAAACGTCTAAATACTTTGGGATTTCCAGGTGAATATACCCTTAGCTCGGAAAATTATCAGTGTCTAAATCGTTTTATTGCTGTTTTTGATGAACTGAGACAATTTGCTTTACTCAAATCAAGTTTCACACAATCAGAGGCGTTAGAGGCAGTACGGCATCTCACGGACAACACCATTTTTCAGGCACAAAAAACCAATGCCCCCATTCAAATTTCAGGTCTTCTGGAGGCTTCAGGATGTGAGTTTGATAGTTTATGGATCACGGGATTAACCGATCAATGTTTGCCTCAAAAAGTTCAATTATCCGCATTTATTCCACCGCCGTTACAACGTCAATTATGCATGCCTCATAGCTTGCCTGCTCGTGAATTACAGTTTGCTCATCAGATCGTGCAACGATTACAAAGAAGTGCCGACTCTATAGTATTTAGCTATGCTCAGTTAGAGGCGGATACCCCCAATTTACCTTGTTCATTAATTACTCATTTCCCTAAATTTGAACCTCTATCAAAATCTTCTGAGATAAAATTATCTGAATTAATAACTCTAGAAGAACACTTTAACATCCCTGTATTACCCGAAGAGAAAATTCATGGAGGGACAGCAATTCTATCAAATCAAGCCAAATGTCCTTTTAAAGCATTTGCTGAACACCGCCTGCGTGCTAAAACCTTTTTACAAACAAGAGATGGTTTAGACCATAAAGAACGCGGCCAAATCATTCATAAGGTAATGGAGCTGTTATGGCAAAAATTGGAGAGCCACTATAAATTGAGTCATTTAAGCGAAGAGCTGTTGGAACTGCATATTGATGAAGCTATTCATGGGGCTTTAGCCTTATTAAATAACCAGTATGGTGACTCCACGAATCAAATCAGGGAGATAGAATATACCCGTTTAAAACGTTTGGTCCACGCCTGCCTTGAATGGGAAAAAAAGCGTGCTCCTTTTACAGTCGCAGCTCTTGAGCAATCTTATGAAATTAATTTAGCTGGCATTGATTTTCAAGTGCGTGTTGATCGCTTAGATCAAATTGAAGACAAGAAATGGGTTATTGATTATAAAAGCACTCTACCAACCAGTAAACCCTGGAATGAAGAACGACCTAAAGAATCACAATTATTGGTGTATGCATTGCTTGATGAGCAAATAAATACGCTGTTACTCTTACAATTGAAAACCGGGAAAATTAGCTGCTATGGTTTTAGCGAAGAAAAACAAAGTATAAGCGGAATAACCTCTTTAAAGAAAGATGAAACATGGACGGAATATAGGAATATCTGGCAAAAACAACTCACTGATTTAGCACAAGAATTCCAAGAAGGTTACTGCGCGCCGCAACCCTCTCATTTAACTATTTGTCAACAATGTGATTTTCAGAGTTTATGTCGTTTTCAAGTAGAAGAGTAAATATTCAATTTTGACTTTGACATAAAAATAATCTTATTTTGATGTCGCACTTTTGTTAATTATGTTATAAGACTTTTAACCCATTCAAACACAATTGAAGTGGTTTTAATCCCCATGGTTTCCCTATTATTAATAATAACAACGAGATGAATCATGCCTTTTAATCATACGAAATTAGAACGACGTTTAAAAGCTTGTAACAAAAAATTACGCGCTCTGTTTGCTGATGTTGAAGATGTAAAATTACAACACCAAGTAAATGCAGTAAACGATTATTATAACCTTTCTTATACCAAAGCAACTTCTGCGCAAAGGGTTGAACAAATTGCTGCCAGCTATGAATCATTCGTAGATCGCTTAACCAATGTAAAGAATGGAGAACTGAATCCCAAAGAAGCAGCAGAACAAGTTGGAAGTGCTTGTGAGTCCAGAAAAATTGGTGTTTTATTCCATAATCTTGCTAAAGCATGCGAATTTATGTTCTATGCAGCAACAGCATTTTCGCTGTACGCAGGTATCTTTGGTATCGCTCTACCCGTACTCATTGTCCAACCAGTTTTAGGTGTTGCCGTCGGAATAACCATTGTAGGAGCAATGTTGGGAGCAATATACAAAGCCGGTAATTGCCTCACAGAATTAAGATCATTAAGTCGTCATGATACTGAATACACGAATGAGATAAGTTTGGTTTCATTCTTTAAACCAAAGCATCAAGAAAAAGCACTTTACCAAACTGAAAAGGAGGAGTTAGATACTTCTTGTTGTTTTAGTGCAGTATCCAACTAAATTCCGTCGTCTATATTCTATAGAGTAGCCTGGGGGGTAATGCAAAATGAAGTTTCGCTTTTTGCTGACCCAGGCTAAATTTTTTATAACACTTGCTACAATTGCGAAATTTAACCAGATGTTTAATAATGATAAAATCACGGGACAAGGGAGTGAACATGTCACTCAAATTAGCTAAGGTACGAATTCTATATAGTAGTTTACTTGCATGTTTACTGACTAGTTGTTTTCATCCTCCGTATAATAATTTCAAGCCAGTGCACCCCATGCCGAGGAGAGTTGCTACTGGAGCTGTTGTAGGGACTGCGGTGGGCGCAGCAACAACAGGAACTGTAGCCGGAGCCTTAGTAGGTACTGTAGCCGGAGGCACGTTGGGCGCTGCCGTAGGACTTTACAAAGCCAGTAGAGGCAGCATTATTAAAGAATTAAATAAAGAAAATATCGAGTATGTACAATATGGGGATACGATTACCTTAATTGTCCCTGTTGATAAATATTTTATGTTTGAAAGCCCTCGCCTCAATGAGATTTGTTATCCAGGTTTGGAAAATATCATTAGATTATTAAAATTTTATCCCAACAGTCCTGTTTATGTTGCAGGATTTACGGACAATGTAGGTACACGTCACCATAAAAAACTACTATCCCAAGCTCAAGCTGAAACCATGCTTACCTTTTTATGGGCTAATAACATTCCTGCCCAACTTCTTAAAGCAGAGGGTTATGGGGATAAAAATGATGTAGGTGACAATAAATTAATACATGGTAGTGCATTTAATCGTCGCATTGAAATTCAGTGGTTCAATAATTACGGTACTAAGACTTGTGCAACATGTCCAATTCCAGTACCATCGCCCGTAGTATATTCAATGAAGTAAAGGCGAATAATGCAGTCAAGATTTATTGGTGGAATTCTTTTAATTGTTGGTACCTCTATAGGCGGAGGAATGCTCGCCCTACCCGTTGCCAATGCAGCAACGGGTTTTTGGCAGTCTTCGATTGTTCTGTTCCTTTGCTGGGTATTTATGACCTTAGGAGCATTTTTCATTCTTGAAGCAAACCTTTATTTACCTCGCGGAAAACATATGGTTTCCATGGCACAAGCCACTTTGGGTAATTATGGCTTGCTTGCTGCCTGGATAAGCTACCTTTTCCTACTCTATACCCTGCTCTCAGCATACATTTCAGGGGGATCTGATGTATTAAACAGTCTTCTTTTTAAAATAGGATTGCACCTTGCTGATTGGCAAGCAAGTTTGTTGTTCACCCTTCTTTTTGGACTAGTTGTTTACGGTGGAATTCGTTATGTGGACTATGTCAACCGCGGCTTGATGTTTGGTAAATTGGCTGTTTATTTCTTGCTAGTATTATTTATTGCACCACATATTGAATTAGAACATTTACGTCATGGGAACATCCAATATATTGGAGGTGCCATTATGATTTTAATTACCTCTTTCGGATTTGCCATCATTGTTCCCAATCTAAGAGATTATTTTGATGATGATGTAAAACAATTGAAAAAAGTTATTTTTATTGGTTCGTTAATTCCTCTCTTTTGTTATTTGGCTTGGGATGCTGTAATTATAGGCGCACTTCCCTCTGAAGGAAGTCAAAATCTTGAGAGTTTAATGCATAATCCACACACTACCAGTGCTCTAGCAAGCCTACTCTCGAATAAAGTACAAAATACCATGATCAGTGCTTTATTTAATTTCTTCACTTCTATTTGTATGCTAACTGCATTCCTAGGCGTATCCCTTTGCTTGTACAGTTTTCTTGCAGATGGATTAAAGTTACGTGAGCGAGGAAATCATGGCATCGGGTTATTTTTACTCACATTTGCCCCCCCATTACTTATCGTTGTTTATTATCCTGGCGCGTACATTCATGCATTAAGTTACGCCGGTATCTTTTGTATCATTCTCCTACTACTTTTACCTGCATTAATGTGTTATTTTGGCAGAAAAAGTCATCGTTCTGTTTTTATCGTTCCAGGGGGTAAATGGACCCAGGGTGCTGTAATTGTTGTTTCTATCGGATTATTGATACACGAACTTTTGAATTTACTGTAAATAATCAGAATAGATCCTCATCACTCAGGATTTTAGCATGACAGGGATTATGTGATACATTGACTAAAATTGAATAACAAAGTATCATATTGAATTATTTTTAAACAATTTTGGATTATATCTCATGATCAATTCAAAACTAGTAGGTGGAATATTACTTATAGTAGGAACTTCTATAGGTGGTGGGATGCTTGCCCTACCTGTTTCTACAGCAGAAGTGGGATTTAGCAATTCAATTTTTTTCCTATTTTTTTGCTGGTTGATCATGACAGCAGGCGCATTATTAATCTTGGAAGTCAATCTAAGACTTCCAGCAGGAAGCAATATGATTTCCATGGCTAAATCTACATTGGGTTTACCCGGTCAAATCATCGCATGGATCACTTATCTATTTTTGCTTTACACTCTACTCTCAGCTTATATTTCAGGGGGTAGTGATGTATTCAATAGTTTATTACATAAGCTGAATATCGACTTACCTAATAGTGTCACTGCAATTCTGTTTACACTTTTATTTAGTTTAATCGTTTATAAAGGTATTCGCTCAGTAGACTATGTCAATCGCGGTTTAATGTTTGGTAAGCTGGGTATTTATGTTTTATTAATCGCGATAATTAGCCCCCATGCATCAACTTTAGGTTTAACGGATGGTTCGGCACGTGCCTTCACTGGCACTTTAATGATCTTAATTACTTCCTTTGGTTACGCCTCAATAATACCCAGTTTACGCGACTATTTTGGGGACGATATACGAAGCCTAAAACGTGTCATCTTATTAGGTTCACTTATTCCTCTTGCCTGTTATATTGTTTGGGATGCAGTCATTATGGGGGTTGTTTCTCGTGAAGGAGAAAATGGCTTACTGGCGCTAATGAATTCAGAACATGCGACAAGCGGGTTAACCGAAGCTTTAAGCCAATCGGTGCAAAATCAATGGATAAGTGGATTCTTTGGCTTTTTTACTTCCATCTGTATGCTTACTGCATTTTTAGGAGTTTCATTGGGGTTATTTGACTTTTTGGCAGATGGATTAAAACTGAAAAAATCCGGTAACCAAGGAAAATATACTTTAGCTTTAACATTCCTTCCTCCTCTGGCAGTAGTCTTATTAAATCCAGGTATCTATCTACACGCTCTAAGTTATGCGGGTATTTGTTGCGTTATTTTATTATTGTTATTGCCTGCAATCATGGCATGGCGCGGACGCAAATCTTGCTTAGTTACCACAGAAACTCATTTAGTACCCGGGGGTAATTCCAGTTTAGCTTTAATTGGTTTCATTGCAATGGGTTTACTTATCATTGCGATTATGAGCTAAATGACATATGCGTAAATTGTTTTCCTTACTTGATCAAGGCAATAAATTATAGGAAAAAAATACAACCTAAATTCTAGAGCCTCCTTATTTCCCAAGTCAACGCGTTAAATAAGGCAATAAAAAGGAATTAATCTATGAAATTCGGATATACCATTATTTATGTTAATGATGTAAAAGCTTCTCTGGCCTTTTTTTCTGAGGCGTTTAATATTAAAACACGTTTCTTTCATGAGGCCGGCTATGGTGAACTCGAAACTGGGCAAACAACTCTAGCTTTTGCATCGCATAATTTAGGAGCCTACAATCTTCCAAATGGCTATATAGCAGCTGATTCATCCAGCCAACCTTTGGGCATGGAAATTGTTTTAGTTACTGACTCAGTTCCGCTCGCACATGAGCATGCTGTCGCAGCGGGCGCTAAAACAATTCAAGAACCCATGCAAAAACCCTGGGGACAACTTGTGTCTTATCTTCGTTGTCCAGATGGAACTTTAGTTGAGTTATGCTCACCATTGTCTTAAAGTCATCGTTGAATGAATTTCATACAGTCGCATCGAGGAAACTTCCTTGCACAGTCCTGTTTCGCAGTACTACACTTGGCATGCTTTTCTATTCTTTTTACTAAGTTAACGTTAAGGGTCTATAATTGAAATGAATATCTCATTCATGAAAAATGCAAGGAGGTTATCATGTTAGGTTGGGCCCTCACATTTTTTATTATCGCAATCATTGCAGGACTCTTTGGATTCGGAGGCATTGCAGTTGCAGCAGCAGGAATTGCGAAAATATTATTCTTTTTGTTTCTGGTTATCTTTGTCGTATTCCTGGTGATGGGGTTACTTGCTCGTCGACCTCCTCCATAATAACTCATAGTAAACCCGGGTAACGCGAACCGAAGCCCGGGGATTGCCCAACCTGGTCATAAGTTGCTTTCAATTAATTAAAAAGTTTAATTTGAATTTCTTGCGTGGAACTTTTCCAAGCTCTTTTCATGATTTCCGTATTAAAAGAAATCCCAAAATCCCCATTTCTATTAAGAGCTATGATTCCCATTTCTCCATTTAACTTTTTATTTCGTTCATGAATTACGTAATCACATGCCTCTTGTAATGACATATTAAACTCCATCATCATGGATATGGTATGCCCCACCATCTTTCTAATTAAATATTCACCTTCGCCAGTTCCTGAGACTGCGCAGGTGCTATTGTTGGCATAACATCCTGCGCCAATTACACAACTATCACCAATTCGCCCAGGAAGACAATTGCTAACTCCACCGGTTGATGTTCCAGCTGCAAGATTGGCTTGCCGATCTAAAGCCACAGCACCTACAGTTCCTTTCATTTTCTTTTTTTGAATTTCTTCCCTTGTTTCTGTTTGTTTAAGCTTCTGGTAAATCTCATACTGATGTGGGGTGATAAAAAAAGACTCCTCTTCAAGTTCCATACCATATTTATTAGCTAATTCTAAAGCACCATACCCAGAAAGAAAGACATGCCGGGTTTTCTCCATCACTATTCGAGCAAGGCGAATCGGATTTTTTACCGTACGAACCATTGACACTGCACCAGCGTCAAGATCATAACCACTCATAATGGAAGCATCCATCTCTACT
This sequence comes from Legionella nigrisilvae, assembly GCF_977063395.2. Classification (NCBI taxonomy): domain Bacteria; kingdom Pseudomonadati; phylum Pseudomonadota; class Gammaproteobacteria; order Legionellales; family Legionellaceae; genus Legionella; species Legionella nigrisilvae. The sequence goes on from NZ_CDRUGZ020000011.1 coordinate 1,023,911, forward strand.
TCGCCTAGACAGTTTAATGCGGATCCTCTTCCTGCATTAAACAGGGGGTTATCTTCAAGAAAAGCAACCGCCTCTTCAACTGCATCTAAAGCAGAGCCATTTTTTTCAAGCACTGCATAACCCGTTTCCGTTGCTTTAGCTAAACCCTCTGCAAATTCCTTTTGATGTTCTTGCAAAAAAGCATAATTTTCACTAGCACCACCATGTACTGCGATTGCAATTTTGTTCATAAGGCTCATTCCGTCACTTTGATTGTTTACTTACAGGGATTGCAGGATTTGCCAGCGTGCGATCAGCAATTGAAAATTGGCATCCTTTAACCAGAAGATGGACTATCAGATTTTCAACAAATACGGGCTCTCCTTCTTCAACCTCTGTAATATTCGTTTGATCAATATTTCTCCCATCAATGATAACCACCATGCCTGAACCATAACATTCAGCATTGGATCCATTTCGAATTACCAGGGCAGTATCTTCGCCTAGACCAATACCTAATTGTTCTGGGTTCATAATAATGGCATGCGCAAGACGACTAAATCGTCCTCTTTTGATAAAATGTGTATCAATAACACAAGACTGTAAAATTCCTAAACCTGAAGAAGTGAGTAAATTTCGATATCTTAAAGCCTCTGATAATCCCCCACCAGTAATCATAACGGTTCCCATCACCATTGCCCCGGCACTGGTACCAGCAATTATAAACTCACTGTCCTTCAGATATCTTTCTTTAAGAATATCGACAATAGGGGTTCCACCTAATATCGTGGACAAACGAAATTGGTCCCCTCCCGTAAAAAAAATAGCGCCAGCATCTTTTGCTCTTTTTAAATATTCATCTTGGCGTGCTTCACTTCTTTTTTTTATAGGAAGAAATCCTATATTGTTATAACCCATGTTCTGAAAAACTTTTTGATAGATTTTTTTTACCTCATCCTGAATTTCAGAACCAGTGGTAATAATTTCAATTTTCTTATTCGAGGGCGGCAATAATTCATTGAGGATTTCATACCGAGTAAATTCTTTTTTTTGCTCTAATATATCTAAAGGCTCCTCATCACCCTTGTCCTCCGCTCCTCCAATGATCAATAACTTAGCTTTGGGTGTCATTATAAACCTCGTTCACCAGCATCGCCTGTTTTTCCTTTTTCTTGAGGAAATTAGTTGTTTCAAATACATCCTCAACGGCGCAAAAAATAAACGTATTTGGCTCAGCTATGGCCATCATATGCTCAATTGCCTCAATCTCATCTGAAATAATATTTAATGAGGGTTTGAAATCAGAACGAAGTATGCCTGCAACAAGAAGACGATTCATTTCATGATGTGTTCTTCCTCTTCCGTCCTTATCATGACGAATGACAATCTCATCAAACATAGAAGCGATTTGGTAACCTAATTGTTCAATATCTTCATCGCGCCGATCGCCCACCACTCCGATGATTCCTATTTTTTTAGCACAGTGCAGTGAATGAAGATAATTTTTTAATTCGCAAAATGCTCCTTCGTTATGAGCGTAATCGACCATCACTTGGCAATGAGGAAATTTAAACAGATTCATTCTACCTGGAAGATTTTCAACAGTAGGATAGAAAATTTGGAGCGCTTCTTTTATTTTTTCTATCGAAAAATGACTTACCACTCCAGCTAATGTGGCTGCTAATATATTCATGATCATAGCGGTAGCATTGCCTTGAAAACTAAGAGGTATTGATTTTATATCTGCTAAAACTGTCCGCTCCGATCCCCTTTGTATTACGATACTTCCTTGAGCCATGTACGCGGCCAACCCACCTAAACTACAATGTTTCCTAATTCTTGGATTTTCAAACATACTAAATAAGGCAATGTTGCATGTTAAATCATTCCTTATATCATAGGTTAAATCGTCATCCGCATTTAAAATTGCATAACCTGTATCTTTTGTACTCCGTGCAACAACGGCTTTCACCTCCGCCAATTCTTCAAGAGTATGGATGTCATTTAATCCCAAATGATCCCCGGTGATATTAGTAATCACACTAATATCTGACTCATCAAATCCCAAGCCGGAACGTAAAATCCCGCCTCGCGCACATTCTAAGACTGCGTAATCTACTTCTGGATCATACAAAACTACTTGTGCGCTTGTAGGTCCACTACAATCCCCGCTAAAGATGAGCTTATTATTAATATAAATCCCATCCGTAGTAGTATGTCCTGTGTAATGATTCGCACAACGAGCAAGATGAGCAATGATTCGCACAACAGATGTTTTTCCGTTAGTTCCTGTAACTGCAACTATTGGGATTCGTGAAGTCAAATTAGACGGATAAAGCATATTTATAATAGGTTCTGCAACATTGCGTGGCGTACCCTCATTAGGAGATAAATGCATTCTCAAACCTGGTCCCGCATTTACTTCAATAATCGCTCCATTATTTTCATTGATAGGAGAACAGATGTCCTTTGCGATTACATCGATTCCACAAATATCCAAATTCATAAGTCTCGCAACACGCTCTGCAAGAAAAATATTAAAAGGATGAACGATATCCGTAACATCTTTAGCTGTGCCGCCTGAACTTAAATTGGCAGTTTCTTTTAGATCTAAAATATGATCCTTAGGTAAAATGCTTTCTAAAGTTAGATTATTTTGTTTTAAAATAGAAAAAGTAGCTTCATCAATCTTAATTGTGGTCAGTACATTTTCATGAGATTCACCCCGATTAGGATCTTCATTCGCTTGTTGAATTAATTGGCGAATTGTAAGTCTTCCGTCCCCTTTAACTTGAGCGGGGGTACGTTTTGCAACCGCAACTACTTTATAGTTGACTACTAAAAATCGATAATCCTCTCCAACAGTAAATCGCTCAATTATCAATTCATTAGAGATTTTTTTCGCGAGCTCATAACCGAAAATTGCTTTATTGAGATCAGTAATATTCGTAGTTACACCTTTTCCATGATTTCCGTTGTGGGGCTTTATTACTAATGGGAATCCTAAATATTCTATTGCATCGTGTAGTTCGTCTTCAGAACTAATAATTAATCCTTTTGGCGTAGGGATTAGATTTGAATTAAGAATTTGCTTTGTAAGTTCTTTATCAGAAGCAATATCGACACCAATAGAACTCGTTTTAGAAGACACTGAAGCCCAAATTTTTTTTTGGTTTCGACCATATCCCAGTGTAATTAACGAAGTATTCTCATGACGTTTCCAAGGTATTTTGCGTTTCGTCGCTTCTTCTATCAGCGCCCTAGTACTAGGACCCAAGCCTTTTTGTTTAAAAATTTCTTTTAAATGATTAATTGCCTCATCAAGGGGATATTCTTTACCTTCAGCTAGGGAATGAATGAAATTGACTGCAACCTGTCCCGCATACAAGCCCGCTTCTTCAATTTGGTATGCATATATGACATGATAAACACCATACTCATTAGTTCCATAAGTTCTGCCAAAACCACAGTCCATTCCTGCAAGGCACTGTAACTCCAAGGCAATATGTTCAATCACATGACCCAACCAAGTGCCTTCTTCTATACGTTTTAGAAATCCACCTTCAACGCCTAAAGAACAACGATGCTTGTCTAAACTAGGTAGATTTTGTATCAATCGCTCCTTAAACCCAATTAACCGATTTGTGGGAAGTTCTTCATATTTCCCTAAGTCAAGTTTGATAACTATGAGTTCTTTTCTGTAGTTCGACCAATAATTCGGACCTTTCAAAACTTGGGTTTTTAAAATGTTCATTAGCATTCCTTTGGCATATAATGAATTACTGAAAACTCTTTTTAGCATAGGAAGAATTATTTAATTCTTCAAATCAATTTAAAAAATAATTGATTTGTAAATCAAGGTGAACTAAGGAATACACTTAATTATTTGAAAAACAATAATTTTTAAGAGAAATTACCCGCATTCTTGTAAAGAATGCAGGTAAATTGGACTATTTTTTGATGTCGCATGTGATTTGTGTACAGTCTCTACAATGCTTTTGTGCAAAAGAAAATGATTTAGCAGCAGAACCAGCATGCTCTGACATTCTCTTATCAGCATCTTGATCTGCTTTTTTATCACTAGAGCTTGCATTGGTAGTACAAACCCAATTTGAACTCATTGAAGTTTTAGTTTTAGAATTCGAACTCGTTGCTTCATCATTTGCAAATGAAGCTACAGAGAAACAAACGAGCGTACTAAATAAGAGTCCTGATAAAATTTTCATTGTCTATCTCCAGTATAAAAACCTGATATCGTAGTTTTAAATTCAGCTGCAGAAAAATTGGGCCAATGGTCTTTATCAAAACCTGGGGCTTTCTTCAAACGCTCTTTATCCACATTTAGAACAAAGCAGTCTTCTTTATTATTGTATAAAAATAAATTCCAGGGCACAGCAAAAAACTTGTTTCCAAAGCCTAAAAAGCCTCCAAAATCTAATACCAGATAATTCACTTTTCCGGATTCTTTATCTATAACAACTTCGGCTATTTCACCTAGGTCTTCATGGGCAGAATTCATAACTTTAGCCCCAGTAATCTCTCCGGATTTTACAATTCCTCTGTTCTCCATTTTAAAACTCCTTTTAAATTCCTAACTAACTATTAATGATGAATTTTGTTTTGGAAGTCTTTCACTGCTTTTTTAGCTTCTTCTTCACTATAACCATAATGTTTTCTTAATTTTCCAAAAATTTCTTCTTGGTTGCCTTCAATTTGTTTAAGGTCATCATCAGTGAGTTTGCCCCAAAATTGCTTCATTTGACCTTTAATTTCCATCCATTTACCTTGAAAAATATTCTGGTTCATTTTGTTCTCCTTTATAATTTTTGCTAATAAAAATCTTCTTTATTGCAAACTAAAGGCTAGTAAAGAATTATAAAAAACGCAAAAAAACAAATTTACCAATTTAAGAAACCCGGGTTCTATTAATGCCCATCCTAGGATTACTAAGGGTATATTTGGAAGATCATTAAGGTTTATATTATGATTTCCATTACAGTTACAGGATGTCCTTTGAAGGTGTCTTTACCTATAATGTTCCATCCTAATGATTGGTAATAGCTTGGGATTGTTCGATCAAAAGCAAAGAGATAAAGTACTTCATATCCCATTTTTTTTGCTTGTTCTTTAGTAACATCAATAAGTCGTTGACCTAGTCCTTGTCTTTGATACTCGGGTTTTACAGTTAAAGAGCCTAGCCATGGCATTAAATCTGGGCGTATCCCATCATTTTCACGTAAACTGCACATGCCCACTGCTTTTTCCTCATCAAATGCCACAAAGGTCATTGGCAAGGTTTCATTATTTGCATGCTCAAGAAAACGCTGTTCAACAACGTGGAGGGGCACACCAGGTAACCAAATTTTTCCAAGTCCTTCTTGCCACATTAGAGCAAGTTCAGGGATCGCATTAAGATTATTTTGCAGAAGTTCAATTCTTATCATGTTAATACTCATTAATTTTGCAGTACTTAGTTAATCACAGAAATTAGGATACCTCTTGTATTTCTCTTTTACCACGGGTATCCCAAGTAAATAATAGGAACAGATAAACAGTTAGAAAAAAGGTCGAGAAACTAGTCAAAGGATACCGTCTAAGCAAAGTTACAACTCCTGAATCCTCATCTATACTAAAAATAGTTTTTGGATCAAGCAAAGGAATAATAATGAATACTCGTTCAGGTAGTGGACGCGGCGATTTTCATACTCTGTACCAAGGTCATTCTGTAGATGATCTCATCATTGAATATATGGAAGAAAATAACATTCCTGGAATGTCTTTAGCCATTGTACAAGCGCCTTATATTACTCGGGTGATTGGCTATGGGCTTGCGAATACAGAAAAAAAGCTTCTTGTGTCCCCTCATACTCTCTTTCCTGTTGGACAATTAACGCATGCTTTTACTGCGGTAGCTATAATGCAATTACTTGAAGAAGGAAAACTACATTTAGAGGATCCGATTTCTGCTTCTATATCATCCTTACCTCAAGAATGGCAAGCGGTTACCATTGGACAATTATTAACTCACAGTTCAGGCATACCTGACTATTCAGAATGTGAAGGTTTTTCATATCATAAAGATTATCACCCTGAAGAGATTTTTAATTTAATTAAGGATCCAAATTTATTATTTACTTCAGGCACCAAAATGAAACCCAGTGCCTCAAATTATTATTTACTAGGAATTATTATTGAAAACCTCAGTGGCATGAGTTATGAAGCTTATGTTACCAAAAATCAGATTGAGCGCGTTGGTTTGAAATGCACATCGTTTATCAAAAATACCTCTTCCATAGCCAATGAAGTGAATAATGGAACAACCCCTTTTAAACATAGTGAGTTTTTACATAACCCCTCTTATATAGATCCAATAGAGGTCGCTGTAGGTTATACAGCAGATAATAAGGCGGCTCCAGAGCTTACTTGGACAACTACTTTTGCGCATAGTGGGATCATGGCTTCCGCAGAAAATATCAGCAGATGGGATATCGGTCTGGCGGGAAGTATTTTAATTAAAGAAGCAGAACATAGGGATTTCCTCTATCAGTGTATTACTTTAAATAATAATACAGTGATTCCCGGAAATGCGAGCTGGTTATTCCCGGGCCATCCTGGCTTAATGGAAATAAAAGGCAACGTTCCTGGTTTTTCAACTTTTTTAAGTCGTTTTACCGCACCGGATGAGCTTTTATGTGTCACTCTTTTAGCCAACAAAGAGAATTTATTTGATTTAGATATCTTAGCCCGTAAAATTGCAGCCGCATTTAATATTAAACTGGCAGCTCCAGAAGGGGCAGGTTCACAAACACTGCAAAGCCCCTATTCAGTATCTCAAACTATAGAACGAATCACTGACATGATTACCCAAAAAGGGGGAAAAATATTTGCCCATATTGATCACAGTAGTGAAGCTCAAAGGGTGAATCAAACACTACCACCCACTGAGGTACTGATCATAGGTAATCCTGAGAAAGGAACAGCATTGATGCAAGAAAATGCAGCCGTTGCGCTTGATTTACCCTTGCGAATCATGGTTACAGAAGATAAACGGGGACAGGTTTGGTTAAGCTTCACTGATCCTATTCAATTAGGTAAAAAATATCATTTACAAGATCAACAATTAAAACAAATCGCATCTACGTTACGCATACTTTGTGAAAAAGCCGTATCAGCACAAAGCATCCCTTAATTTATTGACTGAATGAGTTAATAGATCATGGAGAGTAAATCGAGTTGAGGACGAAGTATAATGTTTATTGAAATTGATTTAAAATAAAAAATAAGGATTTTGTAGCCTTTAATTTTAACTGGATTAACCAATGAAATTCTCAACACTATTAAGGCTGATACGATTTTGGCCGCCATTTTGGGGTGCTGGAATTAGTGTAAAAAGTTTTCATTCTGATGGTAGTCAGATTGTCGTCCAGATGAAAATGCGTTTTTGGAACAAGAATTATGTGGGAACGCATTATGGTGGCTCCATGTATTCTATGACTGATCCTTTTTATATGTTGATGTTAATGCATTTATTAGGGAAGGGGTATGTAGTTTGGGATAAATCAGCGTCAATTCGTTATAAAATACCTGCTAAAGGCACCCTTTATGCACAATTTAAACTCTCTCCACAACAGGTTGAAAACATTCGGCATGAAGTCAATGAAGCGAAAAAAATTGATTCAGAATTTATCATTCCTATAACTGATAAAGAAGGAAAAATTGTTGCTGAAGTAAAAAAAACTCTTTCCATTATTAAAAAATAAAGAACAGATAATTTATTGATTATTTCAGTCATGATCTCAGGGAAACAGAACGGTTTATAAGGAAAGAATCATCAACTTCCAAAGGTAAACGTATACACTTTAACTCCAGGCTCGCTAGTAATAATTTGTAAATATCCATTAGTGAATTTTTTTTGCGAAATTAACTCATAAAGGGAGTATTTATCGACAACGATCGTACGTTCTTGTAATTTTTTTCCTGAGGATGGGTCAGTGACTATGACCTTAACCGTGATAGGATTTACGGTATTATTTCCCATAACCGCATAAACTTTCCGGGCATTAAAGTGAATTTTTAACGCAGCGTTTGCTTCTGAAGATATAATGTTTTGGGCGTTAACTTCCCATAGCCCATCCAAACTCCATGCATTAGATGATAATTTATCGGAAAAATGATATTGGCTGGTTTTATCTTTTATGAGCTCTGGACTGTACTCAGGATCAGCTTTTGCATACCCTAAATAGGTTTCTGGTGTTTGGGTAAGGTTAAAAGAAATACCTTTTAAAGATTTTAAAGTGCTGAGATCTTTTACCCCCAATAAAAAGCGGATGTTATTCTCCATAACATCATATTCACCTTCACCAAAATGTCGGTACACCACATAGCCCTTTTCGTTAATTAAATAATGCGCAGGCCAGTAGTGATTTTGATAATTCCTCCAGGTTACAAATTGATTATCAAGTGCTACCGGATAGAGTATTCCATATCGCTTCACCGCCGCTTTGACATTATCTAAGTTTTTTTCAAAATCAAATTCCGGCGTATGAATACCAATAATTACTAAACCTTTATCATGATAACGATTATACCAATCTTTGATGTAAGGTATGGTGCGCAAACAATTGATACATGAATAGGTCCAGAAATCGATTAAAACTACTTTTCCGTGCAAATCATTTAAGCGTAAAGGAGGCGAATTTATCCAGGCACTAATACCTTGGATGGGTGGCGCTGGGTAAGTAAACCATAAGCCATTGATAAGGGAATTTGACGTTTTAATTCCTGTTTGTGGAGTCACTGAAGATGAAACGCCCCCTCCTTCAAAGTAAACCATATACACCAAACTCGCAATAATTATCCCTCCTAAGAATTTACGAAAAAGAGTGGCTCGTGTTTTAAAAAAGGTGAATGTATTAATTAATTTTTTCCCATATAGTGAAATAATAAACATAGGAATTGCAGCTCCAAGAGCAAACGCAATCAACGTAAAGAAACTAATAATTGTCGTGTCCTGTAAAGCTGTTTGCACAATAATGGCAGCCAGAATGGGACCTGCACAAGGAGTCCAAATAATTGCAATGATCCCTCCTAAAAAAAGTCCATTCCAAAATCCACCCTCGGGTTTATTAGCAACCGAAAAAAAGCTACCTATACGGGTAAGCCCTTGTGTTATTTTCCCAAATATTTCAGTTAAATAATTAGAAATCATGATAATGCCTAAAAGAAACAAAATGGCATAACCAATCTCTCGAACTAAATTAAAATCAATATCTAAATAACGCACTAATTGATGAGAAAAGAACACTAATAAAGAAAAAAATAAAGTAAAACCAACAATAATCCCCATAGGTCTTTTTTTGGATCCGGAGAGTGAACCCGCTAAAAAAATAGGGAGAATCGGTAAGATACAAGGAGAAATTATTAAACAAAATCCTTCTATAAACCCTAAAATAATATTAATAAAATTTGTTTCCATTTTCTTTCCGGAACTCACAATTCATTTTATCAATATCTGGTGCGGTCATTGGTTGTTAGTTGAAATCCATGGCTGCATTGTCAATTGGCGTAAAACACATACTAAGACTAGTTACAAACGCACATGAGCTCCACTTTCCTGTAATCGCTTGGCCACTACCAATTGAATATTATCTCGTGCTCGCGCAGGAAAATATTGATAAACTCCCAAAAAATCCTTTGCATTAATCGTAAGAAACTGACAAGCAGTTAGGGTACTAATACGCGCCGTTCTTCGAATATTACGTAAAATTGCAATTTCCCCGAACACATCGCCTGGACCCAAAGTATTAATACGTTTCCACCCCATAGATTGGGTTTTTATAGAAACTTGAACAGTACCTCGAATAATAATATATAGCTTATCCCCTATTTCACCTTGCTCTATAACGAGTTCTTCGGGTCCATAGTTAGCAATAACACATTTATCAGCAAGCATTTTTTGCTCAATAAAGCCGATACCTGTAAAAATAGTGGCTCGAGAAAGAATAGGTATAATTTCTGCTTGCGATAGACTATTACTAGGTTCCATATACTTTCTCCCTATTCAAGATATTATCCTAGAAACGCGGTGCCTTTTTATCATAGTATAGTTGTCTTTTCTAAAAATTTTTTAGAATCAGAATAGTCTCGTAGTTGGTCGCAAAACAATTGTCCTAAAAATAATAATACACTGATTAAATCGGCCACTCCCCCTGGACTAATTCCTAACTTGGAAAAAAGTTGATGTAATTCCAATGCCTTTTTTTGACGTGTCTGCACACATTGAATTGCTAATAATTCTGCGGCCTTCTCTTTTGCATAATCTAAACCCAACTTACCCTTTCTATGAAGAATGTTGGTATCATCCACATGCAGTAGAAGCTTTGAATAAGCAAATAAACAAATTGTATCCAACGATTGAGTCTCAATAAAAAGTGAAATAAAGGTTGGTAGTAATTGAAATATCAGATCATAACCCTGCATCGCCATTTGCTTCGCATCAATCACCTTATATTTCTGACGTACTAATGCACCGTGGCTTTCGGGATGTTCAAGATGGTCCGCCAAATATTTTGGCCAATCTTTTAGTATTTGCTGATGAACCTCCAAAGGAGTGAATTGTTTCTTTTCCTGCGCCAACCTCATCACTGAAATACAGAATATACCCAAAGCAAAAATCGCCCCCCGATGGGTGTTGATTCCCCCCGTTTTTTCCAGCATGCGCTGTTCCGCCTTAATAGCCACTTGTTTTAATTCAGCAAAAGAATTTTTAATTAATCCCTTTTTTGTAAGTTGATAGAAGTAATGCCGTAAGGTAAATAGGCTACGGTAAAAGGTCTCACCATTCATGTCATGATGGGCACCAGGATCCACAAAACTGACTAACCCAGGTTTTGGATAGGCTTTAACTTCAAAATATAGGGCTCGCACCGCCAGTTTGGCAAGTGAGCGTTCACAACATAGGATAGTATTCATAAAGTTCAATTCTTGATAATAATCTAACCCTGTGCAGACTCTTACACAACATCTTTTTTGCAGATAAATTGAGTAACTCTCTGATGGGAATATCACCAAAACCAGGAAAACGTACCTCTCCATCAATCACTCGATTAAATTTGTGGGTTAATGCGTCAATTAACTCGCGGAGGGCAACTAGAGAATATCCTTGGTAATTGAGAAGTATATCTAGGTCTGAATCCGGACTAACAAAAGAATCTTCGGTTAAATATTGAAATAAAAATGAGCCGTACACCGCGATATCAGAAATTAAATACAATTCAAGAATACGATATAACTCCGTGATTCCATAATAGCGGCAAAAAAAATTATCCATCTTGATGAGTTGCGGAAGTGGACTTTGTTGGCGCACAAATGATGGATTAACTCGTAAACCAACTCGATGTTTTTTATTAGCCAACAAAAGAGTTACCCCAAGACTGACGGTTTCTTGAGGAACTAATTGTCTGGTATAAATACAAGGCAAACCTTTTACCAGCCAAAGCCTAACCTGTTCTTCAATCATTTGTTTCTCTTCATGAAATGAAGCAATAGTAAAATCAGCATTAGGTTGAAGATAAATTAAATGATGTCGTTTTGGATTCATAAATGATTGGCTACTTTATTGATAATCGAATAAGCAAGCTTCCTGCCTCCCCGGTTGTACCCCAATAGTGCTCGATCATCCTTATTACTATTTTTTTGAATAACTCCTTCAATTTTTGCAGCAAGTTCAGATGGATTTATGATCTCATGCACTCCCCCAAGTTCGTAAAAATTTTGCACGCCAGGTGCAAAAACAGGTAGGGTCTTACTAAGCTCCTCAAGTGTACTCAATTCTATTTTGGTTACCTTGGCAATGCCCTCCAGCCACATCACAGCCAAGTGGGCATCGGGCAAGGCTAAAATGGTATCTGCCATTAAGCCATAGGCAATAAAAGCGCCACCTAATGCTTGATTATACACAAGTGATATCAAAGTATTTCCTTGGCGACGTAAACACTCCAGACATTCAAGCAAATGGCCAAAATATTGTTGCATCCCCAACCATTCATCCCGCATAGTTAATTCTTGCCCCGCAACATCGACTAAAAGTAAAACAGGAGCTTTTGATTGACTCTCGAGAATATCGATTAGGTGCTGAGCCATAATTAACGCTTGTTCTACACCCAGGAAAGTTGATTCTTTTACACCAAGAAGATGAATCGGTTCATTATTTAGTGTCCCCTGACCGTAAACAACAGATTGATTCTCTGTTAAGTTGATTTCCTGAGAAAATATCTGTTTGAGAAGATCCTTTAATGCAATCATTTTTTTCTTATTCCTTCTGCATGAATCGTACAGCGGAAAACCTCGTCATCCCGAGCGCAGCGAGGGATGATGGGCTACGATTTTATACTTTTTGCTGCATTTAAAAATTCCTCTTCATTCATATCAAAAAGAGTTGCAGCATACTTTGGGGCAACTTTATTAAGGTAAGCTCCTTCTTCCTGGTATCCCTGCGTTTCCTGGACACGTTTTTTTAAGAAGTTATGCTTTTGTTTTATAGAGTTAAGATCCAAAGGAGTACACTTATCAAGACCTGCAATCAGTTCAGAACGTATTGCGACCACATTTGAGCCCACATAACTTTGAGCAATATCCTGCAAATAACGGGTTTTACCTCCATATACACGCCATACCAACGCCCTATCTTGGGAATTGAACGCTTTAATTCCAGCGACCGCTTGAATAACCTCAGGGCCAGAGACTCCAATGCGTCCTACTTCATTAATTACAAGATAATCCAAACACGCAGAAATAATTCCCATACCCCCAAAAGCACCATTTCTTCCACAAACAACACCTATAGTGGTTATCCCATGATGGCGTGCTTCGAACACAGCGCGAATTATTTCTGAAATTGCTAGCTCCCCTGCATTTGCTTCATGCAACCGCACACCCCCGCTATCAATAAGGAGGATCACTGCTTTAGCTTGGGTTGTAATTGCAGCTTTGAATAAACCAGTAAGTTTTGCCCCATGAATTTCCCCAACGGCCCCCCCCATGAAATCTTTTTGCTGGGCAGCAACAACTACTTTATTTTTTTTCAACAATGCCGAACCGATGACAATACCGTCATCGGCTTGTCCTGGCAAATTTAAAGCAGCTAAATGAGGACTGTATTGCTTTTCATCAGTGAGCCATTCAGTAAAGGATCCCTCATCAAAAATAACCTGAATTCGCTCACGGGCATCAAGCTCTTCATAATTAGTACCTATTTTGCAGTTACCCTGAAATTCAGCCAATGCCTGACTTAAACGTAATAAAACAACTGCGGGAGTCGCTCCGTTATCATTAAGAGTAAACTGCAAACCAATGGGTTGATATTGATTGACAAAATCCCCGATGACCATTTTCCACACAGGCTTGTAATGTTCAATTGCTGTCTGAATCGTAAATAGTGTTTCAGAACTCGGACTTTCCTCAATAATGACTTCTAGATTACCCGAGCCAACAACGCCACAAATCGTTTTTTTGCCTCGCAAACGTTCTCCAGAAAGTGCAAACCGAAATTCCATCATTTCCATATTATTGTCCTACCAATTTCTAAATTTTACAGGCGGTTCATATAGCCCCTTGGAACAGTCAACAAGATCACGAATCGATTTCGCTGACAATAAATCTCGAGTGGCATCGGACGTTTTAATTCCTAAATCTTCAGGACGCTTAATGACCCCTCGCTGACGCAATTCATCCACTTTTTTCCTATCCCGCAACATTCCAATCTCAGTATATCCTGCGATGCCACGAATTGCCTGTTCTCGTTCTTCTAGATCTCGACACATAAGGAGATTAGCAATCCCTTCTTCGGTTACTACATGACTAACATCATCTCCATAAATCATCACGGCGGGCAAATCAGCATTCATTGATTTTTGCAAGGCCCAGGCATCCAGCTTTTCTACAAAGGTGGGCTGCGTAGAACTCTGGAATGTTTCTACCATTTGAATTACCAATTTTCTTCCTCGAGGCATTTTTGTTCCCAAAGCGTCACTGCGCTCTTGCCCTGCTTTTAACCAAGCATAGGAGGAGTGACGCCGGCCAGGAGCATCACAACCCATATTTGGAGCCCCTCCAAAACCTGCAATGCGACCTTCAACCGCTGTAGAGCTGTTTCCCTCAAGGTCCATTTGCAATGTTGCGCCGATAAACACATCACAGGCATAATGTCCCGCTAACTGACCTAACATTCGATTCGAACGCAAACATCCTTCTTTACCTGTAAAAAAGATATCGGGTCGAGCAGCCGCATAGCGATTCATACCTACTTCGCCCCCAAACGGGTAAATGGTTTTTACAAATCCTGCTTCAATAGCGGGTATCAAGGTAGGTAAAGGATTTACAACCCAATGCTGGCATATTTTTCCTTTTAGCCCTAGTGATGCCGCATAGGTAGGCAAAAGTAATTCAATGGCACAGGTATTGAAACCCACTCCATGATTTAATCGATTCACTTGATACGGTGCATATATCCCTTTGATCACCATCATCGCCATTAATATTTTCACTTCATCTATTTGTGCAGGATCCCGGGTAAAAAGTGGTTCAATGTAAGAGGGTTCTGGACCTTGAACAATAACATCAACCCAATCTCCAGGAATATCGACTCGCGGTAATTGTTGCACCACTTCATTGACTTGAACAATTACTATGCCGTTTTTAAAGTTAGTAGCTTCGATAAGTGCGGGCGTTTCTTCTGTATTTGCTCCGGTAAATAAATTGCCCTGTTTATCTGCTTTATCAGCCATCAACATACAAACATTGGGGGTTAAATCAGTAACCAACCTACCAAATAGCTCATTATAAGTATGAATATTTCCTATTTTGATTTTTTTATTTTTTACCATATCCGCAAGACGAATTGATTGAGGTCCTGAATAAGCAAAATCAATTCGTTCTGCTATTCCTTTTTCAAAAATATCGAGATGCTCGGCCAAGGCAATAGCGGATTGGATCATATGTAAATGATTTATTTTGGAAGGATTCAATTGAGTCAATGCCGCAGCCAAAAAATTAGCCTGCTTTTGGTTATCTCCTTCGATACATACCCGATCACCTGAGTGAATGAGCTGGGACAATACGTTGATTAGGTCGCATGCTGCAACAAATTTAGTGTCCTTCAGGTACGGCTTAACTTTGGACAGACGTTTTAAATACTCTTTTTTATTCTGCTCCCACATATTATGTCCTATCATTTTTATATAAAAAAGGAGAAGGTATATTGGATAATCCCCAATACCGTTTTTGCTTTTTCAGCCTACCATTCTGATGCGTCTTTTAGTGCAATTTGAGTCGTGGTTTTATTCTGCGACTCAATACATTTGATAGAGTGAGTAAGAACACTCGCCACCAACCATATAAAGAAATTTGATGTTGTTTGTATAGAGATAGATAGAATAAACGGGCTAGCTTACCCTCTATCATCAGACTATTAGTAATTTTACCCATCAAATTTCCCACTACATGGTGGCTCATGGTAACTAAAGAACCATGATCCTGATAATGATAAACAGGAAGGGGTTTCCCCTCTAAATATTTATCGAAGTTTTTATACAAAAATTGTGCTTGCTGATGTGCTGCTTGTGCGCGTGGTGGCACAGTTTTATCCGAGTGAGTTTGTGGACAACTGGCGCAATCACCTAAAACAAAAATAGAATCATCCAGGGTTGTTTGTAAGGTTTGTTTCACTAACAATTGATTGATGTGGTTTACTTCCAAACCGTCCAACTGCCTCAAAAAATCTGGAGCTTTAATACCAGCAGTCCAGACAATAAGATCTGCAGGAATAAATTGTCCTGATTTGGTATGCAAACCTTTTTCTGTAACCTCATTAACTTGTTCGTTAACACAGATTTTTACACCCATATTACTTAACTCAGTAAACACTTTTTCTGAAAGCTGTTCTGGAAGTGCTGTCAATAATCTGCTTGCTGCTTCAATTAGCGTAAAAGAAATAATTTCGGGCTGAATGCCAATGCCATAATTTATAATCTCATGGACTGAACTGTTTAATTCGGCTATTAATTCAATCCCAGTAGCACCTCCCCCGACAACGACAAGATTAAATATTCCCTGTTCTGACTGCTGAGAAAGACGCATGAAGTGATTTAATAATTCACGATGAAAATAAACTGCTTGCGGAATATTATCTAAAAACAAACAATGTTCACGTACACCAGAAATACCAAAATCATTAGCAACACTCCCCACTGCGATGACTAATATATCGTATGAAAGTGCTCGTTTTGGAAGTACTTCTCGGTCATGACTGTAAAAAGGAGATAAATAAATTTCTTTTTTACTTCGGTTTAAACCTTCGAGTGCCCCTAAAACAAAATGAAAATGATGTGTAGCAGCATAAGCAAGATAATCAATTTCATTTTCATTGGTAAACAAGCTTCCAGCAGCTACCTCATGTAGTAAAGGTTTCCAAATATGAGTTGCAGAACAATCCACTAGAGTTATGGTGGCTTTACCCTCTTTTCCATATTTATTACCAAACAGTGCAGCCAGCTCCATTCCTCCTGCACCACCGCCGACAATAATAATGTTTGGTACATGAATTTTATTTGGCATAAAAACTCTTCCGCGGAATAAATTATTATTATAGTAGGATTTGCTTATAATTCCTTCTTAAAGACTATCCGGAGCCGTCTAAGAAATGGTAACAATCCTGCCCTATATTTTCATATTAATGAGTCGTTTAGAATAAGTAAATATGCACATAAAACCAAACGGACAATGCATGTTGTGCACGTGTGCCTGAAGGTGTTTCCGTATTAAGAGTCTCGGTAACACGATTTATTCAAAGTTCAACTTACACTCATGTAAGGGGATTATTTTGGTTCTTTTTATCCATTTATGTCCTAGCCAAAGTATTAAAAAAAGGGGCACACTTAGATAAGAAATGAATAAACCATACCAATCTACAGGTTTACTTATTAACGCCGCATAATTTTGACCGCCGATCACAATGAGGCATACACTAAAAGCAAACAAAGGCCCAAAAGGATATCCTTTTGCCAGATAAGGAAGCTTCGCTGGATCATTTCCTTGGCATAAATAAGCTTTACGAAAACGATAATGGCTAACTGCTATTCCCATCCAAGCAATAAACCCGGAAAGACTTGTTGCATTGAGTAACCAAAAATAAACTGTTCCATTACCAAAAACGGAAGATAAAAATGCCAGCATTGCAACCGCACTGGTTAATGTTAAAGCATACACAGGGATTCCTCTGCGGTTCACCACAGAAAAAATTCGAGGAACATGACCTTCCTTGGCAAGATACCAAAGCATTCTGCTCCCCACATACATACTCGAATTGGCTGTTGAAATAATGGCAACAAGAATTACAGCGTTCATAATCATCGCGGCAAATGTTTTATTAAACTGTTGGAATACTAAGGTAAAGGGGCTCATTACTACATCAGAACTGACTAATTGTGACGCGGTATAAGGAATTAAAAGGCTAATAACAAATAAGGATAAAATGAAAAATATGAGAATCCGCCAAAAAACCATTTTGATTGCCTTAGGAATTGTCTTCTGAGGATGGGAACTCTCTCCTGCAGCTACACCAATTAATTCAGTGCCTTGAAAAGAAAAACCTGCAGCAATAAAAGCCCCCAGAACACCAATCCATCCCCCATGAAAGGGAGCATCACCAATACGCCAATTTTGAAAACCACCTGCTTTATAATCTGCAAAACCAAGAACTAGAAAAAATCCCGTCACAATAAAGAGAATCACCACGGAAATTTTGATAAAAGAAAGCCAGTATTCCACCTCGCCAAATGCTTTAGTCGATATCGCATTAAAACCAATAATCAAAAAGAGAAAAATGGAGCACCAAATAAATGATGGGCTTTCAGGAAACCAGAAATGCATAATTAATGCGGAAGCTGAAATTTCTGAGGCAATATAAATGGCACAGCTATACCAATAATTCCAACCCAGTGCATATCCTAAAGAAGGATCTAAAAAGCGAGCAGCATAAACATAAAATGAACCACTGGTCGGCATAAATGCCGCCATTTCCCCAAGACCACCCATTAGGAAATAGACCATAATTCCCATAATCAAGTAGGCCAGTAGCGTCCCTCCCGGGCCCGCTATAGATAAAGCACTTCCACTTGCTAAGAAAATTCCAGTTCCAATAGAACCACCTAGGGTTATCATTCCCAATATACGCGCATTGAGCTTTCGTTGCAGCGAAGGCTCCTGTGCTAAATCGTGCATCAATCAATCCTTGAATCTAAGAAGAGTAAGGCACTCCCACTATCATTATTATCTCTACGTCCCACAAGGTATTTGGGGGATCTAGAAATTTGTACCCGGCGGATAAATCCGACCCGTAGACAGAAGAGTTTATTTTCTTATAGCAGGGTCACCTAATAATTGACCCCATCCATTTATCTATTAATCATTAAGAAATTCACAAAGTAATCGATGAAAATGATGAGTCCCTTGTTCTTTGGTAGGAGAAAATCGCCCAGTTTCATAAAAACGAGAACGAATTCCTTGTTGGACTGATTCCACAACTGCCTCATCCTCACGCTCTACTTTATCCAAGTCACCGCCTGCTCCTTTGCCTAATTTGGTTTCATCAAGCACATAGGTAAGAAATGAAACTTTAGTTAATGCCGGTCCTAATGGTTTCACTACATTCACAGAGCATCCCCAGGGATAAAAATTAAGCATTGTATTTGGAAAAATCCAGTAATAATAAGCAGCGACTTGTTTGCCATAATCTTGTGAGTCTTTAGGTAAATCAAAATGTTCCTCACCATGGCTCGCAAGCGCCAATTGCAAATTACAATAACGATAAAGCTCTGTAGTATAGGTAGTACAATCAATTACTTTTCTTAATGAATGATGAACAAAAGGGATGTGTAATGCTTCAAGATAGTTTTCGCAATACAATGCCCAGTGTGCCTTAACCACATAATCTCGGGAACGATGAATATCCAGACGCATTCTTTCAATGGGCAGCCAGGAAAGACGTTCCCTTATATCTGCAAATACTTCCCTAAAGGGAACTAATGGTGCGAGTGACGCAAAAAGAAATAGCTTTTCCAAGCAATCAAAAGGGATTTTTGCCAAATTGTCCTTTGACGTTGGAAAATCACACGTTTTTTCAAATTCAGGCATATGGAGAAACTCCCCACAAAGATTGAATCGACGTCCATGATAGGAGCATTTTATTTTTTCTACCGAACAGGGAGCTTCAATCAAAATTTTTCCTCTATGGGTGCATACATTGCTAAGGCAATGAAAACGGTCTTGTTCCTCACGGACAAATAATAAGGGCTCATCGAGCAATCCAGGCAATAAAGTAAAAGGCACCAGCTGCCCTTCTAATCGCAAACTTTCTGTGCTGGTGCAAAACTGCCAAGTTCTCGCAAATATTTTTTCTTTGGCTTGTTCGAAACAATCAACTGACGTATAAAAACGTGAGGGTAATGTAGACGCTTTTGCTATATCGGGATCGACGTAGAAATTATTCATGATCAACTTCCTTATTAATAGTTCCTATCCTGCCTATCGGGCGGGCATTTTTGGCGATATTAAATCACCAAATACCCTTGTTATCCATATGTTTATGATTAGACCGAATCACTACTGACAAAAACTGTCAGTACGCTCGTTTAAACTCAAATCTCCATTCAATTAAAAGGAGACTTTAATGTATCTTGATCCTAATTTAATAATTTTTTATGTTGATAATCCTCAGGTGAGCGAGCAATTTTATGAGCGTTTATTCAACTCTCAGCCTATTCAATCATCACCTACTTTTGTCATGTTCTTATTAAAATCAGGTATGCGGCTCGGCTTATGGTCAAAACACACCGTTGAGCCGCCTGCAGCAGCAAATGGTGGGGGTAGTGAGCTTTCGTTGCAAGTCCAAAATGACCCTTTAGTTGACGAACTTCACACGCTCTGGCAAAAAGAAAACATTCAAATTGCCCAAGCACCAACAATGATGGATTTTGGCTATACCTTTGTGGCGTTGGATCCCGATAACCATCGCCTTCGTATTTTCTCATTGAAACTCGATAATAGTGTCTCTTGATCCGCTCTAAGCCAAGATTCTCGTAATTGTTTCCGCCTACATACTGCGCCCAGGCGCAGTATCCAATCTTGATTAAAAGAATTCAGAATACATGAAGCCTATTACTCGATATACGTATAAGCACGGTAAATACGGGAGTTATAAAAAAATTTATTCTTTTTAGAACGATCAATAGAAGCGAAACCCAGAATCGTACTCCTACATCAACCTTCTGAGTTTCACTTTAGATTTCCTATGAATAGTCTGAATTACTCTTCTACTGTAATATCAATTTTTTTCTCAACTGCCATTTCCTTTTTTGGAATCGATATTTCCAGAACCCCATGTCTGTATTTAGCACTTATTTTTGCGTCATCTACTGTTTGCGGCAAGCTAAAGCGGCGATAAAATTGACCTTGTGAGCGCTCCATTCGTGTGTACTCATTTTTGTTTTCAGTTTTCTCAAAATGGCGTACTCCACGAAGTGTTAAAATATTATGCTCTAATGATATCTGGATGTTATCCTTATCCACACCTGGTACATCCGCTAGAACTAAAAAGCGCTCCTTCTCTTCTTTAATATCGACAGGTGGGGTCCATGTACTCGTATCTACTATAGAAGAGTCTTGTTGCCCTTTGAAAAAACTATCCAAAATCGAACCGATTTCATTGTATACAGGAAAATAATCACGTCTTACAATACTCATAACCCTCTCCTAATGTTGTTTTACATATCTAGGAACATAGAGTCGATTTGTTAAAATTCAAGGGCTACAAATACGATTATTTACATCAGTTTTCTAAGGAAAATAAATTTTTAAAAAAAGTATATGCGTTTTTAAGATTAAGTTATTATCACTGAAGGACGATTTCTAATTAAAAACGGAGTATATCAATGCAATACCTAACAAAAATCTTGGCCTTAACTTTTGGTTTGACATGGGCTATCACAAGCATGGCAAGCGCACCTGCTGCAGAAGTACCTATTTTAGGAAAAACAATAACTCAAGCCAAACAACAAAACATGACACCCAAACAGGCATTACAACGTTTGAAAGATGGAAACCAACGATTTTTAAACAATACCTCCATTCCCAGAGATTATTTAAAACAAGCACACCAATCTTCTTACGGACAGTATCCGTTTGCAGTTGTTCTTAATTGTATGGATTCTCGCAGTGTTCCGGAGTTATTTTTTGACCAAGGCTTAGCTGATTTATTTACCTTGCGCGTTGCGGGAAATGTACTCAATGATGATATTCTAGGCAGCATGGAATTTGCAACTAAAGTAGTGGGTTCTCGACTCATCGTTGTTTTAGCACATACTTCATGCGGTGCTGTAAGCGGTGCATGCAGTGGTGTAGAACTCGGCCATTTGACTGATGTGATAAATAAAATTAAACCTGTGGTACAAATGAGCATGGAAGAGCAAGGAACAAAAAATTGCTCGGATCCCAAATTAATTGATGCTATGGCTAAAGCCAATGCCCTTAGAATCGTCAGAGAGATGCAAGAACGAAGTCCCATTCTTAAAGATTTAATTACTAAAAAACAAGTAGGGATTGTAGCAGGATTACATGATATCAAAACCGGAAAAGTACAATTTTTCGAAGAAGAACGTTCTGTACCCAATTAAAGTTATGTTGCCTGGGTGAAGTTTCGTTGCGCCCAGGCTAACTTCAATCCCTTAGGAAGTCTTTTTTAACGTATCCATCAAGATCGTTTCAAGTTGTTCCTGGTTTACTGCAGTACATACACGGACAATATTCCCCTTTTCATCCACTTTAGTAGTACCTGATTGATCTTCCGGGTTTAATACAACGCTCAATTTTTTATTTATTGACTTAACAATTGAACTATCATGCGCTACTACTGCTGAAAGCACATCCCAAAAATACCACTTATGGTCAAATATCTCAGCTTCATTACGATGAAAAAGCTCATAAAAAAATTTATTACCCAAACTATTTTGATTTTGTTTTAATTTCAGATAAAACTCTTTAGTTACCGGAACTTGATTAGTTACATCCAGACCAATCAAAGTAATAGGAATTCCTGAACGAAATACTTTGTCGGCAGCATGAGGGTCAACGTAAATATTCCATTCTGCAGTGTTATTTCGAATTGAGTGATCTAACTCAATCAGATTCCCCGTACTATCTACGGCACCACCCATAACATAAATCCTTTTAATTTTATTCTTTATCCTGGGCATTTGAGTCACTAACTCACCCAGATTTGTTAGGGGTCCAATAGCTAAAATCTCAACGGGATCTTTTGAATTCTTTAAAGTAGATGTCAACAATTGCATTGCACTTTGTGAGTTGGATACTTCAACTTTGGGCAACAAATTTGCAGCACCTGCTAAATCATCTGCTTGTTTACGAAGCCAATTAGGAAATTGATGGGTACCAACCATGGGTGTATCGCGCCCGCAAGCTAATGGAATGTTTTCATGATGCGTCAATGCTAATAATCCAGCAACATTCCGCAATCCTGCTGGGCAATGTGATTCTCCAGTACCTACCACGGTAATTGCCTTAATTTCGATATCTTTTTGTGCTAACAAATAGAACATCGCTAATTCATCGTCGATTCCTACATCCGTATCAATAATAAAAGGTCTATCAGCATGTGCTAAAGAAAATAATAAAGAGAAAATAAAAACCACCGTTTGTTTTGCAAAATTCATAATCCATCTCCCGATTCCACATATAATTTTTTAATAGTTAATACTGCAACGAAACAAAAAATGGCACTCAAAGTTAGGTAAAAACTGGGAGCAAGATTACTATTTAATGACTGGATTAAATAAGTCGTAATAAACGGGGTTAACCCTCCAAAAAAAGCGAATGCCAGATTATAAGAAATAGCAATCCCGGTATAACGAATCGGCACCGGGAATAACTCAACAAGTATGCTGGGATAAACCATAATAGAGCTACTTAATATAGCAAAAATAAATAAGCTTACTATAAGCAACAAAGTGGTCTGTTGGGATAAAGTAACGAATAAAATATAACTTAACAAAATAAACCCAACCGATCCGATCAAAAGAATCACTTTACGGCCCAACCGATCACCACACCAACAAAAAAACACCAGCAGCAAGGAATAAAAACCTAAATTAATTGTATTGAGTAAGGTTGCTTGTTGTGTGGGATAAGCAAGAACCGTTGAGAGGTAGGTAGGCATATAGAGGAATAATAAATTAATCATTACAGAACCTAGACAGGTTAAACCAATTCCTTGCAAAATATTGCGCCAGTAAAGGGTCATTGCCTCAACAAAAGGAATTCGTGTATTTTCTGATGAATTTTTAAATGCAAGAAATAAGGGACTTTCAGACAATTGTTTGCGAATATAGAAACTGAACACACCAAGTAATCCACCAAAAACAAATGGAATCCGCCAACCATAGCTTAATAATTGAGCATTTGAGAGTTGGTTGGTTAAAATTAAACTAATCACCGCGCCCAGTAAAATACCTAAATTTAGGCAAGCGAAAATAATGCCACAAGCCAGAGCTCTGAAACGAGGATTAACATGCTCGCAAGTGAAGGTTAATGCTCCAGGAATTTCACCACCAATTGATAGTCCTTGCAATAAACGAAGCACAATTAAAAAAACACTCGCAGAAATCCCTATCTGTTGATAAGTGGGTAAACATCCAATAAGCACCGTGGGAAGAGCCATCAAGAGCACTGAAAAAATGAATGTCTTTTTGCGACCGTATTTATCTCCAAAATGACTAAAGACAAGACCACCTAACGGACGAATTAAATATCCAATGGCAAAAACCGCATAAACACTCATCAATGAAGCAAATTTGTCTGTTTCTGGAAAAAAAATCTGACTAATGATTGGTGCGAAAATAACATAAATGACAAAATCATAAAATTCCAACGCCCCACCTAAAGAAGCAAGAAAAATAATTTTCCGTTCATTAGACTTTAATTTCGACTTATGCATTTTGCAGATCCTTGTCACATAAAATTTCTGTAAAATACCATAACTTTACCTCGCTCACATGAATTTTTTAAACCAACTCTCATCTCCTTACGTTTAAATATTTTCTTCAATAGTTCTTTTTTCTGAATTTTAGTAACATCAATAAAATCGATCATTGTTTCAGTCCAAGATGAAAAAACATATTATTTCTGAACAAGTTATTCGGCGAGTAGAATCAGCCGTAACTCAAGAACATATAGAAGCGTACAAAAAAGATGGGGCTGTTTGTATTCGTCAAATTCTTACCCCCATAGAAATAGAATTACTCTGTAATGGTATCGAACTCAATCTGAACTCCCCAAGCCCACGGGTCAAAATTGCGAGTAAAAGTGAGGATCCAGGACGATTTATTGAAGATTTTTGTACCTGGCAAACCAATTCTTATTACCAACAATTCATCTTTGAATCGCCGGTTAGCCTTATTGCAGCCAAACTTATGGAAAGTAAAAAATCACGACTCTACCATGATCATCTTTTAGTTAAAGAGTCTAGCACGCAACAACGAACACCATGGCATCAAGATCAGCCTTATTACAATATTGAAGGAACCCAAAATTGCAGTTTATGGATCCCTGTTGATCCAGTATCTCGTATTTCTACCTTAGAGTTTATTGCAGGCTCTCATTTAGGACCGTGGTTTATGCCTCGATCCTTTATGGATAGCCAGGCAAAATGGTTTCCAGAAGGAAGCCTCGCAGAGCTTCCTGATATTGACTCAAAACGTGAAGACTACCCTATTATCGGGTGGGAAATAACTCCAGGTGATGTAGTTTGCTTTCATATGCTTACTCTTCATGCTGCAGGCGGAGTAGGTTCTCAGAAACGTCGAGTTTTCTCAGTACGTTTTCTCGGTGATGATGCGATCCATGCACCACGAAAATGGGCTACTTCCCCTGATTTTCCGGGGTTAAGCGAGCAACTTCCAGAAGGCGCACAAATGGACCATCCTTTATTTCCTGTCGTTTGGGAGTCCTAAACTCTTTAACTCAGTATAAATTACAGGTCTCGTCTTAGAATTTTATTTAGTTATTACCTTAAAAAGAAACAACAACCAAATTTTTACAATAAAAATTCTGTTTTTTTTCTTAAAAATAAGCAATACTTCTTTCTGAATAAATCGTGGTAAAACCTATGGTTAAAATAAGGCCTTTTCTTAAATGGGCGGGGAGTAAATACAACTGTTTGGAAAAGATTATTCCCTTTCTTCCTCCAGGTAAACGCTTAATTGAGCCTTTTGCCGGCTCGGGCGTCGTTTTTATGAATACAAATTATTCATCCTATTTGTTAGCTGAAAGTAATTTTGATTTAATTTATCTTTTCACAACCTTGCAGCAACAAGGGGATGCGTTCATTAAACAATGCGAAACCTATTTCAGCCCAGAATTCAACCATAAAGAAAAATATTATCAAATAAGATCTGATTTTAATGCCTCTCTTCATTCTGCGCAAAAATCTGCGCTTTTTCTTTACCTAAACCGACACGGTTATAATGGATTATGCCGCTATAATTCGAAAGGAATCTATAACGTTCCTTTTGGGCTTTACAGCAAACCCTATTTTCCACGCAAAGAAATGCAGCTCTTTCACTCAAAAAGCCAACAAACAGAATTCATTCATAATGATTTCAGAAAAACTTTTGAATATGCAGAACGAGGGGATGTAATTTATTGCGACCCTCCTTATGTACTTCTTTCAGAGAAATCACATCACTTACCCTATACTAAAAAGCTGTTTACAACCGAAGATCAAATCGAATTGACCGAATTAGCTAAAGAAACAGCGGCTCGGGGAATTCCAGTGATACTTTCCAATCACGATACTGAATTTACTCGTTACCACTACAGAAAAGCCGAAATTAAAAGTTTTCCCGTGTCACGTTTTATTAATTGCCAAGGATCACTACGGCGTCCAGTAAACGAGTTAATTGCAATATTTAATTAATTTGAAAGCTGAGGAGGAGTAGGTGAAGTGAAACTCGGGATCAGTAACCTTATTAAACCTGGGTTTCGCTTCGCTTCACCCAGGCTTCAGGATTAATTAATTTGATGATCTTTATGATCTTTGATAAAGAATGCAAGAATAGTAACCAGTAATAATGAAAGGGGTAATATAGATAAAGCTACCTGGTAATCTACCACTGTATAAATATGCTCTCCCTCCACAATGCCACTATCACCAAAAGTATCCAGTAATTTACCTACTAAAGGTTGGAAAATAACCCCACCAAGTGTAACGATCATATTGGTGGCTGCAAAGACCGTACCTGATAATTGAGCTCCACTGCATTCCTTAGCCATAATAAATACAATAATTTCCGTGGCACTAAAGACACCATACAAGAACAATAAGACATTTAAACTTAAATAGGATAACCCAGGCAGATAGAGTACAAGACTTATACAAATCAACGCCAAAATTGCACCTAACACTAGAGGTAACAAACGTCTGCCAGTACGATCCGATAAATAACCCGCTATAGGAGCACCCACCGCCCAACCTAAGAAGACTGCAGAGACCGTCCTGGCAGCCTCAACTTTAGTCAAATGGTGCGCTTGTTCCAAGTACGTTTTTCCCCATAACTCACCGAATACAGATAAAGAGGTATACAAACAAGCTCCAACAAAACCGATAACCCAAACTTCTGGAGCCATTAATACTTTAAGAACATTTCTGAAAAATTCAGGTAAAGGATGTTTATTGGGGTGATGTCCTTCGGGACCATCACGTACCACGAGAAACATCAGCACACTCAAACCCGAGCCTACAATGGCAATAAAGAACAACACATGTTCCCAACCAATGCTCTGAGACCACTCGGTAATCTTCACTTCACCATACACAAGACCTAACATCCCTAAAGTAGTCATCAAGCCTGCAACTAAAGAAAAATAACGTCGGGGCAACCAATGTAATGCCAGAGAGAGGACTCCCACAAATGCAAATGAAGAACCAAATCCTACGAGAAAGCGACCTGCCCCAACCAAAAACATAGAGGAGGTCAAGGTAAACATCCAGGAACCCACGGTACAACAGATGCAGGCAAAAGTTAGAAGCCGTCTAGGACCAAATCGATCCATGAGCATTCCTACAGGCATTTGCATCGGCGAGTAAGCGAAATAATATAAAGCAGATATTTGACCAAAAGTAGTCGCTGAAATATGCCCCAACGCAATACTTAGCTCAGTCTGCAAAACACCTGGAATTATGCGTAAGATAAACTCATAGCAATAAAAAATTGCCCCAACGAAGCAGATAAACATGCCAAAGAGCATTTGTTTTCTTGATACAGTATTATTTAGGTGCATGTGCGTGAGTTTCCCTTAAAAAGAAAGTTAATAAAGCAGCAATAAACATACTAAGAGGTATGAAAGCCAGCGCAATGCGATAATCAGTCACGTTATAAAGCTTATTTACGTTTTCAACAACCAACGCTGAAGAAAGGGAGGTTCCACTGCGAACGGAATAGCTGAAATCCAATAAATGTCCTACCAAAGGTTGTAATAACATTCCCCCAAGCATGACAATCATGTTTGTAAATGCCATAGCTGTACCTGCAGCCTCTCCAGGACTCAATTCCCTTCCCACCGCAAATACAATCGCTTGCGCACTATAAAATAAGCCTAAGAAAAACATGAGTATTTGTACATTAGTTTCAGTTAAACCCGGGAAGTACAGAATGACTAGCATAAGAACAGTAGCGATACTTGCACCTAGAAACATAGGTAACTTTCTACGCCCTATGCGGTCAGAAAAATAACCCATTAGTGGGGCGCCTATGGTAAAGCCCAAAAAGAGCAATGAGTTTGCTAAACCAGCGGCATGCGCAGATAAGCCGTGTGCATGTCTTAAATAGGGAATGCCCCATAACTCAGCAAAAACAGTTGTCGGCAAATAAACCATACAACCGTACAATCCATTAATCCATATTTGTTTATTGCTCAATATTATATTTAAATCAATTAAGCCGATTTTAAAATTAGAAACAGTACCACTTTGTCTATACCTACCTTTTTTATCATGGATGCCTAACCATAAAACAAAAGTTAATACGATCCCAAAAAATGCCGTCATATTTAGGGTTTTAATCCATCCCAATTTAGTGACGAAAAGCTCTAAAAAATTATCCCCCAGCATGGCACCGACTGTTCCTAATGCTGAGGTAATTCCAGAGACCATAGCGAGTTTATTCTCAGGCAACCAAATTGTAGCAAGTTTTAATACTCCCACAAAGGCAAAAGCAGAGCCTAATCCTACTAAAAATCGTCCTGAAGCTGCAACCCAAAACGAGGTTGTACCTGTGAATAAAAATGTTCCAACAACACAAATGAAACAGGCTACAGTTAACAATCTTCGAGGACCATAGCGATCCATCATAATCCCTACAGGTAATTGCATAGGGACATATGCATAATAA
The DNA here is from genome assembly GCF_977063395.2 of Legionella nigrisilvae. Taxonomy (NCBI): domain Bacteria; kingdom Pseudomonadati; phylum Pseudomonadota; class Gammaproteobacteria; order Legionellales; family Legionellaceae; genus Legionella; species Legionella nigrisilvae. Next base: position 1,052,404 of record NZ_CDRUGZ020000011.1, read on the forward strand.
TATATAGATGAAATGTGCCCAAAACCTGTTGCAGACAAATTAAAATGCTCACGTAAAGCAGTTTCCATGACACTAGGTGCTATTCGAAGCAAATATTCGTAACTGTAAAATACCGCTCCAAGACCACAAATAAGCCATCCAATTAATGCGTAATTTCTCCGGTTTTCAGAAAGCAAAGTAATCTCCTTAACTATTTGTTAGGCAAGAACAAGCACTGTTTCAAAATTCAACAGTAAAATTCATACCTACAATTCACCTATTTTTACCCCGAGCGCAAAACAGGAACATCTCACATGGCATACTGCTACACCTTGAGATCCCTCATGCATTCGGGATGCTACTTTTATTCTAAATTACAACTTACTTGATTCGCGCCGCTTGCTATTGCAGCTTCAGCCACAGCAGCAGGGACTCGTTCTCTTAAACGAGGGTCAATAGGCTTGGGAATGATGTAGTTAGGGCCAAAATCCCAATGCGTAACACCTGGGTAATTATCCTTCACTACCTGGGGAACAGGCTCATGCACCAGTTGACGGATAGCTTCAACTGCCGCAATTTGCATCGATTGATTAATACACTTGGCACGCACATCCAACGCACCACGAAAAATATAGGGAAAACACAACACATTATTGACTTGGTTAGGATAGTCACTACGTCCAGTAGCAATAACCAAATCATTACGTACTTGAAATGCTAATTCAGGTCTGATTTCAGGATCAGGGTTAGATAAAGCAAAAATAACAGGCTTAGGTGCCATCAATTTTAATAGATCTGCGTCCAACAAATTCGGTTTGGCAACTCCAATAAATACATCTGCATCTACCAGTGCATCAGCTAGAGTCCGGCATTCAGTCGTACGTGCAAAAGCAAATTTATAAGCATTTAGATCGGCACGACCTGAATGGATAACTCCCTTAGTATCCAAAAGTAACATATTCTCTTTATGGGCGCCCATTGCAACAAGCAATCGCATCGAAGCAATTCCCGCAGCTCCTGCACCAATACATACAATTTTGGCATCAGATAATTTTTTTTGCTGCAATTCAAGGGCATTTAGCAAAGCTGCGGCAACCACTATAGCAGTACCATGCTGGTCATCATGAAATACAGGAATATTCAATTGCTCAATTAACGCCTGCTCAATCTCAAAACATTCCGGAGCTTTAAGATCTTCTAGGTTAATTCCTCCGAAAGTGGGGGCAATACGTTTGGCTGTAGAGATAAATGCTTGAGAATCATGAGCATCAATTTCGATGTCAAATACATCAATACCTGCAAAACGCTTAAATAAAACAGCTTTACCTTCCATAACTGGTTTACTCGCAAGAGGTCCAAGATCCCCCAAACCCAGCACCGCAGTACCATTAGTCATTACAGCAACTAAATTTCCCTTATTAGTGTAACGATAAGCATCTTCGGGGTTTTCTGCTATTGCAATCACCGGGGCAGCCACACCCGGTGTATAAGCTAGAGACAAATCACTCTGAGAGTCAGTTGATTTGGTAATATGAACACCAAGTTTTCCGGGAGTTGGAAACTCATGATAATCCAATGCGCACTGCTTTAAAACGTCATTATCCAAAGTACTCACTCTCTTACACAGAAATAAAACTTAAGTAAGGTCAAAAAATCCTACCAACCATTATTCAATTTATTGTACAACCATTGTGCTACAGGCACACAAACATCTGACTATGAACCCTTAATAAAATATAAGAGAAACAGCCAATGGATGATAAGATGGAGACAATAATTGGACGTCAAGAACCTGCGACACCGAAATTAGCATTGCAGGAACAATCTGTCAATAAGATATACTTCGAATGAAGTATATTTAAATAAGGCGCAAATAACGCGCGCCTTATTTCGTTTCTTCTTTAGCAGCTTGAGTAGAACGCTGGCTATAACGATCACGGAACTTCTGAACACGACCACCAGTATCTACTAATTTTTGTTTACCAGTATAAAAGGGATGACATTGTGAGCATACTTCAATGTTCAAATCTTTACATAAAGTTGAACGGGTTTCAAATTCCTCACCGCAACTGCATATTACTTTAACTTTTTTATATTCTGGATGAATTGATGCCTTCATAATACGACTCTCTATAGTTTAAATGAGTATCGCCACCTGAACCCAACGCCAGGCACCATACTCTGTACAAATGACGCAAAACAATAGCAGAAAAACTGTTGTAAAGCAATTTTTATCAAAAGGAAACCGCGGTTATACCCTCTTGGTCTATTAAATGAAACAATGATCTCAATATTTCAACATCATTGAAACAAAATAGGCACGATTGGTCTACGCTTATAAAAACGAATTAATTTAACAGGAGTTAAAATGAAAAAACTGGAACTCTATAAGCTTGAAACACCAAATGACCTCGATATAAGGGATCGTCGCAAAATTGCTGAGGCGGTTAATCCTCTTTTGGCTGATACATTTGCCTTATTTGTTAAAACCAAAAATTTCCATTGGCATATGACAGGACCTCATTATCGGGATTATCATCTTTTATTAGATGAGCAAAGTGAACAAATTTTTGCGATGATTGATGTTTTAGCCGAACGGGTACGCAAATTAGGAGAACGGACAATTCACTCTATTGGAGAGATTAAACAATTACAAACGCTTCGAGATACCAATGAAACCCTATCTGCAGAGGATATGCTGCAAAATCTACTGGAAGATAATAAAGGGTTCTTAAAAAATTTACGAAAAGTTCATGAGGTATGTAGCAAAAAAAATGATTTCGCTACCACGAGTATCTTGGAAGTTTATATTGATGAAACAGAACGACGAATTTGGTTTCTATTTGAAACCTTGCAAAATAAGTAATGAAAATCTAATGTGCCTGGGTGAAGGCGAAGCCGGAACCCGGGTTCATAAACTCATCTACCCTACCCGATTTCTACTCCGCTACATTTAACTCACATTAAGATCGAGCTCAACCCATACAGGTGCGTGATCGGAAGGCCTTTCTGATTTACGTGGCTCCTTATCAATCACTGCTTGCCTACATAACCCATTAAGTGTTTTACTCAATAAAATATGATCAATACGTAAGCCTCGGTTACGTCTAAATGCCCCCGCACGATAATCCCACCAACTGAATATTTGTTCCTCCTGCATAAAATTTCTAAAACTGTCATGTAAGCCAAGTTGTAATAATTGCATAAAGGCTTCTCGTTCAGCAGGACTAACCAATACAGATCCAATCCATTCAGCAGGATCATGGACATCTCGATCTTCAGGAGCGATATTAAAATCTCCCACTACAGCTAAATTGGGGAAAACACTCATTTGCTGCTGAATAAAAGCAGTAACTTTTTGCAACCAATTTAATTTGTATTGATATTTATCTGAAGTTAATTCAGACCCATTAGGAACATACAAATTGATCAAGCGAATACCTGCGATCGTAACCACCAAAATACGTCGTTGTGGATCAATGAAATCAGGGATATCCGTGAGAACATCAGAAAAAGGATACCGACTTATTACAGCAACGCCGTTGTATGTCTTCTGTCCTGAAAATACAACATGATAGCCTTTTTCTATAAATGGGGTTATAGGGAAATTCTCATCAAGCAATTTTGTTTCTTGGAGCGCAAGAACATCCACACGCGAAGAATCAAACCATTCCAAAACTTGATCCAACCGTATCTTCAAAGAATTCACATTCCAGCTTGCTAATTTAAGCACACCAATCTCCTTTATATTCAATTAACAAAGGAGCGTGATCTGATAAGCGGGGTTCACGAAAAATTCGACTGTCGACTACATGTTCTGTTAACCCAGGAGTAACCACTTGATAATCTATTCTCCACCCAACATTTTTGTCCCATGCACGTCCTCTAAAAGACCACCAAGTATATTGCTCTTCTTGTTGATTATGCACACGAAATGCATCAACAAAACCCATGGCTCCAAACAATTTATCCATCCAAGCCCGTTCTTCAGGTAAAAATCCAGAATTTTTCTGATTGCCTCGCCAGTTTTTTAAATCGATTTGTTTATGGGCAATATTATAATCACCACACACAATCAACTCCCGTCCCTCATTTTTTAATCGAATCAAATGTTCAGCAAATTGTTCGAGAAAACCATACTTGACCGTTTGACGCTCCTCACCACTAGTTCCAGAAGGTAAATAAAGCGAGACAATACTAAATTTTGGATAATCAAATTGAATGTAGCGACCTTCATTATCGCAATAATCAAACCCCATACCTCTTACGATACGATTCGGTTTGTGCCGTGCATAAATTGCCACTCCACTATACCCTTTCTTTTGTGCTGAATAATAATCACAGAAATAATCGCGTGGATAATATAATTCCTCCGGAATTAATTGTTCTGGCTGTGCCTTCGTTTCTTGTATACAAACAAAATCAGCATCTTGCATCGCAAGCCACTCATAAAATCCATTACGCGCTGCTGAACGTATCCCATTGGCATTAAAACTAATTACTTTCATTTTTTTCACTCAATTTATTTATTGCAGCCCGGACAAATCAAGAACGCCCAGATGCTATCATAAAAACTCTTTACTACGCTTTTAATTACCCCAATTAATGCTCCTTATTTTTGCACAATTTAAGAGCAGCTCGTGCCAAACGTTCACCTAAATGGCGGGCTAGATTAATTTCATCCTGACTCAGAGGTCGATCATTTGCAACGCCAGAAACATGCGTCGCACCGTAGGGTGTTCCACCACTCACTGTATCATTCAAAGAGGACTCCGAATAAGGCACACCCAATAAAATCATCCCTTGATGCAATAAAGGTAACATCATACTTAATAATGTAGTTTCCTGGCCTCCATGCATACTTGCAGAAGAAGAGAAAACGCAAGCTGGTTTATCTACTAAATCACCTGCCAGCCACAAAGAGGAAGTACTGTCCAGAAAATATTTCAAAGGAGCAGCCATATTTCCAAAACGGGTCGGGCTACCTAAAGCTAGTCCATGACACTGTCGCAAATCATCTAAAGTTACATAAGGCGCCCCCTCATCTGGAATCGTCTTATCAACTGCTTCACAGGTAGTAGAAACAGGGGGAACCGTTCTTAAACGTGCTTCAATCCCCCCAACACGTTCTACACCACGCGCAAGATATTGTGCTAATTGCGCTACCGAACCGGTGCGCGAATAATATAAAACTAAAACATAAGGATTAGACATCAAACAACTCCATTACCTTAAATCGAGGAAGCAGTTGGGCTTGAACAAATAGTACAGAACCTATCGGGTTTTTACTGATCATAACGGCTCAACTGCTTTTCCCAGGTTAAAATTTAAAATCATACTTTAATTGCGCTTCCAATTTCATTTCAATAAACTTTATTAGCTGATACAAAGCTCCTCCTTTTCTAGGTTTTAATGTTTTCAAATCAGAGACAATATCATCAGCTGAATCATAATAATTATTAACTGCCATATTCGCGATTATTTTACTTACTGCACGAACATGATGTCTATTCCAATATCCTGCAATCATACGTCCAATGAAGGAACCGAATAAACAATTTTCTTTAGTATAATCGATAAGCAATGCTTTGATTCTTCTATGATTGGAATTTCCCTTACTTTTATCCCAAATATTGGTATAAGCCTTGGAATCTAAGGAAAATTTTTGAGAATTAAAAAATGAATATGCTCTTACACCAATACAGGAAGAATGAGATTCATCATTTTCGGAAGAATCATCGGTGCCTTCTTCTAACTCAAGATCTTCACTTCTTATTGTAGCAATAGAACTCGGTTGATGTGACATTTTTTTCTCCTCCGTGAGAACAGCCGTTTTATAGAACTTGCAGTTTCTCTTTAATCACATACCAAAATTACAATTGAATCAAGTCCTGCGAAAATTAAAAAAGGGTACTCGGATAGGCCTAAAATTTTCCTTATATTGACATGCTTATTACAACGCGCATTAAAGGTTATAGCATTGAAGATTTGAAGGGGGGTTGATAGGTCATCAGAGAACTAGCGAAACCCGTGATGGGACAATAGATTTATTGCATAATACGGGTTCGCTATATGAGTCTCAGACTGCTCTATTATAGAATATAACGGGCTAAATCCTCGTCCGCTACCAGCTGTCCGAGATTTTTTTCAACATATGCTTTATCCACATGAACAGATTCACCTGCTTTATCTGTAGCTTCAAACGAAACGACTTCTAATAACCGTTCCATCACGGTATAAAGCCTACGCGCGCCAATATTTTCTGTACGCTCGTTTACTTGCCAAGCTACTTCGGCAATCCTTCTAATTCCTGACTCATCAAAAGTTAGTGTCAATCCTTCAGTAGCCATTAAAGCACTGTATTGCAGTGTTAGTGATGCAGTAGGTTCTGTGAGAATACGCACGAAATCTTCAACAGAAAGGGCAGATAATTCAACTCGGATAGGCAATCTTCCTTGTAATTCAGCAATCAAATCAGACGGCTTAGCAACATGGAATGCCCCAGATGCAATAAATAAAATATGATCCGAACGAATCATACCGTATTTTGTGGTCACTGAAGTTCCTTCAACTAAGGGTAATAAATCTCTTTGTACGCCTTCACGAGAAACATCCCCGCCCCCTGCATTCTCAGTTCGTCGTGCTACTTTATCCAACTCATCGATAAAGACAATCCCATTTTGTTCCACATTTTCTATGGCATGAGTCTTAATATCATCCTCATTAATGAGCTTAGCCGCCTCTTCTTCACGTAAAATCTGCATCGCCTTACCTATAGTCATTTTACGTGTTTTTGTACGGTGAGTGCCCACTTGTTGAAACATGGATTGTAATTGGCTTGTCATTTCTTCCATGCCTGGAGGAGCCATAATTTCAATGCCAATAGGTGTTGCTGAAATTTCTATTTCAATTTCATTCTCATTAAGAATCCCTTCACGCAATTGCTTACGAAAGACTTGTCTGGCTGTACTGTCTTTTTCACTAGGTGTTAAACTGCCGCGGGCGGGCGGAAGCAATACATCCAGAATACGCTCTTCAGCCGCATCTTCAGCCAAGTGCTCTACTTTTTTCATCGCAAATTCACGCTCTTGTTTTACCGCGATATCTGCCAAATCACGCAAAATAGAATCTACATCGCGTCCAACATACCCTACCTCGGTAAATTTTGTTGCTTCAACTTTGATGAAAGGAGCACGTGCTAATTTAGCTAAACGTCGAGCAATTTCCGTTTTACCCACACCAGTGGGCCCAATCATAAGAATATTTTTAGGCATGATTTCATTGCGCAAAGCGGGATCTTTAATATTCATACGTCGCCAACGATTACGTAATGCAATTGCTACTGCCCTTTTCGCATCATCCTGGCCAATAATATATTTATCCAATTCCTGGACAATTTCACGAGGAGTCATCACTTCTCGAATAACCTCACGAGGAGTCATCTTGCTGTTATTTGTCGCCATTATTTAATTCTTCTATAGTTAAATTGTTATTGGTATAAATACAGATATCGCCAGCAATGTTTAATGCTTTACGCACTATCTCTACAGCTGATAATTTTGTATTTTCCATCAATGCGCGTGCAGCTGCTTGCGCAAAAGGACCGCCTGAACCAATTGCAATTAAGCTTTGCTCTGGTTCGATTACGTCGCCATTACCTGTGATAATGAGGGAAGATTTGACGTCCGCAACAGCAAGAACTGCTTCGAGTCGGCGCAATATTCTGTCTGTTCGCCAATCTTTAGCGAGCTCAACTGCGGCACGGACCAAATGACCTTGATGCATTTCCAACTTGCTCTCAAAACGTTCAAAAAGAGTAAACGCATCTGCAGTACCGCCAGCAAAACCAGCAATTACTTGATCTTTATAGAGGCGTCGCACTTTACGCGCATTCCCCTTCATCACGGTATTACCTAGAGTTACCTGGCCATCTCCACCGATAACCACTTGATTTCCGCGTCGTACTGAAAGTATGGTTGTCCCACGAAATTGTTCCAAAATAAAATCCTCAAATCAAACCGGAACCCTATACATGGGGATGATAAACAAAAAAACAAGGGGTCACAAAATGAATAAATTATTACTATTCATGCCGTGACATCAGAATGTAACCTGGGGTGTAACCCAGGGAAATTCCGAATTTATGGTTTTGGATTTCTACTATGACGTTCACCCGTCACAATAATTTAAGTGGGCGCAGGCCGTAAACAACTTTTTTGGCCTACGATTCAGATTAAAAAAGATACTCCATGTGATAAATTCTCTAATCCAAGATGTTGTGCGATACTTTGGCCTACATCAGCAAAGGTATCGCGACGTCCAATGAAACGGCTTTTAATGTTAGGGCCATATGCTAATACAGGAATATGCTCTCTTGTGTGATCAGAACCAGGAAAAGTAGGATCACACCCATGATCGGCTGCAATAACAACTAGATCATCGGGCTTTAATAAAGCATCGAGCTCTGGAAGACGTGCATCAAACGCTTCAAGTGCATGAGCATAACCCGTTACATCACGACGATGGCCAAATGAGGAATCAAAATCTACAAAATTAGTAAAAACTAAACTACCCTCCGGAGCAGTCTTCATTGCAGCCAAAGTAGCATCGAACAAGGCCATGTTGTCATCAGCCTTAATCACTTGGGTTATTCCCTGATGAGCATAAATATCTGCAATTTTTCCTAGGGCAATTACTTCGCGACCGGATTCTTTCATGTAATCAAGTAGGGTTTTTTCGGGAGGTAACGTTGCATAATCTTTACGATGTGGAGTTCGTTTGAATGCCCCTGGTTGGCCAATAAAAGGTCGGGCAATTACCCGTCCAATCTGATATTCATCGACCAAAGTACGTGCAATTTCACAGATATCATACAACCGCTGTAATCCAAAATGTTCTTCATGGGCGGCAATTTGAAATACACTGTCTGCGGAAGTATAAACTATAGGCTTTCCTGTTCTGATGTGTTCTTCACCCAACTCATCAAGAATTGTAGTTCCTGACGCATGTTTCTCACCAAGAACCCCTGGTAACCCAGTTCGTTGAATAAAGGTATCAATTAATTTTTTAGGAAAGCAAAATGGTTGTTCGGGAAAATAACCCCATTCGAACGTCACTGGGACCCCTGCTAACTCCCAATGTCCGCTTGGAGTATCCTTCCCTAAGCTCTGTTCTACTGCATAACCATAATGGCCTACAGGTTCAGAAAAATTAGACAATTCAACAAAACGCAATCCACAACTTGCTAGAGTTGCATGGTAAAGTCCTAGTTTGGCCAAATTAGGCAAAGTTAAAGGGCCTTGGCGAAGTCCCTCTCGATTGCACTCATCACGTTCACATGCTTCATGAATATGAACAAATGTATTAGCACCCGCATCCCCATAACGATGGGCATCTAAACTTGCCCCAATGCCAAAAGAATCCATCAGTAATATACAAACTCTCCCTGTCATCTTAGACCTCAGTATGTTGGCAGCGTGTTTCTTTTAACCCCATCAACATGAGGAAAGCAATTAATAGTCCTACAGGTAAAATAATTGCAGCATATTGATATGCATCAAGTAGATAAACAGGGGTTCCGTTCACCATCTGCATATCCCCATGATTCGTTAATAAATAACTGAACATATTTTGATACACAATATAACCGCCTTGTGTCAATATTGAAATGACACTTACAGCAGTTGCGGTCATTGCAGGAGAACTACTCTCCGCCACTAATGCGTAACTAATCACTTGCGCTGAAGTAAAGAAACCCAGCAAGAAAAACAAAAATGCCATCATGCTATAAGAGACAGGGAGGTAGAGTACTGCGAGCAAAGTTAATAAGGAGGCAATTACCCCAATTCTCATTGGCATAATTCGTAAACCCATTTTATCAGATATCCAACCGACTAAAGGAGAACCTACAATCGACCCCAAAAATAACATTCCATTTACTACCGAGGCTTGCGAAGAACTAATGTCCAGCCGTTGCACTAAATATAAAGTCCCCATCATGGCACCGAATACGGCAATAGCCATATTCATTAGACTGGCATAAAATGCAGCCCGCAAATATTGACTATTCAAATAAGCCTTTTTAGCGGCTGAGAAAACATTAATTGGTTTAACAACTTGCCTTATTGCTTTTTGCGGTCTTTCTTTTATCCAAAAAAACATAACAATCAGCATAGCAAAACCAAGAATTCCTACATCTTGTACTGCCTGACGCCATCCAACCAAAATAACGAGCTTGGTTAACGGATATTGGGCCAACATGCCTCCAGCCATTGCCATCGTGACTATTGCTCCAGTCACCAAAGCCATACGCTTGGGTGGAAACCAATGAGATGCTAAACGTACAGGCCCTAAGAAACAGAACGCACTACCTATGCCTGTGATAAATCGACAAAATAAGGCCATATAAAAAGAATGAGAATAAGCCAATAGAAACGTACTCACCACACATAAAAACATTGCGATTAATAAAGTATTTTTAATGGAGAAGCGATCGAGAACCATCCCCGCGACAAAAAGAAACAATACATTAGAAAGATAGTAAATACTTGAGAGCCATGCCATTTTATCCGCTTGTATCTGATAATCCTGCATGATATTTGCAGCGATGGATGCAAACATATTCCCCTGAATAAACTCATAAAAAAAGAATAAGGTCGCAGCAAAACACACCATCCAGGGTAATAATGACGATTTTATCTCATTATATCCTTGAAACTCATCCACAACTTGCATCTTTACTCCTCAGCTTTATCGCTTGCAATATGTTTCACGGGTTATTAATACGGCAATTAAAGCCGCAACCGTAGTTATTGGGAACATCCACATGGCGTATTGAAAATCAGCCACCGAATAAGTTATTACTGCCGACCCAGCATGATGGGTGATTAACCAACCATAGAGTACTTGGCCTACACCACCTCCCCCCATGATAATTACTGAGGCAATACCTGTAGCAGCCCCGGTGTTTTCAGCAGAATTACTTTCAGCCACTAAAGGATAAGAAATCACTTGTGTACTGGTAAAAAAGCCTAAGGCAAAAAAGATAATACTTAGAGCAAATTGCGATAAAACGATATCTAAGAATAAGGGAATTACAGTAATAAGGGTTGCAATAGCTCCACAGACCATTAAAGGTTTCCGACGCCCTTGAGAATCAGACAACCATCCTGCTAATGGGCAACCAATAACACTTCCCATAAAAATCAAACTGACAACATTGCTGGCAACCATTTCGGGTAAATGATGAACTACTTGCAAGTAACTCGCGCCCCATAAAGCGCATAAAACCATAATGGGTAAATTAAGAAAAGAGGTGTAAAAACCTGCTAACCAATTTTGTGAATTAGATAATGCGTTTATAAATCCCGAAATGACTTGTCCCTGATTGGTACGAATTTTCAGGGGTGACTCGGCGGGTTTATCACTTACCATATAGTAAATCCACAGCAGCAATCCTGCACCAACTGCCCCATCAATTAACAAAGCTTTGCGCCATCCAAATAATTCATAAAGATACGCAAAAGGAGTATGAGCCATCATACCGCCAACAAAAGCCATAGTGACCAAAGACCCGATAACAAGAGCTTGTCTTCTAGGTGGAAACCAATGCGATACCAAGACTACGCAGGATAAAAAACAAAATGCATTACCTATTCCGGAAAGAAAATGACAAAATGAAGCCAAGATAAATGAGTGTGTTAATGCAAAACCTACAGTACCAAGAACACAAATAAACATCGCGCTTAAAATAACTGTACGTGTAGAAAAACGATCCAGAATAATTCCTGCTGGGAGAAGAAATAGAATATCTGCCCACAAATAAGCACTGGACATCCAACTTAATTGAGTTGCATCAATATGAAAATCATCCCGTAAAGGTTGATTGATTACATCAAAAATATTGAGTTGAAAAAATTCATATAAAAAAAAGAGTCCTGCGGAAAGACACACAACCCAGGCCATTAAATCACCACGTGGCACAAAAGCTCTCGAATCCACTGCAACAGATTGCGACACAGTTACTCCTTATGGCTTAAAAATTGCGCCCGATTATACCAAAACTCTAAATAAATTGGTATCTTTATTGAACAAATTTGGAGTGACTACGTGGCTTAAGATATCCCCTTGTTCAAGGTAATAATATTTCCAGTATTCAGCTTCCGCTGTTTTTATGTTTCGACAAGGTATCTGTGCTGAAGGGGGTATACGCATCAATAAAAAACGTTTATCACCCGCATACACACGCTGAATTAGAATCATTTTGGAAAACAACTCAGGTGAAACATCGGGCGTATAATAGGGTTTAATTACTAAATAATTTTCTCGTCCATTGTCCAGCAATCGGCAAAGTTCTTTATTATTCAGAGCAGATCTCACTCGACCTCCTGAGTAAAATTGAGCGGAAAATTCAGTTTTGAAACTCCAATAAATTAGATAGCTTCCAGCTTCAGGATGTTGCTTTAACCAGGAAGCAACTACCAATTTTTCCGTTTTGGATATTGCTTCTGGCATTGCATTAAATAAAAAAGTCGCCCCCAGAAAGAGTACTCCGACCAGTACAGAGAGGCCTGTAATAAGCTGTCTGGCTCTGGTGATGGCACCAACGCGATCCCAATATGTAACAAAAAACACTGAAAAAGCAGGAAGGCTTGGAAAAATATAGGTGTAAATAATGTTTCGAGAAAAAGTAAAAAAGAGTATTGGAACGACGGTGCATAGAAAAAAATAACTCAACCAACCATCGTTATCGACAAATACTTTGCGTGCATTATGTTTGTATTTAATAAACCATGCAGCGCCAAGCACACACCAAGGTAAACTACCAATGACAGCATATACCCAAATCATTCCCCAAGCTTGCTGGTGGGCAAAACCATACTTATCACCGACCCATCCTGGTTTTAAAAATCGATTGAAATTCTCGCCAATAATAAAATAATTTAAAAATCCCGGCGTTCTTATTTCTGCCCAAATGTACCAAGGAAGAGCGATAGCAAGCATGAGTAATATGCCCTTTATCCAAGGCAAGCGCTTCCATAAATTACGCCACTGCTTTCGTAATAAAACCCAAAAAAATATTGGCATGCCTGATAAAACAATCGCAACAGGGCCTTTTGCTAACAAACCTAACCCCAGTCCTACAAAAAAAATATAAGACCAAAGTTTGCTGTCATCCACCACCGCTCGCCAAAACGCGATCTCGACCAAAGTAATGCAAAGAACTAAAGATGGATCAGTCATTACAGTTCCTGCATCAAGGAAAAAATACAATGTTCCCGCAAGTATTATTGTTGTGACCATAGCAATTACATGACCACTATGCCTTTTAACCACATACCAAATAAGCCATATCGTAATCAAAGATAACAATAAACCGGGTAAGCGAACCGCAAACTCATTAACCCCAAAAAGTTTCATCGAAAAAGCTGATAACCAAGTAGACAACGGCGGCTTCGCCCAAAAAGGAACGCCATAATCGTGGAGAGGCGTGACCCAATTCCCGGTTTCCAACATCTTGCGTGCAATTTCTGCATAACGTGCTTCGGAGACATCATTCAAAGGAATAAAACATATAGAAATTATTCGACAGACCAGAAGAAAGACTAATGCAAATTGGGCATTATAAAAAAATTGGTGTTGCAACTGTTTTTCGTTTTCAATATTCAAAACAGATCCTCATTAAAAATCTTCTCTCTTGCATGTAGGCAAAATCTATAAATCTGAAGTTTCGCTGGCTTTATCAAGTTGCATTGATAAAGCATTCAATAAAAAATGACAGAAATATTACCCTTTATTTTAATTAATACAATTTTTTTATGTTCATTAATAAAAAACATCCTCATTTTAATTGTAATTAGCGATATAAGGTAATGAATTTTATATGTTTTTAGTAAAAGACTGAAATTGTATAATGAAAATACATGACGAGCGGTTTACTTTAGTTTACACTGAGGCCTTGTAAGAAGATCTTACATATATCCATTGGACATTTGGAGACTAACATGACGTTTGTATTAAAGGAACTAAGTGAATTAAGAAAACATTTTGATGATACCGTTGATATTTTCTTAAAACGTGAAAATAAAGGAAAAATTGAAGACCTTAATAGCAACCCTCAAAGAAAATATGAACTACAATACCTTTCTGCAATACTTTCTCAAATCGAAGAACAAGCAGAACCCTTTCTAGATACCATAAAAGAATACGAAAAGAAGAAATCAGTAGAAAAAGAAAAGTTCTCTCCATCTACAGAAGACATTCAAAAAAAAGACAAAGCTCTTGAGAATGTAACAAATCTAACAAATGCTTTTTATGGCGCAATGTTAACGACAATCCAAGACATCGAAAACAACCGTAGAAGTATTGACTCACCCGGTTTACTGAGTGCTTGCCTTAAGGATGCAGTTGGAATTAGTGAGGAAGCCAAAGCAGAAGACAAGCCTGACATATATCAAGTTTCTAAATTCTATACCGCGATAAACGGGTTCCTAAATCAGGTTTTTCAAGGGCATGATTCGCGTAATGGATTTACAAAAAACCATATGTTAACAGCTATCCCAACCGAAAGCTTAGACAAATTCATTCAAACATCCTATGAACTTGAAAAAGACGCCCAAAAAGCAATCGTTGCTTCTTTTACTAATGATGCGGAAACAAATGCTGAAATCAGTAGATACAAAGCAATTAAAAAATCGCCTGCCTCTGCAACCGATCGATTTGTTGGTTGGGATAAACTCAATAAAGCTCTTGATGAATTAATCAAAGATGAACTTGCGGACAAAAATGTTTCTAAGATTGAAAAGTTAAAATCATCAGAGCGAATTGCTCAACTTCGCTTTCTGAACGCAATAAGAGAAACATTAAAACATTCAGAAATTAATGAATCTGAAAAAGTAGCTATTTTAGCTGGATCCATGCATCTAGTTCATAAACAAATCCTAAAAGAATATTCCTCTTCATACCTTACGAGCCCAGAACAATCCATTATCTTCAATGGATTAAGTAAAATTCTTGGTGTAGATGAAGTAAAACCCCGAGATGTTGAGACCTTGGTTACCTCTGCAACTCAATTTATGCAATTTATGACAGTAGCTCCGAAAAATAATGGTAAGAAGGCAATTCGTAGCAGCCATATGTTTTCAGCAATTGCAGACTTTAATCTAAAAGGAGCGTTTAATTTACTCATCGATATGATCTTTGAGTGCCGCATGGCCTCCTTGAAAATTGCCGTCGAGGAATTTAAAAAAGAAACCAAAAAAGAAATCAAAAAAGAACCTAAAGAATCTAAAGGATATTTAGGCAGTTTCTCTTCTGCATTCAATAAAACATTCTTTGGAAGTAAAGCCACAGAGGAAGAGGACAGTGATGAGGAACTAGAACATACACCAGCTACGGTAGGTCAGAGCAAAAACGGTTAGTGTTTAATCTTCACGCTTTTTAACCTACTCTTTAGGATAAGATGACTAATTTGGTCATCTTATCTATATTTTTGTAAACAACCCGTCTCTAATAAGCCATTTAGGCTAATTTTTTGTTACAATGTCGGTTTCCCTATTTGTTTGTACCTTGCATCTAATGAAAATTAAATTATTTATTAAAGAAATATCATTTATTCTGTTGTTTTTAATAGCGAGTCAGAGTACCAGTTTTGCATTTGGTCATCGCATTGCTAAGGACTCCGCTAATAATGTGAGTATCTTAGATTCCGAGGATCAATCACAAGAAAATTACGATAAAAATAAAGAGTCCCCTAAAAAATCTTTTTCCCCCAAAAAAATAGTCTCCATCACCATCGATGATTTACCTTTTGTTGGCGAATATCGAAATTTTCATTTAAACATGATGATTGAAACCATGACTAAAGAACAAATTCCTGCGACTGGATTTATTATTGCCAGTGAAGTACGTAAAAATAATTGGGAAATACTGCATAAATTCCGCGATGCTGGGTTTGGTTTAGGTAATCACACCCTGACGCATGCTAATTTAAATAAAATGGATACCCAAGAATACATTGAGGAAATTCGAGGTGCGGACAAGATATTACATCCTGTTTTAACGAAACCTAAATATTTTCGTTATCCTTACTTGGCGATGAGCTCTGGACAAAAAAAAGAAGAAATACTCTGTTATCTTGCCCGAAAGAATTACCAAGTTGCCCCAATTACTATTGATTCCAAAGATTTTGTTTTTAATCAACGCTTGTTATCAGTTCCTGAAGTGAATCGACGCACCTATTTAGATGAGTTGAAGCCTTTTTATCTTGATTTTATTTGGCAACAAACACTTCGTGCTGAGGAACACAATGAATTTCATCAAAATACCGAGCAAGCACAAATTTTATTAATTCATGCAAATTTACTTAATGCTTATGTTTTGCCTGATATTATAAATTTGTATAAACGAAATGGTTATGATTTTGTGAATTTAGAAGATGCATTAAAAACATTTAAAAATCAAATTCAATGCAATAAACCTCATGTTTTTGCGCAGAACAAAAATAGGCATCGGCAATACAAGGTAGCAAGTGCGGAAATCGAGAAATTTATCGAATGGGATTAAAGCAGTCACTATTAGGCTCACTTGTAAAAGGATAGTAATAAGGATGTACAAAGTAAATCCAATGCGAAGAAAAGGATTCACCTTGATTGAATTAATGATGACCCTATTTGTTATAGCCACCCTTTCTGCAATCGCCTACCCTTGCTACCTTCATTTCTTGCTTAAAAGGCATCGTTCCGATGCCATCTCCACACTTATACAAGCTCAATTCACTCTGGAACGATGTTATGCCGAACATTTTTCTTATAATGTTCTTTGCAGCCCATTACTTTCATTTCCGCAAACATCGACTCAAGGCTTTTACCGTATTCGCATAGCTAAGTTAGGAACCACTACTTATACTTTGACAGCAACACCCATAGGTTATCAAACTAAGGATGCGACTTGTGCGAGTTTGAGTATCGATCAATCTAATATAAAAACAGCTGTAGACTCAACAGGAGCCGTACAACCTAGTTGTTGGAATCCAAGCTGATTTAAACTGAACTATCCATAATCTAAATTAAAAGTGTTCTTCATATCTGTACGGCCATAGTAAAAATTTACTTTACAAACAAAACCCTCTTCTCTACTATTCCGTTTAACGGACGGTCCAACTTAAAATGAAATGGAAATTTTTTGCTTTTTCACAGGCATACTTTACCTGTATACGTTCAATCGTACTTTGCCTCTAATTAGCCTACTCTTTTTGTTCCTCAGTCCAAAGTACTCCTTGATTCTCTTTTTTATTCTAGGGGTGTTAGTCGCATACTTGCATCAATTGCTTACTGTACCTAGAGGGATGCCCAATAGTCCAGTAATACCTAAAGTAATAATTCAAGGAACAATTGCATCTATTCCTAACCAAGATTTCTCTAAGACACAATTTCTATTTGCACTTGAGCAATATGATCAGCATCCAGCCCAAGGATTAATTCAATTGGCCTGGTATAACAATGCTCCTGAAATACACGTAGGGCAACGATGGCAGTTTAACGCCAAGTTAAAAAAACCCCGAAATTATCTTAATCCAGGAAGCGCCGATTATGTCGGCACACTAAATACAAGACATATTCATTGGACGGGCTATATTCTCTCTAAGAACAATCACTTACTCTCAAAATCTCCTTCTCATTTTAATTGGCTTCAAGTACGTGAACATCTTGGCAATAAACTCAACCAATTGGCACCGAATCAATTTACTGCAGGAATTTTTGAAGCATTAACTTTAAATTTGACCAACCATATTAGCCCACAAAGTTGGGATCTATTTAGACGTACAGGAACCACCCATTTATTTGGAATTTCAGGAGAACATATTGCATTAATATCTGGAATGATTTATTGGCTGATTCGATGGCTATGGTCTCAAAGCGCCTTCTGCTGTTTGTATATTCCAGCCCCCTATATTGCTAGTGTTAGCGGGCTCCTGGGGGCTTTATTATATGCTTTCTTAGCAGGATTTGCCCCCCCAGTACAAAGAGCACTCATCGGCTGTTTTTTTTATACCTTCTATCGTTTAGGAAAACAGCGTTTTTCAGCCTGGCAAATATGGAGATATGCTCTTTTTGGGGTTTTATGTCTCGAACCACACGCGGTATTCATGCAAGGTTTTTATTTTTCTTTTTTGGCTGTCGCGTGTTTGCTTTTAACTCAACAACGTTGGAGGTTAAAAGGATATAAAGGAAGTTTAGCCTTACAATTAAGCTGCTTAATTGGACTCATGCCGTTAACCCTATACTGGTATTCGTATGGTTCCATTAATGGTTTTATTGCGAATTTATTTGCTATTCCTCTAGTTGGTTTTTTAATCGTACCCATAGCACTAATAACGATGGCTCTCAGTTCATGCAATATTGCCGTCCTCTTAATGAAGCCCTTATCATTTCTGATTGCACTGTTATTCAACGGATTAAGCCTCATCGAACATCTAGAATTTGTTAATATTAATTATTCGGTCCATAGCATTGAATGGGTCATTCTCTTGATGGGCGCTTTACTGATGTGGATTTTATTACCCACTAAACGCCTCCAATGGCTTGCGTTACTCTGGGCGCTCCTTCCATTTTTTCCATTCCGAACTGTATTATCTCCAGGAGAAGCAGTAATTGATATTTTGGATGTAGGTCAAGGTTTGGCCGTTGCGATAAGAAGCCAACATCATGTGTTGATCTATGATACTGGAGATCTGTTTTTTCAAGGCAATGATCTAGGGAATATGGTGATCTTACCTTACCTTAAAACCTTAGGGATAAAAAAAATTGATGCCGTGGTCATTAGTCATCCAGATAAAGATCACCGTGGAGGACTCAAATCTCTTGAAAAAGGAATGCACATAGAGCAACTATTAGTCAATGAACCTCGTTATTACGGTCATGGTGAATCATGCCATGATTATCCACAGTGGACGTGGGATGGTATTCATTTTATTTTTTTTCCAATCAACCATCATTTTAAGAATAAAAACAATAATTCATGTATCCTGCAAGTAAGCACTAAAGCGGGAAAGATATTGTTAACCGGTGATATTGAAAAAGAAGCCGAAGATTATTTAATAAAAACATACCAAGAACAACTGGCTTCTGATGTGTTAATTGTTCCTCATCACGGTAGTAAAACCTCGTCTTCTTATCGATTCTTGCTCGAAGTTACCCCCCGCTATGCTATAGCCTCATTAGGTTTTGATAATCGTTTTCACTTTCCTCATGCTAAAACTTTGGCCACTATGGACTCATTAAAAATTCCTTTTTATAGAACAGATCAGTGCGGTATGACCCGAGTAAATTTACCATCTCAGGGAAAAATAGAAAAACCTGTGTGTTTTAGCGGCAATAGTTTGTAGGTCTATCAAGGAACAGGTGTTTCACTAAACTAAACACAAGCTATAATAGTGGTGGCGTTATGTATAACCGCAATGAGGAATTCCTCAAGACTTAGCATGAGTAACAAATAATGAGATTTTCATCCTAAATTTCTGAAAATTGAATGGTCGTGGATAATTGATAAATTCTGTCTTAAATTCGATGCCTGAATTTCGGTCGCACATTTTTTAAAAAAAGCTATAGTAACTATTGAAACAACTGATTTGAGCATTACATGTTAACTGATACAGAAAAAAAAGAATATTACCAGGCCTTACTTACTAAAAACTCCAAATATGAAGGTCAATTTTATGTTGGAGTAAAATCAACTGGAATATTTTGTCGGCCTACTTGTCCTGCAAAAAAACCAAAATTTGAAAACTGTGAATTTTTTCGCACAATTCAAGAAGCACTTCTAGCTTCATATAGACCGTGTATGCGTTGCCAGCCACTGTCCTATCCTAATCAGGCTTCACATTTAATTCAAAAATTGGTTGCTGCTGTAGAAGCCAATCCTGAAAAGAGATGGAAAGACAGCGATTTTGCCGCGTTAGGAGTTGATACATCAACTGCACGCAGGCAATTTAAAAAACGCTTCGGCATGACTTTTGTTGCTTACGCACGTGCAAGAAGAATGGGTATAGCCATGAAACAAATTCGTGCGGGTACAGTGGTGATTGAAACACAACTAAATGTTGGATATGAATCCAGTAGTGGTTTTCGCGATGCTTTTTCTAAAATCATGGGAGCGGCACCTTCGCAGTTAGCAAAACATCTCAGTGTTTTAAAGGCCTCCTGGTTCGATTCACCTCTTGGACCAATGATTGGAGTAGCTGATGATGAAGCTTTATATCTTTTGGAGTTCGTAGATAGAAGAGGCTTAGAGCGTGAGGTAGAACGACTAAGAAATAAAATGAAGGCAGCTATTATTCCCGGAGATACAGCGCCACTTCGATCGATTGAAAAAGAACTCAAAGCTTATTTTTCAGGAACGCTAAAAAAATTTAACACTCCAATCCAAATGCAAGGTACACCTTTTCAAAAAATGGCTTGGCATGCTTTAACACTAATTCCTTATGGGGAAACGAGAAGTTATGCGGAACAAGCCCAAACCTTAGGTAAACCCACTGCCTACAGAGCAGTTGCTAATGCTAATGGTGCAAATTCGCTTTCAATTATTATTCCTTGTCATCGTATCATTAATACCAGTGGAAACCTGGGTGGGTATGGTGGAGGGACTTTACGCAAACAATGGCTCCTTGAGCACGAACAGAAAAATAAATGATTGCTCAAAAGAATATTATCCTGGGTGAAGGATAACGAAACCTGGGTTTAATATTTTTCAAATTAACCGATTTGTTAAACTTCACCCACAATTAGAACTTTCTTCTATATGCATGCTTTGAACAGAAGTACTTCCCATATATACTCAATTTATTCCTAAATTTAGGCATATTTCCACTTAATCATTTTCTGATGATGAAAATAACTAGAGTAAAAATGTCATTGATCTCTTTAGACATTTGTAACTATTATTTACATTTCCTTAACCATTCATCGTCTATTAATATAGATTCGCGAATCAGAGTTAAGTGTCCCTCTCTTTATTTCAAAAATCCGATATAAGTTCAAGGGTAATAATAACGCATGCAGAACAAAAATCGGATAAAGAGTACTACCAAGTGCATACATAATAAAGGCTACATTGGAGCAAATTGCGATGAGACGTAATGTCAAAATCCTTTTGACATAGAACGTCGCCAACACCAAGCAACAGGCAATATAGCCAACAATTTCGATCGTTGATTCCATTTCAACTCCCACTTCCAATCCATTCATATTCAACATACACCTAGTATGCCAGACTCGCAAGTGGTCTTAATATTGTAATTTAGCTAAAACAAAACGAAACCTGTTTAAAAAGTTAGCAAGAGAACAATTGATTTTGATTTCGTTTTTGTCTTTATCTTCAACTAGAGAGGTAATGATGTCGCAGAGGAAGGAAGTGTTGGTATGTAAATTCGATCGTTAACAAAACTAATTGCTTCTCGTTCAAAAGTTATTTTAATTGCAGAGAGCACTTCATCACGCACTGTAGCTAAATCGCTTTTTGACCAATACAACACTTTAAGTTCAACACCGCCTCTATCAATCATCTGAGATAACAAAATTTGAGGTTTAGGTGTGGGTAAAATATGACTGCATTCCTCACAAATTTTATGGAGTAAGGACTTAATATTATTGACATCATGTACCGCATCAATTCTTAGTATGATCTCATCTCGTTTTTGAGGAAATATACTCAAGTTGGTAATTTCTGATTTAATTAACCCCTCGTTGGGAATTCGAATTAATCGATTGTCATTGGTTTTGATTTTAGTGGATAACCAGTCAATAGTTTCTACTGTTCCTTTAGTCTCTTTAATGGAGATCACGTCCCCTACTTTAAATGGGCGTTCAAATAACAGAAACACGCCACTAATAAGATTGGATGCGGCCGTTTGGGAAGCAAAGCTTAAAGCTACCGTAAATAAACCCGCAGTACCTAGTAATAAAGTTAATTTAAATCCCATCTCATGCAATGCTGAAATCGAAAACAGCAAAAAAAAGCCGTAATAAATCACCCGACTTGATAACATTGCGAGGTGTTTTGAAAATCGATTTTCAATTATTTTTTCCACCCAGTGGCTGATTTTTTTTGCAACAAAATAACCAAAAAAGAGTAAAAACGTAGCAAAAGCAATATGTTCCCAATTTAGATGCTTCAAATATTCTATTGTGTTATTCATAAGAAACTCATGTTAAATGGAAAACAATCAAAAATAGTACCAATTTTTACCAATAGATACTATCCTTTTATCAATTTGCGGCGTCTATATACGACTAAAAACTTTGTATGTTTTTTAAAATAAAAAAACCCACATGACTTATTGTGGGTTAAATTAATAGTTTATAGTTTTAATAGCACGATTCTTGTAACCAACAATGTCCATATTGATTACATACGCGAACGGTTTGACATGAAGGATAGTAATAATCGTTATAGTAAGGAACCCCAATAACAACGCCAGTACCCCAGCCGCCATAACCACCGTTCCAACCATTATGGTAGTAACCACCGTGCCAACCTCCTCCGTGCCAGCCTCCTCCGTGCCAGCCTCCTCCGTGCCAGCCGCCTCCACCGCCATGCCAGCCTCCACCGTGCCACCCACCACCAGCAGAACTCATTCCAGCAGCAAATAAGCCTAGAGCAAAAATCCCAATGCATATGATTTTACTCATAATAGTTCTGCTCATAATCATTCCCCGTTTCTCAACTCCATAAGTTTAATTATAGCTCAAGTACGCTTTAATAATAGTATCTCTGTCGATTTTTTGGCGACTTGAAATTGCATTTGAAATACATCTAATAAAAAGAAATAATAAGCTCTTATTTACAATTTAGGGTGTTGAATGCAACTCACTCAATTTACTGATTACTCGCTACGTGCTTTAATTTATATCGCACTCAAACAAAATACATGCACCATTAATGACATCGCCTCGGCTTATGCCATTTCACATAACCATTTAATAAAAATAATTCATAATTTATCAAAAATGGGAATTATTAAAACAATTAGAGGGAAAAATGGCGGGATTATTATGGCTGAAAATCCTGCAGAGATTAATTTAAAAACTCTTGTTTTAAAACTAGAGCCACACTTTGATTTAGTCCCATGTTTTAATCAAGATAAAGCAAATTGTTGCATTGCACCTACATGTAAATTACGAAAAATTCTTCTGGAAGCACAAAAAGCTTTTTTTGAAGTTTTAGAACAATTTAGTTTAGAAGATATTATTCAAAATAAAATTGAGCTCTACCCATTACTCAAGCTTCCCCCTCAAGAAGAAAGGCATGATGCATGAAATAAAGATCAAAAGAATTTATGAAGAACCTGATTCATCAGATGGATACAGAATATTGGTTGATAGATTATGGCCTCGCGGAGTAAACAAAGAGAAGGCTGCTATAGACTTATGGTTAAAAGAAATTGCCCCAAGTAACGAGCTACGTCAATGGTTTCACCATCAACCTGAAAAATGGCAAGAATTTAAAAAACGCTACACGGGTGAGCTGGCTGAAAAGCAAGAGCAACTTACCAAGATCACGAGGGAAGCAGAACACCAAACTGTAACTTTGTTATACAGCTCTAAAAACGAAAAGTTTAATAATGCAATCGCTTTACTTGAGTTAATTAATAAAATAAAGAAATAATAAAATTTGGTACTAATTTAAAGTTGTATTTAAAATGAAACTTAAGTATCATTATCCCAATTTATATCAGCAGATAGTGACATGACTGAGCTGAATAAAACCCATATTGAAAAGCTTGTGACCCATTTTTACCAAAAAGTGCAAAAAGATGAGGTCCTTGGCCCCATCTTTAATGATGTGGCACACGTTGATTGGGATGAACACATTACCCTACTGTGTCAATTTTGGAATAGCATCATGTTGAAAACCAATGAGTATCATGGCAATGCCTATCAAAAACATGTCCTATTAAAACAAGTCACTCCTATTACAGAAGCACATTTTGTTCGTTGGCTGGATTTATTCCAGAAAGAAGCGGCACACCATTTGCCCAGGGAAAAGGCAGAAGAACTTGTTCACAAAGCTTCATTAATCGCAGAATCTTTAAAATTTGGAATACTGAGTCAAGAAACGAGGGTTAAAGAACATGCTTAAGCCCTTGACTCGTGATATTCTTATCACCGTGATTATTAAATTTAGTCTATTGATTTTATTATGGTTAATTTGCTTTAAAAACGTGGAAAAACCACATCAAAGCAATGAACAATGGCTATTAGGAACAATTCAAGCAAAAGAATATCTTCCTTATGAAAAAAAATAAATTAGGGAATTCCTTAGCATTTTATAAGACAAAATAGGGAATCTAAAGATTTTATCAATAAGTACATGACATGTGAGGTGAGTAATGATTCCTGGTAGTGATCTGGTCGATCTATCCCGTTTACAGTTTGCTCTAACAGCACTTTATCATTTTCTTTTTGTTCCACTCACACTGGGGTTGTCGTTACTTTTAGCCATTATGGAAACTATTTTTGTAATGACTGGTCGTGATATTTGGCGACAAATGGTCAAATATTGGGGGATTCTCTTCGGTATCAATTTTGTACTGGGTGTAGCTACCGGATTGACTATGGAATTTCAGTTTGGAACAAATTGGGCCTACTATTCCCATTATGTGGGCGATGTGTTCGGTGCTCCACTGGCGATTGAAGGTCTAATGGCTTTCTTTTTAGAAGCCACTTTTGTCGGTTTGTTCTTTTTCGGCTGGGATAGGTTAAGTCGATTCCAACATATGTTTTGTACCTGGTTACTTGCTTTAGGGACAAATCTTTCAGCATTATGGATTTTGATTGCTAATGGCTGGATGCAAAACCCTGTGGGAGCGGAATTTAATTTCCATACCATGCGCATGGAAGTCACCGATTTTGTTGCTGTAATGTTTAATCCGGTTGCCCAAGCCAAATTTGTTCATACTATCAGTGCTGGCTACGTTACAGGCTCCATTTTTGTATTATCCATCAGTGCATATTTCCTATTACGAGGCAGAAATATAAACTTTGCCAAACGTTCAATCACTGTAGCTGCAAGTTTTGGACTTGCATCCGCTTTAGCAGTAGTTGTGTTAGGCGATGAAAGCGGTTATCTGGATAATCAAAACCAAAAAATGAAATTCGCAACCATCGAAGCCATGTGGCATACGGAAAAGGCCCCAGCTGGTCTTACGGTTTTTGGTATTCCTAATGAAGAAACAATGACCACTGATTACGCAATAACCATCCCTTATGCATTAGGATTAATCGCAACACGAACCTTCTCGGAACCCCTGGAAGGTATTTCAGAATTGATTGAACAAGGAAAAGAACGGATCAAAGAAGGAATGCTTGCTTATGAAGCATTAACTCGATTACAAAAAAATCCTAATGACGAACAAGCAAAAGCAGATTTTACCGCACACAATAAATATTTAGGCTATGGTCTGCTCTTGAAAAAATATACGGAACAAGTTGTTGACGCAACTGAAGATCAAATTAATCAAGCCGCACATGATCTGAAGCCGCGAGTCGCTCCTTTATTTTTCTCCTTCCGTATTATGGTCGCCTGTGGATTCTTTTTCATTCTTTTATTTGCAGTAGGCTTCTACTTATCTATGAGACGTAAATTACATACTACCCGTTGGTATTTACGTATGGCATTTTATTCCTTGCCATTACCTTGGATTGCAGCAGAGCTAGGTTGGGTCGTTGCGGAATACGGACGGCAACCTTGGGCAGTCCAGGATATATTACCTACTGCTATGGGTACATCTACATTAAGTAATGCTCAAGTATTGACCTCAATAACTGGTTTTATTCTCTTTTATTCAATTCTTGCCGTCGTTGAAATTTTCTTGATGGTTAAGTACATCCGTCTTGGCCCTGATAATATGGCTCACTAGGAGATTCAATTATGCCTTTGGATTATGAAACATTACGAATCATATGGTGGATTTTGCTCGGTTTATTACTGATTGGTTTTGCAGTCATGGATGGTTTTGACCTGGGTGTGGCAATGTGGCTACCCTGGATTGCAAAAACAGATACTGAGCGACGTATTTTAATTAACAGCATCGGTGCGACTTGGGAAGGAAATCAAGTCTGGTTTATTTTAGGGGGTGGTGCGATATTCGCTGCCTGGCCAATCTTATATGCACTCTCTTTCTCAGGTTTTTATTTGGCGATGCTGTTGGTATTATTGGCCCTTATCTTGCGTCCAGTTGGCTTTAAGTACCGTTCAAAATTAACTAATCCTCAATGGCGTTCATTCTGGGACTATGCTTTGTTTGTCGGTGGTTTTGTCCCTGCATTGATCTTTGGGGTTGCTGTGGGCAATGTTTTGCAAGGCGTTCCTTTTTATTTTGATGAATCTTTACGACCATTTTATACCGGTAGTTTCTTTGGTTTATTGAATCCTTTTGCTCTATTATGTGGAGTACTCTCTGTACTGATGCTTGCCATGCATGGTGCTTTTTTTCTCAACCTAAGAACAGAGGGATATTTACAACAGCGAGCTCGAAATGCAGGGAAAATATCTGCTCTATTGTCCTTCTTAATCTTTATTGGTGCAGGAATTTGGCTTCATTATGGTATTGATGGTTATAGTTTGACCAGCGCTTTAGCTCATGATGGTCCCTCAAACCCACATTACAAAACAGTTATCCGAGAAGCTGATGCATGGTTTTCTAATTATCGTAGTTTTCCCATAACCTTACTCGCTCCAGGAGTTGGAGTTATTGCAGCTTTATTAACATTTATTGCCGCAAAACATGTTAAAACGGCTTTTATTTGCAGTGCTCTTTCTGTTGTAGGAATTATCACCACGGTAGGTGTAAGTATGTTTCCATTCATACTCCCCTCTTCCTCAAATCCCGGACAAAGTTTGTTAGTTTGGGATAGTTCTTCCAGTCAATTAACTCTGTTTATTATGTTAGCAGCTACGGTTATTTTCCTACCCATTATTTTGCTTTATACCGCTTGGGTTTATCGTGTATTACGTGGAAAAATAACAGAGCAAACACTTATTAAAAATGCGGATACGGCTTATTAGGAGGTATATTATGTGGTATTTTTCCTGGATTTTAGGTACTGGTCTTGCTTGTTGTTTCGCCATTTTAAACGCTATGTGGCTTGAACTTGATGATTCAACTAATGAGCTCATGTAGTATAATCTATGACCCGAGAATTTTTTATTCTCGGGCTATACTCAGCTAGTTATAACTATAATCCCACCCACCGGATAAATTCATTATTCGCATGTAAATTAACGGTTGAACTTCCCTCAAAATAAACGGTGAAGCTATTTGCAAGTTCGTTTTCTTTGGATAAACCCCCATTAATTCTAACTTCTTTGATTTTACCTAAATTGACGATTTGCATTTGTGTTTCATAATAACCGCCTCGGACTATTTTTAGCACCGGAATAACAAAATGGATGGCATTTAAACTCTCACTTTGACCTGTTGCACTATCGGCCTTATTATTGGCCAAATAATAAAGTTCTGTTGCATTCAAAGCTATGTATTCTGCATTGTTAATTTGACGTCTTAACATTCGGGTTAATGGCGCAGTAGTATGAAATACCCGTTCATAAGTATCTGCTGAAATAACCGCTACAGGTTTACTTTCAGCGTTCTTACTGCCTTTATATCCACTTCCTACAAATAAAATCGCATCGCGATGTTCATTAGGAGCAGAAGCAGGTACTTGTATCGTTGAATCATTCGTATGCTGAGATGCAGCCGTTTTATCACAATTTAAAAATTTTGATTTGGCAAACCATGCATCACTCGGATAGTAAATAACCAATAATGATTTATCTTTTATCGTATTAATAATTCCATTAGATATCGCTAAAGGAAGTGCAGGACACCCCCAACTTCGTCCAGGTCGTCCGTATCTTTTAATAAACCCTTCTTCTACATACCAACCAGAATGCATTACAACAGACCGACCTGATGCATTATCATTAAAACTACGATCCAACCCATCCAACCGTAATGAGAGACCATCACGACCATAATAAGCTTGTTGAGTTTGATAAACCCCAATACTGCTTGCTTTGCTGTTAAATTTATTTGAAAAGAAATTGGTCAATAATGAGCCTGATTTGATACCATGGGATACATAAGTATAATACAATAACTTTCTTGCTTTTAAATCAAACACCCAGAAACGCTTCTCATTGGAAGGCAATGAATAATCAATAATGGTTAAAATATTATTGTGCACCACATTATATGAGGTAGCACACTTAAGGGTAGTGAGGACTTTGTTAACCACTAAGGGATTTAAATTAGGCGCTTCACGAGTTAACAATGATTTAATATCATTTAAGTAGAGATCGTTAATTTGCTCGATACCTGGAAACGGTGCTATTTCACTAATGAAACGGGCATCATCCTTCATAGTACGTATCTGAGGAAGCTCCAAAGGAAGTTGCGGAAAATAGCTTATAGTTACTGCTAAAAATAATAGCAGAAGAGCGCTCATGATTTGTCCTTATTGTTATTTGTTCAAATCCTGTATTTTAATATAGCTCAAATTTTTCATTTCAACTGATATTAATGAACGTTAAGTGATTTGTTCTTATACAATTTGAATTCATTGATGAGGTTGAGCATTCCAGCTCAACCTAAATAGATTACATGGCTTTATTAGGTGTTGCGGAAGTGTTTTCTTCATGGGGCTCATATTTGTAACAAATACTTGTCACTGCGTTGGTCGCATGCAATAAAACATTTCCTACAGTAACGGGAAGCGAATTTGCAGTGCAACCTGATGTAGCTCCTGCATAAGCGGTACCCAAACCTGTAAAATTAAGAGCAGCATTACCTATGCTGGACAACGGATTATCATTGCTACTGAAAGTAACTACATTAATCGCCAGCATTACCATCTGAAAACCATTTTCCCAAGCTGTGTCAGGATTGGACAATAAATTATAAGCAGCCACCGATAAACCAATTACATTTGCAGCTTGCATGGCGGCTCGCCATTTATTTTCCTTATTAAAAAAACCGAACATTTAATCCTCCTTAATGCAGTTAATTCTGATCGAACTTTAAACATTAAGTTTTTAAAAATCAAGCACCTTATAAAACAGGTTGTCAGAGAAATTGGTCAGGAACGTCATAGTTAAAAAATTAGTCGTTTAATTCTCAGAAATTTCATTCTCCTAAATCAATTGATCCTTTAGTGCATATGCATTATGTTTGTCTTTTTTTTAACATTATTGATACTTCAATGACTACCTCTTCCAAAACCGAACCCTCTTACTTCAAAAAATCCCTACATTTTTTGCCAGATTATTTTTTAAATTCCAATGATAAGTGGAAGGCATGGGCTCTATTTGGGGGTTGTGCTTTGAGCACTTTAACAATAATTGGTCTGAGCTTTGTTTTAGGATGGTGGTGTTTTCCCTATATTTTTGCCGCATTTATAGTTAAAGATACAGCTCTTTTGTTAATGGGCGTAGGAGCTTGTCTTTTAATTTCGGGTGCAATGGCGGGGTTAAATTATTTAACTAATTTTTTAAAAAATGAATTGTACGTAAATTGGCGCTCCTGGTTAACAAAAAAAATAATAGATCAGTACTTAAATAATAAGACAAACTACCTAGAAATTTCACGAATTTATAGTGACATTGATAATCCGGAACAACGTATCCAAGAGGACATTGATAAAGTGGTGGACTCCTTTCTAAACTTGTCATTAGGCTTTATCGATAACTTTTTTAATCTCGTTATTTATACTGTACTTTTGAGTTTGGCAGGAGGCTCATTATCCTTTATGCTTTTTGGAGGAACTATAATAATCCCAGGATTTTTAGTCTTAGTGGCATTAGGAGTAGGGATTGCAACCTCGCTCATGGGCTATTTTATAAATCGATCATTACGCGAGTCCACCAACGAAGAGACTATTGCTCAATCCAATTTACGCTCAGATTTGCAACATATTAAAATCTTCTCTGAAGAAATCGCAATTGAACACGCGGAGAAATACTACCAAAACCGATTGGAAAAAGAGGTAGATGAATTAAATACTAAAACTAGAAGACGATTATCCATTCAAAATGAAACCTCCTCATTTAATTTATTTAATGGGATACTCCAAGCAATTATTCCAGTCCTGGCGGCCGCACCTTTATATTTCACAGATCTAATTACCTTGGATGTATTTTATTCTGCAGGATATTATTTTTCTATGATAACGCGCTCTTTAAACTGGTTTATTAACTCATTTGAAATGATTAATAAATTCCAAACGAGTTTAGCCCGGATTATAACATTACAAGAAACTTTGGAGAAAAATAATGAAAGTGAATCCACTAAGAACATAATTCGCTCGATAGGCCATCACAATAAGAATCTTATCGTACAAAACTTAAATCTTCATTTACACGGCAGTAATGAATTAATCGTTAAAGGTCTTAACTTACAATTTAAACCGGGAATTCATACGCTGATTCAGGCTCCGTCAGGAACAGGAAAAAGCAGTCTGTTTAAAGCAATAGCGGGAACTTGGTTATCTGGAGAAGGAGAAATTTTAATCCCTAATAGCTTAGAATCTATTTATTTCTTACCGCAAAAACCCACTCTCCCGAATGACACCCTGAGAGCGGTACTCGCTTATCCTGATGCACATTGTGTGTATTCTGATAGTGAGTTGATTTCAGCTTTAAATGCCGTAAATTTGGAAATGCTTTCTGACAAATTAGATCAACACGTTGGTTTTAAATCATTAGGTGAGCAGCAGCGAATTGCCTTTGCACGTGTTTTACTAAGAAAGCCCGACTGGATATTTCTGGACGAGGCTACAGCTTCGTTAGATGAAAATGTGGAAGAACATGTATATTGTCGGCTCAAAGAGCTTCTGCCCAAAACAACAATTATTAGTATCGCACATCGCTCTACGGTGAGACATCATCATGATAATGTTTTATTCTTTAATGTGAACAATAAGAGAGAAGTCCATGTTGAAGAACGACATGCGACCCTGGGGGCTCTATAGTATCCCTATGTCTATTACAACCCTCAGGGTATGCATGAATGGGACGCTATCCTTATTGTGGCGCAAAAGAACCATAATTATACCCAGCCGCTAAATCCTGATACAGATTAACAATAGTCATTAATTGTTCGAGTTTGTGTTGGTTTACTTCAATAGCGAGTTGATCTAATTTAACTTTTTCTTCAATCAATATCAGATGGCTGATAATACCTCTTTCATATAAAGTCTTATTTAATTGATAAGCGCTTCTCAGTTCGCGCTCTGCCCTCATTATATCATTAAGACGTTCTGTATATAGTTCATGCGCGGATAAATCGTTGGTCACATCTCTAAGTACTTTACGTAAGGTATCCGTATAACGATAATAGGATGCTTTATTTAATCCTTTAGCTTTTTGTAGTTGCCCTAAAGCAGATGCCCTTAAAAAAGGAACCTCGAGAATGGCCTGATTAAAATGAACCGCCTGGCCTAATTGGCCTCCATTGGCCACTTTAGCAATTTCTCCACGTGCCATAGCTAAATTGATTGTAGGTAAGAAATGAGAAAAAGCGATGCCAATTCCCGCATTAGCAGCACAAAATTCTTGCTTTGCTTGCATCATATCAGGTCGGTTTTCAATAATGGTTAATGGAAGAGCACCAATGATCATTTGTTGACTATTTAAGTCCCTAAAATGGCGTTTCAGGGGTAATTCTCCTGGATTTTCATCCAGTAAATAATGTAAGGCATTTTCGCTAACCACGATGTTTTGTTGCACAACTCGTTCTTTCGAGCGGATTAATGAGAGTTCCGTTTTAGCAAGCTCTAATTGGGTTCGTGCAAATAACCCACGCTGATACATAGCCTGAGAGATAGTGATTAATTTAGAAAGATCAGTTGCTAAGGAATGCAACAAAAATAATTGTTCCATTTGGCTTTGATGATTAAAATAATTGCTGGCAATCTGATTTATTACAGCAAGTCGAACGCCATAATACATTGCTTTTGTGGCTTTTAATTCATACTTGGCTTTCTGTTGTTCTTTAATCTGTTTGAAGATATTAATGGTATAAGAGGGAACTACCGTCAGGAGTACTCCCGGGAAACCTAGATAAGGAAACGAAGAATAACCAGCATTTCCCGTTACTTCAGGAATCCAATTCAGTTGGACGCGTTTTAATTCTCCTTGAGCTGCTTCAATATGAGCTACAGCGACTTTCACATCGTTATTATTAACCAGGCCTTTGTCAATCAGCATATTTAAATTAGGATCTTTAAATTGCTTCCACCATGGAAAACAAGGCAGATGTTCATCGGTATTTATGAATTTAGAATCGTTAACGGGCCATTGATTTGGAATAAGTAAAGGCTTAGAGGGATGATGAGTACAAGAGCTCAACAGGAAACCCAAAATCAGTAAGCCAATTATCCTAATCAATTTATTCTCCAATATATTTAACTCTTTGGCTTTGATTTATTCGAGTAAGTTGTTCCAATATACTTCGAGTCTCAATTTTGAGTACCTCATTTTTATGGGCTCCTAAAACAAAAAGCCTGCGAATATTATGATAGGCTTGTTGAACTACAGAGCCAAAAGCATCTAATTCATTTGCAAAGTTAACATCTAAATCAGATTCATACTTGGCTGAATCAACAAAAGCATATAAATCCAACATACTGGTGTTCAGCACCACACTTTCTTTTAAATAAACACTATCTCGTAATGGTTTTTGGGTTACTATATCAAACAGTTTATGCAAATGAGTAATAATTCTTTTTTGTAAATCTATATAAAATTTTCTCGATAATTGGCTGTTGCGAAATACCCACGTTTCAAATATAAAACAAAGCAAGAATGCTACAATTGTCGATAATAAATAATCAAAAAAGAAATTAGGAACGGCATAGTTATTTCTCCCATAATAATCTGTTCCTAATGAGGTTAGAGTGACTGTGAAAATAGTAGGAAATGCATAACGCTTTCCCAAAGAAAAGTAGGCCATAAAGACGATAATAGGAATAATAATGAGGATAAAACGAAAATCTATTTGTCCAATAAACCATAGTATATAAGACAACAGTAACCCCAAAACTGCCCCCCAAAAACGATGAGTAGTTCGCTGCAAACTGGCGCCTCGATCAAAGCCTGCATAAATCATCATTACTGCAAAACCAATCCATCCGGCATGTGAGTATCCTAAAAGACTTTGAACTGCCAAAGCAGTTGAGAAAACGAGGCAAATTTGTAATGCTCTGGTTTTTCGATAATCTACAATTTTAAACATAGATAATTCCAAGAAGAGATAAGTTTATTTAAAATGCTCCATGGCGTTTCAGCTAATTTACAGGGTTGTTCCTTTTCAATTGCCTCTTTTAAAGTATTAAGTTGTTTAATGAATAAATTAATTTTTTCACTTTCCAGAATAATTGTTTCTGATTCAATAACGCAAACCACTAAATGCAAGTGATTAATCAGTAAATTAATTCTCCAAATGGAACGAAGGGGAAATGTTTGAGGCAACATCGAAGCATAACGAATTAGATGGTTTGTATGGCCTCTGACTGGATTAAAAATGATGTTTTTACGTTCCACCATCAAGGATAAATGCTCGATAATTTGGGCGATGAGTAATAGCAAAGCCCTTAACCATAACCGATAATAATAACTCCTCGGAAAAAAAGCTAAAGCAGCAAAAACTATTGCCATTGCGATGAAGGTATTCAAACAATTATTGATAATTGCATAAAAACTGGTATTTATCTCTTTATACAGCAGGGAGTATGCCCCCAAACTTAAGGCTACTGGCGCAATTATGATCGTATGCATCCGGCTTTTAATGGCAACCATATATAAAAAAAACGAGTAGAAGAATGCAAAAATGGGAAAAAAAGCACTAATTGATAAAATATCAAAAAGAAATGCACTTATAACAGACCACCATATGCAATAAAAAAGTAACAAATTTTTTCTTTTTATCGTATCCCCTACTACTTCTGCTGCCATAGCTGTAATTGGAATGTAAAAATAATAAAAATAGGGATTAGGAATGGAAAAAATAAAATTAACTGCAAAAAGAATAAGCAACACATAAGTGACTTTTACTCCATTAACACGATGATTTCCGTAGGGATCATAGTCCTCAATGATGCGTATTAGTTTCGATATAAACATAAGCACTCGCACCAGGATGTAATGGGAAATTAGGATCGGGATCAAGAATCTCTATCTGAAGTGGAAAACGTTGTGGCTCTAATAACCATTGATTATTGCTGCTAACCATCTGCTGTTGTGTGCGTGGATCAGTAATTTGTCGACCTGCTGCCCATAAGGTATTGACTACCCTGCCATGGAAGATTTTATTGAAATAATACATTCGGAGCATGATATAAACTTTATCGCCGGGTCTTACTCTGCGTAAATCGGTTTCATAAAAATTAGCCTGTATCCACCATCTTGACGTATTAATAAAGGAAAATAATGGTTGGTGTATTTTCACAGGAGTCCCTGGACCAATATAGAGATTATCGACTACACCATCAGTAGGTGCTTTAACAATAGTTAGGTCAAGATTTACTTTCGCTTTATATTTTTCTGCTTTGAGCGCTTTAATCAATTTTTTTTGTTGAATTATTTGCTGATCTTCGATTGCAATTTGTTTATTAAGTGAATCCATTTTGTTTTTAACTGAAAGTAAATCATAATCTAGCTTTCGTACTTCAAGTTTTGATAAAGCTTCGCTTACACTAGGTGCTTTTTTTAATTGATATTCAAAGCGAGATTTTTGATACTCATACTTAGCTGCATCCAATAATGTTTTTGTTTTTTGTGTTTGCCGCTCAATTACTTTAATACGCTCTTTTGCTTCTTCATATCTCGCCTTTGCCGAATCAAAAGCTAAACGATAAGGTTTTCGATAAACTTCAAATAGAGGTTGATTTTTTTTTACAGGACTTCCATTTTGAACATAGATTTTTGTTATAAAACCAGAAACATCTGCTGCAATCGGAGTAACGTTAGTAACTACAAAAGCATGACTTGTAAAAGGAATTAAATAAGAAAGAATATGGTAGATACCAATTAAGATACTCAATACAATGACGATAACAGGTAAATTAATCTCCCTTTTTGAGACTTTAAATATCCTTTTCATGAGTACCTTTAATAATCGATTAAATTGGTTTTCCTAGATTAATTCTTATGACTGCCCCTACAAGGAATTGAAATTTCCAAAATTGTAGAAAAAGAATCAATAGGTACAGTGTATCGAACTCTTTCTTCATCTTTCAACAGATTTAGTAATATTAGGGCGGAGTTTAGGATATTAATATTTCCTAGGATGCCATATGATAATAATATTCAACTTGAGAAGTATTAGGGAGAGTCAAGAGTGAACGAGAAGCTAGATATTGCAACAGTCGAAGTTACAGTGGTACGAATCTATACTTTAGAACGAGCCGAGAATGTACCTATTATTTTAAATTACTTACAAAACGAGGCTAAAATTCGAGGAATTAGTGTTTTTCGTGCAATAAGTGGCTTTAGTGGCGAAACAGGTATACACCATGATTCCTTTTTGGACGTATCTTTTTCTCTTCCTCTCATTATCGAGTTTTTTGATCATCCCGAAAAAGTTACTGTAGCTTTAGAATATTTAATAACGATAATAAAAAAAGAACATTTAATCTTCTTTCCCGCCCGAGCAAACGCTTAAGATCGCAAATTTATTCGTGCCAATTTATTATTTCTATGGGCTTACGCAGAATGAAATGATGTGGAACCATCTTCTTTAACTCGGGTAGCAGAGCGTCAATTCCATCAACATTATCAATAAATTGCACGACAAGAGATAATTTTTTATTTCGATGAAAAAGAGAAGGTTTGGCACTTTCTCCCCAAGGAAATCCCGTTACCCCTCGAAATATTATCCCCTCTAATACACTCTGCTTTTTTAGCATATCGAGAAGTTCCAGATACAAAGGTCTATTCTGCCATTGCTCTGCTTCATTAATATATATCGAAACTTTCTCGTAATTCATATAGGTGCGCCAAGTAACATGTAACTATTTAGGGTATGGCAAAAAGGATTTGATTACAATAAACCAATAGTTGGCCCATTAGGTATTGGGATTATTAGATTTAGTCCTGTCCATAAAAAATTTATAATCATCGTTATTGCCATTGATTAGGTCTTGAGCGTTAAGAAACTTTAGACGGTGCGATTAAAACCAGCTCTTCTTTACCCTGTTCATTTTTGTTCTTTTCTTTTCTACAGGGCTGCGGTTTTGTAGCGAACAACTTCGATAAGCTTTGCATTAATAAACGAACTGTACGTTTATTAGGCCGCATGTAATTTTGCTTTTCTTGAGAAATCTCGAATTCTTCAGCTTTAAATTGATTTTTTATATGCGTTTTAATACGTTCATCTAAAGAGGGTATATGGTCAATTTGGCCTATTCCCTTAGTTACAACCCCTCGGTATTCTTTTGCAAGTCCGTCGACTTTAATTTTCAAATGAGCCGCATCATCTATCATCCTTGCGGTTTTAGTTTTAAAGCAAGTAAAGTATTGAGCGAGAAGATTGCTAATTTTCACAAAAAAACCGTCATGAAGTTTAATAAACTCACCTAAGGTTTGGCTTTTTTGTTGCAGATCATACAGAAACAATGAATTTGCTTTTACAGTCGCGAGTAACTTAGAGCACGCTTGCACCGCTTCGCTCATTTCCTTGTTTGCTTGTTGAAGCACAGCAAGTCGTTCCAAGGTTTCAGTTGCGATTAACGATTTTAACTCTTCATCTTGATTAAAAAAACGATTATTTATAATAGCAACTTGCTTTTCTTTTTTCTTTAATTTAGTTTCTAAATCCAATAAACATACTTTTGCCATTTCTTTAAATTCAGTCTTACACAAACTGTCTAACGTAGCGGGAAATGAAGATTCAATGATATTTTGTAGCTTCTGTGGCGTAGCTGTTCGAAAAACAACAGTTATAGGTGTAGCCATCCAACTTACGCCTTGTATTACCTCTGAAGACAAATCTGGAGACTCCCCCATATTTTTTAATTGCTTGATTTTTTCAACTAAACCCTGTTTTCGAGTTTCCTCTGAATGTTCTAAAAGTATTTGGATTGACTGTTCTTTTTCTTCAATAAAATCTAAAAAATATTTTCTTCCAGTGATTTTCAGATCATTTTCTTCGGCAGCTAAAAGCAATCCCCTCACTACCTCTATAGTTTTTTCAAGCTCTAATTTTTTAGTTCTTAGATCGATCAAACTAAAAATACCCAAATGAACTTTCTCCATATCTGTTTCAAGCGCAGAAAGACTCTCTAGGATGCTTCGTGCTGGCGGACGTGGTTGAGGAGTTGCTGGAGCAATTCGTATTAAGCTATATGGGGCAGTTATTCTTTGTGTTTTTCCATTCCTTACAGGAACTCCTATGACCTTTAGATAACGCTTAGCCAAAAGCTCTTTCACTGGTTTTAGAGGATCTGTAGCGATATTTTGAACTTGCAAGTGTGCGGGCTGTGTTAATTGCGCCATTCTTTCTTCTATTTTTTGCAAAAAAAGATCAATCTTAGGCTTTATTTGTTTCAGATCTATGAAAGCAAGCAGTATTTGCGCTTTCCAATCACTTTCAATTTCAGCAATGCCGAGTTTGATAATATGGAATAACATAGCAGCAGAGAGTAAAAACTTTTTATACTGATTTTTATCCTCGAAAGGTACACTGTTTAAAGCCAATAATTTTTCAATATTTCCAATTAAAGTGAAAATATTTCCCATCGTATTTTTTTTCCAATTTTCATATAAAGCGGCCACAACCTCACTCGATTGAGTCAGAAGGACTCTTTCTTTTTCCGCTGTTTTTGGTAAATGCGCAATTGCTTCATCGATAAATAGCTTGGCGAAAACTGCAGTTCCCCAGGAGCGTTTCTTATATTGATCAAACTCATAATATTTTACCTGCGCATTCGTTGCGATGTCGTCAAGATTCCTTACAGAGTCAATATAATGAATCATAATCAAGGCTGATTCCAGGATATCCTGCTCTGCTTCTGATTTGTTCCCACGCCATTCTTTAAAACGTTCGATTTTACTCAGCATAGCGACTCAATGAGTTAGTTAATCAATTACTTAAAATTCATTCTACAAAAACGCAGATCAAAATAAAACCATAATATCTATCAATTGTTCTAATAAACATACCCAAAGAAGTATCTAACGAAATAATGAAAGTTTATTTAAAATCGACTATCCTAAATTCATAGGCTTATGGAGAAAAAAATGCCCTCAAAAAAAGGAATCTATCTCTTCACCTTAATTGGCTTAATCCTTGGATTTGCACTAGATGGATTAGTCCGCAATGAAGTTACTAAGGTATTTGATTATGCGTTGATCGTCCTTTTTGCCCTTTTATATGCCCTGGCTTTTAATGAAAAAAACTGCGTTCGTTTAATTGCCAGCAGCTTCATCATCGCTCTGTTTTTATCTTTACCCTTACTTCCCTTAGAGGCACAATTTACATTCAGACATCTTGAACATTGGTTTACTTTTCTTCGCGCCTTTCCACTTTTTCTCTATGTGGGTCACTCGTTCCATTATGCATACCATCAGGATAATACCTGGCGTATAAGTTATAACAGTCTATTTGCTGCAGTATGGAACACGATTCCTTTGCTTTTTGTCGCCTCTTTGTTTTCCGCTTTAGCCAATCTGCTCATTCTATTGGGCGCATTTATTTTCAAAACAGTAGGTAGTGATTGGTTATGGAGTTTATATACTAATAATTTCCATTTTCAGTTGATTTCCAATTCTACTTTGTTCTTTATAGGATTAGGGGTCGGTCAGCAAAATATTAAAATCATCTATAGCTTACGCTTATTACTTTTAAGAATGATGTACTATTTATTCCCATTCTTAGCACTGATAAGTATGGTTTATTTTGTTCTTTATTTGACCCATGCTGCAGGTGGTAGTGAAGAACACATCAATCCTTTAATTATTTTAGTCCCCTTATCCACATTAGGAATTATATTTTTTAATGCCTATTTCCAAGATGGGAGTGTAGAATCCGGAACTCCATTCTGGCTTAAATTATTGTTACGTATTTATAGAGTGATTTTATTCCTCTTAATTTTAATGATGACTCATAAAATTTTCCAATCTTATTCTGTGGACGTTAATGTGGTAATTTGCATCATTACTGCAATTTTATTCAGTTTCACTTATGCGATTACGGCCTGGTTTCCTGAGCCTATGGAGCAAAAATGGGTGCGGATAGGTAACATTAGTTCTGCATTATTTTTTATAATGGTACTCTTCTTGTTTAACCTTCCCTACATGCCTATAGTATTTCAGGTAGGCGCTCAACCCAGCCTCTTTACCTTGATCACTCCATAAAAAATTAATCTAGCCATTTTTTATTGTATATCCGGTGTGGGCCTGATATTACCAAATCGGCTATTTTCCTCTACCATCTGATTAACAAACGTATTCCCATAACCGATCCAACATCCCTTTTTAATTGTCGTTCCCGGACCAATTGTGGTTGCCATGCCTATAAATACATCATCTTCAATAAGAACGGGAGCAAGAAAAAGTAAGTTCCCCACATCGGAATGACAACTTATTGACACTCCACTCGCAAGAGTGACATTTTTTCCTATGGTGATTAATGGACAATCGACAAAATCAATATCAAAAGAATTTACAATGTGAAAAGAAACTTTGGCACCCAGCGCCCGCCAATAAAAAAATTTGGTGATGTTGAACGTTTGCAACAAAGGAATCAAACCAACCACTTTAGCGGAACGGGCTAGCGCAAAATGACAAAACCATGCAACGGTCATTCGATTCATTTCACGCTTGTATCGTCCAGGCTTTAAGCGCGGCAAACACAATCTAATCGCAGCAATAATAGTAATAAAGGAAGCAAATAAAACAAAAGGGGCTATAGGAAAAACCAACCAGGTATAATTATAACCATGATAAATAAATAAACCGGTTAAACTAAATGCAGCTACCGCTGGCATCAAACTAAATAAGATTGAAACGATATCACTAATGATGAGCATAGGTGTGGTCAATTCAGTCTTTTTGGGGGTCTTTTTTTTTGCCTTGGTTTTATTCTTCTCAGTCATAATATGATGTTCCTCTTTAATAGCTGCCGGCTCGAGAGCCAAACGATAACACAATTATTGAGAGTGATGCAGAAAACTGGTACTCATCTTTCAGTAATTACTTGCTGAGAAATAAGTTTTGGTTTGGTCTGCGCATGATTATCTACTAATAACTGCTCTTTGGGCAATTGGAATAAACTCATGGGCAGCACCTCTTTAGTCATCACACCATGGGCGTAGGGTTCATTGATTTGCATTAAACGCTCGTGCATTTTTGATAATATGGAGTCTGTTATTTGAATTGAATCATCAGTAACCAAAACAACCCTGTTCCCTAAACTATTACGAGCAAAATACCAGTATGGTGCCATCTCAAAAGAAATATAATGCAACATTTCTTGCAACTCGTGACCTGAAATCGAACAGCTTTCTAATTTTAACATTTGTGTTTTATAACAAAATTCAAGCCTTGGTGCTTTATTTAAAAAGCCGGTACATTTCACTACGTCCTTTAACTGATAGCGAACAAAACCCATCGCTGTAGTTAAAAATACCTCATAATTTTTGCCCTGTTCTAATTCCCAAGATTGCACAAGATTTTCCTTTTCAATTCGTTTGCCCTCTTCGATAAACTCAACAATATGAGCACTAGGATGTAAGATTCCTCCTGGTTGGTTGTCTAACGGAACAGTAATCCACCCTTCTGTAGCAGAAAAGGTGCCATCAACCATCTCAACCCCTGGTCCTAACAATTTTTGCAATTGATGTGCGGGGTATTCACAAAGACTAGAAATCCAACATCCAACTACATTCAATGAGGGCCAAAACTCTTTGAATGATTTGGGATCTTGTTGTGCTAATTGACGTAAATATTCTTGACGCTTTTTTGTAATTTGAATCGGCGGCAAAAAGTCAGGCAGTACTTTTTCATCTAATAAATAAGGTAAAAACTGCTTAAAGCTTTTAAGACAACGCTCGAAGCATGCATCGATCACCATAGGAGTTACTGCAAATATTGCGCTAAGATCCGATGCTAAAGCATACAAAGCAGACCATTGTGTATAGACTTCTGTATTATCAAATACTTCATCAGGTAGAGCATAAAAACGTTTAATAAAAGAAGGTAAATTACGATAATTGAAATTGCTAATCCAACCTGAAGGAATGCCTGCTGGAGATGTTCGATGAGCATCCACTGCAACCAGATACATTATTTTTTCTTGAAATAATCCAGAAAATCGCTGTGTCAAGTTATAGATATAAGGCGGCATCGTACGTTGAAACTGGGTCTGGAACGAAGTAGTTATTGGGAAATATTTTCGAACACCTGCTGTTCCTGATGTCTCTGACCAAAAAATTAAATTTTCACCATTAAAGGGCTGAATAAGGCTATATTGTGCGGCCAAGAGGTCTTCTTCATAATCTTCATAGGTAGTAATTGGAAAATCATCCAAGTTTAAAGTGTGGATGCTTTTCAATGCAGCACTCCAATAAGAAGATTTTTTTAATAAAGGTATAATCTCTTGTTGCCACAATTTTTCGCGCGAACGCTCAGGGTATTTCGTATCTTTAATAAAAGCCTGATACTTTTTTCTAGTGATTGCTGCGATTAATAATCTTTTCCAATTCATTCTTTTGACTAACCTACATGAATACAATAAACAATAATAACTGCAAAACCTGAATCTAGCGAGGCACTTTAACCAGGTATTTTTATGGGGATCACAGAGAACATTTTATTTTGTTCAGAAAATAAAGCTAAATACTCCGCCATAGACTCCTGCAGTTTATTATCAACACTTGAATGGGCATTTAATTTATTAAGAATGAATTGAATTGCTGAATTGATCCAAACAACCCCCCCGAGTTCCTCAGTCATTAGTTTTTGATTATAATGCCAAAAATGAATGCAACAACTGGCTGCAAAAATCCAACAATACTGCTCTGCCAGCCGAAAAGCGGCCAAGCTGCGCGGATCGAATTGTTTTTGTTCTTGTAAGGCAATTACATGCCGATCCAATCGTTTGAGTTCAATACGAACTGCTTTAATTAATGAATCGATTTGCGGTGATTGTAATCGGAATAAACCAGCCAAAATATCGTCTTCAGTATGGGTAAAAAGACCTAAACCATCCATAGAGAATTCTGGACAAATACAGTCGAGATTAAAGATAGGTTCCAACCGTTGTGTCTGGCTTGAAGAAGAACTTCCTCTCATTCCGGCTTGTGGTAATAAACTACCTGCAATCACGGATAAATTAACCTGGCTACTTCCATCAAATAAACCGATCACTGGAACATCACGCCTGATTTTTTGAAACATGGCCCACTTTGTGGTACGCAAATAAGCACGAGCACCCATCACTGTACCGCATTGTTCGACGAGTTCTTCGGTTATTTTGGGAATAAGAAATTTAATGATGGCAGACCAAAACGATAATTTCTCAGGAATGATGGAGGAAGCCCGGGCGACTGCTAAAGCAGTACAATCAGCAATAAGTAACTGAGTAAATTGCTCTCCCAGACGTTGTTTTACAACAGGAATTTCATAGGCCGTTTTACCATATAATTGGCGTTGCTGAGTAAAAGAAAGTGCCAATCGCAAAGCGGTATCTGCAGCACCCACAGAAAAAGATGCACATAAAGTGCGGGAAACCTGTAAGGTTTTATAGATGATTTCTAATCCGCGTTTCTCATCCCCAACTAATGTCTCTGGAGGCAAAAAAACCTTATCCAAAGAAAAGCCACTGATGTCTAAACCTCTGACCCCAAGTGTAGGAAGTTTAGGCGTAGGTACAAACCCAGATTGAATTTTCGATTTGTCTATAAAAAAAACCGAGAAACCTAACGGCCCTCCTCGAGGATGGGTCCGACAAAGAAGGGTCACATTATGCCCTAAAGTAGCAAAATTAATACACCACTTTTTCCCGGATAATATCCATCCATTACTAGAAGAATGAGCAAATACTTCATTTGCCATAATATCAGAGCCATGCGCTTCTTCAGTTAAAGCGCAGGCAGTGATTTCCCCGCGTCGAAGAGAGGCAACTAAATTTTTTTTCTGGTCCTCACTTCCTGCGATCCAAAGAGGTAGCGCCCCCAAAAGTGGTAAGCCTAAGGCAATACCGGTGGTCACATCTCGTCTACAAATGGATTTTGCCAAAAAATATGCCACGTCTAGTGAAACAAACTGGCCTCCAAGACATTGCGGGATCAGATATTCCATATAACCCCATTGTTGGATCAATTTAATTTGTGACCAAGCAAGTTGTTCTTGCTCATCATAGTGCAAGCTTTCTTGAAAGTTGAGGGGTGTATCCTGTCGTTCAGGATTTCCCAAATAAGCCTCAAATGAATTAATTAATTGCAGTAAATCAAGGTAAGACATAATGGTCCTTACTAATTGCACATATGCTGTTTTCTTTACACCTCATCCTTCTTCCATGAATAAAACAAGGTTTTTTATCTTTCTTATGGCTAAGGCAGAGGAATTTTTAACCATTCTTCTTTCATCCCTTTGGGATAGGATGAAAGGCAAATGTCATACCCCACTCGTTCTATACAATAGAATGTCGTGCCATCGGCAAATCATCCAATTTACGATATACATACTCCAAATGTTGACTTAACCTTCCCCGTATTTGCTGAGGAGTAATAATTTCATCAATTAAACCTGAAACATAGGCATCCGCTAGGGATGGATCAAGATGCGACTTATCAGTAGGTTGATGTTTCGTCTCACTAGAGAACTGGCCATCCGTATTTTGCACCTTTTTCGTCGTCTCTTTACCCATTACGCCAAGAGTTGCAGTCTCCAATGCCAAAACAAGATCTCCTTGTTGAGATGCCGTTTGCATCATCAGAAATGCTGCAGCCCCATAACACTTACGCACAATTACACTCATTCTAGGCACCCGAGTTTGCATCGCAGCACATAATCTTGCGCCGTGTTGTAACAAACCTTTTTGTTCTTCGCGTTTACCAGGCATAAACCCAGGAACATCAATTAAGGTAAGCACTGGAATCCGATAGGCATCACATATCCGAATAAATTTAGCTGCTTTTTGCGCCGCATCTGAATCAATCGCACCACTAAATCGAATACTTTGATTCGCAACGATACCTACTACATAACCATGTACACGAACAAACGCACAAATCATTGCTTGTCCGTAGTTGCTTTTGTATTGTCGTACTTCCGAATTATCAACAATCGCCTGAATCAATTCGAGCATATTAAACGGTATTCTTGGATCAGCTGGAATATTGGGCAAAGTATGAATAGGTTCTTGCACTGAATGGATAGGGGGACATTCGCCACTATGCGATGGAAAAAGATTGAGCATCGTTTTAACATGATTGATTTGTGCACTGATACTGTCATCAACAAAATCCGCAATGCCTGTAGTACTCGCGTGCATTGCGGTACCACCTAATTCACTCATACTGACTTTTTCACCTATAGCTTGTTGAACCACCATGGGACTTGTTACCATCAGGTAACTGCGATGTTTGTTGAAAAAAAGCAGATCCATGAGTACCGCAGAATAAGCGGGTGCTCCAAGAGTTGGAGCAACAAGCACCGCAAATTGTGGAATCACCCCAGATAAGTTGATGTTACGGGCGATAATTTGTGTGTACTCATCACCACTTAATAAATTCTCTTCTAAAGAAATTCCAGGAGATGCTAAAAAAGCAATAATCGGAATACGTAAATCTTTAGCCCTATCCATAAGACGCAGAATTTTTTTTGCGCCTTGACTGGTAATATACCCTCGGTTAAATGAATTATCATGAGCATATATTGCAACAGGACGGTGGTTTACTTTTGCCAACCCTGTAATTACTTCAG
This sequence comes from Legionella nigrisilvae, assembly GCF_977063395.2. Classification (NCBI taxonomy): domain Bacteria; kingdom Pseudomonadati; phylum Pseudomonadota; class Gammaproteobacteria; order Legionellales; family Legionellaceae; genus Legionella; species Legionella nigrisilvae. The sequence continues at coordinate 1,097,362 of NZ_CDRUGZ020000011.1, forward strand.
CCCCAAATTGTAAGTGGGGTTGATTATTAGGAATATAATCTGCAAATAACGGAAGAAAACTATGCTCGTCGATAAGATTTTCTATCCATTTCATCGTGGTTTTACTGACAGACGATGAGGACATATAACGCTCAACCTTAAATTTTATTTATATAAAATATACACTTCGTAATTACATGGGTCAATTTTTCCTAAAAAACAGCTATAATTTAGCCAAATTTAATTTTGATGACCGCTGAACAAGGCGGCTAAGACATACTAAAAGGTAATTTTATGGAAATTTTGCATCCTAACATTCGTTTCGATATTACAGCCGCATCTCGAGTCCTTCCTGACGCCCCTCCTATTACTAATTTGGAGATTTTACAAAACTTTCCAAGAACAGCAGAGCATTCTTTAGCTTTTTTAGAGAAGTTTGCGGAAAAAATCGGTGAGGAGTTTGGTTTTTACTCCCGTTATTGGTGCCATAAACCTTGGGAGTCTTTAGATAAATCTCGAGAGTTGACTGCGGAATCATTAGCAACTGAAGCAGTAAAAAAATTGTTTGCGAATTATACTCTCCCCAAAATACATGCTTTTTTACTAGGATCGACTACCAATAAACGATTCACAGGCTCACAAGCTGCAGCCGTTTTGGGGGGATTAGAAATAGATGCTCCTGCTTATGATTTAAAAACTGGCTGTTCTACTTCCCTATCTACACTTCATCTTGCCTACGCCTTAATGGCTTTAGGATATCCTAATGTGATGGTTAGCTGTGCTGAAACATTATCTAAAGTAATCGATCCTGAAAATGAAAAAACATGGATAGGATTAGGTGATGGTGCCGCAGCCTTGGTAATAGAAAAAAAGGAAGCTGGTGCGTTCACTATTGAGAAAACCTTTTTTTCTACAGAAGGGAAATACGTAGAAGCATTTACCACTCAAGGTGTTTTTCCACCCACGGTAGAACAAATTGATACCATAGGCTATCACTTAATAGGTGATGAGTCGCTGATGAAAGAGCTCGCTTATGCTAAATACACGCAGATGCTTGCCCATTTATTACCCACGGAGGAAGATAAAAAAGCCATTACCTGGATTATTCCTCATCAAGTCAATCGCAAATTAATCACTGAATTACTCCAAGAAAATCAAATGATGGACAAAACCATTATCTGGGATTCCGATACGATTGGTAATATAGGTGGTGCCTCCATTCTGTATTCTTTGGCTAGAGCAATTGAAGAAAAAATTTTCGACCGATCGGGAAAAATACTTATGATGAGTGTTGGCGGTGGGCTCTCTTATGCGGGACAAGTTCTGCAATTCCATAAGTCATGAGGTCGTTGATGAATAAAGCGATTTACAACTGTGTATCACTAGTTGATGCAGTTCGATATAGAGCCCTTCACACTCCAGAAAAAATGAGTTGTACGTTTCTAAATAGAAATCTAGAAGAGCCAATGACTTTTGGTGAATTGGATGAGCGAGCAAGAGCCATTGCAGTACACCTACAACAACACGGGGCAAAGCCCGGAGACAGAATCTTGTTATTATTTTCTCCGGGGCTGCCTCTGATTCAGGCTTTTTTTGGATGTCTTTATGCAGGGTGTATTGCAGTACCTATTTATCCTCCTGCCCAAGCAAAACTAGTGGATAAGGCACATCGAATTATTCAGAATGCACAACCCGTTTTTGTAATTATGACGGCAGATCATTTGTTTAAATTTGCTAGCATAGATCAAAAAGGGACACCGCATCTGGATAAAGTTCCGTGTTTGGCTATAGACAATATGGAATCACAACTGAGCCCTTTTTGGCAGCCGCCTCTTATTCGCGAACACGATATCGCCTTTCTGCAATATACTTCAGGTTCAACGATGCATCCTAAAGGAGTCATGGTCACACATCGGAATTTGCTGGATAATATTCACAAAATATACACTGCATTTCAGCTAAATACAGAAACCATCTCGTTCAGCTGGCTCCCTCCTCATCATGATATGGGATTAATTGGTTATATTTTAACTCCTATTTATGCGGCGGTACCTGCCTATCTAATGTCCCCATTTTCTTTTTTACAAAATCCACTTTCCTGGTTACAAAACATTAGTAAATACAGAGCGACCATAAGTGGTAGCCCTAATTTCGCATACGATTATTGTGTCAAACGCATTAAGGAAGAAAAGAAACAAGGACTCGATTTAAGTTGCTGGCAAATTGCATCGAATGGCGCCGAACCCATTCGAAAAGAAACATTAGAACATTTTTATCATGCATTTAAAGATTATGGATTTCACAAAGAAGCCTTCTTTCCTTGTTATGGTTTAGCTGAAGCAACTTTATTAGTAACAGGAGCGACTCCCGGAACGCCTTATCGTGCTCTCGCTTTGTGTAAAAAACAGTACCAGGATCATCGTGTCCATTTTGCTCCCAAAGAAAGTTCCCAGAGCCACAGCTTAATCAGTTGCGGACGGTTTATGCAAACAGTAAAAATTGTAGATCCGGAAACACGTACTCTCTGCAACAATGACCAAATCGGTGAAATTTGGGTGCATAGTGCCAGTGTGGCGCAAGGGTACTGGCAACAGGATGAAGAAACTCAACATACATTTCATGGTAAAATTTTACATGATCCTACTAATCAATTGTATTTAAGAACAGGCGATTTAGGGTTTGTACGTGAAGGGGAATTATATGTGACAGGCCGCATTAAAGATTTGATTATCCTGTATGGTAAAAACCATTATCCACAAGACATAGAATATACCCTTCTCCATTCACAAGTGGATGTTTTTCTGGGTAAATGTGCTGCTTTTGTCATTCAAAGGGAACATGAATATGAACTTACTGTAATGTGTGAGGTAAAAAATCGTTGCATGTCATCTGAGGAACACGATGATTTATTCCATACCATTTTTGAACTCATTTATCAGACACACCAACTTGAAATTCATAATATTATTCTAATTCCTCTTAAAGCCATGCCGCATACAACCAGTGGAAAAGTTCGTCGAAACTTTTGTCGAAAACACTTATTAGATAAAACATTACCTATAATCGCTAGTTGGCGATTAAATAAGGTTGAGGATTAGCTCATGAAATTTCTCTCTCAGAACGCGCCGACTCGAATTGCATTAAGCTTCGAACATCAGCAGCTAAGTTTTGCTGAACTTGACACAGCCATCCAACATATGTCGTTACAGCTGGAAAAATTACCTCAAGGAATATTGGTTTTACATGCAATACCTCAGCCTTCATTTGTAATTCAGCTGTTAGCAGCTTTTAACCTTGGAAAACCAGTAGCACTGTTTGCTCCCCAAGAGTCAGGAGAGGAAAAACAGCAAATTTTAGGCACTCACATGATGGTTGATGAAGAAGGAACGCTTCTAGAAATTCATGAAAATAATCACATCAAACATCATCCGGAGCTCGCTTTAATTCTCTTTACCTCGGGAAGTACTGGTCAAATGAAAGCGGTGCAACTTTCACTAAAAAATATTACTGCAAATTGTAAGGCAGTGATTAATGCGCTTGAATTTTCAAGAGTAGAGGATCAATTATTATTTTTACCTTTGTCATACTCTTTTGGCTTACTGGGCCAATTGCTTCCTGGATTAATCGCTGGAATAAAGACCCAATTAATTAACCAATTTACGGAAATTAAAACGTTATTAGAAACATCCACTGTTCCTCAAATGTGGAGCGGCGTTCCCTCTCATTGGGTTGCGATTCACAAAATGGCGGCACTGTTCCCGGAAAGCGCAGCAAAAATAAAAAAGATCGTCTCCGCTGGAGCTCCCTTGAACATTACGTTGCGTCAAAGTTTGATCCAAACCTTTCCTAAAGCGACAATTTATAATAATTATGGTTTAACTGAAGCGGCTCCTCGCGTATTAGCTTATTCCAGCAAAGATCCGTTATTTCTTGAAGACTTTGCTGGTTATCCGGTAGGCGATTGGCAAATCCGTTTGTCAGAAGATAATGAATTACTCATTAAAGGAAGCCAACTTATGTTAGGCTATCTGGGAGAAGAAAAACCCTCCCGGATCCAGGACGGTTGGTTTTTTACTGGAGATTTAGCAGAGAAATTAGCCTCCGGGTTAGTAGCAATCAAAGGACGCTTGGATCATATCGTCAATATAGCTGGTGAAAAAGTTAATTTAATTGATATAGAACATAAAATTTGCCAAATTAAAGGAATTAAGGAAGTCATTGTCGTCCCTTTAGAGGATGAGTTATATGGCCTCCGTTTAGTTGCATGTCTAGAACAAGATAACTTCAGCGCCACTACAACAGAACAAATGCTCTCCGAACAAATAAAACAACATTTTTTACCTAGAAAACTTCCAATTACGGTGCACTTATTAAAAAAATTGCCCCGTAACCCAAATGGGAAGCTTGATAGAAAAACCCTACTTTTAAGTCAGAAGGAAAAAATCCATGCTCACTGAACGAATTCGCAATACATTAGCGAAAATTGGCCTTAGTAATCTACCTCAAGATTCATCTGCTCCCCTAGAACATGGAGGCTTAGATAGCCTAATGTTAGCCTTAGTCATCATCGAGTTGGAACGAGAATTTCAAATTAAAATTCCAGTTATTCCCTTAATCAAAGAACATTATGAATCGATTGATAGTATAGAAAAATATCTAATCGAGCTGGGGGCAAAATGAATATTTTGATTACAGGCGGCTCTTCGGATATCGCACAAGCTATAGCCAAACGACGACTGCAGTTAGGTGATCAGATCATCATCACCTGTTCAAGTAAGGAAAGTCTGAACAACACATTAGAGCATTACAAACAACAGGACATGCAGGTCAGCGGTGTAGTATATAATTTTTCCAATCCGGAGGAAAGTAAAGAAGATCTGCATAATATATTGCAGGAACCTTTAGATGGAATCATTCTTAATGCATTTACGCGTGTGAGTCAGTTACGTAAATTACATGCATTATCTTATCCTGCATTACGAACCTACATCAATGATAATTTGCATGGTAATATTTGGTTGATTCATCAGTTATTACCCGCTTTACTAGCCAATAAATTCGGACGATTGATTCTAATTTCCAGTCTTTCTGCAATTACTGGAACTAGTCGTTATGGGGCTTATTGTGCGACCAAAGCAGCCCTTGAAGGATTGTTTTTAAATCTTGCCGTAGATTACAGTGCCAATAATATTTTATCCAATATTGTACGGGTGGGTTTGATTAAGACCTCAAGAACCGAGCAATTCTGGAAAAGACCTGCCTATCAAGAAAAAATGGCGCAAATTATTCCTCAAGGCATGATGGGGGAAACAACGCAAGTCGCGGAAGCCCTGGATCCTTTATTATCTAAAACCTCATTTATGACGGGATCTGTGATCACTGTAAGCGGTGGTTTACCTCTAATGCGTTCCGAGGGAATATTATCATCATGAATTTATATCTATTCCACAGCGAGAGGCTACCATGAATTTATTACGCGCCGAACAAAACATATATCTTAAAGGTCCCTTTATTGCATTGCCCGAAAAGGTTATGAGCAATCAAGAAGTGCTTAATTGGATGAATAGCACGCAAAGTCCAACCCTGGTTAGTTTCTCGACAGGAATTAGAAATAGACGCTGGGCTAATGAAGATCAGGCATGTAGTGATTTGGCAATCCTTGCAGCAGAACAATTATTCGCTGCAAAACCTGCAGAGAAAAATAAAATCAACCAAATTATTTTGGCCACTATATCTGGAGATTATCTTGCACCGCCAACCAGCCCTCTAGTGCAACACCGACTTGGATTGAAAAATACCGGTGCTTTCGATATAGGAGCCGCCTGTGCGGGCTTTGTTGTTGGTTTGCATACAAGCGCTGCTATTACTCAGGCAACCAAGGGGTCCATTTTATTAATCGCCAGTGAAATTCGCTCTAAGTTTTTAAATAAAAATAATTTCGCTACAAGCGTTCTTTTTGGCGATGGCGCAGCTGCTTGTGTAGTATCTACCGATGAGGAACATGCAGAGTTTCGTTATCTTGCTTCTGCTTTATTTGCTGATGGAGAAGTCAGTGATACGGTATCCACACCTGCCGGAGGTTCACGGTTACCCGCAGCAAATTGTACCAATCCCGAATTGTTTTACATCACAATTAAAGAAAATACCGCACTATTTGTTAAAGCGGTACATGGAATGGTTGATGGAGCCGAAGAATTCTTGAAGTCATTAAACCTAACTAGCGCGGATATTCAATGGTTGGTTCCACACCAAGGCAATAAAAATTTAGTTTTATCTGTTGCCAAACAATTAGGCTTTCCTGAGGAACGCATCATCAAAACGGTAGAAGAAACGGGTAATACTTCGGGTTCAAGTGTAGGTATTGCTCTGAATTATCTTCGCGAACAAGCACCCATTAAAGCAAAAGACAAAGTATTACTCGTTGCAGCAGGTGGCGGTGGGATTGCAGCGTGTGCTCTTTTAGAAGTCATCTAAGGTGGCGGGCATTCTGCTTCGCCTCCTCCGGCTCCCATTTAAAAACTTACCTGCGAGTCAAACCAAAATTCAGCCAGAGGTGTTCCTTGATAGTGCGCCAAATGGAAATTAAAAAACTCCTTTGCCGCATTATTTTTCTTGGTATGTACCAAGCAAAGTAAATAAGTCTGCGCAATAATTTCTGACTGGGCATCACTGCCACCGATTTCTGTGCGTCTGGAGATGCAGGGAGTCATCCAATCATAAGCCAATTTGAAATCATTATTCACAAACGCATGAATTCCTTTACTTAAAGGCAAAATAACAGAAAGCCAAAGCGATTGGTTATAGCCTTGAGGCAAGGCTTTAGCATAATTTTCAATTGATACCATAGATCTCTGAACCGCATCTTCCTGACCCAAGCGTGCAAGACAATATACATAATGAACCGTATTAAAACCGGTGTAGTGAGTAAAAGGGTTGTTATCCAAATAATTAGCCACGATCTTAAACTGATCGAGTTGCGGCAATCCTGCCATATCGAGCCGCCATAATAGTGAAATAGCATCTATTTGCTCGGTAATGATGTCGGGAGAAGTACCAAAAATAACAGGATATAAGTCCATCACCTTATCTACTTGTCGTAACGCCAGATAAAATAAAGCCAAATGCCAACTGTTATGTCCACGAAGAAGAGTTGAAATCTGCTCCCAGCTCTCTCGAAATGTTTCTAAAGAGGCTATACCTTTTGCACTATTTTTTGTGTTGAGATAGATATGACCCAAAGTATGGTGTGCCCATGGGGTAAGCGGTTGGAGAGTCAAAGCCTGCTCCGCAAGACGTTGCGCGTCTGTTAAGTGACCTGATAATTCGGCTGCAAAAGAATGCATCGCTAAAAAGTGGGATTCATCCTGATTATGAGTAGCTATTTGTTCACAGAATTTCAAATAGTGATGGGCATTGTACGCTTGTCCTGAACAATAAAATAACCATTCAGCAAACTTCGCGGCTAAAGTATCGCGCGGATATAAAGCAGTTAATGCCGCGAATATAGTTATAGCTGTTTCATACTCTAAATTCATCCAGGCTTTAACTGCTTGATAGGTTAATTTTTCTCTTAAACTAACCGAAGACAATAATTTTTCAGCATGCTCTAAATGCTTTTTTGCTAAAGCAGTTGCGGGATCAGTTTGGCCATAAAGATAAAATGCAGCCGTATAAACTTGGAGAAGCAAATTATCCGGATTAGTTTTGACCGCCTCTAAAATAAAATGTGGTTCCTTTCCTGCTCCCAAGACTTGTTGATGGAAGTGATTGATGCTTTCTATAACCTGCAATGACTGAGTCGTTACGGATAATCCACGATTTGTTTCCATGTTATTCCTGGCGAAACTACACCTTCATCTTTTTAGTATATATCTCTTTAAGGAAATTAGATCACGCTTGCTTTATTGCGTTCATTAAAGTCATCAGATAATCTATCTCACTATATTCAGAATGGAAGAACTATGAAAAGTCAAAAAGAATTATTCGAATTTCTATGTCCACTAATTGATATTCAAATTAAAAAATACGTTGCTTTACCAAAAATAGGAATAGGCCCCGATGCTCGTCTTAATGGACAACTTGTTTTTCAAGAAGTAAATGAGCTGCTTAATTTTGCGGGGCAACTTATGGATGAAATGGAACACGCAAGTAAAGATAAACCTATTTCTTCCGAATTATTTTCCTCAATATTTGAGCAAGTTAAATTTTATCTTGAACAAGAGCATCTGCGAGGATATGCAGGCTGGCTCCTCGATGAAAACAATATTCATACGCCCTTGATGGGACGAGTCAATGAGCAAATCAAACAATTAAAAAAGATCGCTGGCTCAGCAAACATTCCCTATTCTACTTCCTCAAAACCAGTAACAGAAATACAAAAACAAACTGAATATGATAGTGTTGCAATTGCTTTTTACATTCTGGACCTTGCTATAAAATTAGTTACAGATCCTTCTATAGAATTGGAAGAAAAAAGTCTACAACATGCCCTTCCAATCTTAAAACGTAATGCGCTTACACGATACAGCAAAGAGGAATTTGCGAAACCCATTCGTGAGCTACATCAAAAATGTAGTGAGTTTTTAGAAGACTCAGAATCTCAAAAAAGCAATACTCTGCTCGATAAAGTAGATGCTGCGATTTATGAAAAACAACACAAAGAGCAATTGCATAACTTACTTGACCGCTATAAAAAAATTGAACCCAATTCTATATTATTCTCCCCCGAGCATGAGTGGTATAAAATTGGTAAGACATCGGGAGAAAAAGCACCGTCAAAATCAGGATCCCCAACCCAAAATCTTTCTTTTTTTAAAGGAGCAGCTTTTGTAGGAATGGTGGCCGTTTGCATGCTACTCGTCTATTTTATGAAGCAGAGTGAGGAAAACACCTTAGGTGCAATTCTAAAGCCCTAAATGATACACCTGGGTGAAGGCATCGCCATAACCCGGGTATCAATAGTGACGACGTATTATAATTTGGAGTAACCTAACCTAGTTCGGAATGCTACTCACCAAAAGGTTACGCCTGAGTAAAATCGAATAAATCTTTATAGGTATGAAAATTCATTGCATCTTCTTCAGTCACTGCTAAATTATATTCTTCGCTAAGAATGGCCAGTAACTCTACTATTTTCAATGAGTCTAAATGTAAATCTTCTATTAATGCAGTATCGTCATGAATTTCTTCTGCTTTAGCCCCTGAAAGCTTGGCTATAATATTTTTTAATTCGTTCTCAGTAATTTTCATAAACAACCTCTCTTAATGTTCTTGGGAGGCCAGATAATACCACGAAGCGAAAGAACCTAATCCTAAGATAAGTAAAATTATCGCTAATGAGAATTGGCCATACCATTCACCTAAAGCGATTAGGCCGCTAGACAATGCAGAACTTAAGTCTTGCATGCATGCATATAAAGCACCCACAGTTCCCGCCATATGAGGGAATGGATGGAACGCTCCAGCAAATGCATTGATAAAAGTAAATCCCATTCCTATGCTAAACAAAGACACAGGAATCATAATGGAAAGTACGTTCTCCAATCCTATAAGGGACAAACATAACATGGTAGAACCGCCTAATATCATAAAGATAATTCCGATACATACCATATAGGAGACCCCTTTTTTCATCACCATTTGACTATTAATTATTCCGCTCACACAAATTGCGCCGGCAATAAATATTGTCAATTGACCAAACTCTACAGGGCTAAGTCCTAAGGTATCCTGGAATAGGAAAGGAGCGATCGCGAGATAACCAATTAAACCGGCAGAAGCAAGACAAGCACACAATGCATAACCTAAAAAAACTTTCGATTTTAATAAAGTAAAATAATTGTCGCGCATTACTCTTAATTTAGTTGCATCCGGATTAAGATTTTTATTTGTTTCGGGAAGAGTACATAAAGCTATAATCCATATAATAACACCGAATACTAACAAAAATAAAAAATTAATACGCCATCCAAAATGTTCCTGGATATAGCCTCCAAGAACCGGAGAAGCAACCATAATAAAAACACTTACAATACCCACATAAGAACCAATTTTAGATAAGACTCTATCAGTAAAGAGATCACGGACTAAAGAACGGCCTACTGAACCACAACACCCAATACCAAATCCCTGAATAAAACGACCAATAATTAAGACCAAAACTGAAGGTGCAAGAAAACAAATTAAACTGCCTAAAATACTGAGACCTACTCCAAACATAAGCGGTGGTTTACGACCAATTTTGTCGGATAAAGGACCATAAAATACATGGGAAATGCTCAAGCCAAGCATAAAAAGAGATAACGTTAATTGTATGGATGCTTCATTACTGTTAAATATCTTGGTAATTGCGGGTAATGAGGGAATATACTGATCCGTTGTCATTTGCATCAGTATCATAAGCATTAATACAACAAAAACCAGTAATGGGTGTAACGAAACCGGCTGAACATCATTTTCTTTGTGCATCAAAAAACCCTTTTACCTTCTTAATTAATGACACCTACGCCAATGAAGCTCATAGTATAACAAATCACACCAGGCATAGTCCCAAAATAATCAAGCAAGAAACAAAACCAATGAACCAGATGGCTGATCTTAACGAAGCCATATCCATTAAATAAAAATAACAATAAATAAAACGGGAGATAATATAAATAATCGCCAAAATTTGAATTGTTGTGCCGATATGATTAGTCGCCATTGCGGTTAATGCAGCAGTAGCAAATACGAGTAATGATTCAAAACTATTTTGATGAGCAGCAACAGCTCGTGCTCCCATCCCTTGTAATCTTGCTTGTTGAGCCCTTGGATAATGATTATCGTATTTCCCTTCTTTTTGCATGAAATTAGCAACCACAATCTTGAGAAGATAAGGCAATAATATTGCAATGAACAAGCAAAGAATTAAAGTAGTCATAATGTTGTATTCCCTAACAATAATTGTTTCACATTAAAATAAAAAAATTGTATTTCGGTATAGCGAAACAAAAACCGAAGCGAACTTTTAGTGTTATTTCTAGTGATTAATAAAAAACGAACCATAATAACGAGAATATTAACCCAGTACAATGACCCAAGTTTCTCTATTCGATATGGAAAATAGTACTTTCTACCAATTAATTTCTTCTGTTATGATAATTTATAAAGTAGGTATCTTTAAAGGATTAGTACTATGGTTCAAGATGAGTCCAAAAAAAAATCCAAAGGACATATTGTTTTATCCTCACATCCATCCGGACATACTGCTGCACCATTAAGAATAAAATGGGGCGCGGAAAATCCGAAAGAACGTGGTCCGGTAATAGCCTCCCTCACTAATATAAAAAATCGCAATGCAGTGGGTACTCATTCTGGCTCATATTCAGTTTATCGAGCGCTGGCTGTTGCTGCTGGAGTATTAGACCCTGAGCATGTTCCCGATCTTACTGATACCACACCTCCGGTTGATATAGGTCCTCATCCTCAATGGAGTGATACTCAGAAAATCGTCTCACTTGATCCCTGGGGGCATCTTGTAGCTAGTGTTTTCGCAGAAGAAATTCAGGCAGGATATGACATTCGGCCTACAATAGCCGTGACCAAAGCTCATATTAATATTCCAGAATTGCATACAGCCATTCAAAAAGGTCGGCTTAAACCGGATGGAAAAATATTAAAAGAATCTGGAGATGTAGCCGTAACTAAAGTCGCGCTAGAACCCGTGTGGTATTTACCCGGAATCGCGGAACGCTTTGGGGTTTCAGAATCACTTTTGCGTCGTACTCTATTTGAGCAAACAGCTGGGATGTTTCCTGAGTTGGTAACACGTTCTGATTATGATGTTTTTTTACCTCCAATAGGTGGTATGACTGCCTATTTTTTTGGTGATGTAACCACCATCCACGATCCCAAAATTGAGCTTACATGTCGTATTCATGATGAATGCAATGGTTCTGATGTATTTGGATCGGATATTTGCACCTGTAGGCCATATTTAGTACATGGAATCGAACTGTCTATTGAATCCGCACAAAAGGGAGGAGGCGGTTTGATTGTTTATAACCGAAAAGAAGGAAGAGCACTCGGTGAAGTAACCAAGTTTTTAGTTTATAACGCCCGCAAGAGACAGAAAGGTGGCGATACAGCTGCAAAATACTTTGAAAGAACAGAATGTGTTGCGGGAGTTCAAGACATGCGTTTTCAAGAATTAATGTCTGATATTTTGCATTGGCTAGGGATTACCAAGATCCACCGTTTCGTTTCCATGTCCAATATGAAATATGATGCATTACTTAAATCGGGAATTCAGGTAGTAGAACGGGTATCGATTCCCGATGAGCTCATTCCCCTTGATGCACAAGTAGAAATGAATGCTAAACGTGCAGCGGGTTACTATTCACCCGATCGAATTGTGGACATAAATGAATTAGCAAGAACTAAAGGACGTGACCTTAATGAGTAATGTACATGAAACTGCCCAAGTAATAGCTACGTTAAAGGATCCACGTACTATACGTGTGCGCTCACAAGCTATTTTGGATCGCGTAAAGCAAGATAAATCAGTTTATTTTGTTTTAGATCCTGAAAAAATGACCAGCACAGCCTCCTTTGTTATTGAAGTAATTCAAGATAATTATCCAAATCTTGATATTCCTTATCACAGTCGTTGGCGTCATTTTGAAGCTGGTGGGATTGATCGAATAAAAAAAATGCAGGAACACATGAATATCCTTCCTGCAGAACAACAAGGAAAAATTCTTTATGAACTGGTTATCATCAGTGTATTTTTAGATGCTGGTGCCGGTCAACATTGGCGCTTCAAGGAGCCTGGGACAGGTATAGAATATTCACGATCTGAAGGCTTAGCCTTAGCCAGCTTATCTCTTTACCAAGAGGGTGTTTTTAGTGCCATCCCAACTGAACCGTTGAGAATAGATGCAGAGCGGTTATTGGCTTTTGGTGAAGAGGCACTCCGGCATGGATTTCAAGTGACTCCCGACAATCCTCTTGAAGGTCTTACCGGAAGAGTTGCTCTTCTCAATCGACTGGGCAGGTTAATCCAACACGATCAATATCATTTTGGAAAAGAAAACCGCTTGGGTGATTTTTATACTTATATAAGCTCCTTGGCAGTAAATAACAAAGTTACAGCCACGCAAATTTTTCAGGAAGTACTCAATACATTCAACGAAATATGGCCGGCCAGACTTTCATTTGAGGGAATACCCCTTGGAGACGTCTGGGAATATAATCCTCTAAAAACAAATGAACCTGGATCGGGTTATATTCCATTTCATAAATTATCTCAGTGGCTTACTTATTCCTTAATTGAACCCTTAGAACAAGCAGGAATTACAGTAACTCATCTGGAAGAGCTCACAGGTTTACCAGAATATCGAAATGGTGGATTGCTTATAGATTGTAGTGTACTGCAATTTAAAAACCAAGAAATTCTAAAAAATGCACTGCCCCCTGATTCAGAAATAATTGTGGAGTGGCGTGCATTAACGGTTTCACTTTTAGATGAATTAGCTGCTTTAATCAGAAAAAAATTGCAAAAGAGTGCGCACGAGCTGCCCTTGGCTAAAATTTTGCAAGGAGGAACTTGGGAAGCCGGACGGCGGATTGCGAAACAAAAACGACCCCAAGGTACCCCCCCTATTCAAATCATTAGTGACGGTACCGTATTTTAAATTTAAGACCGTTTCTAGCTTGGCTAAGTAGCCTGGTTAAGGACAACGTCGTAAACGGGATTTCTAACACCATGTTTCCCGCTTTCCGCTTCGCTTCACCAGGCTATAATTTTTCACCTAAACCGCAGTTTGGAGTTAAAATGAACGATCAACAGGTAGTTGTAGTGAACCATCCATTAATTCAGCATAAATTAACAATTATGCGCCGAAAAGATACCAGCACCGTCAAATTTCGTACTCTAATGCATGAGATTAGCATGTTGCTCGCTTATGAGGTTACTCGTGATTTAGAAATGGAATATGAGGAAATTGAAACACCTTTAGCGACAATGAAATCCCCTGTTTTAAAAGGAAAAAAATTAGTTTTTGTATCCATATTGCGTGCGGGTAATGGATTAGTCGATGGGATGTTGCAACTTGTGCCTACCGCACGAATCGGCCATATTGGTTTGTATCGGGACCCTAAAACCCTTGAAGCAATTGAATATTATATTAAACTTCCAGAACATACCCGAAATCGTGATGTGATTGTAGTTGATCCCATGTTAGCTACGGGAAATTCTGCCATCGCTGCGGTTAAAGAAATTAAAGCAATCGAGCCTAAATCGATTAAATTTCTCTGTCTGCTCGCCTCACCTGAAGGCATTGCAGCATTTCATGAAGAGCATCCAGAGATTCCCATTTACACGGCTGCAATAGACCAACAACTCAACGAGAAAGGCTATATTATTCCAGGCTTAGGTGATGCAGGAGACAGGCTTTATGGAACAAAACTAGAATATTAATTATTGAAACATCCGTGCCGGGGCGGATCCTGTTGAAATATTAGCTTCACAGTGTTAATATTGAACACAGTGTTCGGTATAAAGGATGTTTTTAATGTCGTCAAATGAAGCTGCAGCAATACGTTCACCCCTAGCAGTTAGTAAAAAGTTTTCATGGACAAAACATGATACCGTATGGATGTTAAGTCTTTACGGTACTGCAGTCGGCGCCGGAACCCTTTTCCTCCCCATAGATGCAGGACTTAATGGGATCTGGCCCTTAATAATAATGGCCATCCTTGCCTTCCCTATGACTTATTTTTCACATCGCGCCCTATGCCGCTTTGTCTTATCAGGTTCTTCCACCCAAAATGACATTACCGAGGTGGTTGAAGAGCACTTCGGTAGTTTTGCAGGAAGGATATTGACGGGCTTGTATTTTTTTGCAATTTATCCCATTTTATTGATGTACAGTGTAGCAATAACTAATACTACCGAAAGTTTTATTGTGAATCAGTTAGGTATGTCCGCACCACCTAGAGCACTTTTAGCCATAATCCTGATTCTGGGACTCATGGCTATTGTCCGTTTTGGACAAGAAATAATTGTTAAATCAATGTCCTTATTAGTTTTTCCTTTTGCAACAACATTATTATTTTTGTCTATTTATTTAATACCCAACTGGAATAGTGCTATTTTGCAACAAAGCAACTCTTTACATGCCAATGGGGGACATGGATTGTTAATGACGCTCTGGTTAGTTATTCCGGTAATGGTTTTTTCTTTTAATCACTCACCTATTATTTCTTCTTTTGCGGTTAATCAAAAAAAGGAACACGGTATTGATGCAGACAGTAATAGCCTTTCGATCATGCGCTACAGCCATCTACTCATGGTCTTTTCGGTGATGTTCTTTGTATTCAGTTGTGTTTTTAGTCTCTCACCTCAAGACCTTCTACAAGCAAAACAACAAAATATTTCGATTTTGTCTTATCTTGCAAATCATTTTAAGACTCCTCTCATTGCTTGTATTGCCCCTATTATCGCTTTTATTGCAATTTCTAAATCGTTTTTTGGTCATTATTTAGGGGCTAAAGAAGGTTTGAGCAGTATTATTGTCAATTTCCTAAAACAAACGGGAAACAAGATAAGTCCCTGTAGGTTACAACGAATCATAGAAATTTTTATGGTCATTACCTGCTGGATTGTTGCAACAATCAATCCCAACATTTTAAAAATGATAGAGACTCTAGGTGGACCAGTTATTGCTATCCTGTTGTTTATTATGCCTATGTATGCAACAGCTAAAATTCCTGCAATGAAAAAATATCGCACCCATGTGGTAAGTAATTTATTTACAACGATAATGGGTATCATCTCTATTTCAGCAATAATATACGGCTTGCTGTAAAAAAAGCATAACCCGGGTATAAAGCATAACGAAACCTCGGTTATGTTACCCAGAATGCTATTTCCATTCCTACGAAAATATGAAACAATTTATGACAAGCTTATCCAATACTATTTTCGATGCACGTTGAATTTCAGCACGTCCCTATAGAAAACATCCAAGCGGGGCAATATCAACCCAGACAAGATTTTAATGACATCGCATTAAAAGAGCTCGCCCAATCAATTGCCTCTCAGGGTTTGATTGAACCCTTAATCGTACGAACTATTGCAAAACAGCGTTATGAAATTATTGCTGGAGAACGACGATGGCGTGCTGCAAAAATAGCAGGATTGCACACAGTGCCCTGTTTAATAGGAAATTATAGTGACAAACAAGCATGCGCACTCACCCTAATTGAAAACATTCAACGAGAAGATTTAAATTTGATTGAAGAGGCAAGCGCTTATCGGCGTTTGATTGATGAGTTTCACTACCATCAAGATGAAATAGCTACTTTAGTAGGAAAATCGCGCAGTCATATTGCCAATATTATTCGTCTACTCAGTTTAAGTGAATCAATAAAAAATTTAATTCGGGATAAAACCTTATCTTTGGGGCATGCGCGAGTTCTCGTAGGATTAAATCCAGGCCAACAAGAGTATTTAGCCCAACAGACTATAGAGCAAGAATGGTCAGTGAGACAGTTGGAACAAGCAGTTAAAACGCAAAAGAATAAACAATTTTCAACTCCCCAAAATGCTAAAAGAGATCGGGACATTGAGCGATTACAAGCTCTATTGGCAGAGCAAGTGGGAGCGCCTGTGCAAATAATAAACGATCATGGCGATGGCGGATGGTTACAAGTTAAATTTTTTGATAATGATACTCTCGCAGGACTTTTGGAGCGATTGGGCTTGAGATATGATTAAACTAACTTATCAATTTTTTATTCAACACGTGATAAAGCAAAAGGAACGATATCAATGAAAAGGACCTTAACTGGCGCGTTTTTATTAGCCTTATCAGCACTATCACAGGGTGCCAGTATCCAAAGCGAAGTAGATAAGCTAATTAACCGTATCAATCCGAATGTTAATCTCGGAATTGTCGTTCTTGACTTAACTTCTGGCCAAACCTTATATCGCCGGAATGCAGCGCGTTTGTATATCCCTGCAAGTAACATGAAGCTTTTTTCAGAAGCAGCTGCTTTGATGGTTCTTGGGCCGGATTATCGCTTCAAAAACCAATTGAATATAAGTGCGGGTAGCATACAACAAGGTGTACTCCAGGGTAATGTTTATGTGCAATTAAGTGGAGACCCTTCATTTAGCCGTAATGATTTAAATACGCTACTTTACTCGCTAAAAGAATGGAATATCCATACCATCCAAGGTAACGTGTACATAGATAGCAGTTTTGCTGAAGTTTCCCCTTATCCCCCAGGTTGGTTAACATCCGATTTATCCTACAGTTATGGGGCTCCCAATGCCCCCGTAATGGTTGACTCTAATCGTTTGACGGTCACTGTAAATCCAGGGGCGCAGGCTGGAGATCCGGCGATCGTGGAAGCAGACGACGGTGGTGGCGCTATCACCTTAAATAACCAGGCTACAACAAAAGCCAACACCCAAGGGTGTGGTGTAGGTTTTAGTTTAGATCAAGACAATCATTTAACAGTTCGTGGTTGTGTCGGAGTTGGACAGTGGGCCGTACAACAAAAATTGGCTATAAAAAACCCTTTAATGTACACTCAAGCCATGATCAAAAACCAACTGCTAAAAGCCAATATACAACTGAACGGTCAAGTACAGTTAGGCAAAACTCCCGCAGGTTCTTTGTTAATTGCGACCCAACACTCTAAACCCGTATCCCAATTGATGGCAGATACGTTAAAGCCCTCTGATAACCTCTATGCAGACAGCCTTTATTTGCATGCTGCTGAAAAGCTCAAAGGGGCACCCGTAAACTGGCGAGGAGCCGAGCCTTTAATCAAAAATTTTTTACAATCACAGACTGGAATCGATTTTTCGAATGCGATTTTTACTGATGGATCGGGCTTATCACGATACAGTTTAGTAACTCCTGAGCAAACCATTTCACTTTTAAAATTTCTATACCAACGTTTTCCATTATCTTATGAATATATTTCCGCATTACCTATTTCTGGACGAGATGGTACCTTACAAAAAAGATTTCGGATTCCTATCCAACAAGGTTTTGTGCGGGCTAAAACCGGTACCATGACCGGAATAAATAGTCTTTCAGGATATTTATATACTGCCAATGGTCATACGTTGGCTTTTGCAATGTATGTCAATAGGCAACCAGGAAAAGCCTCCGGACCAGGACGACCCGTATTGGATGCAATTATTACTTATTTTCTACAGAAAAACCCGGAAAGTAGTCGTTTGAGTCGAGTTTTTTCACCGCACCAGCGCATTAGTTTTCAATTAAATCCTACCCAAGCTGAAAAACAAAAAGTACATCAAGCCCGATGGAGACGTTTGGAGTCTGCGATTCGAACAGCGCTGAGAGGGCAACCTGTTAATATAGTGTATCGAGGTAATGAACTCATAGTAAACGATAACCAAGCGGATCCTGGAAAAGTATGGGCAACATTGCAATCCGTAGTAAAAAAATATCCTTTTGCAGTCATGTTGTCTTCTAAGACACTACCGATTAATCCTTCGGGTAGACCTACTTTACTGTGGATACAAGCGCCAGAGATGCCCAATCAAATACAAAGAGTATGGAGTATTCGCGAAGCGGCTTAGGAATGAATCATTGGGACACGCAACGAAACTTGAGAAACCTTAATTCTATAAGTTTCGTGACCCAACCTAAATGATTTAATATACATTATATTCTTTAGTAAATAGCAATGGAGATTTAATTGAATTCACTTGTTCAAATTATTCTACTGGTTTTTTGCTTTGTCCATTCTCTGTATGCGGCCCCAAGTTTTTTAACAATTAGTGATATTCATTACGGCAGTACAAATCAATCTCGTGATGGAGAGGATACTGGGCCAGAATTTCTAAAAATTACCATGAAGGAATATGAAAAACTAAGTAAAAAAGTAGACTTCATTCTTTGCTTAGGTGATTTACCCACTCACTCTTTATTTAATTCACCTAAAAAAGGTGAGTTTGAAAAAACTGTATTTGATGAATTATATGAGAACGATAAGGATCTGAAACCTATTTTTTACATTGCAGGGAACAATGACTCTTTACTTGGTAATTACCAACCCTTCGAATCAAATGGCGTTTCTCCATTAAATTTTGCTACGGACTGGGATGGAGCTTGTGCTCACTGTAAAGGATTAATTATAGATGACAGTCATATGTATCAAGATGGATATTATTCGAGTTATGTAATCCCTGGGGATAAAGAAATTATTTTGATAGCCTTAAATGCAACTCAATGGACAAGAACACCTATTCTTTCAAAGTATACAAATCAGGAGCATGATGCTTTAACTCAACTTTCGTGGCTGAAACAACAATTAAAAAAACATCACGCCAAACAACTTTTAATTGCTATGCATGAACCACCTGGAACTTCATATCGGGGGGAGCCTATTTGGCATGAACCTTATCTGCAAGAATTTATAAGCATATTAAACAACAATAAAAAATCATACGGTGAAATCACTCTACTTACCTCTCATACGCATATGGATGGATTTAGAAAAATCCATTTAAATGATGGAAGTAATATATATGCTTATTCTAATCCAGCTGTTAGCCGTATTCATCACAATTACCCAGCGATGAAAATATTTAGCCTGGGTAATAATTTAAAAATAAAAAATTTTACTACTTATTATACAAGTGATCCAAACAGTTGGAACAACCAACAATATCAGGCGCTTAATTCTAATGGATCAATTTTTCCGCATTGCCACCAGACGCTATCTCAATGTTTGAATAAGTTAAATACTGAACACGTATGTAATTATTTAGATAGAGGTTCGTTTATTGGTGTAAAAAGTCCTACGGTACCTAATCAAGAATGCAAAAAAATATATAAAGTTTCCTGATTGACAAATTCATCAATCGACTCTAACTTTGATCGGTTATCATTAAAGGACTAAAATATGAAAGCTTTATATACTGCAACAGCACGAACCCACGGCGGCCGTAATGGTCATATAGAAACCTCCGACGGATTATTAAGGCTGGACCTCGCCAAACCCCAGGAATTAGGTGGTCAAGGCGGTGGTACCAATCCAGAGGAATTATTTGCTGCAGGTTATGCAGCATGCTTTGAGAGTGCAATGCGTCATGTTGCCAGTTTACAGAACATTCCTCTGCAAGATGTCTCAATTCTCTCTCAAGTCTCTTTGTATCCCACACCAGAAAAAGGATATAAGCTTGGAGTTGAAATGCATACCCACATTAAGGGTTTAAATCAAAAAGAAGCAGAAAAATTAGTAGCTGAAGCTCATACAATTTGCCCTTATTCGAATGCAATTCGTGGGAATGTTGATGTAAACTTCAAAATAAGCACTGAGTAACGACTCCTTTACCGAGTGAAACTATTGAGCCTCAAAATCCCGGGTTTTCGCTGCACGTACCCGGGAAGGATGTATATTGAATCATATTACGAGCTGCTTATGCTTCATATTTTCTGCAACCACTCTACTTAGTTCACTTATATAATCTTCAGGATAAGTTGTTTTCTTACATGCAAAAAAATCAAAAAATGAACTATTGCGTTTTATCATTTTCATATTTTCAGTATCTTGGGTAAATGCTTTAATAGAAGCCTCGATCTCCTGTAAATTCCCACTTTGGCACTGTAAATTAAAAATAAATTGTTTTAAAACTCACGTCGCTCCTACGGGATGCACAAAATGATTGTTCTAAGCTGATGGCACTTCGATGAAGATTATTTATTATCTTTACTACCTCCGCAGGCAAATGGGCATAAGGTGCAGATGAAAATGGATGTGTGGCATCTTCTGCATCTTTACAACATTTTTTACTGGTTCCGGGGGAATAAATTGGAAAATCGCGTTATATGCCTCTTTAAATTGTACTGCTAACCAAGTATGAGTATCCATAGTTGGATGTATGTCATCCCAAAACATATAACCATCCGCTGGAGAAATATGTTCTTTTTGGTGCATCAGATTTTTTTGACTTTGTTTAAATTCTTCCGACTCAATAAAGGGTGATGCTAATTTAATTTTATCGAACCCATACTCTTCGCAATGAGTATAAATTTTTTCAAATTGCGTACTGACATTAAAAACTGAAAGATGCAAAGGAGTATTTGAATAATTATATTTTTCAATAACTTGCTGGACTTTAGCTGTCAATTGTTTATTAAAATATTTCGAGCATTTGGCAGCATTTTCTTGTTCCTTAGTACTTTTTTTCCTAAATCTTGGAGTTAACGACAGATCGGGAAGATTTAATAAAACAAAATTCCGATAACCTTGTTGAATCAAATTCTCAAAATTTTCCATTCGTGCATTAACCAAATCTCTAATCCTATTGCAAAAAAACTCGAATAAGACTCAGTTGCAACTCAAAATCTCCTAAAACCTAATCCTGATCATGCTCAAGGAAGAGATCCGAAATAATTGATTACAAATGGTTCAAAAGATAATTCAGAATCGAAACGCTGTATTTGCACTACTTCTTTTATAAAAATCGGTTAATAGGCAACAAAAAAAACACTAGGAAAAAAATTTCCCATGAGGCAAATATTTAATGGGAATTTTATATTGGTTGATTGGACAGTTCCTGATACTATAAATTTATTTGTCGAAAATTGTCTATGAAAAACAAACAATTTGATCTTATTGTTCTCGGTGGTGGTAGTGGCGGGATTGCCAGTGCTGTGCGAGCCGCCAAATATGGAGCCAAGGTTGCTGTAGTAGAGCCAAGCTATTTAGGGGGTACCTGCGTCAATTTAGGATGTGTCCCCAAAAAAATCATGTTCAATGCGTCCATGATTAATGAAATGATACATCATGCGCCTGAATATGGCTTTTCTCTTACCGCAACAAAACTTGACTGGAACACTCTAGTTATTAAACGAAATGCCTACATAGAGCGACTCAGAGAAAATTACGCAAAACGTTTTACCCAATGCAACATCACTTTAATTCAAGGTACTGGGGCTTTTGTCAATCCGCACTCAATTCAAGTAAATGACGAGCAATATCAAGCACAACATATCATCATTGCAACAGGTGGCGAACCGTCCTTACCCACGATCCATGGCGTTCAACATGTTATTGACTCTGATGGTTTCTTTGCTTTGTCTAAACAGCCGGAAAAAGTAGCTATTATTGGGAGTGGATACATCGGAGTCGAGCTGGCAGGCGTATTAAACGGGCTCGGAAGTGAAACACACCTATTAATGAGAGGTACAAGACCTTTATCCCGCTTTGATAATATCCTAGGGGATACCTTAATGGAGGTTATGCAACAACAAGGTATTCATATTCACTCAAATCATAAGGCAAAAGAAATAAACTTGCATAGTGATGGTAGAAAATCAATCGTATGTTGTAGTGGCTCGATAATTCAAGATATCGATGTCATTATTGCTGCTGTGGGAAGGAAACCCAGAACCTCTGGCCTAAACCTGGAAAAAGTACATGTTACCACTGATGCACAAGGTTTGATTTTGGTCGATCCTTTCCAGAACACTAGTACTCAGGGGATCTATGCCCTAGGTGATGTAACCAATGCCCCCGCCCTTACTCCTGTAGCAATTGCTGCAGGCCGTCGTTTAGCAGATCGTTTATTTGGCCAACAACCCGAAGCTTGCCTGAACTATGAGAACATTAGCACCGTAATCTTTAGCCACCCACCCATTGGAACAGTTGGTCTTAGTGAGCAGGAGGCTATTGAACAATACGGTAAAGAGCAAATTAAAACCTATCAAACTCGTTTTAATCCAATGTTTGAAGCATTTGCTGAAGAAAAGATACCTACCGTGATGAAATTAGTTACCTTAGGTAAAGAAGAAAAAATTATTGGGTTGCATGTCATTGGCTTAGCAGCGGATGAAATGCTGCAAGGCTTTGGGGTGGCAGTCAAGATGGGTGCCTGTAAAAAAGATTTTGATAATACAGTTGCCATTCATCCCACAAGTGCAGAAGAATTTGTGACTATGGTTTAATAATATGAATGATTCTATTCGCAGTTTTCAAGGTAAATCTCCATCATTAGGACAAAGAGTATACATTGATCCTAAATCAGTTCTCATTGGGGATGTGTCCCTTGGGGACGATGTATCTGTTTGGCCCATGGCTGTTTTACGTGGGGACGTTAACTCGATTAAAATAGGTAATGCGTGCAGTATTCAAGATGGGGCAATTTTACATGTGACTCATGATGGTCCCTATTCTTCAGGAGGACAACCGCTAATTTTAGGCCAAGGAATTACAATTGGGCATCAAGCGGTATTACATGGGTGTATCGTTGACGATTTTTGTCTTATTGGGATGGGCGCATTAATTTTGGATGCTGTACATATACCCCATCATGTTATGGTCGGTGCGGGCTCTTTAGTTTCACCTGGAAAAGTACTCGAAAGTGGTTATCTATATCTTGGAAATCCTGCTAGGGCAATCAGAAAATTAACCCAGCAGGAACTTGAAATGTTAGAATACTCAGCACAACATTATGTACGTCTCAAAGATAAACATTTGGCATCCTTATAAGGTATCACTCCTGAGCCAGGTAAAACCCTTAAGAAAACCAAGTTTAGCCCACTACAACGGCCCAAAACTCTAAATATATATGCTGCGATGTTGCCTACTTCATTTCCACCCAATCGCTGAAAAAACTTGTAAAAATTTCATCTAAAATAAAAGAAAAGATAGGGATAAGATGAAATGACTCAAACGCCTTTGGAAGCAGAAATATTAAAAACCGAAAAACTAAGAACCACAATTTTAGCTACTATTTTCAGTTTATTATCCCTCATGTGGATAACATTTATCATACATTCCCCCGAAATATTTTTTCGTATTGCGAACATCTCCGCCTTGCTTTTACCTAGCTATTTAGCGTGTGTTGCACTCTATTTTTTTATGATGCGTAAAGTTATTTGTTGGCATATAGTTCATAAGAAAAATTTGCCTATCGTTCTTCGATACATGAATGCGTTTATTGAAATGAGTGTTCCAACATTAGGGCTGATTATCGCTACAACATTTCAAACACCAGTGTATGTGCTTTTAATGCCACCTATCTTACTTTACTTTCTTTTCATCATTCTTTCGTCATTAACGCTGAATGAATGGATATGCCGATTTTCAGGATTGATTGGAGCTCTTGAATATGGGGGGCTTTCTTATTACGTACTAAATTATACTAACACCGAAAATATTGATTACTATTTAGTTGCATGGTTCGCTTTTGCTGCGCGTGGATTCATGATATTAATCGCAGGAATTGTCACTGGTTTTGTCACCATGCAAATTAAAAAGCAGCTTCTTACCGCATTTGACGCTCAGGAGGAACGGGAACGAATTGAAGAGATTTTTGGCAAGCATGTTTCTCCAGAAGTTGTAGCTAAGTTGTTATCAGAAGATGCCAATTCAAGCGAATACCTCCCTGTTTGTGTCATGTTTTTGGATATAAGAAATTTTACTCATTTTACCGAACAAAATGAACCCGCGGTAGTTGTGGAGTACCTCAATAAACTTTTTAAATATATCGTAAAAATCATTCATGACAATAAAGGAATTATTAATAAATTTTTAGGGGATGGTTTTATGGCGGTATTTGGTGCTCCGTTATCCAGTGGGAATGATGTAGCTAATGCAGTAAATGCAGCATTGGCGATTATAAAACGCACGGAAGAAGAAGTAAAAAAAGGTAACCTACCCAATCTAAAATTAGGAATTGGCCTACATTTTGGTGATGCAGTAACAGGCACTATAGGGACCAAAAAACGTCAGGAATATACTATCATAGGAGACGTAGTAAATTCTGCTGCTCATATAGAACAACTCAATAAAATATACAACACAAACATTCTCATCTCTGAAGATGCAATTAAGAAACTACCTGACTTCAAGGGTGAATTTGTGGGTGATGCCACTTTAAAACATCGTGATAATCCGATTAAATTATACCGCCTAAGTTGAAACTTCATTGGGAAAATATAAATTAGGAACATAGTAACGGTATGATTGATATCTCATTCTATCTTCCTAAAACTAAAGTATAGAGGTGTCATGTAAATTTAAAGACTAGGTTGAGAGATCCTGGGTTCTGGGAGGTTCACTTGCTTTGATTGTTTCATAAGGCCATGTGCTCTAAGCAATTCTGCATTATTTACTTTTGCAGACTCTTCTTTAATTATTGTCTGCTCGTGTTTATCTAACTCTTCTTCCATTTGCTCTATAAGAAGCTGTAAGCGAGTATTTTTTTCAGCCAGTTCTAATTGGATTGTCTTTACATCTTCCATTCCATTTTCTAAAGCAATAAGTCGTTTATTAATTTTCATTTGTTATCCCTACATATTTTTTAAAATTCATTTCAATATCCATGGACTTATTATCCAGATAAAAGATGGATAATAGTAACAATTAGTGAACTTTAACTCGAGTTACTCCAGAAATTTTCATCACTAAATCCTCGGTATACGCTGTGGAGGGGGTTTGAAAACCAATTGGAGCATTTCCTGATAAAACGTTTTGCATAATTAGTACTGTAGATAAAGCAGTCAGTGAATAACCATTAGGTGTAGTTATTAGGGCAGCAGACTTATCCCCTGCACTATTGACTACTTCACCATAGATTTTGACCACTGAATTTTGTCTTTGCTCTTCAGTAGGTCCAGCAGGTAATTGATTGATTTTATGTATTATATACTTTTTAATTGGCGCACAATTAAAAAGCCATTTAAATGAATTAATTACATTTTTAAATTTAATCACTTTTCTAGGTAAAGCCATATAAGTTTCTATATGTGGAATTTGGGTAGACCACCATGCTGAAGCTAAATCCCCCCAAGAAATCGTGGTACATAACATCTTCTTTGGAGTACCAAAATCAAAAAAATGGCTCTTCCAACCAAAAGGAGCTTTTTTTAAAACTCCATTATCTCGAATCAGACTCCCTTCAGGGATATCTTCTACCATTGTTTTGGCTGTACCGTGAGAGATACTTAAACCAGCATGTCCGTTAAATGATGCAATAGCAAGTACTAATCGGTTTGCGTCTGGCAAACAACGTTTTAAGTAAGCGGCCAAACAGTCACTTGGTACCACGTCAAACCCAGAACCAGGAAGTAACATAACCCCATTTCTAAGCGCTTGGTCATTCATTGCCATCAGTTCCTCTATTACCCTGGCCTCGCCGGTAATATCCAAGTAGTGAGTCTTCACATCAAGACATGCCAGTGCCATATTTTTGTAAGTATGTTTGAATGGTCCAGCACAATGAATGACAGCCATAAGATCGTGGAGCCCTTTTTTGGTTTGTTCCAGATCATCCACATCAAATACTCGGTATTCCAAATTTAAAGCGGAGGCTTGATGTTCTAATTTCTTTTTATCTCTTCCTCCCAATATCGGTTTTAATCCTTGCTGCACACTTAATTGCGCAATCAAGTTACCCGTATATCCATAAGAGCCATAAATTAGGAAGTTGTTCTTTTTCATAAGCTACTCAAATATTTGTTTTATCCAGTGTATCTCGATAACTATCTTTTATCGAGGTTGAGGTTGAAGTTCTGAAAAAATGATAAGGATTAAATCGTGAGACTCATTAAGGCTACAATTTTATCCGAGAATCACAAGTGTAGACGCTCAATGGAACGAATGAGCTTAAAAAGATAATAAGTTGGTAGTTTCTGAAATTTTTAGCAAAAAAAAAGCGGCTTAAAGCCGCTTTCAAGAATAAAACCCTGGCGATGACCTACTTTCACATGAGGAAACCTCACACTATCATTGGCGCGGTCTCGTTTCACTTCTGAGTTCGAGATGGGATCAGGTGGTTCCAAGACGCTATGGTCGCCAGGAAAACTGTTTATGCATAATGGGGGCTATTATACCCGAATTATGCTTTAGGTAAATAAAGAGGTGCACATTTTTTTGTAAGTGAGGTCAAGAACCTCACTTTAATACTTTTAAACTTGTATCTGGAGCTATGAAATGAAGTAGCTCAGATTATATGGTCAAGACAATCAGCCAATTAGTACAAGTTAGCTTCACACATTACTGCGCTTCCACACCTTGCCTATCAACGTTGTAGTCTTCAACGGGCTTCAAGGGAAAACTCA
>NZ_CDRUGZ020000012.1:0-255 GCF_977063395.2 Legionella nigrisilvae
CCGCGACATGCTGATTCGCGATTACTAGCGATTCCGACTTCATGGAGTCGAGTTGCAGACTCCAATCCGGACTACGAGCGACTTTCTAAGATTAGCTCCAGGTCACCCCTTCGCTTCCCTCTGTATCGCCCATTGTAGCACGTGTGTAGCCCTACCCGTAAGGGCCATGATGACTTGACGTCGTCCCCGCCTTCCTCCGGTTTGTCACCGGCAGTCTCCTTAGAGTTCCCACCATTACGTGCTGGCAACTAAGGA
>NZ_CDRUGZ020000013.1:0-255 GCF_977063395.2 Legionella nigrisilvae
GACGCTATGGTCGCCAGGAAAACTGTTTATGCATAATGGGGGCTATTATACCCGAATTATGCTTTAGGTAAATAAAGAGGTGCACATTTTTTTGTAAGTGAGGTCAAAAACCTCACTTTAATACCTTCAAACTTGTATCTGGAGCTATGAAATGAAGTAGCTCAGATTATATGGTCAAGACAATCAGCCAATTAGTACAAGTTAGCTTCACACATTACTGCGCTTCCACACCTTGCCTATCAACGTTGTAGTCTT
>NZ_CDRUGZ020000014.1:0-194 GCF_977063395.2 Legionella nigrisilvae
AGCGTTCAATCTGAGCCAGGATCAAACTCTTCAGTTCAATTCCTGTGCTAGTTTAAAACCAGCTTCTTTTACTTCATTTACTTCTAAGCACTCAAAGGTTCTTCAAAGTGCCCACACAGTTTGTCTTCTATCTTCTTAATGAACCTGCCCCGAAGGCGTGCTGCGTATTCTACTGATTTCACTCTCAGTGTCAA
>NZ_CDRUGZ020000016.1:0-147 GCF_977063395.2 Legionella nigrisilvae
AAGGTATTAAAGTGAGGTTTTTGACCTCACTTACAAAAAAATGTGCACCTCTTTATTTACCTAAAGCATAATTCGGGTATAATAGCCCCCATTATGCATAAACAGTTTTCCTGGCGACCATAGCGTCTTGGAACCACCTGATCCCAT
>NZ_CDRUGZ020000017.1:0-146 GCF_977063395.2 Legionella nigrisilvae
TGAGTTTTCCCTTGAAGCCCGTTGAAGACTACAACGTTGATAGGCAAGGTGTGGAAGCGCAGTAATGTGTGAAGCTAACTTGTACTAATTGGCTGATTGTCTTGACCATATAATCTGAGCTACTTCAGTTCATAGCTCCAGATACA
>NZ_CDRUGZ020000018.1:0-128 GCF_977063395.2 Legionella nigrisilvae
GGGGGGGGGGGGGGGGGGGGGGGGGGGGGGGGGGGGGGGGGGGGGGGGGGGGGGGGGGGGGGGGGGGGGGGGGGGGGGGGGGGGGGGGGGGGGGGGGGGGGGGGGGGGGGGGGGGGGGGGGGGGGGGG